>NZ_JBFRGS010000027.1:0-57977 GCF_052115465.1 Allobosea sp. 2RAB26 | reverse complement strand
CCCGACGGACCTGGCGCTGCACCAATCTGCCGACCCAAGGAGCAGTATTGGATCATCCTTTCGGTTGATAGGTGCCCCGAAAGACGGCGTTGAATCTCTTCGGATTTTGGCGCTCTCATTAGACAGCCGAGGCGCGCCTGGATTTGTCCAACCCCCGGTGAGAGCCGGGCTGGCAATCGCCCGCCGGTCCGGCTCGCCCAAAGGTTACCAGCGAGTGATGCGTAGATCACACCCTCGGCCGGTGGTGGGGCTATGCAGGGCAAGGGCTGGCTGCGAGCTGGACCATTGAAAAGAAGTCTGCCCCACCAAGCGGCGGGGCAGGGCGGCCAGCTTAGCCAGCCATCGAGATCACCAGCGTGCGGAGTGGTGTCGTCCGGTACCCGTGGGCGGGCGCCCAAGGCGGTGGTCCGCCTCGGCGATGACCGTTCCCGTACCCGTCGTCGTAACGGTCGCGCCGGTAGGAGCGTTGCCGTTGCTGGTAATACTCCATCTCAGCTATCCGATGATCGCGATTGTGGCGCGTGTATTCCGCGGGCAGCTTGTCCAGCGACTCGGACGCGCGGAAGTTTTGTGGTGCGGCGTTGGCCATCGGGGCCGGCGCCCCAAGGAAAAAACTAGCGATCAAAAGCGGACGCATTGGGTCCTCCCTGCACCATGCCGGAGGGCGCAATGCTTGGCGGTCGCGAAAACTCAGAGGCGGCCCTTGGAGGGGGCGGCTACACCGGGTCTGACTTGACCCGTTCGAATAACTTCTTCGCGGAAACACTCCGCACGTCGCCTCCGCTGCCCAAAGCCAGGAAACTCCCTGATTATAAGTTGTGCCGCGGAACCGGCAGTTTCGCTGTGGGTTCGATTCACGCGTGTTGGCGTCGCCGCACATCCGGCGCCCTCACGGCCTGGTCGCCCCGCCGCCAAATCCCCCGGAGGCGGGGCGACCGTGCCTAACTTCGCCGAGTTCAGACCTGCCTAAGCGATGCCGGACCTCCGTATGCCATGATTGTTTGTCGGAACCGTTCCGCAGCCCGCCACGTGAGGTCGTCTTCGTCTTCGGCGACGTGCAAGAATGCAGCCACGATGTAAGCTAACCGAGCACGCTCCCGCTCCTCAAATCCCTCGGGAACGGTCGATCTGACTTCGTTCCAAGCGGCCTCCAGAGCCGCCTGCGCGCGAGCGAGGTCAACGGGGTCCCTCAGCGATGAGAATGGCATGGCTCCCTCCTTCCCCAGGAAACTGCGAAAAAAATTTAGGCAAGCAGCCTGCGGCGACAAGGGGTGAACGATAGGATTCCGCAGATGATTGGCTGCGAGCCACTCGCCCAATGCATCGACTCGGTCAGGCCTGGGCGATACCGCGCCCCTACTTCCCACGAAGCAATCGCCGGCGCGCTTCCTCCGCGGCTTTGGCGGAATTCTTCGCCTTCAGCGGCAGACGGCGCTCGGGCTTGTCGACGCCAGGCTCGATATAACGATCTTTCGGGCGTGAGGTGCGCTCTCGGATGTAACTACCAAGCGCCTCCTCATCGAAGGTCCACAGTCCCCCGATCTTCGCCGCCCCAGGCAATTCCCCGCGGAGAGCCATCGATTGGATTATGCGCCGCCCAACGCCGAGGATTGCGGCGGCGGCTTCACTTCGCATCCGCTCAGGCTTCACTACTTCATCCTTGAAGTCCCAACCCGTCGAATGTCCGAGACTATTCGGAGTGAGCGATAACAAAAAGATCGGGTTGTTGGGGCTCCGGCCGCCCGTTGATACGGGATGACGGAGAGCGGTCTTCCGGTCAGGCTCCATCGATCCAACCGGTCAGGAGGCCTGCCATGGAGCTGTTCGTCGGTCTTGATGTGTCTGTTCGCACCACCAGCGTCTGCGTCATGGATGCGGGCGGCAAGCTGATCCGGGAGAGCAAGGTCGAGAGCGAGCCGGAGGCGATCGGCGAGCTGCTTCATGCGATCGGCGGGCCGTACAAGCGGGTGGGGCTGGAGGCCGGACCACTGTCGCAGTGGCTCTACAGCGGCCTGGCAAGCGCGGGGTTTCCCGTGATCTGCGTCGAGACGCGGCACATGAAGGCCGCGCTCTCGGCGCAGATCAACAAGACCGATCGCAACGATGCCCGCGGCATCGCGCAGATGATGCGGGTCGGGCTTTACAAGCCGGTGCATGTCAAGACGGTCCGGAGCCAGGAGATCCGGATGCTTCTCACCGCCCGCCAGTTCCAGCATCTGCACAAAGCGATGGGGCGGCTGGCCGAGAGCGACGAAACCTGCAAGCTGCTGATGACGGCGCCGGGCGTCGGTCCGATGGTCGCGCTGAGCTTCCGGGCCGGCGTCGACGAGCCGGCTCGCTTCGGCCGATCGCGCTCGGTTCCGGCCCATTTCGGGCTGACGCCCTCGCGCTATCAGTCGGGAGAGATCGATCGGGATCGCGGCATCTCGAAGTGCGGCGATGCCGGGATCCGCTGGGCGCTGGTCGAGGCCGCCGGGATCCTGCTGCGGATCTCGAAGAAGAGCTCGCCGCTGAAGACGTGGGGCTTGCCGTCGCCCGTCGTCGAGGCATGGCGAAGGCGACCGTGGCGGTAGCCCGGCGCCTGGCGGTCATCCTGCATCGGATGTGGGTCGACAACACGCCGTATCGCTGGGAGGCTGAGGCCGCCTGAACCAGCAAAAGAGTTCCGCGTCGCTGCGCGGATCGAGGTCCCGTCCAGGGACGCGTGGGCAGGCAATCTCGAGGCGGGCCTGAGCGTCAGTCCAGGCTGGCAGCTCGATAAAAAGATTGAGACGCCTCTCCATCCGACCCGATCATGAAGCGGCTCAGCGCCGACTTCGCAGAGAAGCCAGACCCCTGGCGGGAACTCATTATCGCGCAGCGTGGCGCAGAGGCTTGTCGGATAATCACCCAAAGCGATCGACGGCGGGCTCTATGACCCCGCCGTGGGCGCTTTTGCTTGACTCCTACCGCCCCAAAAGACGAGCCCGCCGGTTAGGGCGGGCTCCGTAGCTAAGCGGTTAAAGGAATTAGCTCTGATCGAAGGATTGCCCGCAAAGCTCGTCATGGCCGACGCGGCCTATGACGCCGATCCCCTCAGGCGAAAGATTGCCGAGAAGGGCGCCATCGCCGTCATTCCCAACAATCCGTCACGGGCGCGCAAGTATCCCCTCGACAAGCACCTCTACGCCCAGTGCCACCTGATCGAATGCTGCTTCTCGAGGCTTAAGCAGTTTCGGCGGGTCGCGACGCGCTTCGAAAAGACCGCCAGACACTACCTCGCCGTCGTCACAATCGCCGCGATGATCCTATGGATCAGATAAGTGTCCACAGATCCTACGCTCGGGTGCTTGGCTCCATGCGCCGCGCCAAAGCCTTATGGCAGGACCGCGACCCGGGCGAGCAATGTGACCAGCTCCGCCTGACGCTTGGTATTGGTCTTGGCGAAGAGTGCGGACAGTTGCGAGCGAACGGTCGAGCGACTGAGGTGCAGCTTACTGGCGACATCGACCGGCAGATCGCCGTTGGCCAACAGAAGCGCAAGCCGCGTCTCGGCCGTAGTCAGGCCAAACATGCGCTGAAGCATGAAGGGGTTAGGTCGCAGGTGAGCGTCAAGATCGACCAGCATCACCAGACTGGTACTATCGTGCGGTATAGCGTCTGCGGCCTGGTTCAGGACGAACGGCGCTTCGTGTTGGTTCCAGATGACGACCCAACACAATGGACCCAGCGGCGGCCGGTGTGGCGCCCGCGCCAACAATTGCATGAAGGCGCTCGTCAGTTGATCAAACTCTTCGCCCGAACTGGTCTTGCAGCGCAGAATCAGCCGGGCTGCGGCGTTGGCCTCGACAATCCTGCGGCGGTGCTCGACAACGAGATACCCACATCCGAGGCGGTCGAGCGTGCTCAGGGCGAAAGCGCCTTGATAATTCCTGGGGGAGGCGACCCCTGACCTGCCCTCCTGGTCGGCCGGCACACTCCTGGGTATTTCGCATGGCTCAGAGGTCATCGATTTCACCTTACCCGCCAAGCTATCCCGGTTTCGCCTGCCCCCATCTGAACGCACGTGTCTCTAACTTTGGGGATCTTTGAGTGTTCCTTGCCCGGGGGAACGATTTGTCGTGGCCCGGCGTTTGGGACGGTGCTGGAGTAGCTGTTGTGCACGCGTCGCGTTTTGCGTGTCGGCCTGGGGCCGAGATTGCCTGGACCGGTCAGCACGGCCCGGGATACCCGCCAGCGAGCGAACTGCGGCAGGCGTCGTTCAAGGGGCTCCGCGACGATGCAGATGCTGCGACTTATTAGAAACCCGACCTTCCTGATAGCATGCGCACCCCGCGGCCGGTCCGAGTGTAATCATGCCCACCAGCAACCCTCTTTCGTGGAGCGCTGAGAGCCTCCGGCGCGCTATCGGCGCAGCCGGGGTCGCCCTGTGGTCGTGGAACGTAGAGACCGACCGGTTCGCCATGGACGAACGGGGATACGCCTTATGGGCCGTGCCGGACGACGGTAACCCAGTGAAGTTCGAGGACCTGTCTGCCCGCATCCACCCCGCGGATCGGGATCGGGTCCGGGCCGCCTTCGCTGCGGCGCGGGCCATTGTCGGTGCCTACGAAATCGACTTTCGCATTATTATCGACGAGGAGATCCGTTGGATTTCTGCGCGCGGCATTGGCGACGATTCCCATCTGCACAATGGCGTTGCGTACGGCATCTTTCTGGATGTGACGGGCCGCAAGCAGGCCGAGGAAGGCCATGAGCTTCTCGCCGGGGAGATGAGCCATCGCGTCAAGAATCTGCTTGCAATTGCCTCGGGGCTGACCCTGATCTCGTCGCGGTCCACGACGACCGCCAAAGAGATGGCCACCGAATTGACGGGACGCCTGGCGGCTCTTGGGCGAGCGCACGATCTAGTGCGGCCGCTCCCGGGCCATCAGGGCCATGCGGCTCTCCTCGGCGACCTATTGTCGATCCTGCTGTCTCCTTATGAGGATCTGGGCGCCTTCAGCGGGCGCATCCGCGTCGCGGTGCCGCGCATGGGCGTTGGTGAAGGTGCGGCGACCGCGCTGGCCCTGGTCATCCATGAGCTCGCGACCAACTCGTTGAAGTATGGCGCGCTGTCGGCCGACACCGGCACGTTAGATGTTTCAGGTTGCTCGGACGACGAAGAGATCAAGATCGTCTGGACAGAGCGCGGAGGTCCCGCCGTCGAACCTCCAAACGGCGCCGGTGGGTACGGTAGCCGCCTCGTGGTTCGTAGCATCTCCGGGCAATTGGGCGGCTCGATCGACTACACCTGGTCCGCCGAGGGGGTCATTGTCACGTTACGGATGAAGGCGGCGAAGCTGGCCGATTAGGCGGCGCAGTAACGATCACCAAGGGGTGCCCGTCAGCCCAGTTCACCTCATTATCGGGGCGGCGCCCGTCTTCGAGATCACCTCCTTGCGAGGAAGGCGAGCAGGGCGGCGATCGCGAGCGGTAGCGCCCCTTGCCCGGGCGACGGGGACCCGGATTGGGACGCTCCGGCAGAGCGAGGTCGATCCCGTCTTCCATGCGGGCGGGGAGGTTGCTGAGAGGCATGGGATCAAAGGGCCCGGAGCCTCAAACGACATTCACGCCTTGAGGCTGCGATATGGCCACTCCGCCTCATCACGTCGGTCGTTCAAACAGTGACCAGTGAACACATGGCGGCCGATGGAACGGTTGGTAGCCCCTCGTCATTGAGCAAATTGGCCCCTGCTTCGGTATGGCTGCCAGAATAAGATCATTCCTGCTGGCCAAGCAGAATATCTGCGCGTGCCCGGATATCGGCCCAATCAAGGTCCCCGACAGTGTTCGGACGAGCAGGCCCTGTTCCTCTCCGACATCTTCCCGACCGGGTACATGGCTGCCGAGAACGCCCAAATTCGGGACGGCGATACCGTCGCGATCTGGGGTTGCGGGCCGGTCGGCCAGTTTGCGATCCGCTCGGCGTTCATGTTGGGCGCCGGCCGGGTGATTGCGATCGACGAGGTCTCCGAACGATTGGCGATGGCCGAGGCCGGGGGCGCCGAGACCATCAACTTCTCGGAGTTCGACGTCCGACAGGATTCCGATCGGGGCCGCGATGAACAAGGGCCTTACGCGGTACGTCCAACTTCAGCGCCCTGCAGCAAGCTCTCGGTGGCCGGGGCGGCAAGCGATCTGCCGCCGGCGCGCTCCTGTACGCCTTCGATCTGCTCTATCTCAACGGTCACGACCTCCGGACCATGCGATGCGAGGATCGTCGGAAGATGCTCGCCGATATCATAAAGCCCCACACCCTCGATCCGCTTCAGCGAGGACGTCGATGCTGTCGGCGACGCGCCTTTCTGACAGTCGCCTGCGAGATGGGCCTGGAGGGCATCATCGCGAAGCGCAGGGATGCGCCGTATCGATCCCGCCGGGGGCGGCGAATGGCGGAAGATCAAGTGCAACCAGTCGGAAGGGTTCTTCATCATCGGCTATGAGCCGTCGTCGTCGGGGTTGGGCGGTATCGGGCGGCTGCTGCTCGCAGCCTGGAAGAGCAACCGGCTGACCTATGTCGGCTGCGTAGGGACCGGGTTCACCGATCGCACTGCTACCGCGCTGCGGAAGCAGCTCTACGCGCTCTGATCGAGAAGTCTGCGTTGCAGATGAGAAGAAAGGGGACGCGCTGGGTACCTCCGGCCCTGGTAGCGGAGATCGAATTCCGGGGCTGGACCACAGACGGGAAGTTGCGGCACGCGTCGTACAAGGGGCTTCGGGAAGAGGCGGATGGGACGGTATTTCAGGTGGAGGACCCGTCGTGAGCCAGACTCTTTCGCCTGATCACGACCCAGTTGGACACTGTGGGGAGTAGAGGTGCCGTCAAGCGAAGGCGCCGATAAAGGTTGACCCGGAGCCATTCCGATGCGTGATCAGCAGCCGAATTTTAGCGCCATCCGCGCATTCAAGACTGATCTCGTGAGCGATCGGATCAGGGTGAAGCGCCAACAAATCCGTCAGAAACGTGCCATGTATGATGCCATCTGAATGTCCCCCCGTCAGTGAATAGGGCAGCGTGTAGCGCGCTCCGCTGGGAAATTCGATTGTCCCGTATGTAGTCATAACCTTGACTTTCAGGGCGCATCCTTTGCCCGACGCGCGCAGGCTGGAGGTGACTATCCGACCTCATGAACGGTGGCGGCCTAAGTGCCGACCATGTCCCCGATGCTGAACGCCGCATTCGGACTTCCGGAGACCGGAAGCTAGCTGAAAACTATCCGAATTTCCCTCCGGCGAGTAGATAAAACGGACTGATTGGAAGGGCAGACCAACTCAATGGCGCCATCCCACTCATGGAAAGGCGTGGCCTCATTCGGAACAAATGAGCCGGCCGGGCGCTTTAAGCTAAATGATGGGAATGAGTGAGACGAGACCATGACCGAGGTGTCAAAGAAGGGAAATCCTCTGACTCGCGGCGAGCGCCTGCAAGTAATGATCGACGATGACGAATTGACTGCAGTTGATGATTTTCGCTTTTCACACCGGATACCCAGTAGGTCCGAGGCCGTACGCGAACTCCTGAGGCGCGGGTTGACCGCAGCCGGCCACAAGACCTCGCAAGATGGTTCGGAGTCTTCGGGGACGCAAAGCGGCGGTCGGGATTGAGGGCTTGGCCTCGTATTGGAGATGGAGCTATGTTCTAAGCGAGAAGCCGGGGGGCCCTTCGTAGCTGGACGTCCGAAAGAAGCGATTGCTAGCGATGTCCTTCGTCAGCTCGACGAGATGTAGCTAAGTGAACGACGCACAGAAGCGCGGCCTTGCTAGGCTTATGCTTCGGTGGCCGCAGCGGCGAGCGGAGTTGAGGCAAAAATGGAGCCGCATTGCTGGCCTGCCGGCCTTATTCGAAGCGTACGAATTGACCTGCGAGGCCGCGGCCCATTGGTCGAAAATCTCCTCGCCGACAGGCCACGACCGCGCGGAGGAATATCGCGTTCTCGCCCTTGAGATCGAGCAGGAGATTGACGATGCGATTAGTCAGTCTTGCTAATGGGATGAAGCCAAACCCACGTTTCGAGGGCCGCAACGAGTTGGATTAGCTCGACCTCTGCGGGCGTATCTTCGCGACAACCAGTTAGCTGCTCGACGCGCTCAACGGCGCGCCAAACGTCCAAGTGTGTCACCAGGAGGACCAATATCGCTACACTCGTTGTCTCGAAGGGAGGAGCCATTTTGCTCACTCTCCAACTGCGCGCAAGACCAGCATGCCGCGCGTTCCGGAACCAAGCATTGCCTTCCCGCCCTCGTCAGGGCTTGCCCAGTGACCAAACCCGACGCTCAGCGGATGAGTGGCAGCACTGTGGCTGCCGCGACTATTACGACGATCGCTGTCCGAATTAGAACCCCGTGACAGCGGGCCATTGTCTCGTCGGACGATCTCGACTGCGCTTCCATGAGCAACTCCTCCACGCGACAAGGGCAGGCTTGCGCGAATGCAGAGGAGCAACAAGCGGAAACGCGTCTACGGGGCGCGAACGGTTAGCCTCCGTGGCTTAAACCGCACACATGGCACCGCACGGTTTATGACGCCGCTGGCGCTCCACTTGACCCCGACAGTGAGCTGCTCAACGCGCTCGACTGCCCTGAAGACGTCCCGGGGATTGTGAAGCCGGCCGCTCTCGTCATCCCCTGTCATTCGGCGCGCTCGATCTCCCGCGCCTCATAGGCGGCGATCGCATGGAGCATTGCAGATCGTCTCGCGCGGCCAGAAAAAAGACCCGCCGGAGCCGAAGCCCGAGCCAATGCAGGCCGCGTTGCTGTGATGGATTCGCGGGACGGGACGCAACCGGTAACGTCAGTTCCCGACCCATCTGAGACATTGGAAAATCGATGTCGGGCGACCGGAGTTGGCCGATTTTGTTGAAGAAGTCGGTCGAAAACGGAAGTTCAAGTGATCAAGTTGGCATTCGACTTGGTGAGCGAAGGAGACGTCCTCGATCGTCCGATCATTGCCAGTCGAACCGGCAAGAAATATCGCAACCGGCCGAATTCAGAATGCCCAAAAGAAAACGGCCGGTCTAACCGGCCGTTTTCAGTCTCATTCGCGCTCGGTGTCAGCCCTTGGTAACGATCGGCGTAGCCACGGGCGGAGGCGCCTTGCCCTTGCCCTTGCCGAAGCCATAATCAGCACACCCACCGACGCCAACCAACGCCACAGAAACAGCCAAGACCAGCAGTTTGGCAGCGGGCCGCTCTGCTCGACCATAACCGCCATCTTGCTTTGCAATTCACGGTGGCCGCCTTCAATAATGGAGGGCGACCACCGCGTCACCAAAGTTTACAATATTTATAGTCAACATATCTGCGGATATAAAATCTTTAATGAAAGAGCGGTAATATTTATATTGATTATGAACTAGAGACCAATGACGTTGCGATATTGCGACTTAGGTCGCAGACCTGCTCCCCGGCTTCCCTCGCGGACTCTGGGGAAGCTCTCCGCCGCATAGCACCCGAACGCAAAAAGGCCCGCCACCCCTTTCGGAGCGGCGGGCCATTTTCAACAGGGTAGCGTCAAACCGAGAGGCAGGAGCCACTCGAAAGCCGACACCGGTCATCCGCTCGATTTCGGGGGAAGCGCCAGGCCCGGCCCGCCGTCGCGCCGGCGCCTGGCGCTCAGGCGGCGATGGCTTTTTTCCGCTTCTTTACCGTTGGCGCAGCCAATGCCGCGTCTCGATCATTGGCTTCCTTCTCCAGGCGCTGTTGCTTCAGCTTAGCCGTGTTCGCATCACGGTGCCGGGCGAGGGTATCGAACTCCAACATGATCCGATTGCGAGCGAGCAATTGGGTCTGGGTCTTCAGAAAATTCTTGTCGGCATCGACGCGCTGCTTTGAATGTTCAGCCATGTCCATCTCCTGTGCGGTATTCCCCTGTCGCCGGCAGTAACGAAAAAAGGCCAAGCAGAAGCTTGGCCTTCCCTCGAATGACTGTTGTCGACGATGCCAGTACATCCGTGGTTATCGTCGAAGAAACAGTCAGATCATGCGGCTTGGAGCTGCTCGGCCGCCATCTTGCCGGACCTGTTGTCGCGGGCGACTTCGAAGCCGAGCTTCTGGCCTTCCTGCAAATCGCGCATTCCAGCGCGCTCGACGGCGGAGATGTGAACGAACACATCCTGGCTGCCGTCGTCAGGCTGAATGAAGCCAAAACCCTTGGTGGAATTGAACCATTTCACTGTGCCGGTGGTCATGAGAAACCCTCCTTTTGGCAAGACCTGTCGTTCGCCGAACGAATGTTCGGCGAGTTCAGAACGATTTCGAAAGGGGGAGTTCATCAGAGCCGCGCCGAAGCGCGAAAATAACAAGGACCGTCCAAGCAAATATCGACAAAAACCAATCTACACGTCGACACAGCCAATGTCAATGTTCGATTTAAGGCATCGAATAATACATGCAGTGCAAGGCATAAGACTTACAAAATCAGGGAATATCTTTCGCTTTCGTCTTTTTTGAACTGCTAGGCCTACAGAGCGCAAAATTCGAAGGACCACACACAACCAGTAGGAGACGGGAGGATCGCGGACTCTTGGGGAAGCTATCCGCCCCAAGGCACGAATGTCCGGTTCGGGGCAGACAGCCAACTTCGGCTCTCCACCCGCCCGCGACTCTCGGAACGTCTGCTAATCGGCAACGTCCGGGCGGGCCCTGGAGCCGGCGAGGTCAGTGCTGGGAGTTGCCCATCGATGCCTTCCACTCGTCACAAATTTTTGGAATCACCGAGAAGCACGAAACCTTCCCGATTCAGATGCTTAGTAGGCCTCAGGTGGCCTTCGCTACCTAATGCCGGGCATTCCTGCCTGATGCGTTCGGCGTGGGCGACCGGACAGAGGGAACCCAAGAGGCATCTCCGCGCTCGCTCCTGCGCCGACCGTGCGTCTGCATTCCCCACTCAGCCGCCCAGACGCGAAGGGGTGCGACGTCTGAAAACGAGTCGCTAACCTACGCTGACGCGACCGCAACTTCGTCAGTCTGGTCAGCCGGGATAATGAGAATGTCACGTTCTGCGTCGCGAAGTACTTGCTCGGCTACGCTGCCTATCAAGGCGCGCTTTACCCCGCTTTTCTTGCTGGTCCCGAGGACGATAAGATCGCTGCGTTCATCCTGGGCGCTAACCAAGATAGTTTGCGCAGGGCTGCCTTCACGCAGAACGACGCCGCTGGGCGTAGGTGGAATTCCAAGCTCGTTTGTATACGCCTCAAGTCGCTCCGCTGCTTCGACCCGTTCTTTATCCAGGTACGCATTGATCGCTACCGGATCTAGAACAGATCGCTTCATCAGACCGAGGGCCGGAGCATCAAACGCATGAACGATCTTCACGGCGGACTTGCTGAAGATTCCCATGCGCAAGGCCCCCTGGGCTGCCGCCTTCGACGCATCGTCAAAATCGAGTGCGAGGAGAGTTCGTTCATATACAGTTGAAGGCGGCTGGATCGCGACCAAGACTGGAATGCGGCTGCGTCGAATGACACGCTCGACGGTGGTCCCAGTGAAAACGTCCCGGAAGCGGCGGCGATGCGGTCCGAGGACGATCAGGTCGGCGCCGAATTCATCGGCGGCGGACAATATTCCGTTGAACGAGTCGTCTACCACGATCTCGAATTTGGCTGACACCCCATCGGCTTCGCAGGTTGATCGAACAGTATCTTCGAGCACGGATATGGCGGCCGATCGCTCCGCTTCGATCATGCGATGAGGCAAATCGCCATCCACGACATGGACAAGCGAAAGTGAAGAACCCAAACGTTTTGCTATGAGCGTGGCCCGTCGAAGCGCCCTGTCCGATCTCGTCGAAAGATCGGTTGCAACGAGGATGCGTTTTAGGGGGCCATCGTTTTTCGCAGTTAGCGTCATGGCTATCTCCAGACTCAAAATGCAGAGCGAGAACTCGTCAAACAGCGTCGCGCTAACCTAATATGCGTGAGCGGCACAGGATTGCTCAGGCTTCACCATTCTCTTTGGGCAATCGTTCCGCAAGTGAGCGCAGTCCGTTAGCGCCTCAGCGCCAACAATCTAGAGATCGCCGCGGCGGTCGCGCAGGCCATCGGGCCGAAATTACATGCATCGTCGAAGGTCCCTCAGGAGCTACCGAGACCCCCCAATGCTGTCCGTTCCTGGGCAACCCCTCAATGTCGGAAGTTGTTGCGGAAGAGACGTTAGACAGGCGCGCGGCCAACTTCGGCTTTCCACCCATCCGCGACCTTCAGAACGGCTGGTAATGGGTAAGGCCCCTGCGCGCCTGGAATCGACCCAAGTCGGACGCTGGGGATGTCCGCTTGCAGGCACTTGTCCACTGCAAGCGTCGCCGGCGACCTGCCGGGCGTCAGTCGCGCGATATGGACAGCCCCGCGAGAAGCGGAGCGTACGCGGCGAGCCTGCGGGATACGAACTCAGTGAAGAGCCGCACGCGCTTCGTCTTGCGTGTTTCCCCCTGCGTGAGAAGCCAGAGCGTCCCATGCATGGGCAGGTCGATGCCCGGCACCCTTACCAATAGAGCGTCGGCATCTCCGACGAAGCACGGCAGTTTCGTCATCCCGATCCCTTGCTGCGCCGCTACGATCTGCGTCTCGGCGTCCGGGGTTCTGAACGGAACTCCCGTGGTGTGAACCTCTCCCTCGCGCGTCCAGACCGGGAGTCCATGACTGTCTATGACGATCCACCGCATGGGATCAGGCGCGCCCGCACGCCACGCGGCTAGTCGATCGCGAGACATGTAGACGCCGCTCAACAGCTCCGGTCCCATCAGGCCGTGAAGATTGAGCGGCAGGGTCTTGCGGTCGGAGACGATGCGGATCGCGACGTCGGCCTCTCGGTTGGTCAGATTTGCCAGCTCGCCGGACGACGAGATTTCCATCTCGATGTCTGGATGCATACGCGCGAAATCGGCGAGATCCGGCATGAGCAGGTGTGTGGCGAGGAACGGTGGAAGCGTCACCCGCAAAAGCCCGCGCGCGCTCTGGTCGCGACCGAAGACGCGCGTCTCCAGTTGGTGCGACGACGCTTCCATCTGGTTCGCGAGTTCGAGGACCTCCTCCCCCGCAGCCGTCAGGCGGTAGCCCGAAGGCAGCTTTTCGAACATGTGCGCCCCGAGGCGTTCCTCGAGCTGGGCGATGCGTCGCAGCACGGTCGAGTGATTCACCCCGAGGCGCTTGGCGGCAGCCCGCACTGAGCCTCCGCGCGCGACGGCAAGAAAGTAGCGAACGTCATCCCAGTCGATCATGGTGCAATCCCGCACCGCAGAGTGCGCTTTCCAAAGCCCGTATCTAACACACCGAACAGCAGGAGGGGCGGCCATCATAGCTTAAATCGACAAGCGCGGCCCAGTTCCGAACGGCGGACACCGATCTGCGCGGCTGGCGTCAGTCGTCCAGTCGGAGTGATTTCGCACCACCGATCTGCGCGCTTCCGCACTCAACGTCTGACTCAGGCGGACCCATGTTGAGGTTCTCGGGGGCCTCCCCGAACAACCAAACACGGAGCCTGAAGAGAGAAGTCATGGGAAAGCTTGAGGGTAAGGTTGCAGTCATCACGGGTGGATCGAGCGGAATGGCGCTGGCGAGCGCCAAGCGGTTCGTTGAAGAAGGCGCCCATGTTTTCATCACAGGCCGTCGGCAGGAAGCGCTCGATGAGGCCGTCAGGTTGATCGGCCGGAACGTGACCGGCGTGCGCGGCGACGCGGCCAATCTCGACGACCTCGACCGCCTGTTCGATACAGTCAAGCGGGAAAAGGGCAAGATCGACGTCCTGTATGCGAGCGCCGGCAGGGGCGAAGCCGTCCCACTGGGCGAGATTACCGAGCAGCATTTCGATGCGACATTCGGCCTGAATACGCGCGGCACGCTGTTCACCGTGCAAAAAGCGCTGCCGCTGTTCAACGATGGCGGATCGATCTTCATGACCGGATCAGTTGCTTCGGTGAAAGGTTTTCCTGGTTACACCGTGTATGCGGCGAGCAAGGCGGCGTTGCACGCATTCGCACGTGGGTGGCTCAACGAACTGAAGGGCAGGAATATCCGGGTGAACGTGCTGCACCCGGGGCCGATCGCCACACCGATGCAGGACCAAGTCCTCACCGAGGAGGCGAAGCAGATGTTCGAATCCCTGATCCCGCGGGGAAAGATGGGTCGTCCCGAGGAAATTGCGGCGGTTGCGCTGTTTCTTGCTTCAGACGATTCGAGCTTCGTGAATGGGGTGGAGCTGTCTGTCGACGGCGGCTTCTCGGCCATCTGAATTTGCGCCGGATCGCGGGAAGCGGCTGACCGGCGGCAACCAGCGTGTCCATGGTGGAACGATTTCCGCGCTGTACGGTCAGTCCGGCCGCGCGGAAGGCGTTCACGGCAGGACGTCTACGCGAAGGTCGCCACACAGCGGAACGAATACCCAGCGCCGTTGAAGCCCGGGGAATCAATATCAACACGGATCGGAGAAGTATTATGAGCTATGCGATTGTAGGATTCGGTAAGATAGGCCAGGCCCTCGCCCACGCCTTCGCCCGTAAAAACATCGACGTGACCGTCGCGAGCCGCCGGCCGCCCGAGGCGTTGGCGCCTCAGGCTCGGGCGATTGGACCCACGGTCGTCGCCAAGTCGCTGCGGGAAGCACTCGAGGCCGACACAATCATCTTGGCGGTCCCGTTCGGGGAACATCGCGAGGTTGCGAAGGCCCTGCCGGGCTGGAAAGGCAAGACGGTCATCGACGCGATGAACGCGTTTCCAGTCCCTGATAAGCTGGACGGTCTCCCGTCCTCCGCCTTCGTCGCGAAGGCGTTCACCGGCGCCAAGTTCGTGAAGGGTTTCAATCACCTGATTGCGGCCACCCTGGCTGCCGATCCGATCGTCGAGGGCGGGCACCGGGTCGTCTTTCTGTCGAGCGACGACGAGAACGCGATCACTCCCGTGGCGGATTTGGCCAAACAACTCGGGTTCGCACCCGTCAAGCTGGGAAAGCTCAACGAGGGTGGCGCGCTGGTGCACGCACGCGGCCGCACTTGGGGCCAGTTGATCTTCCAGGACCTGTTCAAGAAGGAGCAGTAGCGGATTTACTGTCCACTGTCAGAGGTGCTGCTTGCCCGGACGAGCGGGTCTGCGACTTCCACAACGAGCCGGGGGCCGGGACATTAGAAACGCGCTTTGATGTCCATGGCGCTTCAGTGAGTTCATCCTCTCCCCGCCAAAACCGTCAGAGGCCCGATGCTCAGATGGAAGCAGTCATCACAAGACAAATTCTGATGCTCACGGGATTTCGATGCCACCTGCTGCCGCGTATAGTGCTATCTGCTCCGGTCTCTCTTCGCGTTTTTATGAAACCGGAGCGCTAAATCGGCAAAAATTACCGGATTTATGCGCTCGCTTTGTTGCTACGTCCCAATTTTGACTTTCCGTCCCACCCAGATGTTCTAGACGTGCGCCGGCCTCGCGCATCTGCTTGTCCTGTCATACGTGATGTCCTCAGGTACAATTTTCGCACCGCTTCGATAGTGGCAGGATTAATCAGCTTGTTATCTTCCAAGTCCTGAGGACCTGACATGGCAAAGATTAAACTTGCGGTATTCGTTATGGCGACGGCCGGAATCGCCTTCACCGGGCTTGCCGCGACAACGGAAGTCGCAAATGCCGTCGTTTATTGCACCTATATCGGTTACCCCGCCGGATGCGTCGCGCGGCCCGGCGTTCGTCTCGTCGCTCGGCCAGTCGGGGTCGGCGCCGTCACGGCGCCTCGCCCCGGAAATCGCAACGGCGGTGTCAACAGGGTCGGCGTTCGTCGCTAACGCCAAACCCGTTTCCGGAAGCTGACCCGACCCCAGTGCAGGCTCAATATGAAAGCAGTCCGGTCGGGCACGAAACGCAGTCGGGAGGAGGATGCCCGTGTCGGCACTCTCTCGTACCAATTCTGGGAGTGCGCGCGGAAGGGCTTTCGTAAAGAACGTTTCGACCACGGTGCTGCCTGAAGATCAGTTCGACGCGTGCTGCACTCGGTTCTCCAAGGCGGCAGCGTCCGCGCAGTTCAAGCTCGAGTTTTCCTCGTGGGAATTCGGTGACGTCGTTCTTACCCGGACACTTTATGGCGAAGCTCCAGTCCGGCATCGGCGGCACAGATCTCGACCTCACTTATGCGTCGTGCTCGCCCATCCCGCCTCACCTGATCCCAACTCGATTTTCCCTCAGCAGAGGCAAGGCAATCTCGGCTACCGTTCCCTCGCCATGCAAGGCCAAGCTGAAGACATGGAAGTCCTGACGCTGTTCCTGCCTCAGCACTTTTGCCAAGAGGAACTCGCCGATTTTGGAGGGGCGTGCGATCTGGAGCTCAATCCTGAGCTGAGAGTATTGCTCGCGGACTATCTCGAGAATCTGGCACGGCAATTGCCGCATATTTCTGCGAAGGACGCCCAAGGAATCGCCGCCGCAACGCTTTCGCTGGTGGCGGCTTGCATTGTGCCGCGTGGGAAACGCTCGATCACTGCGAAGGCGTCCTTTCCTCTGATCGAGCGTGCGCGGGCCTTCATTCGGCAGAATATGGCCTCGCCCGAATTCGGCCCCGGACGGTTGGCTGACCTTATGGCGATGTCTCGCTCCAAACTTTACCGTCTGTTTCAAAACGCCGGTGGCGTCGTTCACTTCATCAATCATGAACGGCTGATCGAGGCACATCGCCGCCTCATATCTCGCAATGCTCCGTCGATCCACGTCATCAGCGATGAAGTTGGCTTCGTTGATCATTCGACGTTCAGTCGCGCGTTCCGGCGTCAGTTCGGCTACAGCCCAACCGAGGCATGCGAGAGGGCATCTTTCAGTCTAACCTGTTCCTGGTCCGGAGAGGCAGATAGGATCGATCGGTGCCTCCAGGCGGAGGTCGGCCGCCCCAGGGGCTGATGCCGACGCAGGCGTGGCCCGGCCGTCAACCGGACGACCCCGGCGAGCCGGGATGGGTTATCGAGACGGTCGTTGCATGGAGAGATGGCGTTGTCCCCGTCTACGTCCTTCCGTCATGGGAGGATCGCGGGTTTGATGAACTTTCAGGCCCATTCGAAACCAAAGAAGAAGCTGAAGACGCTCTGGCCAGGGCCTCATTGTGACCGGGCAACGCAAAGAGGGCGTTCCCATCTCTGACGATAAGCGGGAGAGATGTAGAAAATGAGCACGCTCGCACGCGCCATTGAGATCGCCGCGAAAGCGCACGATGGCCAGAGGGACAAAGCGGGGGAACCGTATATCGCACACCCAATGAGGTTGATGGCGCGATTTCTCGCGTCCGGTCAGGAACAGAATGCGATCATCGCGGCGCTTCATGATGTTGTCGAAGACTCTGATTGGACGATCGAAGATCTGCGCCGAGAGGGTTTCACCGAGAATGTCGTGTCGGCGGTCGACGCACTCACTCGACGCGATGGTGAAGAGTACATCACTTTCGTGCGTCGGGCCGGCCGCCATCCACAAGGCCGGTCCGTGAAGGAAGCCGACCTGTTGGACAATATGGACGAGGTGCGACTGTCGAAAGTGCGTGATCGTGACCGCCTGATGCGGAAATATGCCGCCGGCCTTCGTGCGCTCAACGAAACGCCACTTATCCCTTGATGCGTCTCAAATCAGCGCGCGGCGTCCGTCAAACCGCGGGCTATCTGCTTGGCGATCGCTTCAGCTTCAGCGGGCGTCCATTTGTGCGCCGCGCTTGCGGACCGCCTGCCCTCATCATCCTCGAAATAGACATAGGCCAGAACGTGCTGGCCAGCGTCCAATATTCGGGGGACCTCTCCGATCTGCTCCGGTTAAATCTGCTTTACGCGTTCGAGGGTGAGGCCGGATTTGGTCCAAACGGAAGATGAGCACACCCTCTTATCTGGTTGGCGAGTGGCCGTTAACGGCATCGGCCACGCTCGGGTCTACGGTGCGCCCGAATAGCGTAACTTCGAACCAACTGTTCGAAACGCTATTGGCCTGGAATTCACTCCTTGAGGAGCGAGAATCCTCTGATTATGCAGTGCCGCAATGTCTCTAAGCGAATTGCGCTGGGCCAACATGTGTATCGGCGCGGCTTGTTTCCCATTGGGCGCCGAAGCTAGCCTCCGCAATTTCGAGCGTAGGGGCCGTCAAATTTATCAGTTATTTGTTGCCTGTAGGATGTAGCCCTTCGGCGTGGGCCGCCTTGCGGTGGCGCGTGCTGAGTGAAGAAATAGGCGTATGGATAGTCATACGCCTATGCCGAAGCTCTCTCGGCTTGAAGTGATCACGACGGGGTCGCGGCGGCGGTGGACGCCGGAAGAGAAGCTCCGGATCGTCGCGGAGAGTTATTCTGGTCACCGAGCGGCATCTTCGACGGCTCGGCGGCATGGACTGTCGAGCAGCCAGCTTTTCGCCTGGCGCAAGCTGGCCCGTGCAGGCCGCCTATCGGAGATAGACGAGCCAGGCTTCGCGGCGGCGATCATTGTCCCGGAGGCGGCTGCGGCGCTGGAGCGGTCGGCTTGTTCGGCTGGAGCCGGACGTATGGAAATCATCATTGACGACGTGCGCATCCTCGTCGATGCGAGCGTCGATGGTGCAGCCTTGGCCCGCGTGGTCGCTGTCATTGGGCGGCGATGATCCCGGTTCCGTCGAACGTGCGGGTGTGGTTGTCGGTCGGCCGGACCGACATGCGCCGGGGGATGACGGGGCTGGCGCTTCAGGTTCAGGAGGCGCTGGGCCGGGACCCGCACGCTGGCGATTTGTACGTCTTCAGAGGCGCCAGGGGCGATCTGATCAAGATCCTTTGGCACGACGGCCTGGGCATGTCGCTCTATGCGAAGCGGCTGGAGAAGGGCCGCTTTATCTGGCCGTCGCCGGCCGACGGCGTGGTCGCAATCTCGGCGTCGCAGCTGGCCTATATGCTCGACGGTATCGACTGGCGGAACCCGCGGCACAGCTGGCGGCCAAGCAGCGCCGGATAAGGTCGGGACGCTTCATTTTTTAGGAGTCAGCGAGTGGGATTCATGATTCACTTCTTGTCGTGGACGCCGCTCTTGCCGACTTGCCGGACGATATCAACGCGCTGAAAGCGGCGCTGACGATCGAGCGCGCGAAGACGCGGGACGTGGCCGCGGACCTGGCGGTGGCGCGCGCGAAGGCGTCCGAAGATCTGGCCTTGATCGCCCATCAAAAGTTGCGGATCGCCAAGCTGGAGCGGCAGATCTACGGCCCTCGCTCCGAACGGTCGCAACGGCTCATCGACCAGTTGGCGCTGCAGTTCGAGGAACTGGAAGCGAGTGCCACCGAGGATGAGCTGGCTGCGGAAATTACCGTGGCCAAGGCCACGGTTGTGGCAGGGTTCACCCGCAAGCGCCCCGAACGGAACACCTTCCCCGATCACCTGCCGCGCGAGCGTGTGGTGATCGATCCTCCGACGGCATGCGACTGCTGTGGCGGAACCCGACTGCGCAAGCTGGGCGAGGATGTAACCCGGACTCTGGAAGCGGTCCCCCGCCAATGGAAGGTGATCGAAACCGTGCGGGAGAAGTTCACCTGCCGGGATTGCGAGAAGGTCAGCCAGGCGCCGGGCCCCTTCCACGTGATCCCCAGGGGATGGGCCGGCGCCAACCTGCTGGCGATGATCCTGTTCGAGAAGTTCGGCCAGCATCAGCCCTTGAACCGACAGGCCGAGCGCTATGCCCTGGAAGGCGTACCGGTCAGCCTCTCGACCATGGCCGACGCCGTGGGGTCGGGCTGCGCGGCACTCGACCCGGTTCTGAGGCGGGTTGAAGCGCATGTCATGGCGGCTGAACGCCTGCATGGCGATGACACCACCGTGCCGGTTCTGGCCAAAGGCAAGACCGATACTGGACGATGTTGGGTCTACGTCCGCGATGACAGGCCGTTCGGTGGGGCATCGCCGCCGGCGGCGATGTTCTATTACTCCCGCGACCGCAAGGGCGAGCATCCCCAAACCCATCTGGCCGGATATACCGGGCTGTTCCAGGCCGACGCCTTCGATGGGTATCGCCAGCTCTATCTGCCTGAGCGAAGTCCCGGGCGGATCCTGGAAGCAGGGTGCTGGGTTCACGCCAGGCGCCCGTTCTTCGCCATGGCCGATCTTGAGGAGAACGCCCGGCGGCAGGCTGCGGGCAAGAAGACGATCGCCCTCTCTCCCCTTGCGGTCGAGGTCGTGCGCCGCATCGACGCCCTGTTCGAGATCGAGCGGCCGATCAACGGCAAGAGTGCGCAGGAGCGCGGGACAGTTCGCCAGGACCTGAGCAAGCCGCTTGTCGATGCGCTTGCGGTCTACATGCGCGAACAGCGTGCCAAGCTCTCCCGCGGCCACGACCTCGCCAGGGCCATCGATTATATCCTCAAGCGCTGGGCAGCCTTCACCCTGTTCCTGGATGACGGGCGGGTGTGTTTGTCGAACAATGCAGCCGAGCGCGCGCTGCGCGGCATCGCTCTTGGAAGAAAATCATGGATGTTCTGCGGGTCAGACCGGGGAGGTCAACGCGCTGCCGCCATGTACAGCCTCATCGTCACGGCCAAGATGAACGACGTCGATCCTCAGGCCTGGCTCGCCGACGTTCTGGCCAGGATCGCCACGCATCCAGCTCATCGGATCGACGACTTGCTGCCCTGGAACTGGATGCCCAAAGCATCCGCCATCGCTGCGGCGGCGGCCTGACATTGGCCCCGGTTAACAAGGTCCACCATGTCCATACCATTGCCCGCGTCGCCGAAATGCTCGGTGAGGACGAGGACTGGCTGTGGGACGTGGCCAATGAAATGGACCAGGAGGACGGCGTGGTCTGGGTCTATGGGCCAGGCGATGACAGCGTCATGGCGTTCACAGACTTCGGCATCGAGACGCTCAAAGGCCTCGCCGAAATCTACAAAGCCAATCCTCACCTGCTCACAAGATCGGACGACCCGAAATAGCCGTACTGCGGCCTACGCCGCATGGTTACTGTAGGATTAAGAAAAATGTCGATTATGTGGGGTCAATCGCATGCCGGTTTGCACACGAATAACCCGACACCAATCCGCTAAGTTCACCGAAAATCGGACTCCCAATGGCTTCATTGCCGACCAGAATCGTGTCACGCGAGCTAATGGGGTCCCTGACTACGGGTTCCGCCGAGGAGACTCGGTTTATTTCGAATATGCCCCTCCGGCGATCAAAGCCCCGCTGTGGCTGACGTGAGGAGGTGCTGTTCTACCCGAAAAGAGCAATCTAGCGAGATAGCGCGGTCTTCACGACGTCATAGCGGGAAGCGCGCGGCTGCCGTGGCCAACCGCCCACTAACATTCAACCCGGACCTCTCGGCGGGGGCGGATCAACACCACTCGCCGCTGGCGAAGAACCAGAGGCGCCGAGGCGCCGAGGCCCCCAATGACGCGTGCGGGGTGAAATCACCATCGCCAACGGCTACTCGACAATGCCAACGGTTTTTAGTGCCTGCACAAGTTCTGGGTGCATCTCAAATTTCCAATTCACGCGCTCTGTCTTAGTCCCGCTAACTTCGTTGGCGAGAGCGCTGATCAGAAAATCCGATCCATCATGTTCCATTTTCTTGAAGGTCAGCGAAAGCGCCTCACCGACCTTTCGACCCAACTTGCCGTAATGGAGATTCGCCGTCCCGTAATCCGACCATCCAGCAGCGCGAGCGAGCTCGCCTGCCGTTTTGATTCCGGCTGCGTTCTCCGCCAGCATCGCGCGCTCGTACCGCTTTAGAAGTTGGGTGCGAAGGTACGTCTCATACTGTTCAGCAGTTGCGATGTGGGTTTCGCGTCGGCCCTGCTTTGCAGCAGCAAAGGACCGATCAACCCAGGCACGGGCTGCGATATAGGCGTCGTCCATTGTATCGCCTGTGGCGATGTGATGCCGCTTGTCGCCCAGATTAATCGCAACCTCGCATTTTTTGCGAAGCGTGCTCCCCTTGAGCTCGAAGCCCTTATATTTTTCGGGCATTATTTGTTTGATCCCCCCATTAATTTTTGGGGCAAACCATACAGATCGGCGGGTCTAACACCAGTACGATAGGCGCGCCGATGTAGACGACTTTTGTCGGATACCCGTTCGTCACCGGTTCCGTCACCGAGATCTCCGTCGCTTGCGTGAGATCTTACTCGGCGGTCGCGCCGATGGCGCCGCCGCACGCCTAGTGGCGTCTCGCCTCAGGTAGCGAGGCGGCTAGACAAGATCAGATGACGCCGTTGGCTTGGAGCTGCAATCGGATAGGGCTTGATAATCCTCGACTGCAGCTCTCAGCATGCTCAATTCGAGGCGTTCGGAATCGCTGATCTTCCTGAGATCCTCGATCTGGCCAATGCGTTCGAGCACCACACGGTACTCCTCATGATTTGTGATCGCCACGGTCGGGGTTTCCGGCCAGCGTTCGGCGCGAGCTTCACATCGGCTTTGGCACGGCGGCACGGCGGCGACCTACTGCGTTGCTCCGAGCGCGCGGAAGCGGCGGTCGCGTGGCCATCGCGGACCACAAGAGTTGGAAGGCGCGTGAAGGCGCTTCCGTCCCGCGCCAGATGCGGACGTTGGCGCATTGCCGAAGAAGCAGACGCTACGAGTGTGCTGACAAGAGTTCGGCTCTCGACCCAAGCGAGACGTTCGCGGCAGAGCGCCAGATTGGGGAAGATGGCCCATTCCGGACTCTGACAACGTCTGCTCTCAGACAGTCTGATGCGTGCGCCGGCCAGGGCCGGAAGCTGCCCGTCCGCTATGTTCGCATTCAGCAGATTGTGTTGAAGAAGTCGGCGCTGGGTAGACTATCGATTGAGGCTGGGTGGCTTTGTGAGAGAGGCCTTCGCCCTCATGCCGCCCGTGGCGGCGCTCCCACCGGCATCAGCTTCGCCATTTTCCTGAGGTTCTGGGCAGTGGCTGCGAGGAGGAACTCATCGCGGGCACCGCATGGTCCTCGCAGTCTCAAGCGGTCAAGTTTGAGGATGCGCTTCAGGTGCGCGAACAGCATCTCGACCTTCTTCCGTTCGCGTCGCGAGGTGACGTAGGCATCGGTGGCAGCGATGTCGCGCGCCATGTCGCGGGCGCCCTCGTGGATGGAGCGCAGAAGCTTGCGGGCAGGTTCTTTCGGACAGCAGCGCGGCTTCAGGGAACAGGCATCGCAGTCGCGCTTGACGGCTCTGTAGCGCATGAGGCCTTCACGATCGATGCCGTCGCGCGGCACCGCGAAGGGGCGGCGAAACTGCCGAAGCTCCTTGCCGCCCGGGCAGATGTAGAGATCGCGATCATGATCATAGGCGAAGTCGGATCGGCTGAAGGTGCCGTCCCGACGCTGGGATTTGTCGAACACGGGAACATGCGGCTCGATCCCGCGCTCGTGCACCAGCCAGGCGAGATTGTCGGCTGAGCCATAGGCTGCGTCCGCGACCAGCTTCTCGGGCCAGGTGCCGAACCTGTCCTGAGTGCGCTCGATCATGGTCCGCGCGGCGCCGACCTCGGCCTGCCGCACAGCCGTGGTCGCCTCCACATCCATGATGACGGCGTGCTTCAGGTCGATCAGATAGTTGGTCGCATAGGCGAAGAAGGCTTGCCCGCCATGGGCAGCCGTCCAGCGTGCGGCAGGGTCAGCTGGCGAGAGGAACTTGGGCACGACCGGCGTCGCCGCGCCGAAGGCCGCATCGTCCAGCACGGCCAGATACTCGCGCACCGCATGGTTGGCGGCCTCGGGCGCCAGCCCATCCTTGCCGGGCACGCCGTTCTGGCGATTGGCATCGGCCTTGATCAAGCTGGCGTCGACCGCAAATCCCTCGCCTCCGACCAGTCCTTCCGCCATGCAGCGTCCAACCGTCGTCTCGAAGACCTCGCGCAGCAGATCGCTGTCGCGGAAGCGACCGTGCCGGTTCTTCGAGAAGGTGGAATGGTCGGGCACATCCCCCTCCAGGCCAAGCCGGCAGAACCAGCGATAGGCGAGGTTCAGATGGACTTCGTCGCAAAGCCTGCGCTCGGAGCGGATGCCGAAGCAGTAGCCGACGATCAGCATCCGGATCATCAGCTCGGGATCGATCGAGGGCCGGCCGGTGTCGCTGTAGTAGGGACGTAGATGCGCACGGATGCCGGACAGATCGACGAAGCGGTCGATCGAGCGCAGCAGGTGGTTGGCCGGGACATGCCGCTCAAGGCTGAACTCGTAGAACAGTGCCTCCTGCGCAACCGTCCGCTCGCCCATCATCGCGCCGCCCTCCGCCCAAGGACGACTGAATCAGAACCTCAGGCTCGCAGCAACACCGACTTCTTCAACAAAATCCACCCAAGTTGAACGTTGACCGGTGGGGCGTGGGAAGACCCGAAATTAGCCTATTCCAGATTCACCGAACGCCGCGCTGATAACCGAGCGGGGGCTTCCAAGTGTTCGTGGCGTTCCTTGTCTGGTCGGAGGGCAATGGTTATCGCGTCGAATAGAGCCGAATTCTGCAGAGGTTTCGAGAGAATGGCGACAATATCCGAATGGTGAGCCCACTCCTGATCCCCATCGTGCGCGGTAATGACGATCGTCGGGATATGGATGTTGGCCTCGATCAAGCGATGGTGAAGCTCAGGGCCGGTCATGCCCGGCATCATTACGTCGAGGATGAGGCAGGCGGGTGTCCCTTCGGAAAAGGCCGCCAGAAAATCGTAAGCTGATTTGAATATTTTCGTCTCGTAATCGTGAAATCTCAATGTCCGGCTCAGGGATTTCAACACGGACGGCTCGTCGTCCACGATAGCGATCCAGGATAGACATTGCCCCATGGAGCGGAGGCTGACGCAGTTCTTGCTTATTGTCTACCGAACTGTTGGATCGTATGTGAACGATAGTCGAGACGAGCGCAGCTTCCTACCCCACCCATCTCGGCCTCACACCGCATTCCGCGCGCGGACCTTAGGGACAATAGTGGGAACAGCGCGTTAGTGGCAGCATTGTCCAGCAGGAATGGACTTCCCTATATTCCTTGAGAGCGATGTCCAAGCTGGTTGAGGCCTTGGCCATGACGCTGACCCAGAGGCGCGGTCGTGCACGTTTGATGCTGCGCTTGCCTCATTGGCGTGTCGCCTTTGATCAGAGCCGCGATCCGGCGTTTCTCGATATCTGCGAGGCGTACGAATTGACATGCAATGGGCTTGAATTCTGGCGCAGTTCGGACGCGCCCACGCGCTCTGAACGGATTGCGGAATACCACGAGCTGGCAACCTCATTGGAATTGGACGCGGAGGCCATGGCGACCGCCTGGACGAAAATCGGAGAACACGATTGTTGAACTAGCTCAGCGCCAACAATCTAGAGATCGCCGCGGCTGTCTGGCCATCGGGCCCAAATTACATGCATCGTCGAAGGTCCCCTAAGGAGCTACCGAGACCGCCCCAAGGCTGTCCGCTCCTGGGCAACCCCTCAATGTCGGAAGTTGTTGCGGAAGAGACGTGAGACGGGCGGAGCCGCCCGAACAGACTGTAACTATTCCGTGACCGCTTCGTTCGGAAGCAGCTTCAACTCTCCAAATTTCTTTGACAAAGAATTGGACGGGATACATATTAGAATCCAGCGTCATGGTCTATCGCTAAATTCATGCCTCTCCCGCCAAACTCTTTTGGGCGTGCCATGATCTTAAACCACCTCTTTGACACTAACGTAATATCTGAATATTCAAATATATTAGATTTTAAATATGTATTAATTCATTCTACAGTTCATATTCAGGACATAGAGAATGACAACTAAGGCACATTTAAGATCCTATTTATTGACTTCTTACCTCAATAGACAATGGCATAAATTGAGCCTCGCCAAGCAATACACGCTGGCGAGTTCAGCCCTCGTCGTCGTCGGCATGCTGACCCTGGGAGGGTGGGTTTCCGATATCATCGAGACCATCGTCACGGAGAATGCAGCCGTCGCGACGGCCCGGTACATGGACAACTTCGTCCAGCCGCATCTTCAAGCACTGCCCTCAGCCAACGTGCTGTCGCCCGATAGCAGTGAAGCCCTTGACGACGTGATGGAGACGGCGGCCGTCCATATGCGCGTCAGCGCGATCAGGGTCTGGGCGCATGACAACATGCTCGTCTACAGCACTCGTAAGGACGAGATCGGCAAGACACTCGCGCCGAAGGAAAGCTTGAACGCTGCATGGCACGGCAAGATCTCCGCCGAATTCGATCACCCCCACATCGAGGAGCATGACAAGGACCACGCAAGTCATACACCTCAGCTCGAAGTTTACTCGCCGATCCGATCGAGCGCGGGCATGATCATTGCCGTCGCCGAATTCTACGAGAATGCCGAAGAACTCAGGCAGGCCCTGATCCAGGCACGAGAGCAGAGCTGGATCGTCACGGGAGTCGTGACGATTCTGATGATTGGAGGCTTGTTCTGGATCGTGGCTCGCGGCAGCACAACGATTGAAAGGCAGCAAATATCGCTCCAGGAGCGTGTCGAGCAGCTCTTTCAGTTGCTCGCGCAGAACGAGGATTTGCGTAATCGCCTGCAAGCATCGGCACACCGCACGACGGAGCTCAATGAGCGGTATTTGAGGCAGCTTGGATCCGACTTGCATGACGGCCCTGCCCAAATGCTCAGCCTGGCCCTGCTCAGGCTTGATGGGTTGAAGCCCCGGAACACGGAAGCGGACGACGAGGCCAGGAAACGGAGCAACGCACACTCTACGATCAAGTCGGTATTGTCTGATGCGCTGAAGGAAATCCGCAGCATTTGCTCTGGCCTGACGCTTCCTGAAATCGAAAAACTCTCGCCGAGATCGGCCTTGTTGTCGGCGGTGCGCGCCCACGAACGGCGGACGCTGACATCTGTCTCCATCGACATCTGCGATCTACCGAATGACATGGATCACGCCACCAAAACCTGCTTGTACCGTTTCATCCAAGAAGGCCTGAATAACGCTTTCAGACACGCGCGCGGCATGGGCCAACAGGTGAGCGTGCGATCAGACGGAGCGCTGATCACTGTCGAGGTGACGGACCAAGGCCCGGGTATCGAGCCCCACCGAAATCATCCCAGCGACGTCCACCTCGGCCTCACCGGCCTCAGGGATCGGATCGAGATCCTTGGCGGAAGCCTGCATGTCTCAAGTTGGCCGAACAAGGGAACACGCCTGACGACACGCCTCCCCCTTCAACCGACAGGTGAAGCTTATGGCTGACAAGATCCGGATTGCCGTCTTCGACGATCACCCGCTGTTTCGGGCGGGTGTCGTGCACACCTTGGCCTCCGAGCCCGACCTGGAGGTCGTTGGGCAGGGCTCATCGGCCCATGAGGCCATTCAGACCACCCGGGAGCGGCTGCCAGATCTCGTCTTGCTGGATCTCGACATGCCAGGCGGCGGCATGTCGGCCATCGAGGCGATCGTCACCCATTGGCCGTCGGTAAAGACCGTGCTGCTGACGGTCGCGTCGGATGAGGAACAGGTCCTCGCCGCGATGCAGATGGGCGCTCAGGGCTATATTGCGAAGGGCGTCAGCGGCGTTGAACTGGTGAGCACGCTCAAGGCCATCCATAGCGGCCAATCCTATGTGTCACCGGAACTTGCGGCCAAGGTTCTGACCCAGATGAAGAGGCCAAACTCCAAGCGAAATGCGGCGGCAGACCCGTTCGCGGACCTCACGGGCCGCGAGGAGCAGGTTTTGTCCTTCGTCGCGCAGGGCCTGACCAACAAGGAAATCGGCAACTCCCTGTCCCTCAGCGAAAAGACGGTCAAACATCACATCACGAATGTCCTTCAGAAGCTTCACGCCAGGAATCGCGTGGAAATAGCCCTTATGGTCAACAAAAAATCGCCCGGAACACAAAACATCAACGCTCGATTACTTTAGTTGCGGGAGATAAATACACATCAATCTTGATATCCATTGGGATAACAGCGATATAACGCCATTCCGAGGGGGGCGCGCCAAGCAGACCCTCCGGCCATCGATTGCACCCCAGACCAGAATGCCGGCGGCATTCGGCTGGCCCATGAATTCCGAGCATTTGCGGCATTGCAGGGCCGTCTGGCGGACACCTGCCGGAGCCTTGGGCGCGGTCGCTCGGGGGCAGTCAAACCCCGCGAAATGCACGCATGACCTGATCCGTCAGGGGCTTCGTCAGATAAGACATCACTGTCCGACTGCCTGTCTGGACGAATGTCTCGACCGGCATTCCAGGAATGATCTTCAGATTGCCGAGACGCTCGCGCTCTCCGGGCGTGAAGTTGATACGGGCAGGGTAATACTGGGCCCCGGACCTCTGATCCTGCACCAGGTCCGCGGCAATCCGATTGACCACCCCAAAAATCTCGGGAGTTGTTCTCTGGTTGAACGCAGAGAGACGGAGCATCACTGTCTGCCCGGCGCGGAGTTGGTCGATGTCCTGGGGCGCAACCTTGATCTCGACGGAGAGATCGTCCTCTTCAGGCACGATCAGCATCAGCGTGTCTCCCGCAGCGACGACTCCCCCGATCGTATGGACGTTGAGCTGATGGATCGTACCGGTCTGCGGAGAGCGGATATCGATACGCTTCAACTGGTCTTCGGCCGCCACGCTTCGTTCCGTGAGCTCGACGGCCCTGTCCTGAATCTCGCGCAGTTCCTTGGCGACCTCGCTCCGCAGATCCTGGTCGATCTGGATAATCTGCATCTCGGTTTCGGTTATCTTCCCCCTGGTCTGGGCGACCGAGGCGATCATGGCACCGCGCTCGCCATCCAATCGCGCGTCCTCGCGTGAGAGGGCGGTTACGCGACTGAGCGAGACCAGATTCTTGCGCCATAGCTCCTGCACTCCATCAAGCTCCTGATGGATGAGGACAATCTCCTTGCCCTTGGCCTTGGCCTGGACTTCAAGGCCGTCGATCTGCTCGCGCAATTGCTGGACACGCTGGCCCAACTGCTCCTTCAGGCCGGCGCGAGCCAGGCGCCGAAGGTCGAACAGGCCTTCCTCGCCGTCGATGAGCCGCGCCACGTCCGGCTCGGCCACCCGTTTCATGAGGCTATCGGGAAAGACGAGACGGTCGCGGCCGTCGCGCTCGGCCTCCAGGCGCGCCTGGCGCGCGCAAAGCTCGTCGAGCGTCTTGGACAGCATCGCCAGGTTCGACTTCGCCACCGTTTCGTCAAGTCGAATGACCACCTCGCCGGCCTTGACCTTGTCGCCGTCCCGGACATTGAGCGCACCGACAACTCCGCCGGTCGGGTGCTGTACTTTCTTCGCATTCGAGTCGACGACAACCACCCCTGCAGCGACGACTGCTCCGGACACCTCCGTCCTCGCGGCCCATCCGTAGAGCCCGCCCACAAGGATGGTCGTACCGGCGAGGCTTGCGAGCAGGTGGCGCCTGATCGACCGGCGGGGGTCTGTTGCGGTTTTCGGCGACATGGATCAGTTCTCCACTGCCTTGAGGACGGCCGCGGCCGGGAGCGGCACAGGGCGCGTCACCCTGGACAGAACCTCGTCCTTCGGACCGAAGGCCTGTGCCCGCCCTCCGTCCATCATCAGGATCATATCCACCCCCGCCAGCGCACTCGGGCGATGCGCAACGACCACGACGATGCCGCCGCGTGCCCTGACCCCGAGGATGGCCTGCGTCAGCGCGGTATCGCCCTCGGCGTCGAGATTGGAATTGGGCTCGTCGAGCACGATGAGGAACGGGTCGCGGAACAGCGCCCGAGCAAGACCGATCCGCTGGCGCTGCCCCGCCGACAGGGCGGCTCCGCTATCGCCAATTTCGGTTTCATAGCCATCAGGCAGACGGAGGATCAGGTCATGCACGTTCGCAGCCTTGGCTGCGGCAATGACATGCTCCGGATCGGCAGCCGGGTCGAAGCGCGCGATGTTCTCGGTCACTGTTCCCGCGAAGAGCTCGACATCCTGCGGCAGATAACCGAGATACCCGCCCAGATCTTCATCAGGCCAATGCTCGAGGGCAGCACCATCAAGCCTGATTTTGCCACGGCAGACCGGCCAGATGCCGACAAGCAGCCGCGCAAGGCTCGATTTGCCGGAGCCGCTTGGCCCGATGACGCCCACGCCCTGACCGGCCTTGAGCGCAAATGAAATCTCCTGGACCAGGAGGCGCCCCTGCCCCGGGGCAACCACCGCAGCGTTCTCGACGCTCAGCGACAGGCGAGGTGCCGGCAGCTTCAACCGTCCGCCCGGCGCCGCTTCGGTCCCCATGACCTGCTGAAGCCTGCGCCACCCCTGCCTCGCGCCGACAAAGCCTCTCCAGTTTGCGATGGCAAGCTCCACCGGGGCCAGTGCCCGGGAGGTCAGGATCGAGGAGGCGATCATGATGCCCCCGGTCGCCTGGCCGTCGATGACGAGATAGGCACCGATGCCGAGAATGGCCGACTGGAGCAGCATGCGCGTCACCTTCGTCAGCGCACCGAAGCCGCCGGAGACATCGGAAGCCCTTTGCTGGAAGGTCATGTGGCGGCTGTTGGCATCGTCCCAGCGCGCACCGATGCGCCGCGCCATGCCAAGGGCCCGGACCACTTCGGCATTGCGCCGACCAGACTCGGTGATCCGGCTGCGGATAGCCGCGGCGCCAACGGCTGACCTGGTCGCATGGCGGGTGAGCATGTCTGTCAGAAGCGTCACGGCGACGAGGAACAGGGCCCCGCCAAGCGCCGCCAGGCCGATCCAGGCGTGGAAGGCAAAACAGACCGCCAGGTAGAGTGGCATCCAGGGCAGATCGAAGAGCGCAGCCGGCCCTCCGCTCGCCAGGAAGGCTTTCATTTGGTCGAGGTCGCGCAAGGGCTGTTGTCCGTCGCCATCGATCCGGCTGCGCAAGGGCTGCCGGAGCACCGCCTGAAAGACATCCTGGGAGAGCTCGCGGTCGAGCGTCGCGCCGATACGCGAAAGGATGCGCCCCCGGCAGAGATCGAACAGTCCCTGGAAGGCGTAGAGCGCCGCCGTGATCGCAGCGAGGCCAATGAGCGTGGGGATACTGCGGCTCGGCAGCACCCGATCGTAGACCTCCAGCATGAAGATGGAGCCGCTCAGATAGAGCACGTTGATCAAGCCGCTCAGGAGCGCGACACCCGCGTACGCGTCCCAGCTCGAAGCGAGCCAGGAAGGGCCCTTCGACGTCATGGCCCCCATATCCCCACCCCATGTGTTGCCGGCGTCAGGCTTGCGGCCGGATCGGATGCGCCTGGGCTCAAGGGGCTTTCCACTCTCCCGCCGCAAGGGGCCTGCCTGGCAAGGGCTTGTCCCGACGACGAGCATCTGCGGCTCCGGTCGTGCGGCACAACAATCATGCCATTCCCTGAAATCACGTCGCAATCTCCGTCGAAACGGCCCGGAATCCGGATGCTGGACATCACATCGGCGCTGAAACCGCCCTCGGCATGCGCTATCCAGCGACCCTAATCCGATCGCCGCCTCGGCAGAACGTACTCTCGTCCAAAGCCTTCAAGGACTATGGTCCGACATCATTCGGACGATGGTCGCTTCGCCCTGACCTTCACCGCCGGCTCCCGTGCCCAGGTTGCGATGCCGCAGTGCGCCGGAATGAACCGAGGCGCCACCGGCGAGCTTCGAAACAATGGGTGGTGTCGCTTGCATCCGTAACCGTCTCCGGCATGCAGCGGCGAGGCGTTGGCGACTATGGTCCAACGAATTCCGACCATAGTCCGGCCGCGCTGGCCAGAAGTCCCAAGTACTTATGGATTGAACTTCCAATACTCAAGTCGCAATTGCCAAAACCTCACTTTATCGGCATCATCCTCGATAACAATTTCGCGAAATATCGGCTCAATTCCGCATCATTGGATCAGTATAGATCCAATATTTGCGATATTTCAGATGCATTGATCTAGCCTGCACGCGGCAGCGCGCCGAGATCCGGAAAGAGAGATCCTCCAGCAACCACTCGAGGCCGGCCAGGCCCCGAGCCGGATCGTGTTGACGCGTGCAAACAGACAAGCAATCGGGAGGTCCGGCTATGGTTACGTTTGATCGCGTAGACCTCGATTACATCCTGCAGCAGATCCTGATGGCCGAGGCCGGGCAAGGGCCCGTCAACCCGCATCTGGCCTTTGGATTGCGCGAGGTCGCAGGGACCAACAACAACCAGTCCACCGGCGCCGGCGGCTCAACATCGACATATGGATCGATCGACCAGCCTCTGCCTTTCTATGCGACACAGCTGTTCCAGCCAGGATACGCAGCGGGCACGCCATTCGTGGTGGATTCCACGCCGCGCACGATCTCCAACCTGATCTCCGACCAGAGTTCGGCCAACCAGGCCGCTGTCGACGCCTACAACGCCCTGCACCCGGAGCTGGCGACGCCCCTCACCGTGCAGCTTCAGTTCAATCCCGACGGCACAGCGAACTCCGGCTATATTGCCAATCTGGGCATCGCCAATGTCACGCCGGATGGCGGCATTTCCGCCCCGTTTAACACGTGGTTCACCCTCTTCGGGCAGTTCTTCGACCACGGCCTCGACCTGATCTCGAAGAGCCAGACCGAGATCGTCTTCATCCCGCTGCTGCCCGACGATCCGCTCTATGTGCAGGCGACGGCAACCAACCCCAACCCCAATAACTTCATGGTTCTGGCGCGGGCCGTGCAGCCGACATTGAACCTGGTCACTCCGTTCGTCGATCAGAATCAGACCTACACGTCTCACCCCTCGCACCAGGCCTTCCTGCGCGAGTACCTGTCGACGCCAGGCGCGCTCGCCGGAACGGTCACGATCGAGGCCACGGGCCGGCTGCTCGAGCACACCGATGCCACGGGTGCGAAACACCTCGCCACCTGGGCCGACGTCAAGGCCAATGCCCTGAAACTCGGGATCGCGCTGACCGACTACGATGTCGGCAATGTGCCGCTGCTGGCGACGGATGCCTATGGCAATCTCATCCTCGGTGCCCATGGCTTCGCACAGGTTGTCGTCGCACATGCTGGAGGCGGCACGACACTGGTCGAGGGCACAGCGACCGGCCTCGACCTGACAGATCCGCTGCCGCTCGAGAGCGGCGAGAAGGTTGTCCGCATTGGCCACGCCTTCATCAACGACATGGCGCATGCAGCGAGCCCGTTCGATTCAAGCGGCAACCTGCTGCAGCCCGACAGCGACGGACTCGCCGGAGGACCTGCGCCCGCGGCTGGCCTCTACGACAACGAGCTTCTGGACAGCCATTTCGTCGGGGGTGATGGGCGCGCGAACGAGAATATCGGCCTGACCACCGTCCATGAGGTCTTCCACAACGAGCATAATCGCCTGATCGAGCAGACCAAGGCGATGGTCCGGGGCGAACTCGCCAAGGGCGACACATCGTTCGCCCTGAACTGGGTGCTCTCCGGGGCCAATCTCGCGGACGGCATCCAGGACGATGAATGGGACGGGGCGCGGCTGTTCCAGGCCGCCAAGTTCGGCACCGAAACGCAGTACCAGCACCTGGTCTTCGAGGAATTCGCGCGCAAGGTCGTCCCGACCATCCATGTCGCGGGCGACACCAACATCCACCTCGACGCGGCGATCACCTCCGAGTTCGCCAATGCGGTCTACCGCTTCGGCCATTCGATGCTGGACGAGACCATCGACCGCTTCGATGCCAACGGCAATCCGGTCCTCAACCCGGCGACGAACCAGCAGATGACGCTGATCGATGCCTTCACCAACCCGCTGGCCTTCCTCGCTCAGGGCTCCGACGCCGCGGCCCAGATCATCCGGGGCGCGACCCAGCAGGTCGGCAACGAGATCGACGAATTCGTCACCGGCGCGCTGCGCAACAACCTGCTCGGCCTGCCGCTCGACCTCGCCGCCCTGAACCTGGCCCGCGGCCGGGACACCGGCGTGCCGACGCTGAACGCGTTCCGCCACCAGATCTACGATCAGACGCACGACGCCAACCTGCGCCCCTACCAGAGCTGGGACGATTTCGGTCACTACCTGAAGCACCCGGCTTCGCTGGTCAATTTCATCGCAGCATACGGGACGCATGCCGCCCTTACGGCCGAGGCGACAGTCCTCGACAAGCGCACCGCGGCGCTTGACCTGATGGTTTCCGCGCAGAAGACGATGAGCTTGAACTACGCCTTCAGGGATGCCGCGGGCAACCTGACGAGCTTCAAATATACCGATGCCGGCCTGAAGCACACCGACTTCGCCTTCGTCGATCAGACCGGCCGCTACACCGAATATGGGTTCACCGACGCAGCCGGCCATCTGACCAAAAGCGCTCTGGATTCGGCGGGGAACGCCAACATCGCCAATACGGCGAACACCCTCAACGCCGACAATATTGGCAATGCCGACCCATCACAGGATGCCGGCAAGCCGATTCTCGATGGCTTCGGTCATCAGATCTCGGTCGCCAACACCGATTTCAGCCAGGATGCCTACGACTTCCTGCATAGTCACGGCGCCTACGGCAACGCCGATCCGGCGACCTCCACCAATGCCAACCTCATCCACGACGCCAATGGCGCTGTCGCTCTCTGGAGCACTGGCTCGATCACCGGACTCGATCAGGTCGATATGTGGATCGGCGGCCTTGCCGAAAAACAAGCCCTGAACGGCAGCCTGCTCGGCTCCACATTCGAGCTCATCTTCCGCGTGCAGCTCGAAAACTTGCAGGACGGCGACCGGCTGTACTATCTGCCGCGGATCGAAGGCACACATTACTCCGACCAGATCGAGAACAACTCGTTTGCGGAGATGATCCAGGCCAATATCCCCGGCACGCATCACCTGCCCGCTTCGATTTTCCAGGCGATGGAATACCAGATCGAGGCCAAGGACTATTACCAGCTCGGTGCCAACGGCAATGTGCTGACGGATGCCAATGGCAACCCGCTCCTGCGCGCCAATCCGACATTCCCGACCTGGACGGATGCCAACGGCGTCGTGCACAACCTCGTCGAGATCACCAAGGACGGAACCCTTCATTTCATCGGCAAGGATTTCTACTTCGGGAACACCATGGTGCTGGGCGGCACAGACGCCAATGACAAGCTGCTGGCCGGAAACGCAGATGACGACACGGTCTGGGGCGACGGCGGCAACGACACCATCGACGGCGGTGGTGGCAATGACAATCTGTTCGGCGGTAGCGGCGACGACCTGATCACGGATCAGGCCGGCGATAATGTCGTGCATGGCGATGACGGCAACGACACGATCCTGCTCGGCAAGGGCGCCGACATCGTCTTCGGCGGCGCAGGCGACGACTACATTTCCTCGGGCGGCGGCATTGACGACGTCGTAGGCGGCGCGGGCAACGACATCATCCTGGCCGGCGAAGGCGGCGAAGAGGTTCAAGGCGATCAGGGCGATGACTGGATCGACGGCGGCAAGGATGGCGGCGACGTGCTCATCGGCGATGTCGGGGCGCCAACCGGCGAAACGCCGCTCTATACCGGCAACGATGTGCTGATCGGCGGAGTCGGCACCGTCATGAAGGGTTTCGGCGGCGACGACATCATGCTCGGCGTCGGCGGCTTCGATAAGTTCCTCGGCGGCACCGGCTTCGACTGGGCCTCCTTCGAGCTCGAGACGCAGGCCGTCAGCGTCGACATGAAGCGGCGCGAATTCATCTCGCCGATCAATCCGCTGGGCGGCGACGGCATTCGCGATGTGTTCAGTCATACCGAGGGCGTCAGCGGCTCGCAGTTCGACGACGAGATCCTCGGCGCCAATGACCCGCGAGCAGTCCGTGCGGCCGCCAAGGACGCCCTGCTCAATCCGAACCTGATCCTCGGACTTGCCGACACGCCGGCCGACTCGACCGGCAAGACCTACACCAATCACAACGGGACCCTCGAGGGCTCGTTCTTCGCGCCGGGCGTCGGCGGCCCCAACAGCGCTCTCGGCTTTGCCGGCGGTGACATCCTGCTCGGCGGTGCCGGCAACGACCGCATCGCTGGCGGCGGCGGCGACGACATCATCGACGGCGATGCGTGGTTGCACGTCGCATTGCAGCCGAATGCGCAGGGTGTGATCGGCGCCGGCAGCCAGATCCTGCGCGAGATCCGCTACGACGACACCCACCCCAATAACGTCGACACGGCCGTCTACAGCGACAACGCAAGCAATTACACGATCACGGTGCGCGGGGCCGCCGGCGCAACTGTGGTCCGCCAGCTGGATGCAGCAACAATCGCGGGGCTGGCGAGCGGCGCGATCCAGCTCGCACCCGATGCGCAGGGCTTCGTCACGGTAGCGCATACGCCCGCCGGCGCCGTCGCTGCGACGAAGAACGCAGTCGATGACGGCACCGATCGCCTGCGCAATATCGAGCGGCTCGAGTTCGCCGATGTCACCGTCGACGTCTCCGGTGGCCGCAACCACATCCCGGTCAGCACGCTCACCGTCACCGATCGAACCGGCAACATCGCGGCACCTGCCGTTGGAGACACCCTGTCCTCGAACTTCGCCACGGCCGGCGTGATCAAGGATGCAGACTTCGCAGGCGGTATCATCACCACCCCGATCTCCTATCAATGGCAGTATCAGGACCTGATCCGCGCCGAGTGGATCAACATCACGGGCGCGACGAATCCCAACGCCCTGGTTCCCGGCGACTTCGAGGAGGGTCTGCAGATCCGCCTGAAGGCCACCTATACGGACGCGCATGGCTACACCGAGACGGTGACGAGTGCGCCGACACCCCTGCTCGCCGCGGACCCCGGCAAGAACTTTGGGCCGACGCAGAACCAGCGCGTCGTCCAGCTCGTGGACAATGTCGATGCCTATCAGGGCGAGAAGATCAACGTCTTCGTTCCGATCACGAATTTCTGGACCGACGACCATACGGCGAACACCGCACTCCACTTTGCCGCGACGCTCGCCAATGGCCAGATTCTCGATGGCTCGGCGGCTGCATTCGGTCTCCGCTTCACGCTTCAGTCCGACGCGACCGGCATCACCGGTGCCACCATCACCGGCCAACTTCCGGTCGGCTTCAACGGAGCGATCGACCTCCGATTCTATGCCACGGACGATGCGATCACGACGCCGGCGGGCGTGGTCCTGCCCGCGCATACCTCGACGGCCGACTTCGCCATCAACGTTCTCAACACCACCGGGAATGTCGCCAACAATCCCGCCGCCGCCGTCACTGCGGCCGCGGCCCCTGCTGCACCAGCAGCGGATCCGATGGGGGTGAGCTTCGACCGCGTCGATCTCGACTGGATCCTGAACAATATCAAGATGGCCGAGGCCCATCAGCCACCCGTCAATCCGCATCTTGCCTTCGGGCTGCGCGAGGTCGCCGCAACCAACAATAGCGCGGTGTCCGGCCAGGGCACGTTCGGCGCCTCGGACCAGTCATTCCTGCGACTGACGACCCCGGTGCTGGGCCTCGCCCAGGACAACCCCTTCGCGCCCGGCCTCAACCTCACGAGCTATGCGCAGACGCATGGCAGCGTCTATGATTCCAACCCGCGCATGATCAGCAACCTGATCGTGGATCAGAGCGCCGCCAATCCTGCCGCACTCGAGGCTGCCACGTCGCAGGCGACGGTGATGCCGGCGGTGCAGGACCCGAACAAGGTCGCGGCCCTCGACGGCTTTGACCCGACCACCGGACTGCCGAACTACTCCATCCCGAACGTGACGCCGGATGGTGGCATTTCAGCGCCGTTCAACACCTGGTTCACGCTGTTCGGCCAGTTCTTCGACCATGGCCTCGACCTCGTCAACAAGGGCGGCAATGGCAGCGTCATCATCCCGCTGCTGCCGGACGACCCGCTCTACAAGGCGGGCAGCCCGACCAATTTCATGGTGCTGACGCGCGGAACCATGATCGAGCGCACCGCGGGCGCCGACGGGATCGTCGGCACGTCGGACGACACCTTCACGCACGAAACCACCAACGCGATCACGCCGCCGGTCGACCAGAGCCAGACCTATTCCTCGCATCCCTCGCATCAGGTGTTCCTGCGCGAGTACATCAACGTCGCAAATGCTGGCCAGGCGCCGAACATCCATTCGACCGGACGGATGCTCGACCATGTCAACCAGGCCGGAGCGACCCAGACCGGGAATGCCGACGCGACGGCGGCGACCACCGACCTCTCGCACCACATGCCGACCTGGGCCGACGTCAAGAAGAACGCGCTCGATAATCTTGGGCTCAAATTGTCGGATTACGACGTGGTCAGCGTGCCGCTCGTCCAGGCCGACGCCTATGGCAACGTCATCCGCGGCCCCAACGGCTTTGCACAGGTCGTCTATCAGGTGCTCGCCACCGACAGCACGACCCATATCACGACGTTGCTCGCCGAGCGGACCATCGAGGGCACCGCAGCCGGCCTCGACATCGACCACATCGCGGTGCCGGCTGGCCTCGCTGCCCCGCCGAACGCGACGCTGTCGACGCAGTATGTCGGCGCCGGCGTCGCCTTCATCAACGACATGGCCCACAATGCCAGCCCGTTCAACGATTTCGGCCAGGCTCTCACCGCCGACGGCGACGGCGTCGCGGGCAATGCGCTCCCGGTCGATCCGGCCACGGGCCAAAATCTGGTCTACGACAACGAACTCCTCGACGCGCATTACATCGCAGGCGACGGCCGCGTGAACGAGAATGTCGGTCTCACCGCCGTACATGATGTCTTCCATTCCGAACATAATCGGCTGGTCGAGCAGACGAAGGCCTTCATCCAGGCCCAGCTCAACAAGGGCGATACCTCGTTCGCATCGGAATGGGTTCTCCCGGGCGTCAACCTCGCGCCGGGCACTGGCGGCACGGCCCATCAGATCACAGCCACCGAATGGAACGGCGAGCGCCTGTTCCAGGTCGCCCGCTTCGGCACCGAAACGCAGTACCAGCACCTCGTCTTCGAGGAATTCGCGCGCAAGATCGCGCCCGACATCCATGTCTCGGGTGATACCAACATCCATCTCGACCCGGCCGTGTTCGCCGAATTCGCCCACACCGTCTATCGCTTCGGCCACTCGATGCTGGACGAAAACCTGCAGCGGTATTCGCTGCACCATGGCGCCGACGGAGATCCACTGAACGGCACGCCCGAACTGGATGCCAACGGCAACCCGATTCTGCTCGACGGCAATGGCAATCAGGTTTCAAGCAATATCGCCCTGCTGACCGCCTTCACCAACCCGCTTGCCTATCTGAATGGAGGCGCCGACGCATCCGGCCAGCTTGCTCTCGGTTCCATGGCCCAGATCGGCAACGAGATCGACGAGTTCGTCACCGGTACGTTGCGCAACAACCTGCTCGGCCTGCCGCTCGATCTTGCCTCGCTCAACATCGCGAGGGGCCGGTCCGAGGGCGTGCCGGGGATCAACCTGGTTCGCAACGAACTCTATAGCCAGACCAACGACGCGTCGCTGAAGCCATATGAGAGCTGGCACGAGTTCGGCCAGTTCCTGAAGCACCCAGCCTCGCTGATCAACTTCGTCGCCGCTTACGGCACCCACGCGACCATCGTCAATGCGACGACACTCGCCGACAAGCGTGCAGCTGCATTGGCACTCGTCAGTGCCGGCGAGAACGAAGCCAATCGCGGCACCGACGCCTATGACTTCATGCACAGCACCGGCAACTACGCGAACAACGTCAACGATCCGCGCGCCTATCATGGCGCATTGATCGATCCTACCACCGGCTCGGCTCAGATCGACCCTGTCACGCATCAGCCGATGCTCGATCAGACCCCGCCGCATTACAGCACGGGCTCGGTCACCGGCCTTGACGCGGTCGATCTGTGGATCGGCGGTCTGGCCGAGAAGCAGAACCTGCATGGCGGCCTGCTCGGCACGACATTCGACTATGTCTTCAAGCTGCAGATGGAAAACCTGCAGGACGCCGACCGGCTCTACTATCTGCCGCGCATCGAAGGCATGCAGTTCTCCGACCAGATCGAGAACAATTCCTTCGCCGAGATGGTGATGAACGCCACCGGCGTGCACCACATATCGGCCAGCATCTTCCTGACGCCGGAATACAAGATCGAGGCTACGGACTTCTATCAGCACAATGCCGATGGCAGCGTTGCGGTCGACAGCCACAACAACCCGATCTTCGCGGTCGGTCCGGCGATACCATCCTTCACCGGCACGGACGGGCAGTTGCACCCACTGGTCGAGATCCAGGGCGACGGGACCGTGCACTTCCTCGGCGAGGACAACTTCTTCGGCAACACGATGGTGCTCGGCGGCACCTCGGCGAATGATCGGCTGATGGCTGGTCAGGCAGATGACGACACGGTCTGGGGCGATGCCGGCGACGACATCATCGATGGTGGCGGCGGCAACGACAATCTATTCGGCGGCGACGGCAACGACATCCTGAGCAACACCAACAGCTCCATCGGCTCATCGTTCCACGGTGATGGCGGCGACGACACCATCTATGGCAGCAAGGGCGACGATCTGATCTTCGGCGGCGCCGGCAACGACCTGATCTACGGCAACCAGGGTGTCGACGACATCGTCGGCGGATCGGGCAACGACATCATCTATGGCGGCGAGGGCGGCGAGGAGATTCAGGGCGACGAAGGCGACGACTGGATCGATGGCGGCCCCGACGGCGGCGATGTGCTCATCGGCGACGTCGGTGCACCGACCGGACAATTCCCGCTCTATGCCGGTGACGACGTGCTGATCGGCGGCGTCGGCACCGTGATGAAGGGCTTCAGCGGCGACGACATCATGCTCGGCGTCGGCGGCTTCGACAAATTCCTCGGCGGGCTGGGCTTCGACTGGGCCTCGTTCGAGAGGGAGACGCAGTCCGTCGCCGTCGACATGAGCATCAAGGAGTTCATTGCGCCCGACGCACCTCTCGGCGCCGATGGCATCCGCGACATCTTCACCCAGACCGAAGGCCTGAGCGGCTCCCGCTTCGACGACATCCTGACCGCGGACAATAATGCGCGCGCACCGATCGTGCCGCTCGCCAAGAATCAGCTCAACAATCCCGGCCTGATCAAGGGCCTGGCCGATGGCCCCGTGGACGGCTTCGGCAACCCCCAGCTGTCCTTCATCAATGGCACGACGGAAGGGGCATTCTTCAAGCCCGGCACGGCGGTGGGCATCACCGGCAATATCGTCCTCGGCGGCGGCGGCAACGACATCATCGAGGGCGGCAGGGGCGACGATGTCATCGACGGTGACGCCTGGCTTCATGTCGAACTCTTGCCGAACGCCGCAGGCGTCGTCGGCCTGGGCAGCCAGATTCTGCGCGAAATTCGCTACGACACGACTCCCGGCAACATCGATACGGCCGTGTTCACCGGCAACGCCTCCGACTACACGATCGACGGCAATGAGGACGCCGAGGGCTTCATCACTGTCGTGGACAGCGTGGCCGGGCGCGACGGCACCGACCGGCTGCGCAATATCGAGCGGCTGCAATTTGTCGACACGACAATCGACGTGTCCCAAATCGACTTCGCCGTGACGACACACAATCATATTCCGCAAGCCAACCCCTCGATCGGAGGAGCCGCCCTCCAGGTCATACTTGCCGCTGGGCTGGCCGCCCCGCAGGTAGACAGCGCACTGACCGCTGACGTGACGAACCTGGTGGATTTCGACTTCGCCGGCGGCACAATCACCAATCCGCTGTCCTTCCAGTGGCAATACCTGAACATCGCGCGCGGCGCCTGGGTCAACATCGCCGATCCGGCGCTCCACCCCAACGGCGCCACCACGGCGACATTCACGCCGACCGACTTCTTCCTTGGCCAACAGCTTCGTGTCGTCGTGACCTATGCCGACCCGGCGGCTCAGGCTGGCTTTGTCGAGCGCGTCGTCTCGGCCCCCACGGCTGTCCTGGTTCCCGATCCACTTGCCGCAAACACGGCGCCATTCGTCGTGGCGCAGCAGGAACTCGTCGGGCTGCCCAATACGGCAGCAGCGCAGGACAAGCCGATTACCAACATGTTCCTGCCGCTGACGACGGTCTTCGGCGATCGGGAGACGGCCGCGACGGCGCTCACCTACACGGCCGCCATCGTCGATGCCAACGGCACTGCGCATCCCATCACGAACGCGACTTCGTTCATGGGCCTCTCCTTCACGGTGGATCGGGATGCGACGGGCGCAGTCACGGACGGGCATATTACCGGCACGCCGCCGGCAGGCTTAACGGGCGGCATCACGGCGCGCATCACGGCGATGGACCCGCAGGGGCTCGCTGTCACCAATGACTTCACGATCGATGTGCTCGGCCGCAGCAATGGCACGCCGGTCTTCGGCAGCAATCCCGTCAATGCCCAGTTCAACGAGTTCACGACGGCGGCCGTCACCGCCGCGCAGAATCTCAGTACGCCGGCAGGTACGCTCATTGCCAATCTGAGTGCGACAGACACCCTGACGGCATTCCAGATCGCCAATCACCAGGCCGCGGCCCCGCTGGCATGGAGCATCGTCAACGGCGACGCGCTCACACAGGGGCTGTTCAAGATCGGAGCCACGACCGACACGGTCACGGCAGCCGGCGTCACCAGCGCTGCGACCCTGGTGTTCAATCAGGCTCCCGATTTTGAGGCGATCAAGCAGCAGCTCGGCGGCAATCCCAATGCCTCGATCAACGCCGCCGGCACCGAAATCACCTTCACGATCCAATTACAGGTGAGCGATGGTGACCAAACAGCGATCCAGACCGAGATCGTCCGGATCGAGAACGTCAACGAGGCGGCCTCGGGAGCAGTCCATGTCGGCGGCTTCAGCGCCAGTACGGCCAACGCAGTGCTTGCCGGCACTGACACGCTCGCCGATCCCGACCTGATCACAGCAGCCAACCCCACGGGCCGGATTGCCGGCATCAATCCGCCCGGCACCGCAGCCCCCTTCCAGTGGCAGCAATGGAACGGCACCGCCTGGGTCAACATCACGGGCGCAGCCGGCACGGCGCCGTCGCTCACGATCGCAAACCAGACGGTCCGGCTTACGGCCAGCTACGGTGACGTGTTCGGGGCGAACAATCCGGCCAACACCCCTGCGGCAATGATCTCGCCAGAGACCTTCGTGGTTGGGAACGGTAACGGCAACACCTTGTCGGGAGACGTTCCGGCCGGCCTCTTCGCCAACGGGCACAACCGGACCTTCCTCGGCCTCAGCGGTGTCGATACCGTATCCTATGCCAACGACGCGTCAGGCGTCGCGGTGAACCTTCTTGATCCGACCAAGAACACCGGCATCGCCGTCGGCGACAAATACGTGTCGATCGAGAACGTGACCGGCGGGTCGGGCAACGACATTCTGACCGGCGATGCCAACGCCAATGCCCTCACCGGCGGTGTCGGCGACGATCTCTTCATTGCCACAGTCAACGACGGCAACGACAATTATGCCGGCGGCGCCGGCATCGACACCTACGACCTGTCTGCAACCTCTGCCGGGGCCGTCGTCACGACCAGCAGCGCAACGAGCAGTCAGATCGGCAACGACACGTTGAGCGGCATCGAGAATATCATCGGTAGCCAGGGCGCCGACACCATCACCGTCAATGGCGGCGTGAATGTCATCGACGGCCAGGGCGGCAACGACATCATCGATGCCGGCGCCGGCATCGATACCGTCCATGGTGGCTCGGGCGATGACATCATCACTGGCGGCACCGGCAACGATGCGCTGTTCGGCGACGCTGGAAATGACAGCTTCATCTACACCATCGGTCATGGTGCCGATGCGGTCGATGGCGGCGCGGACACCGACAAGCTTATCATCACCGGCACCAACGCGTCCGACACGCTCAATGTCGTCTTCAGCGGCACCACGCTGACCGCCTTCGAGGGCGGAACCATCACCGGCATCGAGCAGGTCACCGCGGATCTCGGATCCAATAGCGGGTCGGGCGACACCTTGTCCTATGCTGGAACGACTGCCGCCGTAACCGTCAATCTCGGAGCGGGGACCGCCTCCGGCTTCACCTCGATCGCCAATATCGAGAACGTCACCGGAGGCAGTGGCGACGATAGTTTGACGGGCAATGGCGGGAACAACACCCTGAATGGCGGCCTTGGCAACGACACGCTCAACGGGGGCGGCGGGACCGACACGATGATCGGCGGCGCGGGCGACGATATCTACATCACCGATGGCAACGACACCCTCACGGAAGCTGCCAACCAAGGCACGGACACGGTGCGGAGTTCCGTCACCTTCACGCTTGCCAACAACTTCGAGAACCTCACCCTGACCGGGAACGGCAATATCAACGGAACAGGAAACAACGCCGCCAACGTCATCATCGGCAACGGCGGCAACAACACCCTCACCGGCGGCGCAGGCAATGATGTCATGACCGGCGGCGCAGGCAGCGACACCTTCCTCTTCAACACGACCAACGAGTCCGGCGTAGGGGTCGGCAACAATGATGTGATCACCGATTTCGAGGGGGCCGGCGTCGCTGGTGGCGACATCATCGATCTCTCGGCAATCGATGCCAACACCGGCTCTGGCGGAAACCAGGCCTTCACCTTCATCGGTAGCGCCGCCTTTTCCGCCGCAGGGCAGGTGCGCGTCATCCAAAGCGGCGGCGACACGGTCGTCCAGCTCAACACGAACAACAATGTCGGCACGATCGAAATGGAGATCAAGCTCGCGGGGCTTCACAGTCTCGCCGCCGGCGACTTCATCCTGTGAACAGAGAGCGGGTAGCGCGATGGAGCCATCCTCGCGCTGCCCGCCGCTGCGCGGCGGTGCCTCCTGCTCGCCTCCTATCGCGGCTCCGGCAGGAGTACTGCGCCGCTGGCGAGATGGCCGATCGTTTTGTCGACATGCCGGCGGGCGATCGCAAGCAATGCCTGCTCATCCCGCCACGATGCAGGCCCCTCCGTTTCGTGAAACTGGCCCCGATCGGCGGCGATCTCGCCGGCCAGCCATTGGGCCAGCACGGCCCTGTCCATCGTGCCGTCCAGCCGTGCGGTGATCGCACGTCCCATTTTCGATAGGTGAACCGCGACGTGGCGCAATCCGGTCACGGACGGAAGCCCGAAGGCAGCCTCCGCTCGCGCCAGCGGCCAGGCGACGGGGCGTGCGGCATCTTTCCGACCGACGCAGAGCGCCAACAAGGAGGGCTCGGCCCGGCCTTCATGGATGAGGCTCATGAGCACGCGCGCGACCCGGGGGCCCTCCTGCCCGGAAGCGAGTTCCGCGACCGGGAGCGTGCCCGGCCATGCGTCGGCCAAGCGCGACATCGCTTGCGCGACAGCCGCGACCCTGGTTCCCAGCCGGCGCCCCCGCGCGTCCTTGAACGATGCCGTCTCGCCTGCTGTTGGCGCCGTCCGCTCGAGTCGCATCGAGATATGGAGACGGCGGAGATCGGCCAGCGTCGGCGCGCGGATTGCGCGGGCCGCGCCTGCCTTGACGAGCAGCGAGCGCCGGAACGGCCTGCCGCCATACTGGTCGAGCAGCCCGCCCGCCCCGATTGGGTCCTGCACCGCCAGTTCCGCAATCCGGCGCCGCATGTCCGGCGCAAGCAGTTCGCGGGCATCGGCATCAAGGTCGGCTTCGCACAGGAATCCGAGGCCGTGCCTGGCCGCCCGCTCCATGAAGTCGCCGAACGAGCAGGGTGCGTTATGTTCGGTCAGGAACTCGCCCAGCAAATAGGAACCCGGCATCCGCAGCAGGCGTGCCGCTTCCGCGCGCGTGATCTGACCGAAAGCGAAACCTCCGGCGGTCGCCTTCCGCAGGGTCTCGAGGACCGCGCGGGCCCGCTCGACGCGCTCCCGCGGCGAGCCCCGGCCGCAGACCTGACTGCGCAGGATGTCGCGGACGGGGCTGCGCAGATGCCAGCCCGGCAGAACATTGTAGCTGACGGCCGCGATGCCGTTATCGGCAAGCGACGCCTCGATCACGCGCAGGATCGCGTCCTGCACATGCCCCGGGACCCAGCTGAAGACACCGTGGCAGATCACATAGTCGAAATGTCCGCGGGCGCTGCCGGAATTGGCGAGATCGGCCTCGACCAGCTCGATATTGCCAAGGCCCAGCGCAGCGATCCTGCGGCGCCCGTCTGCAATCTGCCGGGACGACAGATCGATGCCGACGCAGTGTGAGCGCGGGAAACGAGCGGCCATCGGGATGAGATTGCCCCCCGACGCGCAGCCGAGCTCCAGCACGCGCGCCGGCTCAGCCGAAGGAGCGTCGAGACCGTGGAGGGCCGCAAGCGCGCCGAGCGCGGCAGGATGCGTGTAGGCGATCGGCAGCGAGAGATATGGGAAGCCGTCATAATCGCTGGCATCGCCGCCGGGTCCATCGTTCTCGGCAATAGGGCTTGGATACGCTGGGTCGCCTACGCTCATCCGCCCCCCTCGTCACCTACACCGTGCCGGCCGCCCAACGGGTATTGCAGCCCCCGCGTCGCCTGGCAGGCAGAGCGGATCATACTGAGCCTGCGAACAGGATAACTGCAACCATATGGCCAGCGGGCATTGTCACGGGAATGGTGCGATCTGAGCCTGCCACGGTAGGACAGTGGCATGCAGCCGATTTCCTACGCTCGTTACCAGTTCCCGCCTGGGAGGTCACCGGCCTTGGCGGCAACGACGAAATCCATGGCGGGGCAGGCGACGATATTCTCGATGGCGGCCCGGGCGGCTTTGACAACCTGTTCGGCGAGGCGGGCAACGACCGGCTGACATTGGCGACGAGTGATGGCGGCGGCGTGGCCTCGGGCGGCGAGGGCGACGACGTCCTCTTCGGCAGCGACACCTCCTTCAACAACTTCGACAACACTGTGCAGGGCGATGCCGGCAATGATGAATTGCATGCCGGTGCGGTCGGCTCGGGCATGAGCGGAGGCGGCGGCTCGGATCGGCTATCAGCGGTGCGGCCGACGACCAGATGGACGCCGGGCGCGACGAGTTCGGCTTCGAGCTGGACAATGCGCAGGACCTCTTCGTCTACAGCGGAACCGGGCGCTGGAGCACCGAGGGCAGCTTCTTCGGCGACACCGTCTCCGGCTTCCAGGATGGTTCCGACCTGTTCGACCTGCGCGGCAGCGGGCTGCAATTCGCCGATCTCTCGATTGTCAACGAGGACTTCCAGACGACGATCACCTCGAACCGCGGGCAGATCACGATCTTCGAGAGTTTCGGGCAGGAGGTTTTCCTCGACCAGGATGATTTCCTGTTCGGCCCGGCGCCCGCGCCATTCTCCACCGATCCGCTGTTTATCTAACGGGCTCGGAGGCTGATGACCTCATCCGGAACAGGAGCGCTAACATGGCGATCCCGTTCCGGGGTGCGCAGTTCGCGTGTGAGCATTTGAGTAAGGTCTATCAGGTGACCTCCGGCATCTTTGCTCAGTGCGAAAAAATCCGTCGCAAAGCCTGGTCGAAAAGGGAGAGCGCCATCTCCGCTCCTCCTGTCGATGCAATCTCACGTGGAGAGATGGGAACCGAGTGCAGCGGCGATCGCGTCGAAAAGCGCAGCGTTCCTCAGGGGCTTCAACAGGATCGAAATGATGTCGGCTGATCCGAACGCTTCGCGAACACTAGCATCTCCACGTGCGGTAATCACGATTGTCGGAATATGGATGCCGCTCTTCACCAGGTGACGGTGAAGCTCGACGCCAGTCATCCCTGGCATTTGCACGTCCAGAATGAGGCAAGCAGGTGCTCCTTCGGCCAGGGTTGTCAGAAATTCGCGGGCCGAACTGAAGGTCCTGGAGTCATGCCCATGAACTCGCAGCGTCCGGCACAAGGACTTCAGCACGGACGGATCGTCGTCCACGATAGCGATCCAAGTTGAACCTTGGGCCATAGGGCAAAATATGGGGCCTTTCCCGCTGGTTATCGACCTGACCGTTGGGCCAGTACACCACCCGCATAGTCGGAGGCTCGGTCGATCCGAGAGGGTCCGATGGGTGGCGGGGGGATGAGGGCGACCCGCCTCGAAAGCCTGTCAGGCATTCTCCGAAGACTGGCTCAACGCGCTTGAAGCTCCGGGGATAATGCTGAGCGAGGAGGTTATCGCGGACGGCAGCGCATTCTTCACCTTGGCCTGCAAGATGGGCCTCGAGGGGATTGCGAAATGCTCCGCCACTGTAGCACAAAATGAACCGCGCGCTTTACGAACTTTGGGAGTGGTTAGTCTCGTCGTTCGCCTGCGAAAACCATGCGCTTGCCTCAGGGCTGTACTGCGCTGCTTCAAAGCGCAGTTCTGGGACAGAATAAAACCTCCTCTTCGGTTCCCGCGAAAATGACAATTCTGTTAACTGGGCGTCATCGATGCGTCATTTCGCGTTCGCTAGCTTGCAACTCATAGCCAGGTGCCTGTGTCGCGTGCGTACTGAAGTCCTTCTGATCAAGCCGCAGTTCGTATTCTTGCGGCGTTCGCCGGCAATCAGAACTTCAGCCACACTCTGACCAAAAGCACTTTCACCCTTGAGGGGGCCATTCCTTGGGCTTTTCGGGAGAAAGGATAGTTTTGTGAGAGGTATCTATAAGTACAATTCGTCATGCGACGATATGACAATGAAATTTCACGACAGAAGTAGCCAATATTGATTTGGGGCGATAAATCTATGGGGCAGGACCATGGCGGACCGATCGATCGCTATAGTCGATGATCACCCGATGTTGGTGGAGGGGATCGCTGCGTTGCTGAAACGACGGGGCGGTTTCGCGCTCGCCGCGACCGGGAATGCTGCGGACGATATCGTCGCGATCACCTGCACCCATCAGCCCGATGATATGATCGTCGATCTGGGCATGGCGGGGGATGTTTTCAAGGCGATTGCGGAGGCATCCCGGATCTCGCCCAAGACGAAGATCATCGTGTTCACGGCCTCGGCCAGCACCGATGATGCGATCAAGTCTCTCGACGTCGGGGCGAAGGGCTATGTCCTAAAAGGCGGCCCGGGCGACGACCTCATTCAGGCCCTTCAATGCGCGCAGCAGAACGATGTCTATGTCAGTCCCTCGTTCGCGACCAAGCTGATCTCCGCCTTGAAGGACAAGGCCCTCGAACGACAGAAGGCGGCCTGCAACAGGCTCAACGTCCGGGAGGAGCAGATCGTCAGACTTCTGCTTTGCGGGAAGATGAACGGCGAGATCGCGCGCGAGCTTTCGCTGAGTAACAAGACCGTCAAGGGCCACATGACCACTCTGATGGCCAAACTGAATGCCCATACGCGCCTGGAGGCGATGATTGCTGCGCAAAAGCTAGTTGCTGGGGCGAGCATGCCGACTGTTACAAGGTTCGGCCCGTGACGGCCGCCGAATCCTGCCGGCAACAGTTGAGGGGGTATCGGCAGGGAGCGGGCCAAGTTTGAGACAATGACGAGTACCGCTCACTAATCGATCTAAATCCGCATGCGGGAATACCGAGCAGACCGCAGGCGAAACCGGGCGCTGTAAATCGGAAACTGCGCCTTTAGCAGGAATTGGATCGCCAGCAGATTGACACCCTGGCGTAGTGTTATGTCACGATCAGAAGTTTCTCTAACACCGTGAAGAGACCAATGGACTTCACTAGCTGTCGCGCGAGCTTAGGAATGCCCTCCGCATCTAACGTCAGGTAAGCGGCCAGGATCGTCCAAGGTCACTCCCCGCCCCGCTAGATCGAGCGGGGCGTGTGCTGTCTCAGGCAACGGTCTCAGCGAGGTCCTTGGCAACTTTGAATTTCACAACCGTTTTGGCCGGAACTTCGATCATCGCCCCAGTCGAGGGGTTGCGGGCTTGACGAGCATCGCGTTTCGCCGCGGAGAGCTTGCCGACTCCGCCTAGAGTGACATCGTCACCTTCATTGAGCGTCTTCGATACGACAGCAGCCAGAGAGGTGAGGATCGCTCCAACATCAGCCTTCGACTTATTGGTCTCTTCGGCAATGGCTGCAATGAGTTCGTTCTTAGTCATCGGAAATCCATCTAAGTTCGGGAATCCCGACATAGTCCAGCGATACCGATATGCAAGGTCCGTCGATATCGCAGGAGGGAGGCCAGCCCCTGGTGACGTGTGTCGGTGGCTCTAAACGTTCGCCTTAGCCAATACCTTTTGGTTCCATCGTGGACCATACGGGAGCGCGCCTCATCGGGAAGTCCCTGCAAATGCGCATTCGGCGCCTCGACTTCGATCTCGACGTTTTTTTGAGATCTCGGCAAGCAGCTCCACCAATGGCAACTCGCCTTCTCCTGGATAGAGCCTGCCAGCGCGCATATCGGCGTATAAATCGGCAGGCGCCGGGGCGTCACAGAGCCGCCAGGATTACCCTAGGATCCATCGCCGTCGCCCGCTCGGGAGGCACGCCGGCCGCGGTCGTCGCTGCTTTTTCATGAGTAGGCACGTTGCTGAGCGGGATGGACTCCAGCCCGACCTTGATAGCGAACGCCTCGGCGTACTCGCGGAGGGGTGGCGCCCGTGCGTGGTCGTCCAGTGAGAAAGCGGCCAAGCCAAGGAAACGCACCACTTCCATCATGAACAATGGAAAACCGCGGCAGGTGCCGCTGTAGCGCGAGCTTAGGAATACCCTCTAGTCCTCTAGTTCAAACGCGGGCCGAACCGCTCCCTGAAAGCCGTTGCGTCTTCCGCATCGGGAAAACTTACGCGGATCCGTCGGTGCTCGGGCTGCATGACGATGCGAGCATGATGAGGAATTTCGCGTTCAATCAACCAAAGCCCGATGTCAAACAGGCGTTCGTTTAGCATGAGAGGTTCGAGGGGGAGGTCGATCGACAATGAGCCCGCGGTGCCCAGGAGCCCCACAGCGGCGTCGAACTTCTGCATGCCGCCCTCCTGCGCCACTCCCATGCGTTTAGCCTTCTCCACCGACTTGCTCAATCGAGACGCTCACGTTGCCGGCGTGTTCTTGGCCAAGGGCCGAATAAATTCAGAACCGCCGTCGTCGTCCCGCTAGACTGGGCCTCGCTCGCCAAGTGCAACCTTGGCAGCTTCGACCGCGGCTCGGGCGACATGGAGGTCCCCGCTTCCGTCCTTGGCGTCCTTCGCCACCCGACGAGCATCCAAGATATCGGCGCCACGTTCATGACGGTTGCAGGAATGGCCTCCGATCTGTCTCAGGAGCTAGCCGCATTCCGAGTCAAGAAAGTGGCTCGTCAGCGCCTGCGCGGCCACTCAACTCATCATTGCCCGGGAGCCGAACGATTGGACAATGCTGCGATAGAACCGGCGCCTGACGGCATCCTAGCCGTCGAGCGCGCGGCGAGACATTCAAACGCCCAGTTTGTTGTCAACCTCGCCGATCTGAACAAGATTCTTGAGCAAATTAAGGTTGCAGAGCGTAACGTTGCGGGTGAAAGTCTTGTCGATATTATCGGTCAAGATGCATCCTTGCTGCCAATCGGCCTTAGAACGGTCGATGGCAGTAACAATCATCTCCTTCCAGGTCAGAGCCAGGCTGGCGCTGCGGACGAAATCTTCCCGCGGCTGCTGACCCCGACCTACATCAATGATGCCGATGGCGACATGATGCCGCTCGGCCCCCCCGGAGCACCGGTCGTCACCAATACCAATTACGACCCCACCATCACCACCTCGAGCAACCAGCCGGGTGTGAACGTCCACAGCGTCGCCGATGCCGACCCTCGCATCATCTCGAACCTGATCGTCGATCAGACGCTGACCAACAGGTCTGCCCTGATCGCGGCGCTCGAAAGGAGTGCGGCGGCCGGTGGTATTTCGCTGACGCCAGGGTCTTCCGTCGCGGCAGCCGCCGCCGATCTGATCCTGGCCGCGCGTGATGCGGCTGCCGCGGCTGCTCCCTTCGCCGCGGCAACGGCGTTAGCTTACGGGCAGGCCGTGACGGCTGCGGGAATTGTACAGACCCAGATCAGCAGCGCGCTTGCGAGCCTGACGGCGCTTCGCGCCGACGTGGCCGCCGATGGCGTCGTCGACGTCTCGACGAATGCAGGCGACGCCGTCACGGCGGCGACGGCCGCCCTTGCGGCAGCAACCAGCGTCCTGGCTGCGCTTCAGGCGCCCGGCACGGCTGCCGAAGCCGCGGACATTGCCAGCGCCCAGGCCCAGGTGAACGCCCTCACGACCTTCGTGGCGACCGTGACGGCSGTGCAGGGAGCCGTCGGCGACGGCGTCACCATTCCCGAATTCAATACGGTCGTCCTTGCCGAGGGCACCGCCCAGGGCCTGGCGACCGCTGCAGCGGCCAATGCGGTGGCGCTCTCCCAGGCCGTGGCCGACCCGGCCGGCCAGCACCTGGTCAATCTCATCGCGGATGCCGGTCTCGAGTTGTCCAATGATGGTTCGATCCTGATCGAGGACCGTTCGCCCGACGTCGGCCTCTCGCCTCCAAACAGCGCCTGGATGACGTTCTTCGGCCAGTTCTTCGATCACGGCCTCGACCTCGTCACCAAAGGCAGCAACGGCACGATCTACATCCCGCTCCAGGCCGACGATCCGCTGATCGCCGGCCCGGACCATATCCTCGGCAATGCGGACGACCTTGCGCCGGAATTCCGCTTCATGACGTTGTCGCGGGTGACGCCCTTCGACGCCAATGGCAACCCGAATCCGCTGGGAACCGAGTCCCAGAACACGACGACGCCGTTCGTTGACCAGAACCAGACCTACACCTCCAGCGCCTCGCATCAGGTTTTCCTGCGGGAGTACAAGTTCAGCGTGGACGCCGTCGGTAATGATGGCATCGCGGACACGCATGCCGTGAACACCGGCCACCTGCTCAATGGCGTCCATGGCGGCATTGCAAATTGGGCAGAAGTGAAGGCGCAGGCGGCGGAGAAGCTGGGGCTGGAGTTGAACGACGCCGATGTCCTCGACGTCCCGCAACTCGTCGTCGACGCCTATGGCAAGTTCACGCCGGGCACGCATGGCTATGCCCAGGTCATGGTCAATGTGTTTGAAAACGACGGGGTGACGACCCGCATTTCAACGGTTGCCGTCGAGGGCAAGGCGGGCGGCCTGGACATTCACCACATCCTTCCGAGCGACCTGCCGGCAGGTTTCGTTCCCTTGCCGGGGGCGACAGCAACCGTCTTCCAGGTGATCGGTACCGGTCATGCMTTCCTCAACGACATCGCGCACACTGCTGTACCGGTGGTGATCGGCGGCGTCTTGCAGCCCGACGCCGACAGCATTGTCGGGAACCCCGTCCCGGATGACGGCCAGGGCCATAATCTTCAATACGATGATGAACTGCTCAACTCGCATTTCCTGACCGGCGACGGCCGCGGCAACGAGAACATCGGGCTGACCGCGGTTCACACGATCTTCCATTCCGAGCACAATCGCCTCGTCGAGGCGAACAAGGACACCATCATCGCCTCCGGCGACGTGGCCATCGTCAATCAATGGCTCGCCGCCGATCCCGACAACGCCCGGACGGCGATCAGTCAGGTCGAGCTCGATGCCATCAACGCGCTGACCGACCCGTTSGCAAAGGCTGCGGCGATCGATGCMTTGGACTGGGATGGCGAGCGTCTGTTCCAGGCCGCCCGCTTCGTCACCGAGATGCAATACCAGCATCTCGTGTTCGAGGAGTTCGCGCGSCGCATTCAGCCGAATGTCGATCCGTTCGTCTTCACCAACTCGGCCGATCTGAATCCGGCGATCGTCGCCGAGTTTGCCCACACCGTCTATCGYTTCGGCCATTCGATGCTGGTCGATACCGTGGACCGGCTCGACAATGATCTCTCGCTCGTCAACAGCGACAACGCTTCGGCCGATGATGCGCAGCAGGTCGGCCTGATCCAGGCCTTCCTCAATCCGCAGGAATTCACCGCCGGCGGCGTCGTCCGGGATAGCCTTGGGRSCCCYGTCGGATTCAGCGACGAGGTGGCGACYGGTGCGCTCATCCGCGGCATGTCTCGTTCGGTCGGCAATGAAATCGACGAATTCGTCGTCGAAGCCTTGCGGAACAATCTGCTCGGRCTGCCGCTCGATCTTCCCGCSTTGAACCTCGCCCGGGCTCGCGACACCGGCATYCCGAGCTTGAACGACGCGCGCGCTCAAATCTACGCCACGACCGGCGGCGCCGACCTCAAGCCCTATACCAGCTGGGCCGACTTCACYCAGCACATCAAGCACCCGCTATCCGTGGTCAAYTTCATCGCAGCCTATGGCACCCATCCGCTGATCGCCGCCGAGACGACCTCGGAGGGCAAGCGTGCAGCCGCCATGGCCATCGTGCTCGGCACCGATCAGACCGTGCCAGCGAATGCCGCCATGCAGCCGCCGGTCCTGGCGCATACGATTCATGCTCCGGCTGACCGCCTCGACTTCCTGAACGCGACCGGCCTCTATGCGGCGGACGGCGCCGGTCCCCATGACGACAGCCTTGGCGGACTGAACCATGTCGATCTGTGGATCGGCGGTCTGGCCGAGGAGATCAACGAGTTCGGCGGCCAGCTCGGCTCGACGTTCAACTTCGTGTTCGAATATCAGCTGGAGCACCTGCAGAACGGMGACCGGTTCTATTACCTCAGCCGCACGCAGGGCATGAACCTGCTGAACCTGCTGGAGCCCAATTCGTTCACCGACCTGGTCATGCGCAATACCGACCTGGGCGATCTCCATTCGACGCATCTTCCGGGCAACCTCATGTCGGTTCCGGACATGATCCTGGAGCTCGACAAGCTGGCGGGTCAGGAGAACTATAGCGGCATTGCCGCGCGCGACGGGACCGATCCAGCCGATCGCAGCCTGCTCGATCCCGTGCACTCCGATCCTTTCGTGCAAGGCATCGATCCCAAGGTTCACCGGGTCGAAGGGACGGCCCGCCTGGATGCCAACGGTCAGCCGGTTCTCGATGCGGATGGCAAGCCGATCTTCGATGGCGGAATCCTGCAGTTCTCCGGCGGTGAACACGTCGTTCTCGGCGGTACCGAGGGCAATGACAGGCTGTATGGCGACAAGGGCATCGACACCCTCTGGGGCGATGACGGCAATGACTATCTGAATGCCGGCATGGAATCCGACCAGGTGTTCGGCGGCGGCGGCGACGACATCATCGAGGATCCGTTCGGGGACAATTTCCTGCGCGGCGAAGCCGGTGACGACGTGATCGCCAGCGATGCGGGCCTCACCCTCATGTTCGGCGGCGAGGGCAACGATTTCATCATGGGCGTCACGGACGCCAAGGAAGTRTTCGCCGGCCCGGGCAATGACTTCATTCTCGGCGGTTCCGCGCCCGACGGACTGATGGGCAATGAAGGSGATGACTGGATCGAGGGAGGCGAGGGTTTTGACGGWCTGTCGGGTGAAAACTCGGACCTGTTCTTCAACTCGCCGATCATCGGACACGACATCCTCAACGGCCAGGGCAACGACACCGACTATGATGGCGAGTCCGGCGACGACATCATGGTCCAGGGCGCCGGAATCCAGCGCAATAACGGCATGCTGGGCTTCGACTGGTCCATTCAGAAGGGAGACGAAACCGACGGCGTCATCGATCTCGGCATCTCGCGCTTCGCCAATCAGCTCGCGCTGACATTGCGGGACCGCAACGACTCGGTSGAAGGYGCCTCGGGCTGGAAGCACAACGATACATTGATCGGGACCAGCTTTCCGGTCGGCGCTGTCGGTGCAGGAACCGGCCCGGTCAATGGCCCCGCGACGGACAGCAAGCTTCTGTCCCAGAACGTCGACCTGATCCGCGGGCTCGAGGACTTCATCAAGCTGGCGYCCGGTGCGGTCATCGGACAATCGGCGGSGACCGTCGCGGCCATGGCGGTCCCTGGCTCGCATTTCCGCGATCTCGCTCCCGACACCACTGTCTTCGACCCCGGCAATGGTGGCGACATCCTGCTCGGCGGTGCCGGCAGCGACACCATCACTGGAAATGCCGGCAATGATCTGATCGATGGCGACCGCTGGCTCAATGTCCGGATCTCGGTGCATGCCACCAAGGACCCGGCGAGCGCCCAGCTGTTCACGGTCGATGGCTTGACCACCCTCATCTCGGGGACCGGCAATGCCAATTGGGACGGAAAATCGGTCGCCGACCTGATGCGAACCGGACAGATCAATCCGGGCCAGCTCGAAGCGGTGCGCGAGATCATCTCCGACGGCGCCCTGGCAACCGATACCGACGTGGCGGTCTTCCACGGCAGCCGCGCCGACTTCACCCTCGCGCGCAATGCCAACGGCACGGTGACAGTCGTCGACACTGTCGTGGCACCGGTCCTCGGGGCAGATGGCATCAAGATCCCGTTGATCGACGACGAAGGCACCGACACGCTCGTGAATATCGAGRTCGCGCGGTTCACGAATTTCGATGCCAATGGCATTCCGACCGGAACGTTCACGGATGTGTCGCTGGCACGAGCAAGCGGCGCACCGACGATCACCAGCACCGGCACCAATGTCCTGACGGCCAGCACCGCTGGAATCGTCGACGCCAACGGCATTGCCAACACCATCCGCTACCAATGGCAGACCTCGGCAACCGGAACRGGMCCCTGGACCAATGCCGGGCWGCCGACGGCCAACGCCAACCGCACCATCAACGACGCCAATTTCTAYCGGGTGATCGTCAGCTATATCGATGGTGACGGGCTTGCCGAGTCGGTGACCTCCCAGATCGTCGCCCGGGTCGGAACCGGTGGGAWCGAMACCATTACCGGCACGGCCGATCCAAACCTGATCAACGGCCTGGCGGGCAACGACACGCTGAACGGCCTGGCAGGTGACGACGTCCTGAATGGCGGAGCCGGCGCCGATACGCTCAATGGTGGCGCCGATAACGATACGCTGGTCGCCGGTGTCGACACCGTCCGCGACGTCCTCGATGGTGGCACCGGGATCGACACCGCGGATTACTCGGCGGCAACGGCGGTTTTGACCGTGACGCTGAACGGCGCAACCGCGGCGGTCGTTGCGGGGTCGGGGACCACGAACGCAACTTCCGACACGATCGCCAATATCGAGAATTTCATCGGCGGGAGCGGCAACGACTCGATCACCGGTGATGCCAACGACAACGCGCTCAGCGGCGGGGCCGGTAACGACGCGCTGACCGGTGGACAGGGCAACGACGTGCTCAGCGGCGGGGCCGGTGCCGACACGCTGAACGGCGGCGCAGGCAACGATCGTCTCGATGGCGGCGCCAATCCCAACACTACGGGCGACGTCATGACCGGCGGTGCCGGCGACGACACCTATGTCATCGACGATGTGGCMGGCACGGCKGCTCAACGGGACCAGGTCATCGAGGCTGCAGGCGCTGCCGGCGGCATCGATACGGTGACCGGAGCGGTCAATCTCGACCTCGCACTCTACGCCAATGTCGAGAACGTCACGCTGACGGGAACCGCGAATGTCAGCGCGACTGGCAATACCGGCGACAACATCCTCACCGGCAATGCCGGCAACAACGCACTGACCGGCGGCRMCGGCACGGACACGGCGGTGTTCACCGGATCGGTGCTCGACCATACCCTCACCACGACMAAYGCSGGCGTGCTGACCATTACAAGCGATGCCGATGGCCGCGACACGCTGACGACGATCGAAAAGGTTCAGTTCGGCGCGACGGCCTACACCACCCAGTTGGGAACGGCAGCCGGGACGACGATCACCGGCTCGGCTGGCAACGACCTGATCTTCGGCCTCGGGGGCAACGATACGATCAATGCCGGCRCYGGTGACGACGCCATCGTCTGGCGGGTCGGCGATGGYCGCGATGTCGTCAATGGCGGGGCCAACGGAACGGTCGGCGATGCCTTCAGCATCACCGGCGACAATTCGGACGAGGTCTTCTCGATCTATTCCAGGTTCGAGTGGCTGAAAGTCGCAGGCAATCTCGCCAGCGATCTCAATGCCAACACGGATATCGTGATCACCCGCAACGGCAMGGGTACGGCCTCGGTCGTGGCCGAGCTGGATCAGATCGAAGAGATTTCGATCAATACCGGTGGCGGCAATGACAGCGTCCTCGTGGTCGGCAACCTGACCCCCTCGGATCTGCGCTTCAACACCATCACGGTGAACTCCGGCACAGGTGACGACACGGTCGACGTGACGGCTCTCGAATCGGCCCACCACGTCGTGCTCAATACGGGCGGCGGCTCCGACCATCTGGTTGGCATGCGTGCCCAGGATGAAATGCACGTGACCGGACCAGCTGCAGCCGGCGGATCGACTGGCGGCGGTGGCAGTAA
>NZ_JBFRGS010000026.1:0-56893 GCF_052115465.1 Allobosea sp. 2RAB26 | reverse complement strand
ACCGATCTCTCGGCTACAAGGCCCGAAGCTCTCATGAAGCGCAGTAGAGCGGCCCCGCCAGCGGCGGCGCCGTCTCGATGGCTGCGTTATAGGCCCCACCCTCTCGACCTGTCAACGCCAAAACAAAACTTTTCCGACAGTTCGATGACTTTTTGTCCCGGCTCGCCGATCCCGACTTTATCCGTCGCGCGCGTACGAGCGCTGCGCGCGCCCTACGTGCGGGGCGCCCGCAAAGAGCCGTAATCGACGGCCAAAGCCCCGCAGCGGCTCCGACCGCGGATTGATTCCGGGCTGCGACCCGGGCATGGTCGGAACCAGGCGCGTACGCGTGCAGCGGATGCGGCTTCTTCGGAATTCCGGCCCGCCCGGGCACCGGACCAGGATCAGGATTCTCTGACGACCAGCGATGAACGCCCATCCCGAGCTCAGCACGCCAGCAGAACCGCTATCGCCGGAAGCCGCCGCGCTTCTGGTCGATCTCGGTATCGAGCCGCCGATCCGGCCGGATGGTGCTCCGCATCAGGCGTTGGACCGGCGTGGCGTCTCGCTGCGCTGGTTGGCCGCCTGCGCGCTGGTCGGCTCCTGCGGCGCAGCCCTGCTCGGTGGGGCGATCCTGGTCTCGACCCGTGGGGATACGAGTTTCCCCGAGCAGCCCGAAATGGTGACCGCGCGCGGCCCGTCCTCTGCCGGCCTGGGTGGCGGGGCGCGCAAGGCGGACAAGCTGGTGGCGGACCAGCCCGTCATGGCGGCCCGACACAGCGCTCGCGCGCCCATGTCCCAACGCGTCGGCGACCGTGAGGTCATCCGCGTGCGCCCCTTCGTACGGCTTGCCTCCAACCTGTCGCTGACTACCGGCGTCTACGCGACGAACATCCCGCCCTTCAATCCGCTGCGCCTGTTTGCGGAAGGTGGCCAGCCCGCCGAGCGCTATGCCGAACCGGCCGGCGACATGCCGGATGCCGATGTCACCATCGTCAAGCGCGACCTCACCACGATCGCGATTCCGCCCGCGCGCCCCCGCCTCGGCGACCCCGACGTGATCAAGCAGGTCGAGGAAGAGCGCGCCAACCAGGCCGTGGCGGGCCGGCAACGCCCCTTGCCGATCCCACCACAGCTGATGCTCAGCCGCACGCTGGGCGGCGGTGCGGCGCCCAGCGCCACGAACGATCTTCTTGCCTATTCTCCGGCCACGGACACGCGCTTCTCCGGCATCGAGGTGCGCGTCGTCCCTGAAAATGTCACCAACGCACTGAAGACGCCCATCCCCGCATCCCGCGAGCCGCTTGTCGAGGACAAGCTGCTGATCACCCGGCGCGGCGAGAATTTCGAACAGGTCATGCGCAATGCCGGAGCTCCGGCCGAGCAGATCAGGGCGATGATCCAGGCCTTCAGCGGCAAGGTGCGCGTTGCCGCCTTGCCGGATGGCCAGGTCCTGCAAGCGCTGTTTGCACCCGGTCCGCGGCCAGGCGATCCGCGCCAGATCGTTCGCGTCTCGCTGCTCACCAACGGCCAGCCCGAGGCGACGATCGCGGTCAACGACCAGGGCGCTTTCGTTCCGGTCTCGCTGCCGAAGCAGGAGATCGTCGGCACGCCCCGCAGGGCAACCACGGAAGACGAAGAGGACGAGGAGGATACGGGCGGCGCCAGGCTCTATGAGAGCCTCTACGAGACCGGATTGCGCCACGACCTGCCGCGCCCGATGATCGACGAGCTGGTTCGGATTTTCTCCTACGACCTGGACTTCCAGCAGCGCGTGCGCGGCGGCGACAATCTCGAGGTGATCTTCACCGAGGACGAGGAAGGCGAGCGCGGCGAAATCCTGTCGGCAACGCTCACCATCAATGGCGATACCCGCCGGGTCTTTCGCTATCAGTCCCCTGAAGACGGCCTGATCGACTATTTTGACGAGGAAGGTCGCTCGCTGAAGAAGTTCCTGCTGCGCAAGCCGATCACCGATGCCGAGATGCGCTCCGGCTTCGGCATGCGCTACCACCCGGTCATGCGCTATTCGAAGATGCATACCGGCGTCGACTGGGCCAACCGCATCGGCACGCCGATCCTGGCCGCCGGCAACGGCACGGTGATCAAGGCCGACTGGGCCTCCGGCTACGGTCGGCGGATCGAACTCCAGCACGCGAACGGGTATGTCACGACCTATTCGCACCAGTCGGGTTTTGCCAAGGGCATCGCTGCCGGTGTGAAAGTGCGCCAGGGCCAGGTCATCGGCTATCTCGGCAATACCGGCCTCTCCACCGGACCGCATCTGCACTACGAGGTCATGGTCAACGGCAACTTCGTGAATCCGATGAAGATCCGCGTTCCGCGAGGACGCGAGCTCGAAGGCAAGACGCTGGCCGAGTTCAAGCGCCAGCGCGACGAGATCCAGGGCTTGATCGTGCGCTCGGGCGGCGTGCTGGCCCAGGCGCGCTAGTGCCCTCGCGGGACTGACCGAAAACGCGGCACGGCCATGCCGCTATTTGCGCCACCGCTTCCTTGACTTTGCCTGCTGCAAGACCGATCGCGAGGGGCGCCTTCCCGCTCCCGCTCATCGAATCTGTCGCGCCGATGCTCTCCTCCCTGCTTGTCGTCCTGCCCGTCTTCGGCCTGATCGGCCTCGGCTATGTCGCCCGCTGGACGAAGCTGGTCCGCGAGACGACCGGCGAAGGTCTTTCCGACTTCGTCTTCGTTCTGGCCGTGCCCTGCCTGCTGTTCCGGACGCTGGCCAAGGCCGACATCCCGGCGAGCCAACCCTGGGGCTACTGGATCTCCTATTTCACCGGCCTCACCATCGTCTGGGCCCTGGCCATGCTGATTGCGCACCGCGTCTTCAGCCGTAAGGGACCGGAGTTGGTGGTCTCGGGCTTCGCCGCGGCCCAGTCCAACACGGTCTTCGTCGGCGTGCCGATGATCCTGAAGGCCTATGGCGATGCCGGCGCGGTGCCGCTCGGCCTGCTGCTGGCGATCCACCTGCCTGTGACGATGACGGCGGCAACCCTGCTCGCCGAGGGCCGCTCGGCGTCGCTGAAGATGATGGCCCGCAGGCTCTTCACCCATCCCATCATCATCGGCATCCTGCTCGGCTCGGCGGTGCGGCCGGTGATCGGCTTCATCCCAGCCCCGGTCTGGACATTGGTCGACCTGCTCGCCGGTGCCGCGGTCCCTTGCGCCTTGATCAGCCTCGGCATCGCCATGCGGCGCTACGGGCTGGAATCGGGTCTCGGTCTGCCGGCCGTATTGAGCGCCCTCAAGCTCGGCCTTCACCCGCTGATCGTCTATCTGCTGGCGACCCGCGTCTTCGAGATGCCGGCGCACTGGTCAGGCGTCGCAGTGCTCTTCGCCGCCTGCCCCTGCGGGATCAACGCCTATCTCTTCGCCGAGCGCTATCGGCAGGGTGTCGCCGATGCCTCGAGCGCGATCGCGCTCTCGACCATGCTCTCGCTCTTTACCACCGCGGCCTGGCTGACCTGGCTCGGCGTCGGCTGAACCGCCGATGCATCGGCCCAAAAAATGGGTTGCCGCTTTCGGGCCGATCCAAACATAGCCCGCGGACCGGATATGGGATCCGGCCCGATCTAGGCAAAGCCGAGCCGCGCGCGGATGTCTGCGGCCGTAACACCCTGTGCCCTCAGCTCCGCGAGGCCTTCCGACATCCGGCTCTTGGCGAGCTTCTGGCCGGTCTCGTCCTGCAACAACCGATGGAAGTGGTAACGCGGCACCGGCAGGTCGAGCAGGTGTTGCAGCACGAGATGGATATCGGTCGACGCTTCGAGATCCCGTCCGCGCACGACGTGCGTGACGCCCTGAAGCGCGTCATCCGCGACCACGGCAAGGTGGTAGCTGGTCGGCACGTCCTTGCGTGCCAGAACCACATCCCCCCAGCGCGCGGGAGCAGCCGCTACACGCGTCACTCGCCCATCCTCATCGAAGAGCGGATACCCGACCTCCCCGCCGATCCCTGCCGCCGCCCGCCCCATCGCCAGCCGCAACACATGGGCCTCGCCGCTCGCCGCGCGCTTGCCCGCGTCATCGGGAAGCAGCGCGCAGCAAGTCCCGGGATAGAGCGGCGATCCGTCGGGATCGCGCGGCCAGGGCCGGCCCGCCTCTGCTTCCTTGACCTCCACTGCACGCATGATCTGCCCGCGCGAGCAGAAGCAGGGATAGATCAGCGCCTTCGCCTGCAGCCGGCCGAGCGCGGCGCGATAATCGTCGAAATGTTCGGACTGCCGGCGGATGGCGGCGTCGAAGCGGATGCCGAGCCAGGCGAGATCGTCATGGATGCCTTGCTCGAATTCCGGCCGACAGCGCGCGACGTCGATATCCTCGATGCGCAGCAGCAGCCTGCCGCCCAATCGCTTGGCCAGGCGCTCGTTCATCAGCGCCGAGAAAGCGTGGCCGAGATGTAGCCGGCCGTTCGGGCTGGGCGCGAAACGAAACACCGGTCTGTCGCAATCGCGTGAGGACGTTGCCATGGGCCCTCTCTATGGTCTGGCCATGACTGGGCCAAGTCTTCAGGAATGCCTAAGTCTTCGGACACAGCCAACTCTCCTGACGCGCGCGCACTGCCACCATCCCGGTTCAAGAAGCGACGATGACCAGAATCACCTGTGACGCCGACCTCGAAGAGGGCATGGCCGCGCTCCGCCCGCTTCACCCGAGCTGGAGCGCCATCATCGACCGGACCGGCCTGCCGCCGCTGCGTCGCCGCGAGGGCGGCTTCAAGGGGCTGGCATCGATCATCGTGGCGCAGCAGCTTTCGGTGGCGAGCGCGCGCGCCGTCTGGACCCGGGTCGAGTCGGTCCTGACGCCGCTCACGCCGGAGCGCGTGCTCGCTGCAAGCGATGAGGATATGCGGCTGTCCGGTCTCTCGCGGCCGAAGCAGCGCACCCTGCGCGCCGTTGCCGCGGCAATGGTCGACGGAACGCTCGACCTGGGGTCTCTGGAGGGCGGTACGCCGGAATATATCCACGAGCACATGACCGCCGTCTCCGGCATCGGACCCTGGACCGCGGATATCTATCTGTTGTTCTGCCTCGGACACCGCGACGGCTTCGCAGCCGGCGATCTCGCCATCCAGGAGGCTGCACGCGTCGCCTTCGGCCTCGATGCCCGCCCGAAACCGGGCGAGCTGCAGGAGATGGCCGAGGCCTGGCGCCCCTGGCGCGGCGTGGCAGCCAGACTGCTCTGGGCCTACTACGCCGCGCTGAAGCGCCGCGAGGGGATCAACGCCTAAAGCATCGGCCCGCGAAGTGGAGTGCGGCTTTCGGGAAAGCCGCTGCGAATACAGAAGGTTGGATCGGACCTTAGCCGCGAACCACTTTGAGCGCGGCCTGAGCGGCCGCGCGCAGGAAGCCCGAATCGCTCATCACGGTGACAAGCCTGGCTCCCATCTCGACACCCTCCTTCGCCCTCTCGGCGGTGGCGGCATAGAATGCGACCGGCTTGTTCACGGCAGACGCACGGGCCACGATGTGACGCAGGGCCTCGTCGACCTCCTTCGCCGAGGCGTTGACCGACGCTCCGCCGGACAATGCGATCGAAAGATCGGATGGGCCAACGAACAACGCGTCGATGCCTTCAAGCGCCAGAATATCGTCGAGAATCGCCATGGCCTCGCGCGTCTCGATCATCGCGAAGGTCATCGAGAAACGATTGGCGGCCTTGAGATAGCTATTGGCATCGAGCCCCGAAGCGCCCAGGCCGCCATAGCTGCCCCAGCTGCGTTCTCCGAGCGGCGGATACTTGGCATAGGCCGCCAGACGGCGCGCATCCTCCATGGTGTTGATCATCGGCGCGATCACGCCCGAGACGCCGGCATCGAACAGCTTCGACACGTTCTGGAATTCGCCAACCGCGATCCGCGCCAGAGCAGGCTTTCCGGCCGCATTGATCAGCGGGATCGCCCGGATGACCTCGCCAAGCGTGATCGGCCCGTGCTGCATATCGAGCGTGACGGCGTCAAAACCTTCCTGCGCGAGCACTCCGGCAATGCTCGGATCGGGAAGCCCGCACCAGGCAGACAGGAGCGTATCGCCCTTGGCGAGACGATCGGCGAGCGAGGACAGGACGGTTGGCTTGGCGGAAGACATCGGCGTTTTCATCCGGTTGAGCCCGCTCTTGAGACACGGCGGGACGAGGACAGTGGGCAGCAAACTCGCACAAAAACAAACGGGCGCTCATGCGCCCGTTTCAACCACGTCCTGCGTTTGGTGAACCGGCCATGCCGATTCACGTGAAACAGGGATTCGCCACTAGCGCCCTGCCTGGACTTCCTCTGCGGCCCTGATCAGGAGCTCGGTCATCACGCGGCGAATCTCCTCGTCCGCAACCGCGACGCTCGCAGTTGCGAAATCGGACCTCACCTTGCGCAGCACGTCATCGTCGCCGGCCTCCTCGAAATCGGCCAGGACTACGGACTTAGCGTAAGCGTCCGCTTCAGCGCCGCTCTTGCCGAGCTTCTCGGCTGCCCAGAGGCCGAGAAGCTTGTTACGCCGGGCCGTCGCCTTGAAGCGCAGCTCCTCGTCGAGGGCGAACCTGTTCTCGAAGGCATCCTTGCGCTGATCGAATGTCGTCATGCGGGTTAAGTCCTCTTGCGGGCTCCGGGTGGCTTCTCCAAGCGATATAGGGTGCCGCAGCGCCCAGGGCCAGCGCGGATTGCAATCTGGCGATCGGGCCCTTCGCCCGGTTTGTTGCGTTTGCAGTGCAGAAGCGCCATATAGCGGTCGCGAGGGTGGCCGATTGGGCTATGCTCGCTTTGAACCGGACCAATCCGCAATCCAGGCCGATCGCGTCCGAGCGCAGATCTAAGGCGAGGCTTGCGAAGGACCGGCGGAACAGGGGCCACGATCCCGCCGCGGGCAACCGCGACCAGAGAAAGGCCGATTTTGGATTTCCTCAAGCCACGGTACATCCCGATGAATCGCCGCCGTCGCATTTACGAAGGCAAGGCGAAGGTCCTCTATGAGGGACCGGAGCCCGGTACGCTGATCCAGCACTTCAAGGACGACGCCACCGCCTTCAACGCCAAAAAACATGAGGTGATCGACGGCAAGGGCGTCCTGAACAACAGGATCTCCGAGCACATCTTCTCCAATCTCAACGATATCGGCGTGCCGACGCATTTCATCCGTCGGCTGAACATGCGCGAGCAGCTGATCCGCGAGGTCGAGATCATTCCGCTCGAGGTGGTGGTGCGCAACGTCGCCGCCGGCTCGCTCTCGACTAAGCTCGGTCTCGAAGAGGGCACGCAGCTGCCGCGCTCGATCATCGAGTTCTATTACAAGAACGACGCGCTGAACGATCCGATGGTCTCGGAAGAGCACATCACCGCCTTCGGCTGGGCGACGCCCCAGGAAATCGACGACATCATGGCGCTTGCCATCCGCGTCAATGATTTCCTCTCCGGCTTGTTCCTCGGCGCCGGCATCCGCCTCGTCGACTTCAAGATGGAATGCGGCCGGCTCTGGGAAGGCGAGATGATGCGCATCGTCGTCGCCGACGAGATCAGCCCGGATTCCTGCCGGCTCTGGGACATCAAGTCCAAGGACAAGATGGACAAGGACCGCTTCCGTCGCGACATGGGTGGGCTGATCGAGGCCTATACCGAAGTGGCCCGCCGCCTCGGCATCATGGGCGAGAACGAAAAGGCCGGCCCTGCCGCCGGACCTCGCCTGGTGCAGTGAGCACTGGCGGAGCCGTGACAGCGAATTGGAAACGGGAGCGCCTGCGCTCCCGTTTGCTTTTGGCTGCGCTGCTCGGCGGCCTGAGCCTGCTCACCGCCTGCAGCAACCATTTCGGACCCGGCCTTGCCGAGCTGGCGGCCGATCGGGGCTGGCAGCCGCTGCCGATCGGCTCCTGGGTCGTCAATGACGGCCTCGAGCCCCGTACCATCGTCTATTGCGCCGGCGCGCCCTGCCTGCGCCCCGCTGTCGCAGCCTTGATCGCCGTTGAAGGCCGCAAGGCCGACGAGTTCGAACGAGGCCTCGCCACCGACCCAGCCCGTCTGGCGCGTGAATTCTCGAAGCCGGTCGATGCTGCCAAGGGCGCGAAGCCCAGGCCGGCAGCGGCCAAGATCAAAAGCACCACCAGCGTTTCCCGCTTCGATGGCGGCGGTCCGTCCGGATTGCTCGTCGAAATTCGCGGCAAGGGCGAGACCGGGCTGCTTGCGGCAACCGCGATCCTCTATGGCAGGGAAGCCGGCAAGCTCGTCATGGCGATCGCGGTCAGCAACGATGCCGAGGCCGCGCAAAACTATGCACGCGCCGCCTGGCGCAGCCGCTGATTCGCCGTGAAGCCCTGACATGTGGTTGAGCCCGAACCGATTCGCCGCTAAGGCACCCCGCAGAAGCCCTGCCCGGAGAGCACAATGAAAGCCCGCGTCACCGTCACCCTCAAGAACGGCGTGCTCGATCCGCAGGGCAAGGCGATCGAAGGCGCTCTGAAATCGCTCGGCATCGACGGTGTCGGCTCGGTGCGTCAGGGCAAGGTCTTCGACATCGAGTTCACCGCCGGCGACAAGGCCGCCGCCGAGAGCGCGCTCAAGGATGCCTGCGAGAAGCTGCTCGCCAATACCGTCATCGAGAATTACCGCGTCGAAATCGGAGCGTGAGACGATGAAAGCCGCCGTCGTCACTTTCCCCGGATCCAATCGCGAGGGTGATGTCGCCACTGCCCTGCGGCAGGCCGGTGCCACCGTCACCCATGTCTGGCATGCGGACACGGAGCTTCCGGCCGGCACGGATCTCGTCGTGCTGCCGGGCGGCTTCTCCTATGGCGACTATCTGCGCTGCGGCGCCATCGCCGGCCGGGCCCATATCATGGATGCGACGCGAGCCCATGCGGCGCGCGGCGGCTATGTGCTCGGCATCTGCAACGGCTTTCAGATCGCCTGCGAAGCGGGGTTGCTCCCGGGTGTCCTTGCCCGCAACGCCAATCTGAAATTCGTCTGCAAGCGCCAGCATCTCACCGTCGAACGCGCTGATACCGCCTTCACCCGTGCCTACACCAAGGGCCAGGTCATCGATGTCTGCATCGCCCATGGCGAAGGCAACTATATCGTTGATCCCGAGACCTTGGCGCGCCTCGAAGGCGAGGGCCTGGTGGCCTTCCGCTACGCCGACGCCGACGGTCAGGTCACCGCCGAAGCCAACCCCAATGGTTCGCTGAACGGCATTGCCGGCATCTACTCGCCCGGCTTCAATGTGCTCGGATTGATGCCGCATCCGGAAAACCTGATCGATTCGCTCACGGGCGGCACCGATGGGCGCGGCATGTTCGAGAGCCTGATCAGCGGCAAGAAGGCAGCCTGACCGGCTCGCTCCCCGTCATGCTTGGGTTTGGCCCGGCATGACGGATACGACCGGGCCGGGCGGCCCGGCTCACTTCGCCAGCGAAGCCGCCTTCGCCAGCAGCTTCTGCGCGCTGTTCACATCGAGCGCGCCGACATGCTTGTCGACGATCCGCCCGTCCGGGCCGATCAAGAAGGTTTCCGGCACGCCATAGACGCCCCATTCGATTGCGCCACGGCCGGCGCGATCGACGCCCACGGCAGAATAGGGATTGCCGAGCGCTCCCAGGAAGCGGCGGGCATTCTCGGCCTCGTCCTTGTAATTCAGCCCGACCACGGCGACCTTGCCCTGCTTGACCACGGGCGCCTCAGCCATCGCGACAAGATGCGGGTGCTCGACGCGGCAGGGCGCGCACCAGCTCGCGAAGACATTGACGATGGTGGCCCGCCCCTTGGCCAGGTCGGCCATGGTGAAGGCCGGGACTGGCTGCCCGTCGCGCTGCAACCCTTCGAGCGCGGTCAGCGCGATCGTCGGAGCCGGCTTGCCGATCAGCGCCGATGGAACCTTGCTGGCATCCCCGCTGAACAGCCCGACCAGGAAGACCAGGGACAGCCCGGCAAACAGGATCAGGGGAATCAGGAAAACCAGCGGCGAGCGCCGGCCTGGCGCGCTCTCGACCTCGCTCACGACAATGCCTTCCCGGAACGGCGGCCGGCGCCGCGCTGTTCCAGCGCGTCGAGAGCCTGCCTTTGCGCGCGGTGATCGCGCCAGGTCATCAGAATCAGCCCGCCGAGGATCATCACGACCGACGCATAGGCGGTCAGGATGTAGCCGGCATGCGGCCCAAACGCGCTCATACCGCGACCTCCGCCGCCAGCCGGTCCAGCCTCTCGGCCTCGAAGATCGTCAGCGTCCGGACCCGGCGGCGCATGATCTCGGCCCGCATGGCGACGAGATGCAGCGCCAACGCCAGCAGCGTGAAGCCGACTGCCAGGATCAGGAGCGGCCAGAGCATGGCGGGATGAATGGTCGGCCCGCCGGCGCGGAAGACCGATGCCGGCTGGTGCAGCGTATTCCACCAGTCGACCGAGAACTTGATGATCGGCACATTGACGAAGCCGACCAGTGTCAGGATCGCCACTGCCCGCCCCGCGCGCGAGGGATCGTCGAGCGTGCGCCACAGCGCCATGATGCCGAGATAGATCAGGAAGAGCACGAGCACCGAGGTGAGCCGCGCATCCCAGACCCAATAGGTCCCCCACATCGGCTTGCCCCAGAGAGCCCCCGTGATCAGGCAGATCAGCGCGAAGCAGGCTCCGATCGGCGCTGCCGCCTTCTGCGCCACATCCGCAAGCGGATGGCGCCAGACCAGGGTGCCCAGTGCCGAGACCGCCATCATCGAATAGAACATCAGCGCGAGCCAGGCAGCCGGCACATGCACGAACATGATGCGGATGGTTTCGCCCTGCTGGTAATCCGCCGGCGCGACGAAAAAGGCGAGATAGAAGCCGACGGCAAGCAGCAACGCGGCCGCGCCCGCAAGCCAGGGCAGCAGCCGGCTCGACAGGCGCATGAAACGCGTCGGATTCGCCAGTTCGATCAGGCTAGCCATGCGGCCCTTTTGCTCTTCATTTGACGAGTGAGGATGTAGCAACCGGCTTCACGCTTCACAATCGCAGCCGATGGCCATGGCGTCGCAGCCTATTCCGCCTGCCGGAGCGCCGCAGCAGCGGCGATGGTGCCGATCACGAGCGTCGCGAGCGACAAGGCACACAGAATCAGAAACGGCGTCAGGAAGGGCACCGTGCCGCCAAGCGCGCTGTTCGAAGCCGAGACGCCGAAGATCAGCACGGGCACCGTCAGCGGCGCGACGAGGATCGGCAGGATCAGGCCGCCCCGCTTGAGGCCGGCCGTCAGCGCGGCTCCCGTGGCGCCGATGAAACTCAGCGCCGGCGTCCCGACCAGCAGCGTCCCGGCGACCGGCAGCATCGCCTCGGCGGGAAGCGCGACCAGCAGGCCAAGCAGCGGGGCAGCCAGCGCCAGCGGCAGGCCGGTCGTCAGCCAATGGGCGAGCCCCTTGGCCAGTACGGCGAGTTCCAGGGGCAGGGCCGAGGCGCGGATCAGGTCGAGAGAACCGTCCTCCTCATCGCCTTGGAACAGCCGGTCGAGCCCGATCAGGGTCGCAAGCAACGCTCCGAGCCAGAGAATGGCCGGGCCGATCCGCGAGAGCAGATTGAGATCGGGCCCGAGCGCGAAAGGCACCAGCACGACCAGCGTCAGGAAGAACACCAGCGCGAGCTCCCCGCCTCCGCCGGCACGAGCCGCCAGGGCGAGGTCGCGTTTCAGGATCGCCAGGAAAGCTCCGCTCACGGCCCGATCCTCATCTCGCGCGCCGTTTCCAGGCCAAGCGGGCCATGCGTCGCCGCCAGGATCGCGCCGCCCGCATCGAGATGGGCCTGCATCAGCCCGATCAGCATGCGTTGGGAGGCCGTATCGAGCGCCGAGGCCGGTTCATCGAGCAGCCAGAGCGGCCGTCGTGAAACCAGGAGCCGTGCCAGCGCGACGCGCCGGCGCTGCCCGGCCGAGAGATAGCCGACCGGCAGAGCCGCGACATGCGGCAAGCCAATAGCGGCAAGCGCCTCATCGGCGGCGAGCCCGGGCTCGCCGAGCAGGGCCTGGACGAAATCGAGATTCTCGCGCGCCGTCAGCGCCGTTTTCAATCCGTCGCGATGACCGACGAGATGGATCTGCTCCATCAGGGGCGCATCGCCGATGCCGGTTACTCGCAAAACTCCGGCGGCGGGCCGCAACCGCCCGCAGATCATGGCGATCAGGCTCGACTTGCCGGCGCCGTTGCGGCCGGTGAGCGCAATCGCCTCCCCGCTCCCGAGCGTGAACTCAAGCTTTTCGAAAACCAGTCGCCCGCCTCGGCGGCAAGCCAGGTCTTCGGCGCTCAGCGTGAGTGGGGCGTAGGAAAACTGCGTCAAGGCCAGGGCATCTTCCCGTGCGTCAGAAGCTGCCACGCACGCGTTTCGTTCATGTAGCGGGCTTCTTGGAATTGATCTATAGAACGCTCGGCTACGCCGCACGCCGATCCGGCGCGGGGCTCGGGCACTCCCGGGGCGGCGCGCGCGTCATGCGCATTAGGCCTTCGATCTCGCCTGCCCGCAAGGGCGACCGAATCGCGACCGCAACCCCTTGATCAGGATTATGCCCGCATGGCTAACCAGGATTCCTTCAAATCCCGCAAGACGCTCGACGTCGGCGGCAAGAGCTACGTCTATTACTCCCTGCCCGACGCCGAGGCGAACGGCCTTCCCGGCATTTCGAAGCTTCCCTTCTCGATGAAGGTTCTGCTCGAGAACCTGCTGCGCTTCGAGGATGGCCGCTCGGTCACCAAGACCGACATCGAGGGCTTCGTTGCCTGGCTGTCCGACAAGGGCAAGGCCGGCAAGGAGATCGGCTTTAGGCCCGCACGCGTGCTGATGCAGGATTTCACCGGCGTTCCGGCAGTGGTCGACCTGGCCGCGATGCGCGATGGCGTCGTCGCGCTCGGCGGCGATCCGGCCAAGATCAACCCGCTCGTCCCCGTCGACCTCGTCATCGACCATTCGGTCATCGTCGACGAGTTCGGCACGCCCAAGGCTCTCTCGCAGAATGTCGAGCTTGAATATGAGCGCAACGGCGAGCGCTACCGCTTCCTGAAATGGGGCCAGGGCGCCTTCGACAATTTCCGCGTCGTCCCGCCCGGCACCGGCATCTGCCATCAGGTCAATCTCGAATACCTCGCCCAGACCGTCTGGACCAGGACCGAGACGATCGACGGCAAGGAGGTCGAGGTCGCCTATCCCGACACCGTCGTCGGTACTGATTCGCACACCACCATGGTCAACGGCCTGGCCGTGCTCGGCTGGGGCGTCGGCGGCATCGAGGCCGAGGCTGCCATGCTCGGCCAGCCGCAGTCCATGCTTCTGCCCGAGGTCATCGGCTTCAAGCTCACCGGCTCGCTGCGCGAAGGCATCACTGCGACCGACCTCGTGCTGACCGTCACCCAGATGCTGCGCAAGAAGGGCGTCGTCGGCAAGTTCGTCGAGTTCTTCGGCCCCGGCCTCTACAACCTGACGCTCGCCGACCGCGCCACCATCGCCAATATGGGCCCGGAATACGGCGCAACCTGCGGCTTCTTCCCGGTCGACGCCGAGACGATCGACTATCTCACCACCACCGGCCGCAAGTCGGACCGGATCGCGCTGGTCGAGGCCTACAGCAAGGCACAGGGCCTGTTCGCCACCATCGAGACGCCGGACCCGGTCTTCACCGACACGCTGGAACTCGACCTGGCCACGGTCCAGCCTTCGATGGCCGGCCCGAAGCGCCCCGAGGGCCGCGTCGACCTCGGCGCCGTCGCCAAGGGCTTCGCCGCAGCGATGGACACCGAATACAAGAAGGGCGCCGAGATCGCCCGCCGGGTTCCCGTCGAAGGCCGCGCCCATGATCTCGGCCATGGCGACGTCGTCATTGCCGCCATCACCTCCTGCACCAACACCTCGAACCCCTCGGTGCTGATGGCCGCGGGCCTGCTCGCCCGCAACGCGGTCGCCAAGGGCCTGACGGTGAAGCCCTGGGTCAAGACCTCGCTTGCCCCCGGCTCGCAGGTCGTGGCGGAGTATCTCGCCAAGTCCGGCCTCCAGACCGACCTCGACACGCTCGGCTTCAACCTGGTCGGCTTCGGCTGCACCACCTGCATCGGCAATTCCGGTCCGCTGCCGGGCCCGATCTCGAAGGCGATCAATGATCAGGGCCTGATCGCGGGCGCCGTGATCTCCGGCAACCGCAATTTCGAAGGACGCGTCTCGCCGGACGTGCAGGCGAACTACCTCGCCTCGCCGCCGCTGGTCGTCGCCTATGCGTTGGCCGGCAGCGTCCAGAAGGACCTGACGACCGAGCCGCTCGGCACGGGCAAGGACGGCCAGCCCGTCTTCCTGAAGGACATCTGGCCCTCCAACAAGGAGATCCAGAGCTTCATCGCCCAGAACGTCACGCGCGCCATCTTCGAGGCGAAATATGCCGACGTGTTCAAGGGCGACCAGCACTGGCAGGACGTGAAGACCCCGGAGAGCCAGACCTACGCCTGGGACGATGCCTCGACCTATGTGCAGAACCCGCCCTATTTCCAGGGCATGGGCAGGAAGCCTTCGCCGGTCACCGAGATCGTCGGCGCGCGCATCCTCGGCCTGTTCGGCGACAAGATCACGACCGACCACATCTCGCCGGCCGGTTCGATCAAGGCCGCCTCGCCGGCGGGCAAGTACCTGACCGAGCACGGCGTCGCCGTCGCCGACTTCAACCAGTACGGCACGCGGCGCGGCAATCATGAGGTGATGATGCGCGGCACCTTCGCCAATATCCGCATCCGCAACCACATGATGGGGCCGAACGGGCGCGAGGGTGGCTACACCATCCACTATCCCAGCAAGGAAGAGCTGCCGATCTACGACGCCGCCATGCGCTACCAGGAGGAGAAGGTGCCGCTGGTCATCTTCGCCGGCGTCGAATACGGCAACGGCTCCTCGCGTGACTGGGCGGCGAAGGGCACCAACCTGCTCGGCGTCAAGGCCGTGATCGCGCAGAGCTTCGAGCGCATCCATCGCTCGAATCTCGTCGGCATGGGTGTTGTCCCCTTCACGCTTGCGGAAGGCACGAGCTGGGCTTCGCTGGGCCTGAAGGGTGACGAGAGCGTCACCATCAACGGGCTGGCCACGGTCAAGCCGCGCCAGATGCTGGAGGCGGAGATCACCTTCGCCGACGGCACGGTCAAGAATGTCCCGATTCTCTGCCGCATCGATACGCTGGACGAGCTCGATTACTTCAAGAACGCCGGCATCCTGCACTACGTGCTGCGCGGCATCGCGGCGTAGTCCGCGCCCTGCCCTGGCTCCGTCTGACCGGGCCAGGGACATCGACATACAGGGCCGGCCTCTGGCCGGCCCTGTTTCGCCTTGCGGCGCCTCCAGTTGTCCTCGCGCAGGCGTAGGTGTAATGGGGCGTCACAGCCATCCTTGGCGGGGGGCTTGGGGCAGGCGCGCGCCAGCGCGCCCGGATGTCCGCCGCCACAATCCAAGACGACGGGAGCACCCGCATGTCCGCCACGTTCGAGACGGTCGCCGGTATCATTTCGGAGACCTGCGATATTCCTCGCGAGAAGATCACGCCCCAGAGCCACGCCATCGAAGACCTCGGCATCGACTCGCTGGCTTTCCTCGACATCGCCTTCGCGATCGACAAGGCTTTCGGCATCAAGTTGCCGCTCGAGCAGTGGACCCAGGAGGTCAACGAAGGCAAAGCGCCGGCCGAGCAGTATTTCGTGCTTGAGAACCTGTGCCAGCGTATCGACGACCTCGTCGCCGCCAAGAAGGCCTGAATTTCGCTCGCAGGGCCGCCGCTTCGATGAATTCGCGAGGCGGCCTTGAGACGGACACCCTCTCCCGATAGAGCATGATGCAGCCGAGCCGGGCGTTCCCTCGCCCGCTCGGCGCATCTGTTGCTCGCCACCCGGTCAGGACCCGCATGCGCCTCGAATATTTCGACATGATCGACACGGTCGTGACCTTCGATCCGTCGCAGAAGCGCATCGCCACACGTTCGACCGTGCCGAGCGCGAGCCCCGTTTTCGAGGGGCATTTCCCCGGCCACCCGCTTGTTCCCGGCGTGCTCCTCACCGAAACCATGGCCCAGGCTTCCGGCTATCTTCTGCTCGCTCTCAACCAGTTGCAGCAGATGCCGTTCCTGATGATGGTCGACAAGGCGCGCTTCCGCACCTTCGTCGAACCTGATGCGGTGCTGGATGTCAGTGCCGAGCTCGTTCACGAAGGCTCGGGCTACGCCGCCACCAAGGCAAGAATCGCGATCGACGGCAAGCCGATCTGCGATGCCGAGCTGCGTTTCCGCCTGATGCCGTTCCCGGCCGACATGCGGACGTTGATGGAGCAACGGATCGCGGCGATCGGCCTCGTCCCGGAACGGAACTGACATGATGCGTGACGTCGTCATTACCGGCATCGGCCTGGCCTCCAGCCTGGGCGAAGGCATCGAGACGCATGCAGCGGCTCTGGCCTCCTCCGTTGAACCGGTCGTCGATACCGAGAGTTTCGCGCCCTATCCCGTGCACCGGCTGAAGCCGCTCGAACTCGATCGGCAGATTCCGAAGAAATCCGATCAGCGCCAGATGGAGCCATGGCAGCGGCTTGGCGTCTATGCCGCCGGTCTTGCTCTCGACGCTGCCGGCCTGAAGGACGACGTCGACGCCAAGAGCGAGCTCCAAGTCATCGTCGCCGCCGGTGGTGGCGAACGCGATCATGCCGTCGATTCCGCGATTCTGACCGGCTTGCGCGGCGCGAACCAGCCTGGCGCCTTCCTGAACGAGCGGCTGATGGGCGACCTGCGCCCGACGCTCTTCCTGGCGCAGCTCTCCAATCTTCTCGCCGGCAATATCGCGATCGTCCACGGCGTCACCGGCGCTTCGCGTACCTTCATGGGCGAAGAGCAGGCCGGCGTCGACGCGATCCGCACCGCCCATGCCCGCGTCGCCTCCAGCCAGGCAGACGTGATGCTGGTCGGCGGCGCCTACAATGCCGAGCGTCGCGACATGCTGCTGCTGCTCGAAGCCGGTGGCTATTTGCGCAAGGGTGATTTCGCACCCGTCTTCGAACGGCAGGATGCGCCGGGACTGATCACCGGCAGCGCCGCAGCGTTCCTCGTCCTCGAATCAGCCGAGCGCGCCAAGGCGCGTGGCGCCAAGGTTCTGGCCGGCCTCAGCCATGTCGCGGCCGCCCGCGCGCGCCGCAGCGAGCAGGGCGCGGTCGAGGCCACATTGCGCAAGCTGGTTGCCGGCTTCGGCGCAGTGTCGTCTTCAGCCCTCGTCATCTCGGCGGCGACCGGCGCAGCCGGCGTCACCGGCGAAGAGGCATCGGCCATCGCCAACCTGCCCGCCGCCAAACGCATTGCCACAGGCGATCTCGTTGGCCACAGCCTCGAGGCTGCATTCCCCATTTCGGTTGCCCTTGCCGCCATCGCCCTTGCCAATGGCCAGGCAAGCGAAGCGATCGTCACCGGCGCCGGCCATTGGCGCGGAGAAGGCGCGGCGCGCCTCGTGAAAGCGTGAGGATATCGCCATGAGCGCACAGCATCGCGACTCCAAGGGCCGCCCCGTCGTCGCCGTCACCGGACTGGGTGTCGTCACCTCGCTCGGCCAGGGCAAGCAGACCAACTGGGAGGCGCTGACCGCCGGGCGCTCGGGCATCCATCGCATCGAGCGCTTTCCGATCGACGGGCTGCGCACGACCATCGCCGGCACGGTCGATTTCCTCTTCGATGCGCCTTTCACGGCGCCTCAGCTTTCCGAGAAGCTCGCGACGCTTGCCGCAGAGGAGGCCGTGAGCCAGAGCGGGCTCGGCTCGGACGGTGATTTTCCCGGCGAACTCTTCATGGCCGTTCCTCCGGTCGAGATGGAATGGCCGCAGAAGCAGGAACTGGCCCAAGCCATCGACGGCGACGTCGATTATGACGGATTGCTGCGCGCCGCCGCCGCGCACAAACACAAGCCGATGCATGAGCTCTTCCTGTTCGGAGGCGTCGCCGATCACATCGCCGATCGGTTTGGGACCCGGGGTTCGCCGATCTCGCTCTCGACCGCCTGCTCGTCGGGCGCAACCGCCATCCAGATGGGCGTGGAGGCGATCCGGCGCGGCGAGACGAGCGCGGCGCTGTGCGTCGGCACTGACGGCTCGGTCCATGCCGAGGCGCTGATCCGCTTCTCCCTGCTCTCGGCATTGTCGACGCAGAACGATCCGCCGGAAGGCGCGTCCAAGCCCTTTTCCAAGAACCGCGACGGTTTCGTCATGGGCGAAGGGGCCGGGGCGCTGGTTCTCGAGGATTACGACCACGCCCTGGCGCGTGGCGCGACCATCCTCGGCATCGTCGCCGGTTGCGGCGAGCGCGGCGACGGCTTCCACCGCACGCGTTCGAGCCCGGACGGCAAGCCGGCGATCCTCGCCATGCAGGATGCATTGGCCGATGCCGGGCTGACGCCGGACGATGTCGACTACATCAACGCGCACGGCACCTCGACGCCCGAGAATGACAAGATGGAGGCGATGAGCTGCTCCGCCGTCTTCGGCGAGCGCATGGCGCGCCTGCCGATCTCCTCGAACAAGTCGATGATCGGCCATACGCTCACAGCCGCCGGAGCCGTCGAAGCAGTGATCTCGCTTCTGACCATCGCCAACGGCCGCATCCCGCCGACGATCAATTACAACCTGCCCGACGCTGCCATTGCCCTCGATGTCGTGCCGAATACGGCGCGCGACGCCAAGGTCAGGACCGTCATCTCCAATTCCTTCGGTTTCGGCGGGCAGAACACCTGTCTCGTGCTGACCGCCCCCCCGGAGGCGGCATGACCCGCATTCTCGTCACCGGCGGCGCCAAGGGCGTTGGCGCCGAGATCGTGCGCGCGCTCGCAGCCGCAGGGCATGATGTCGATTTCACCTATCGGTCATCGGCCGATCAGGCGCTGGCGCTGGCAGCCGAGATCGGCGCGGCACATCCCGGCCAGGCCGTTCGCGCGCTGCCGCTCGATCTCGCCGACAAGCCAGCCCTGGACACATTCTGCGAGGCGGTCGAGGGCGACAGCTATTTCGGCTTCATCCACAACGCCGGACAACCCTACGACACGCTCGCAGCGATGATGGTGCAGGACAAGGCCGAAGCGATCATGCAGGTCAATTTCTGGGCCTTCACGCGTCTTGCCAAGAGCCTGATGCGCGGCATGCTCCGCGCCCGCAGCGGACGCATCGTCGCGATCGGATCCGTGGCCGCGCTGCGCGGCAATCCGGGCAACGCCGCCTATGCCGCCTCTAAGGGCGCGCTGATTTCCTATGCCAACACCCTGGCCGTCGAAACCGGCAAGCGCGGCGTCACCGTCAACGTGATCGCGCCGGGCTTCATCGATACCGACATGATGGCCCCCTACGCCGCCTATCGGGAAAAGATGGAAAGCCAGATCCCCGCCGGCCGCTTCGCGAAGCCCGAGGAGATCGCCGGGCTCGCCACCTTCCTGATGAGCCCCCCGGCCGGCTATATCACCGGCACCGTCCTGGCGATTGATGGTGGCCTGACGGCACAGCTCGGCGTGCATCGCTGAGCGCGCTCAGCCGGTAGATGCGTATTTGAAAGGCTCGACATGCGTTCCCTCCAGCTCTTCGGCGACCGTGACCTGCGCCTGACCGAAATCGACCCGCCGCCGCCACCCGCCGCCGGCGAGGTGCAGATTCGCGTGCGCGCCGTCGGCCTGAACTATCTCGATGTCTGGGGTTTCCGCGGCATGGCCTTCGCCAAGCGCAAGATGCCTCAGGCGGCCGGTGTCGAGGCCGCAGGCGAGGTTGTGGCTGTCGGCGAAGGTGTCAGCCGTTTCCGGGAGGGCGACACCGTCACCATGTACGGCGCCGAGACCTGCGGCCACTGCAAGGCCTGCCGCGAGGGTCGCGACAATCTCTGCGAGAATGTCGCCGGCATCATGGGCTTCCATATCGACGGCTTCGCCCGCGAGCTGATCAACCGGCCCGAGCGCCTCGTGATCAAGGCTCCGAAGGGCGTCTCCTTCGAGGAGGCCGCCTGCGCGCCGATCGGCTTCGGCACGGTGCAGCACATGCTCTTCGACAATGCCAAGCTGGAGCCGGGTGAATCCATTCTCGTTCACGCCGGCGGCTCCGGCATCGGCACCGCCGCGATCCTGATGGCCAAGGCGATCGGCTGCACGGTCTACACCACCGTCGGCGACGACGAGAAGGGTGCCAAGGCCAAGGCGCTCGGCGCCGATTTCGTGGTCAACTACAAGACCGAGCGCTTCGAGGGCGAAGTGCGCCAGCTCACCAAGCGCAAGGGCGTCGATGTCGTCTTCGAGCATGTCGGTGCCGATACCTGGAATGGCTCGCTGCTTTGCCTGAAGCGCGGCGGCAGGCTCGTCACCTGCGGCGCAACGTCGGGCCCCTCGACCACGATGAACCTGATGCAGCTCTTCCAGCAGCAATACCGCATCTTCGGCTCCTTCGGCTGCCGCATCGAGAACATCGCGCAGTCGCTGGAGAAGATGGCGGGCGGCATGAAGCCGGTGATCGACTCGGTCTTCCCACTCGAGGATTTCGAGAAGGGGCTCGCCCGACTTGAGGGCCGCAAGGTCTTCGGCAAGGTCATTGTCGCCTTCTGAGCCCGGAATTCGCGCGCCAGACTTGACCGGCGCGTATTCCTGACGCAAGTCGCGCGGCTGGCGCCGGGCCTTTCCGGCTCTTCGGAAAGAGGCCCTCGCGGCATTGAGACGTTTGAAGCACTTCGCGGGCCGGCTCGTTGCGGCCGTCATGATCGGCCTGATCCGGGCTCTGTTCGGTTTCCTGCGCCTGCTCGGGCCGGAACGCGCCAGTGATCTCGGAGGCTGGCTGCTGCGCAGCGTCAGCCCGCTGATCCCGGTCAATCGCGTCGCACTGGCCAATATCCGTGCCGCCTTCCCGGAGAAGAACGAGGCCGAAGTCCGGACGATCGCGCGGGGAGCCTGGGAGAATCTCGGCCGCACCGCTGCCGAGTACGCGCATCTCAAGACCCTCTTCGACTATGACGACGACAACCGGGATGCTCCCTCGCGGGTCGAGGTCTCCGGCATCGAGCATTTCGTCGCGCTGAAGGATGACGAGAAGCCAGGACTGATCTTCTCGGCGCATCTCGCCAACTGGGAGCTCCCGGCGATCTGCGCCGCGGCCTACAAGCTCGACACAACCGCGGTCTTCCGCGCGCCGAATGACCCGGCAATCGCCAACGTGGTGCACGAGATTCGCTCCGGCGCCATGGGCGGGCTTGCCGCGGCGAAGCAGGGCGCTGCCTTCGCGATGCAGGGCGTGCTTGAGAAGGATGGCCATCTCGGCATGCTGATCGACCAGCATTTCACCCGGGGCGTGGTGATCCCCTTCCTGGGCCGCCCGGCCCTGACCAACCCGATCCTCGGCAAGTTCGCACGCCGCTTCGACTGCCCGGTCCATGGCGTGCGGGTCATCCGGCTGCCGGGGCAGCGCTTCCGGCTGGAACTGACACCGCCGCTCGACCTGCCCCGCGACGAAGCCGGCGAGATCGACGTCACGGGCGCCATGGCGATGATGACCGCGGTGGTGGAAGGCTGGGTGCGCGAGCACCCTGAGCAATGGCTCTGGATGCATCGGCGCTGGCGCCCGAACATGATCAAGGCGGCTGCGCTGGCGAATTACGGGGATACAACCTGGCCACAGCCCAAATTCAAGGCAACGTGATTTCCAAGTGAGGCTTATTGAGCGCTTTGGTAACGTCTCGCAGTCAGCTTGAAGCCGAGTTTCGAGAATGACCCGCCGGTTACGCGCCTTTTCTGCCTTCCTTGCTGCCCTCGCGTTTGGCGGCGCGACAGCGCTTGCCCAGACGCCGGCCAAGCCGCCAAGGGCGGTGATCGAACTTTTCACCAGCCAGGGCTGCTCATCCTGCCCCGCGGCCGACGCCCTCTTCGTCGAGTTGGCCAAGGACCCGAGCCTGATCGCCCTCACCATGCCGGTGACCTATTGGGATTATCTCGGCTGGAAGGACACGCTCGGCCAGGACGTTTTCAGCAAGCGCCAGAAATATTACGCCAAAGGTCGCGGCGACGGCCAGATCTACACGCCTCAGGCCGTGATCAACGGCGCTTCGCACATGGTCGGCTCCGACAAGGCCCTGATCGAGCAATCGCTCAAGGAGCACGCGAGCCCGGCGCTTCCGGTCTCCGTCACCCTGTCCGAAGCCTCCGGCCACCTGAGCATCAAGCTCGATCCCACCGGAACCGGCAGCGAGCGTGGCGGCGGTGTCTGGCTGGTGCCGATCTCGCGCCTTGTCACGGTGCCCATCGAACGCGGTGAGAACAAGGGCAAATCGGTGACCTACGCCAATGTCGTGCGCGGCATCGTCAAGGTTGGCGAATGGACCGGGGCGGCCACGACGATGTCGGTCCCGCTCGCGACGACACAGCTTCCGAATGCCGACGCTTATGTCGTCCTGGTGCAGGGCGACCAGCCCAATCGGGTGATCCTGGGCGCCGCACGCAGCCCGCGCTGAGGCTTCAGAGCAGGACCACCTTGTTCGGTAGCTCGTCGACGTCGTCTGCCGCTGGCGGCGCATGGCGGGCAAGAACGCTGCCGACCGCTCCAACCGCATCGATCAGACCTTCGCGCAGGCGGTCCTCCTTCGCTGCCGCGAGCAGCGGCTCGATGATGCCGCGCCAGACCGCCTGATCGATCGTCTCGTCTATTCCGATATCCGCGACGATTTCGGCATAGCGCTCCTGCAGGGCGATGTAGAGCAGGACGCCGGTGCGCCCACGCGTGCGGGTAAGGCCGCGTGCGGTGAACTCGCGCAGCGCAACGTCATGGGCCCGCCGGCGCTTGATGAAGCCAGGCACGAATCGCCCACCGCGCCCATACCAGAGCAGCGTCACCATCAAAGTCGCAGCGCAGACGAGTTGGATCAGGAAGATTCGCGGAGCGCTGGTTGCCGTCAGCATCAGCAACGGCCAGGGCACGAACAGCGCCAGCACCAGTGCCATCACCAAAGGCACGGTGCGGTAGCTGCTTGCAGCGCGGTCGATCACCACGACGATCTCGCCGGAGGTCAGGCTTTCCGCCTGCCGCACCGCTTCCGCGATCGCCTCCTGGTCTTGCGTATCCATCACCAACTCCCAGAAGCACCGCCGCCGCCGGACGAGCCCCCGCCGCCTGAAAAGCCGCCGCCCGAACCCGAACCCCAGCCGCCGCCACCGCCCCAGCCGGAACCGGAACCCGTCCCCCAGCCGGAGCTGGTCGGCGGCAGCGTCACCCAGCGGCCATCGCGCATCCGGTGTCCGCGCCCGCCGCCTTGCTGGTTCAGCCCACGCAGGATGCTGACCACGACGATGAAGATGAAGAACATCACCAGGATGACGGCAACATCCTCCCCAAAGCTGCTCTCGTCACTGCGGACGGTCGCGCGGCGCTGCCATTCCTCGGCATCTCCAGCCAGAATGCTTAGGATCGCGTCGACGCCGCCCTCGATGCCGCCGGCAAAATCACCCGTCTTGAATTTCGGTGCCACCGCGGTGGTGATGATGACCTTCGAGAGCGCGTCCGTGAGCGCGCCCTCCAGCCCATAACCGACCTCGATGCGGACCTTGCGCTCGTTCGGCGCGACGAGCAGCAGCACGCCGTTATTCCTGGCCTTCTCGCCGAGCTGCCAGTGCCGGAACAGGCGATTGCTGAAATCTTCGACGGCGTAGCCTTGGAGCGACGGCACGGTCGCAACCACGACCTGATCGCTGGTCTTGGCCTCATGGGCCTGCAGCTTCTGCTCGATGCGGCTGCGCGCCGCGGCATCGAGCAGATTGGCGTTGTCGACGATGCGGCCGGTCAGGGCAGGAAAATTGGGATCGGCCGCAAGCGCGAAGCCGGCCCAGAGCAGGACAAGCAACAGGGAGAGATAACGGAGAACCCCTCTCCCTTCTGGAAGAGGGGCTACCCGACCTGTTCGGTGAGCGAGCCGGGGCACCCCGGGGCCCGCTTAGAACTTCACTTCTGGCGGCTTCTCCGCGCCCGCCGCCGCGGAGAAGGTTTCCATCGCCTTGGCGCCCCAGAACAGCCGCGCCCAGATCACGCCGGGGAAGGTGCGGATCTCGGTGTTGAAGCTCTGCACCGCCTGGATGTAGTCGCGCCGGGCTACCGCAACACGGTTCTCGGTGCCTTCGAGCTGCGACTGCAGGGCGAGAAAGTTCTGGTTCGACTTGAGCTCAGGATAGCGCTCGACCGTGACCAGGAGCCGTCCCAGAGCGCCCGTCAGGGCATTCTGCGCATCCTGATACTCCTTGAACTTCGCGGGATCTGTGATGGTCGACGCGTCGACCTTGACCTGCGTCGCCTTGGCGCGCGCCTCGATCACCTGGGTCAGCACCTCGCGCTCCTGCGAGGCATAGCCCTTCACGGTCTCGACCAGATTGGGGATCAGGTCGGCGCGGCGTTGATACTGGTTCTGGACCTCACTCCAGGCCGCTTTGGCCCTCTCCTCGAGTGTCGGCACATTGTTGATCCCGCAGCCCGCGAGCACGAGGCCGAAGAGGGTGACGGCCGCAAGCGCAAGGCTGCGGCGACGAACGGTGGAGAGCGCGAACGACATGTCGATGCCCCTTTTGGCAATGATCGAGCGATCGATTCGGAGCTTAGCGCTCCGCTCGAGCGGGTGAAAGGCAGCTCGTACAATCACGCGTTGCGTTATCCGGGCCTTGCACCGCAGCCCTTCCACTGCTGGGATGGGCGTCAGCCCGCAGCGGGAGATCGCCAGCATGAACCTCTCCTTCTCCACATCACGCTCCGCCGGACGATCAACCCTCCTTGCGCTGGCCGCAGCCAGTGCCCTTTTGGCGGGAGGAGCGGCCTCACAGCCCCTTGCACCCGCGCCCGAAGCTGCGACCGGCCGCATCGCCAAAGCCGTCGGCACCGCGCAGCGCTACATGGCGGCGGCGGCCAATCCGCTCGCCGCCAGCGCCGGCCGCGAGATCCTGCGCGCCGGCGGCAGCGCGACCGACGCTGCGATCGCGATCCAGCTCGTTCTCAATCTGGTCGAGCCGCAGAGCTCGGGCATCGGTGGCGGTGCCTTCTTCGTGCACTGGGACGAGGCCGGACGAGCACTCGTCACGCTGGACGGCCGCGAGCGGGCTCCCCAGGCAGCCAGGCCCGACCGCTTCATCGGCGCCGACGGCAAGCCGATGAAGTTCATCGACGCCGTCGTCGGCGGCCGATCGGTCGGGGTGCCCGGCACGGTCAAGCTGCTGGAGGAGGCGCATAAGCGCTGGGGCCGACTGCCCTGGGCCACCGTCATGGCCCCCGCGATCAAGCTGGCGGAAGAGGGCTTCACCATCTCTCCGCGCCTCAACGGCCTGCTTTCCGGTGAGACAAATCTCGCAAAGGACCCGCGCGCCTTCGCCTATTTCTACGAGCCGGACGGCAAGGCCAAGGCGGTCGGCACGGTCCTGAAGAATCCGGCCTTCGCCGCAACACTTCGTGCCATCGCCGAGAGAGGGTCCGACGCCTTCTACTCCGGGCCGATCGCCGAGGACATCGTCTCGACCGTGACCGGTCACAAGACCAACCCCGGCGATATGACGCTCGCCGATCTGCAGGCCTACAAGGTCGAGGAGCGAGAGGCCGTCTGCGGCTCCTATCGGGTCTGGCGGATTTGCGGCATGGGGCCGCCGAGCTCCGGCGCGATCGCCGTCCAGCAGATGCTCGGCATCCTCGAAACCCAGAACATGGCCCGGCTCGGCCCTTCTGCCGACAGTGCACACTGGTTCAGCGAGGCAGGTCGCCTCGCCTTCGCCGATCGCGCGCTCTTCCTCGCCGACCCGGCCTTCGTCAGCGTGCCCGTCAGCGGCATGATCGACCGCGATTACATACGCTCGCGCGCCGGGCTCGTCAGCCCCGACAAGTCGATGGGCCGCGCCAAAGCCGGCGATCCTCCCAACAAGCGGGCCCAGCTCTTTGCCCCCTCGGACGGCATCGAGAACGGCACGAGCCATATCTCGGTGATCGATGCAGACGGCAATGCGGTCTCAATGACCACGACGATCGAGGATGGCTTCGGCTCACGGCAGATGACCAAGGGCGGCTTTCTGCTCAACAATGAGCTGACCGATTTCAATTTCGCTCCGGAGGAGGAGGGCAAGCCCGTCGCCAACCGCGTCGAGGGCGGGAAGCGCCCGCGTTCGTCGATGGCGCCGACCCTGGTGTTCGATGCCTTTGGCCGCCTCTACGCCGTGGTCGGCTCCCCCGGCGGCAGCCAGATCATTGGCTTTGTCGGCAAGACACTGGTCGCCCTGCTGGACTGGAAGATGGATCCGCAGGCCGCCGTCGACTTCGCCAATCTCGGCAGCCGCAATGGCCCCACCGAGCTTGAAAAGGGCACTGAGGCCGAGGCCTGGAAGACAGCGCTCGAGGCCAAGGGCCATGAGGTCAGGCTGCTGGAAATGACCTCCGGCATCCAGGCGATCGTCAAGACGCCTGAAGGCTTTGTCGGGGGAGCCGATGGCCGGCGCGAGGGCGTGGCGATCGGCGACTAAAGCATCGGCCAGAAAAGTGGATTGCGGTTTTCGGAAAAGCCAATGCAAACACAGAAGGTTAGATCATGCCCCGGCGAATTCCGGGTCTCACCAGCTCCGGAGTGTCTGCGGCTGCGCCCGAGACAGGCGGCAGGCGTTAAACCTGCCCGACCGGGCGCTCCCCACCCGCGCCGCGCCCCGCGATCAGCCAGTAGACGAAGCCGGTGGCGGCCCCGACCAGGAACAGCGCTGCGATGATCTGTGTCTCGCTCGCCGTCGGTGCGCGTGACAGCCGCAGCATGGCGAGCGGCAGCAGCGCCGCGAGGGTGCCTGTCAGCCCGCTCTGGATGAGCCCGCTGCGGATCCGGAAGAGCTCGGAGCCGATAGCGACGAGCACGACCGGCGCGACCATGATTGCAAAGCCCAGCCGGCCGAGCAGCGTGAAGGCAGCTTCCGCCGTGGGGCCGGGATCGAAGCCGCTCTCGGCCTGGGCGAAGAGCGCTGTGAGCAGACGCTCGAAGCCGCCGCCGATCAGCAGGGCGATGTCAGGCGAAACCACGCTGGCGATGAGCAGGGCAAACATCCCCGACCCCATCGCAACGAGCAACGCGAATGGAATCAACAGCAGCCAACGCAGCATATGTCAGCCCGCCAGCGCCGCAGCTTCGGCCTCGCTCTGCTCCAGCATCAGGCGGGCACGCGCCGAGAGCTTTTCAGTCTCGCTCTTGAGCTGGCCGCAGGCGGCGAGGATGTCGCGCCCGCGTGGCGTACGCACCGGCGAGGCATAGCCTGCGCGGTAGACGATCTCGGAGAAGCGCTCGATCCGGTCCCAGTCAGAGCATTCATAGCGCGTGCCGGGCCAGGGATTGAACGGGATCAGGTTGATCTTGGCCGGAATGCCCTTGAGCAGCCTGACGAGCTCGCGCGCCTCGGCATCGCTGTCGTTGACGCCCTTCAGCATCACGTATTCGAAGGTGATGCGCTTGGCGTTCGACAGGCCGGGATAGTTGCGGCAAGCCTCGAGCAGGTCGCGGATCGGATACTTCTTGTTCAGCGGCACCAGTTCATTGCGCAGGTCGTCGCGCACGGCATGCAGCGAGATCGCCAGCATCGTGCCCATCTCCGCGCCGAGCGCTTCGATCTGCGGCACCACGCCGGAGGTCGAAACCGTGATGCGGCGACGGCCGAGTGACAAGCCCTCATTGTCCGAGATCACGTCGATCGCATCGCGGACGCCGTCGAAATTGTAGAGCGGCTCGCCCATGCCCATGAAGACGATGTTCGAGACGAAGCGGCCACCATCATTCGGCACGAAGGCACCCTCGGGCGGGGTGCGCCCGGGGAAGTCGCCGAGACGATCGCGCGCCACCATCAGCTGCGCCACGATCTCCTCGGTGGTGAGGTTGCGCACCAGGCGCTGCGTACCGGTGTGGCAGAAGGTGCAGCTGAGCGTGCAGCCGACCTGGCTCGAGACACAGAGCGTGCCGCGGTCGACCTCGGGGATATAGACGCATTCGATCTCGGCACCGCGATCGCGTGCACCGACCGGAGGCATCCGCAGCAGCCATTTGCGCGTGCCGTCGCTCGAGACCTGCTCGGCCGTTACCTCCGGCAGATCGAGCGTGAAGCGCTCGGCCAGCGCGGCGCGCAAGACCTTGCTGATCGTCGTCATCGCGGAGAAATCGCGGACGCCGTAATGATAGATCCAGTTCCAGAGCTGGCCGACGCGCATGCGTCGCTCCTTCTCGGAAACGCCGATTTCAGCCAGCGCATCGGACAGGCCGGCGCGTGTGCGCCCGACCAGCGAGGCAGGTCGCAAAACGGGTTCGGCCGCCGGAGCGGGGGAAGCAGGGACGGACAGGGACATCGGAACTCGGGCTCAAGCGGGCATCATGCGCCCGCGCTCGGCGGGCTCATATCATAATCCGCATAAAGCGCGAAATCGGCGGAAATGCGCCGCCTGCCCGCGCTACTTGCAGGCGTCTTCGGCGCGCTTGACGATCTGGTTGAGACCGGCGAGCGAATATTTGTCGCTGGTCGGATTGCCGCGTTTCGACATGCCCTTGACCTCGAGGCTCGCGCCCTTGCGCAGCGCGTCGAGCATGCGGCCTTCCTCAGCCGGGTTCTTGAGCCACATGTTCTGGCCCTTTGCGACGAGCGCGAAGCGCTCATTGCCGATGATCGCCTGATGCTCGACATCTTCCTTGAGGTCGAAATTCATCACCAGGCTGATCTCGTTGCGCACCCCTTCGGTCGGGCGGCTGGAGACGAAGAGCATGCCTTCGACATCCTTGAGATTGGCGGGAATGCGGGTTTCCGCCTTGGAAAGCGCGTAGCAGACCTTGGATCGCCCCTGCTGCGACGAGAAAGCCTGCCACTTTCCGGCAGTCTCGAGCAGCATCGCCTGGGCCTGGCCCGAAGCCGCAGCGCGTTGGGCCGGAGCAGGCGCTCGCTGCGCCTGGGCCGGGGAAATCAGAAACGGCAAAGCCAGCGCGACCAGCGCCGAAGCCAGTTTCGCATGCCGGGTGGCGGTGACGCCGGTTCGGAAGTAGTTGAGAATCATCGACCGCCATCAATCAGCAGAAATGTTAACAGCATCTCTATTTCCGAAGCATTTTGCGCGGAATCTCAAGAATGCCTGAACCATAGGATGTCACGATCCTGGCGAAAATGCGAATATGACGCTGCCGCGAACAAGGTTCCGTCCGCACCGGGGCCGTGGCACAATCCGCCGGGAAACAGGCGGTGACCAGCGTTGTCCGGATGGTATCGCGGGCACAAGCCAGGCTGAGGACGGTGCGACGAGATGAAAGCACTGCTTTGCGAGACCCACGGGCCGGCAGAAAACCTGGTGATCCGTGAACTGCCCGATCCGAAGCCGGGCCCAGGCGAGGTCGTCATCACCGTCAAGGCGGCGGCGCTGAACTTCTTCGACACGCTGATCATCCAGAATCGCTACCAGACCAAGCCGCCCCTGCCCTTCTCGCCAGCAGGCGAATGCGCGGGCATCATCAGCGCGATCGGCCGCGATGTCGAAGGCTGGCGCATCGGCGAGCGTGTCGCCGTATGGCTCCGGCATGGTGGAGCGCGTGAAAAGGTCGCGGTCTCCTCTCGGGCGATCGTACGCGTGCCGGATACCCTTGATGACGCGCAGGCCGCCGGGCTTTTCGTGACCTATGGCACCGCGATGCACGGTCTCATCCAGCGCGCCGGGCTCAAGGCCGGCGAAACACTGGCCATTCTCGGCGCAGGCGGCGGCGCCGGCCTGGCCGCCGTCGAGATCGGCGCCTTGCTCGGCGGCCATGTCATCGCCTGCGCCTCATCGCCGGAGAAGCTGGCGCTGGCACGTGAACATGGCGCCCAGGAGGAGATCGACTACAGCATCGAGGATGTGAAGGCGGGCCTGCGCCGCCTGACGGAGAATCGTGGCGTCGACGTGCTCTACGACACGGTTGGCGGCGATCTCGCCGAGCCGGCATTGCGCGCCATGGCCTGGGAGGGGCGCTACCTCGTTGTTGGCTTTGCCGGCGGCGCGATCCCGAAGATTCCACTCAACCTGCTGCTCCTCAGGAGCTGCGACCTGCGCGGCGTGTTCTGGGGTGAGTTCGTCGCGCGCGAACCGGCGGCGCATCGCCGCAACATGGAACGACTGCTGGAATGGGCCGCAGCCGGGCGCATCAGCGCCCATGTCCACGCCACCTTCCCGCTCGAACGCGCTGCGGAAGCGTTTGCGATGATCGGGGATCGCAAGGCGCAGGGCAAAATCGTCCTGACGCCCTGAACGGGGCTCAAAGCCCCGCCAGCGTGTCCTGCGCCTTCTGGCGATGCTCCGGCGTGATCGACCCCGCGACCGCGGCGATCGCAGCCGCCATCACGGCCGCATCGTCGCTAAAGCCAAGGATCGGCATGATGTCGGGAATCGCATCGATCGGCAGCACGAAATAGCCGAGCGCGGCCAGCAATGTCAGCCGGACACGCCGGGGCGTCGCCGGATCGCGGGTGCAGAAATAGGCTGCCAGCAGATCCTCGGCAAAGGGGATGCGCTTGGCGACCCGCTTGAGAAGGCTCATCAGATCGGCGCCGAAACGCGCTTCGTCGCGCAGGCTCCGCCGGATCGCCGCCATCTCTTCGGCGCTGAAACGCGAACTGAAACCCTCGCTCATTCCTCACTCCGTGGAAGGACCTGAAAACCCCGGCCCAGTGCGGAATACACATTTCCCACGCCGAAAATGTGGCCCCGGACGCAAGGCTGCACAAGGGTTGCGCCAAGAATCGTCCTTGGAGCGGCCGATGGCGCGGATTAAGGCTGGTCCAGCCATTTTTGCGAACAGGGACCTGACATGAAGCTCGATTCGTCCATCGCGGCCGTCGTCACCGGCGGCGCGTCCGGCCTCGGCGAAGGCACCGCACGCATGCTCGCCTCCCAGGGCGCGAAGGTCGCCATCTTCGACATGAATGCCGAGCGCGGCAAACAGGTGGCGAGCGAAATCGGCGGCATCTTTGCCCTTTGCGATGTCTCGAACGATGCCTCGGTCGACGAAGCCCTGCTCACGGCTCGTCAGGCGCATGGCATCGAGCGCATCCTGGTGAATTGCGCCGGAATCGCCCCGGGCCGCCGTGTCGTCTCGAAGAAGCGGGAGACCGGCGAACTCGTGGCCCACGACCTCGCGACCTTCGAGAAGACGCTCGCCGTCAATCTCGCCGGCACTTTCCGCATGATCGCACGCTCGGCGCTCGCACTCGCCGCGGAGCCACCGGTCACGCCCGATGGCGGGCGCGGAGTCTTCATCTGCACGGCTTCGGTCGCGGCCGAGGATGGCCAGATCGGCCAGGCGGCCTATTCCGCCTCGAAGGGCGGCATTGTCGGCATGACCCTACCGATCGCGCGTGACCTCGCCCAGCTTGGCATCCGCGTCATGACGATCATGCCCGGCCTGTTCGAGACTCCGATGTTCGCGTCGGTACCGGACGACTATCGCCAGGCGCTGGAAGCCTCGATCCCGCATCCCTCGCGCCTCGGCCGCCCCGCCGAATATGCCGCGCTGGTCAGGAGCATCGTCGAGAACGACATGCTGAACGGCACGGCAATCCGCCTCGATGGCGCGATCCGGCTGGCACCGAAATAGCGCGCTGCGTCAAATAATCCTGAAGACCTTGCACCCGTCTTGTCGCGGTAGAGGTCCCACCGCATCGCGTCGCCGCCTCGTGCTTACGCCCGAGGCTCAAGGGAGCGCGGCGCAGAACATGGCGCCAGCCTCTTCATCGCTGGCGGACGAGGCCACAACGCAGCGGGCAGCCGTGCCGCCCCTTGCAGGGACGCCCTATTTTCCGGGCGTCGCTGGCGGCTTGATCTCATGCTTCAGGATCAGCGGCGTCTGAGCCAGGGCAAAGGCCATGGTCAGCGGCATCACGCCCCAGACCTTGAAGGCGACCCAGAAATCCTGCGTCTGCGTACGCCAGACGATCTCGTTCAACGCGGCAAGGACGAAGAAGAACAGGCCCCAGCGGAAGGTGAGCTTGCGCCAGCCCTCCTCGTCGAGCTGCAGGACAGTTTCGAGCACCAGCGCCAGCAGCGAACGCCCGAAGAACAGTCCGCCAAGCAGGATGCAGCCGAACAGCGTGTTGACGATGGTCGGCTTCACCTTGATGAAGAAGGCATCGTCGAGCGCCAGCGTCAGCCCACCAAAGACCGTCACCACGACCGCGTTTACGATCGCCATGCGCGGCAGATGGTGGAGCAACACACGCGACAGGGCGAGCGAGACAAGCGACGCCACGATGAAGATGCCGGTCGCAACAAAGATGCGCCGGTCTTCGGCGACGCCGAACAGGCGGTCGCCATAGGAGTTGGCGAAAAAGAAGATGGCCAGCGGCCCGAACTCGAGGCCGAGCTTGAGCAGCGGGTTAACGCCCTTGTCCTTAGTCGTCTCGGCCAGACTCTCGCTCACGCGGCTTCTCCCAATCCAGCAACCGCTCGTGCAAAATCACGTGCGGAGAATGGTTCCAGATCCTCGACACTCTCGCCGACGCCGATGAAATGCACCGGCAAGCCAAACTGGGCGGCGAGCGCCACGAGGATGCCGCCACGCGCCGTGCCGTCGAGCTTCGTCATCACCAGCCCGGTCACGCCAGCCGTCTCGCGAAAGGCCTCGACCTGCGAGATCGCATTCTGGCCCACCGTCGCGTCGAGCACCAGCAAGGCTGCATGCGGCGCCTCCGCGTCGAGCTTGCGGATCACCCGCACCACTTTGGCGAGCTCGTCCATCAACCCTGCCTTGTTCTGCAGCCGGCCGGCCGTGTCCACGAGAAGGATATCGACCCCGTTGGCCCTGGCTTTCTGCAGCGCCTCAAAGGCCAAACCCGACGCATCCGCACCCTGCTGACCAAATACAACCTCCGCACCCGTGCGCTCGCCCCAGACCTTGAGCTGCTCGATCGCAGCTGCGCGGAACGTATCGCCCGCAGCGAGCATCACCGACTTGCCTTCGGCACGGAATTTCGCAGCCAGCTTGCCGATCGTCGTCGTCTTGCCGGAGCCATTAACCCCGACCATCAGGATCACGAACGGCTTTTTCGTGGCATCGATCGTCAAGGGGTGCGCCACCGGCGTCAGAATGCTCTCGACCTCGCGCGCCAGGATGGCCTTCACCTCCTCCGGCTCGATCTGCTTGTCATAGCGTCCCTCGCCCACCGCCTTGGCGACGCGCGCCGAGGTGGCGAGGCCAAGATCGGCCTGGATCAGGATGTCTTCGAGATCCTCCAGCGTCGCGGCATTGAGCTTGCGCTTGGTGAAGAGCTCCGTGATGCCGGTGGTCAGCGCCGAGGAGGTACGGGAGAGCCCGTCCGCCAGCCTGCGCCACCAGCTGCGCTTCGGCTGCGGCGCCGGGCTCGGCTCCGCGGGCTGTCCGGATGCCATGGGCGAAACCGGCGCGGGCGCGGGTTCGGGCTCCGGTTCGGCTTCAACCTCCGGCGTCGCGATCGGCAAGGGCGCAGCCTCGCCGATCAGCAGATCGGGGGCGATTGGGGCATCGGGTACAGCGTCAGGAGCCGGCTCGGCTGCGGCATCCGGCAAATCCGGGGAGGGCTCGGCTGCGCTCTCAGGAGCGGGCTTGGACTGTTCCTGCTCCAGCCCGAACAGCCTCGAAAAGAAGCCGCGCTTTTTCGGTTCGCTCTCGCTCATCACTCGTCCCGTCATCCTGCAGGCCAGGCGCCCGAGTTGCGCCACACCGCTGGTTTGGATAGCGCAATGCCATGAGCAGACCGGATCAACCAGCAATTTCGCGCGAGACCCCAGAAGYCGCCCTGCCGGTGCCACTGCTCTATCGCGACGCGATGATGCTGGTGATCGACAAGCCCGCCGGCCTGCCCTCGCATCGCGGCCCGCAGGCAAAGCGCCGCGTCATTCCCGTGCTGACCGATTATCTCGACGCCCTGCGCTTTGGTCTGCCGCGACGGCCAGAAGCCGCCCACCGGCTCGACAAGGATACGTCCGGCTGCCTCATCCTCGGCCGCCACCCACGCGCAATGGCCGAGCTCAACCAGCTGTTCCGCGACGGCCGCATCGACAAGACCTATTGGGCTATCGTCGAGGGTGCCCCGCAGGACGACGAAGGCATGATCGATCTGCCCCTCGCCAGGCGCTCTCCCGAACGCGGCTGGTGGATGAAGGTCGACCCGGAGGGATTGCCTTCACAAACCCGTTATCGGGTTCTGGGTCGCGCGGAGGGTTTGACATGGCTCGAACTCGAGCCGCTCACCGGCCGCACGCATCAATTGCGGGTGCATTGCGCGGCCTCCGGCTGGCCGATGCTGGGCGACGAAGTCTACGGCTCGGCGCCGCGGGACGGCGGACCTGGACTCCAGCTCCATGCCCGCGCTGTCAGCGTTCCGCTCTATCGCAAGCGCGAGCCGGTCAGAGTCGAGGCGCCCCCGCCTTCGCACATGCTGGAGGCGCTTGGGCGCTGCGGCTGGAGCAAATCTTTCGGGAATCCTAACGCCGCTGTCGAACAGGGCGAACCGTCATCAACCCTTCGCTAATTTGAGCTTGCTATCGCTAGGGAACAGCAACCGGAGCGTGCATTGATGCCGGAGACAGCGACCTTGAGCAGCAGAGCCAGCCCCGATGGGCTCATGACGCTCGAAGCTGCACGCCAATCCGCGCGTGAGGCCGCCCCGGATGCACCACTGGCGACATTGCTCTCCTGGGTCGAAGACTATCTGATGAGAGGTCATGCCGATCTCGGCAGGACCGGCGCCGTCTGCCCCTTCACACGCCAGGCGGCCCGGCTCGATACGGTCCGCCTCGGCATTTCCAATCAACGCGCCACGCATGAGGATGCGGCCTTCGCCCTGGTTCGGAGCGGTTTCGGTGCACTCGACGCCATCCCCTGCAAGGCCGGCATGCAGCACTTCCGCACGGTGATCATCGGCTTTCCGAAATGCGACAGCCCGGACGGCATCGCCATGCTCAAGCGCGTCCAGGACCGTCACAAATTCTACTCGCTGCGGCGCAACCGCATGATCGGGCTGATGCATGCGACGTCGGAGGCGCCAGGCCTCTGGAATTCGGATTTCCGGCCGCTGCGCGCGCCTCTGCCTGTCATCGCCATCCGCCACATGGTCGAGCATGACGCGCCCTTCGCGGCCAGGCACCCCCTGCTGCTCCTGCCCTATCTCGCCCGCTTCCCGATCACAGGGTCGAGGCGGCTGATCGCGCATCTGCGCGCCGGAGCCCAATGATGAGCAAGCGGCGGGAAGGCTCCGAGATCGGCGGAGCCGTGACGACAGAGGTCATAACCGAGCGCGATGGTTTCCTCGCACTCCAGCCGGAATGGGACGCGTTCTTTGCACGTGCGGCCCTGCCGCATCAGGTCTTCCAGAGCCACGTCTTCCTGAAGCACTGGGCCGCGCATTATCTCGAGGGGCATGGCCGGCTCAGTATCCTCATTGCACGCCGCCACGGTGTCCTTGCGATGATCTGGCCACTCGTCCGGCAGCGCCGCTGCAGCCTCGAGACGCTCCGCTTCATGGGCATCCCGGTCGCGCAGTTCGGTGACATCCTCGTCGAGCCCGGCCCCGACCGCGATACTCTGGTGCGGGCAGCATGGCGCGCCGTGCGCGCACTGGGCGCCGATCTGTTCGAGGCGCGCAAACTGCGAGCAGACTCCATTCTCGCCGCCTCCGGCCTGCTCGGTGAAGCGATGCCGATCGAGCAGCTCAACGCCCCCTTTGCCGATCTGGTCTGGCGGGTCGGCACGAACGGCCCGAGCAGCGCCTACCCGGCCCGCGAGCGCTCGAATTACCGTCGGCGCCTGCGCCGGCTCGAGGAACGCGGCACGATCAGCTTCGAGGCGCCGCCGCCCGGTCCCGCCGCCGCAGCCCTCGCCGGCGACGCCGTGGCGTTCAAGCAAGCCTCGCTGCTGCGCCATGGCACCGTCGCGCCGACGATCGACGATCCTCGCTTCGCGGCCTTCTTTCGGGATTTTGCCGGAGATGCGGACGGGGGGAGTTCGCTGCGCGTCTCCGCAATATGCTGCGATGGCGCCCCGGTCGGCATCGACCTCTCGCTTGACTGCAAGGGCCGCAGCTTCGGCCATGTCCTCGCAGCCCATCCCGATTTCGAGCGGGGCGGCGTCGGCAGCATCCTGATTCATCACAGCTTCGCCAGCGCCAGGGCACGCGGCAATGCCGTGTTCGACCTGCTGGCCCCGTCGGATGCCTACAAGCTCGAACACGCCGACGGGCAGACCGGTGTCAGCGACCTCCTGCTGCCGCTCTCCCTCAAGGGGCGGCTCGCCTGCAGCGTCGGTTTCCAACGCTTGCGGCCCGTTTTGAAGAGCGCGGCCAAGCGACTTCCACCCGGTATTGCGCGCCGTGTCGCGATCTGGGGCAGGGCTGGCTGATCAGCCGGCCATGGCGTCCATGGCGCGGGCGAGCTTGACGTCGAGCTCGGTCAGCCCGCCGGCATCATGCGTAGCCAACGTCACCTCGACCGTCTTGTAGACATTCGACCATTCCGGATGATGGTCCATCCTTTCGGCCAGGAGCGCGACGCGGCTCATCCAGCCGAAGGCCTCATTGAAATCATGGAAGATGAAGCGCTTAGCGATGGCCTCACGACCCTCGACCAGTTTCCAGCCCACCAGCGTCATGAGCGCTTCGTTGCGAGCTTCGGCACTCAGTCGCTTGCGCATGATCATCTCCGCTGGAAATCGCTTCGCGGCAGCCGGTTGGGGTAGGATGGGCCAAGCGGATAGGCGGCCTCAAGCACATAAGGCCCGCCGCCGATCGAATCCCGCGATGACATCAGGGTGAAGCGCCGGGCCGTGAAGGCGATCGGCCGGACGATAGGATGCATCGCCAGATAATGCGCAACCTCGACAGGCGAGGTATCGCGCAGCCGAGCAAGCGTGACATGCGGCACGAATTTGCGCCCTTCCGCCGGTAATCCGAGGCGGCGCATCAGGCGCTCGATATCGGCCTGGAGCTCGCTGAGCTGGCGACTGGGTTGCACCCGCGCAAACACGGCGCGCGGCTTGTCGCCCCCGAAACTGCCCAATGCGTCGAGCGTCACCTCGAAGGGCTGTGTCTGCAGATCGGCGAGAAAGCTGTCGACGTCATGGGCCATGCGGCGGTCGACGTCCCCGAGGAAGCGCAAGGTAACGTGATAGTCGGCCGGCTCGATCCAGCGCGCACCAACGAGCCCGCCTCGATGCAGCGTCAGCGTCGAGGCGACCTCGGCGGGTATCTCCAGAGCTGTGAACAGCCTCGGCATGGCGAATCAGTGCCAAGTTTTTGTGACTCTGGCGAGACGAAAAGCGATGGAGCGCAGGAAAACCTCTGCAAACCTTCGCCCTCCCGCCCCGCCATGAGCCGCGCTGGTTTCAGGGACAGGGGTTTCCGACCAGTTGGTGAATCGCGTCGATCTTTGCTTCGACCTCGGGCGAAAGTGCGACATCGATCGAACCGATATCGGCCCGCAATTGTTCCATTGTCGTCGCGCCAATGATGTTGGCCGTCACGAAGGGGCGCGAATTGACGTAGGCCAGCGCCATTTGCGCCGGATCCAGACCAGCCTCGCGGGCAACCGCGATATAGTGCTTCACCGCATCTTCCGCGCCGACAGCCTCGTAGCGCTGGCCGCGATTGAACAGCGTCGAGCGCGCGCCGGCCGGCTTGGCACCGTCCAGATATTTGCCGGTGAGGTAGCCCTGGGCCAGCGGCGAATAGGCCAGCAGGCCGACCTGCTCACGCATCGCTATCTCGGCCAACCCCGTCTCAAAGGTACGGTTGAGCAGGTTGTAGGCATTCTGGATCGATTGGACGCGAGGCCCTCCGCGCGCTTCGGAATCGCGCACGAAGCTCATCGTGCCCCAGGCGCTCTCGTTGGAGAGCCCGAGATGACGGATCTTGCCGGCCTTCACGATCTCGCCGAAGGCGTCGAGTTGTTCGGCGATCGACGTCTCGCCATCGGGAGTTTCGAAAGCGGCCTTGTTGAAGCGCGTTGGATTCGAGCCCCACGGCATCGCACGCTCGGGGAAATGCAGCTGGTAGAGGTCGATATAGTCGGTCTGCAGCCGCGTCAGGCTCTTGTCGACCGCCTCGAAGATCTGCTTGCGGTTGATGCGGGTCGGTCCGCGATCGTCCCGGAACCAGTCATTGGCCGAGCGGCCGACGATCTTGGAGGCCAGGATGACCTTGTCGCGGTTCTTCCGCGCCTTGAACCAGCTACCGATGATCCGCTCCGTCGAGCCCTGCGTCTCCGGCTGCGGCGGAATCGAGTACATTTCTGCCGTATCGAAGAAATTCACGCCCTGCGCGAGAGCGTAGTCCATCTGCTCATGGCCCTCGGCTTCGGTGTTCTGCTGGCCCCAGGTCATGGTTCCAAGGCAGATGACCGAAACCTGGAGGTCGGTGCGCCCAAGACGGCGATATTGCATGGTCAGACAACTCCGGAGATTGCGCGCAGCGGCGCTCATGGGGTGGGACGCGATTTTCGGGCCGACCGGCATGATGCGAACGCCGCCCTGCTCCGTGGCGGCGCATCGGTCCGGAACGGAAGGGATCAGGATTTCGAGCGGATGGTCTCCAGGAAACGCTCGACCGTCGGCAGAATCCGCTCGACGATGACGCGCACGCCTTCGGCTGTCGGATGCAGCAGATCCGGCTGGTTCAGCGCACGATCGCCCGCAATGCCCTCTAGGAAGAACGGATAGAACACCAGCGCGTGTTTCTCGGCGAGTGCCCTGAACAGCCCGTCGAAACGGCCGGTGTACTCCGCGCCGAGATTGCGCGGCGCATACATCCCGGCCAGCAGCACCGGGATACCGCGCGCTTTCAGCCGCGTGATGATGTCCTCGAGCGCTTTTTCCGTCACCGCCGGATCGAAACCGCGCAGCGCGTCATTGGCGCCAAGCTCGACAATCACACCATCGGTCCCGTCAGGCACCGACCAGTCGAGCCGCTCGAGGCCCCCCTGGGCGACATCGCCCGAGACACCGGCATTGGCGATATCGACGGCATGTCCCTTCTGGCGCAAGGCTTGCTCCAGCACCGCCGGAAATGCCGCGCTCGCTGGCAGGCCATAGCCGGCGCTGAGGCTGTCGCCCAGCACGACAAGCTTGAGCGGGCGCGGTGTCTGGGCTTGTGCCATGGCTGAAACCGGAAGGAGCATCAAAAGCGCCAGCCAAAAGGCCGCAGCGCAAAAAGCACGGGCAAATGATTGGACAAGCGCGCGACCGCGCCCATATCGGGCGGCGGGGCGCAACGCGCCGAGACCCCATCCCCATCGCGATGCGATGCGGATGGACGGCGTCGATGGCATTGAAGACAGGATCATGTGGCGATGAGTGATAAGTCAGCCCCGGCGATCGAATTGCGGGATGTCCATCTTAGTCTGGGGCGTGCAGCCGCCCGCGTCCATATCCTGAAGGGCGTTTCTTTGTCACTGGCTGCCGGCGAGGCGACCGGGCTGGTCGGTCCTTCGGGATCAGGCAAATCCACCCTGTTGATGACGATGGCCGGGCTCGAACGACCCGATTCCGGACTGGTGAAGGTAGCGGGCCAGGATCTTGGTCAGCTCGGGGAAGATGGCCTTGCGGTTTTTCGTGGGCGCCAGATCGGCATCGTCTTTCAGTCCTTCCATCTCGTTCCGACCATGACGGCGCGCGAGAATGTCGCTCTGCCACTCGAACTTGCGGGCGCAGACGATGCGTTCGCCCGGGCGGAAGCCGAGCTGCGCAATGTCGGGCTCGGCGATCGCATGGACCATTATCCGGCCCAGCTCTCCGGCGGCGAGCAGCAGCGTGTCGCGATCGCTCGCGCCGTCGCGCCTGATCCGGCCATTCTCGTCGCCGACGAACCGACCGGCAATCTCGACGAGAGCACCGGCCGCTCGATCGTCGATCTGATCTTCGCGCTGCGCCGCGAGCGGGGCGCCACCCTCGTGCTGGTCACGCATGACCTCTCGCTTGCCGCGGCCTGCGACCGGACGGTGCGCCTGCGCGCCGGGCGGATCGAAGCCGATGCCGATCTCGCCGTCGCCTGAGCCCTCGCCATGCACGCTCCGGTCAAGCCCACCGCTGCCACCCCTCCCCGCTCCCCTTTTGGCCCGGCACTCGCCCTGCGGCTCGCCTGGCGCGATCTGCGTGGTGGCCTGCGCGGTTTCGGCGTCTTCATCGCCTGTCTCGCTCTCGGCGTCATGGCCATCGCAGCCGTCGGCTCGGCGTCGCGCGGCCTGACGGAAGGGTTGCATCGCGAAGGGCGACGCATTCTCGGCGGTGACGTCGCCTTCAGCCTGATCCATCGCGAGGCCACCGCCGTCGAGCGGAGCTTTCTCGAAGGACGTGGCGCCCTCTCGACCATCGCCACGATGCGCGGCATGGCCAATGCCGGCGACAAGGGCGCGGCCCTGATCGAGCTCAAGGCGGTGGATTCCGCCTATCCGAGCATCGGCGAGGTCGTCAGCGAGCCGGCTGGCCCGCTTTCCGATCTGCTGTCCCAGAGCAATGGCAGCTTTGGCGCCATTGCCGATCCCGTGCTGCTTGGTCGCCTCGACCTGAAGATCGGCGACACGATCTCGGTCGGCAGCGCGCGCGTGCAATTGCGCGCCAGCCTCGTCTCAGAGCCGGACAAGATCGCGTCGGGCGTCGGCTTCGGTCCTCGTCTTCTGGTGTCCCAGGACGCATTGCGTGCCACCGGATTGCTCCAGCCGGGCAGCCTGGTGCGCTGGACCTATCGCGTCTCGCTGCCCCCCACGGCGTCCGATGATGCGGCCCTCGAGCGCCTCACCGCCGATGCCGGTCACCAACAGCCGGACGCTGGTTGGGAAATCCGCTCGCGCGCCAATGCCGCGCCGAGCTTTCAGCGCAATCTCGAGCGTTTCACGCAGTTCCTGACCTTGGTCGGACTGACCGCCCTGCTGGTTGGCGGTGTCGGCGTCGCCAATGCGGTGCGCCGCTTCGTCGAGGCCAAGAAGCTCGATTTCGCGACCTTGAAGGCGATCGGCGCAACCGGCGGGCATGTCGTCGCGATCCATCTGACCGAGGTCATGATCGTTGCGGCGCTTGGCATCGCGATCGGTCTTCTGCTGGGCGCCGCCGCGCCCTTCGCGCTCGGCTATGCGCTTCGCGACCTGCTGCCCCTGCCCTTCGAGCCGACATTGGCGCCAGGAGAGCTGGTGATCGCGGCGCTCTATGGCCTGCTGACCGCGCTGGTCTTTGCGATATTGCCGCTCGGCCGGGCGCATGACGTGCCGGTCTCGGCCCTGTTCCGCGACCAGATCGAGCCGGATCTGCGCCGGCCCAGGCTGGTCTATATCGGTGTTTTCCTTGCGGCTCTCATCGGCCTCGTCGGCGTCGCGGTCGCCTTCGCCTATGACCGCCGCATCGCGCTGATCTATATCGCCGTTGCGGCGGGCATCTTCCTGCTGCTGCGCCTCGTCGCCTGGAGTCTGATGGCTCTCGCCCGCCGCAGCCCGCGGCCGCGGAACCCGGCCCTGCGGATGGCGCTCGCCAATGCCCACCGCCCCGGCGCATTGACGCCGTCGCTCGTGCTCTCGCTGGGCCTCGGTGTCGCCCTGCTCTCGGCGCTCGCCTTCATCGATGTCAGCCTCACCCGGCAGTTGACCCAGTCGCTGCCGGACAAGGCGCCGAGTTTCTTCTTCCTCGATATCCCGAACGGCCAGAGCGCGCGCTTTGACAGCTTCATCGCCGAAACGAGGCCAGGCGCCACGCTCGAACGCGTCCCGATGATGCGCGGCCGCATCACCAGTCTCAATGGCGTGCGCGCCGAGCAGATCAAGGCCTCCGAGCAGGCAGCCTGGGTCCTGGATGGCGATCGCGGCATCACCTATGCGGAAACCATGCCCGAGGGCTCGATCATCACTGCCGGGGAATGGTGGCCGGCAGGCTACCGCGGCGAACCGCTCGTCTCCTTCGATGCGCCGATCGCCGCCGGGCTTGGGCTCAAGGTCGGCGATAGCGTCACCGTGAACGTGCTGGGCCGCAACATCACGGCGCGGATCGCCAATCTGCGCACCATCGAATGGCGCTCGCTCGGCATCAATTTCGTCATGGTGTTCTCGCCCAACACCTTTGCCGGCGCGCCGCACACCAATCTCGCGACCGTCACCTCCGGGACCGACGCGACGGCCGGCGCCGATGCGCAGCTTCTGCGCCGGCTGGCGGTCGAATTCCCATCGGTCACCGCCGTGCGGGTGAAGGACGCGCTCGAAGCGGTCAACACCATCGTCAGCCAGCTCGCGACCGCGATTCGCGGCGCCTCGGGCCTGGCGATCGCCTCCAGCCTGCTGGTCCTGGCAGGCGCTCTCGCGGCCGGGCAGCATGCGCGGCTATACGACGCGATGATCCTGAAGACGCTCGGCGCGACACGTCGCTTCATACTTTCGTCGTACGCCCTCGAATATGCCGGAATAGGTTTTGTCTCCGCCCTGTTCGGCGTTGTCGCCGGCGCATTGGCAGGCTGGGGGGTCGTCACCCAAGTGATGAAGATAGAATTCGTCAGCGATCCGACCGGCGCGATCCTCGCTGCGACTGCCGCAATCATGGTTACCGTCCTGTTCGGATTGTTCGGAACCCTAAAAATACTATCGAAAGCGCCAGCTTCTCATCTGCGGAATTTATGAGAACTGTCGCTCTTGCCTCCGAGATAGACATGGAGCGTTCGCCGCATTGCATCATTCTGGGGCCCGTGATCTATTCAGGCGGCGCTCTTAACCATGGCGGCCTCTTGTAAGGTCGCTCAATCCCCCTCATATTCCGCGTTGTCGCCACGATTTTGGGCGATGGTGGAGATCGCGGAGGCGATGTCCGCCCCGGAATTCTACCTGTGAGGGAAATCGCTCTATGAGCAACTTCGACCGCAATGCTCCAGTCTGGGGTGCCGGCCGCGCACAGCAGACCAGCGCCGTCGAGATGGATCAGGGCCTGCGCTCGTTCATGCTCGGCGTCTACAACAACATGTCGATCGGTCTGGCCATCACCGGCCTTGCCGCCCTCGGCATCAGCATGCTCGCGATCGGCGGCGTCTCGGCGGAAGGCAAGATCACCGCACTGACCCCGCTCGGCCAGGCCCTTTATCTCAGCCCGCTCAAATGGGTTGTGATGCTGGCCCCGCTCGCCTTCATCTTCTTCTTCTCGTTCAAGGCCGAGAGCATGAGCTCCTCGACCGCGCGCACCATGTTCTTCGCCTTCGCGGCGGTGATGGGCGTGTCGATGTCCTCGATCTTCGTCGTCTTCACCGGCGCGTCGGTCACTCAGGTCTTCTTCATCACGGCCGCCGCCTTCGGCGCGCTCAGCCTTGCCGGCTACACCACGAAGAAGTCGCTTTCGGGCATGGGCTCCTTCCTCATCATGGGCCTGATCGGTCTGGTGATCGCCTCGGTGGTCAACATCTTCCTGGCCTCGAGCGCGCTCTCTTTCGCCATCTCGGCGATCGGCGTGCTGGTCTTCGCCGGCCTGACCGCCTGGGATACCCAGCGCCTGAAGGAGATGTATCTCTACTCGGATTTGGACGCCGAATCGGCTGCGAAGCTCTCGGTGAACGGCGCTCTGTCGCTCTACCTGAACTTCATCAACATGTTCCAGATGCTGCTTCAGCTGTTTGGCGATCGTCGCTGATCGATCGTCCGCCTTGCGGATCAAGCGAGCCCCGGCTGCAAAGCCGGGGCTTTTCTTTTGCGTTCCTCGCGGTCCATCTTGATCGGATGGACCCCATCACGATCAGGGACGGTCGCATCGACGACATCCCCGTCATCACCACGATCTATGCCGATGCCGTCTCGAACGGCACCGCCTCCTGGGAGCTTGAACCGCCCTCGACCGGCGAGATGCAGCGGCGCTTCGAGGCGCTCGTTGCCGATGGCTATCCCTATCTCGTCGCGACCAGAGGCGAGGATCTGCTCGGTTATGCCTATGCCGGTGCCTATCGCCCGCGCCCGGCCTATCGCAGCACGGTGGAGGACTCGATCTATCTCTCGCGGCAAGCACAGGGCTTCGGCATCGGCCGCGCTCTGCTGAGCGCGCTGATCGCCGCGTGCGAAGTCAGGGGCTTCCGGCAGATGGTCGCGGTCATTGGCGATGGGAACGGCGCCTCGGCCGCCTCGCGCCGGCTGCATGAACACGCCGGATTCGCGCTCATCGGGGTCGCCAGGGCCGTCGGCTACAAGCACGGCCGCTGGCTCGACCAGATGCTGATGCAGAAGGAAATCGGCGACGGCAACCGAACCGCGCCGCCCCTCAACTCACCACGCTGAGCTTCTTGTCGACCACCCGCAGGACACGGCTGAGATCCGAGCCGCGCTTCAGGATCAGCCCGGTCGCCGCGACGATCGAGTACGCGCCCTGGCGCTTGGCAAGGGCGGGATCCTTGACGATCCGGTAGAGCGGGACCTCGGAGGTTCGGCGATAAACCGAGAACTGTGCCTTGTCCTTCAGGAAATCGATGGCGTAGTCGCGCCATTCGCCGGCAGCGACCATCCGGCCGTAGAGATTGAGAAGCTCAGAGAGTTCCCGGCGATCAAAAGTAACGGCCGCCGGCTTGGCCGGACCGGGGAAGGCAACCACCGCCCCGGCCCCGTGCGATTGCGGCGTTTCGCTTTCGCTCATAGCGCCTCCCGATCGGCGGTCGAGCAGGGCCCGATCGCACTTCCCGTTGGGCAGGATGATGCGCCCCGGATGCTGCGCTGGCAAGAGATCGAGGCAGGCCGAAAAGAATCACGCCTTCGTCAGCCACGCCGCATTTTCGCCGCGAACGCGCCAAGCGATGGCCAAGTTGCCGGGCTCAACTCCCCTCGTTGCCTCGACGGCCCGGCCTCATTGAGTTCCGGATACGTCAGCCCCCCAGCCCCCCGGGCTTGGTGAGGTCGGGCCTATCGGTTCGAGGATACCTCAACGGCTGGCGGTTTCCGCTGGCCGTTTTCTTTTGGCGAAAATGCAGGCTCTTCAGCGGTTTTGTCCGTGATACTGGGCATTTGGCCGCATATCGACGGCCGAGGCCATCCTGTTCGACATGTTGAAGAACGAAGCGACCGCACCGACATCCCAGATGTCACGTTCGCCGAATCCCGCCGCCCGCAACGCCTCGCGATCACCTTCCTCGACGAGATAGGGCGTCTCGCTCAGCTTCACCGCAAAATCGAGCATCGAACGATGGCGGGGCGAGAGCGAGGCAGCGCGATAGTTCATGGCCATCAGCTCGCCGAGCACCGGATCCCCCGAGAGCTGACGGACCGCGGCGCCATGTGCCGTCAGGCAGTAATAGCAACGGTTCACGCTCGACACGGCGACGGCGATCATTTCGCGCTCGAGCTTGGAGAGACCCGAAGGGCCGAGCATCAGGTCGTTGTAGAACGCGGCGAAGGCCGTGAGCTTGGCATCGTCATGGGCGTAGGCCAGCAGCACATACGGCACGAAGCCGAGCTTCTCCTGGCATTTGGCGAAATAGGCCCGATTCTCGGCCGACAGTTCGACTTCCGGCAACGCCAGCGCCATCACCCTTGGCGACTCATCCTGCCGAGTCGGAAGCTCTCCCACCTTCGATTTGTCATGCTTGTTCGCCATGGTCCGTTTCCTGATGTGTCGGCGGAGTTGAACTTTCGACAGGAGCTGCCGCGATGTTCGCACGGGCGCCCTTGTTCGTGTGCATGATGCGACGAAAGTTGAAAGGCGCCGCAGCCTATGTCATCGCTGCGGCAAAATAACTGAGGGTTCTGGGGATGGTTAAACGAGTGACGAATGCAACGATCGAGGCTCTGGCCGCGGTCGAGGCCGCAGCTTCCCAGAGCGGAACCGGCATGCCGGCGGAGTTTCCGAAGCTGCTCTATGGCCGCGTCGTCGCCGAAGATATCGTCGCACTCCCGCCCGATCTCCTCGCCCGTGCCGCTGCCGCCGCCTACGAGCATCTGACCGCGAAGCGCCGGCCCGGCACGCCGAATCTGCGTTTCCGGGACGAGGCGTTCAGCGAGCATGGCCGCGAACGCCAGATCACGATTCTCGAGGTCGTAAACGATAACAAGGCTTTCCTGCTCGATTCGACGCTGGCTGAGCTGACCGAGCAGGGTTACGAGCCTCGCCTCGTCGCCCACCCCATCCTGGCGGTCGTGCGCGATGCCGACGGCGCTTTTCACTCGCTTGCAGGCGAAGCGACCGGACGGGCTCCGGAAGGCGCTCGCCGCGAAAGCCTGATCCATATCCATCTCGACCGTATCGACACGCCCGAGGCGCGCGAGCGCCTGAAGACCGGTCTCGAGCGGGTCTATGTCGATGTCGGCCTGGCGGTCGACGATTGGGCGGCCATGCGCGGGCGAATCACCGAGGTGATTCAGGCCTATCGCTCCAACCCGCCCCCGCTTGCCGAGGACGAGGTCGCTGAGGCCCTGCAATTCCTCGAATGGATCGCCGGCGACAATTTCACGCTTCTCGGCATTCGAGCCTACCGTTTCCCGGGCGGTGATGCGGCTGCCGACCCGATCGACAGCTCGGGTCTCGGCATCCTGCGCGATCCCTCCGTGCGCATGCTGCGCAAGAATCGCGAAATGGTGGTGATGACGCCGGAGATTCGCGCCTTCCTCGCCAAACCGCAGGCGCTGATCATCACCAAGGCCAACGTCAAGAGCCGCGTGCATCGCCGCGTCCATCTCGACTATATCGGCGTCAAGCTGTTCACACCTGATGGCCATCTCGACGGCGAGATGCGCATCGTCGGCCTGCTGACCTCCAATGCCTATACGGGCAGCGCCCGCGCCATTCCCTATCTGCGGCTCAAGGTCGCGCGCGTCGCCAAGAACACGGGCTTCGACGCGGCGAGCTATTCCGGCCGCGCGCTGCTCAACGTGCTCGATGCCTTTCCGCGCGACGAGCTTTTCCAGATCGACGGCGAGACACTCGAACGCTTCGCGCTCGATATCCTGCAGCTGACCGAGCGCCCGCGCATCCGCGCGCTGGCCCGGGTCGACGAGTTCGACCGCTTCGTCTCGATCCTCGTCTTCATTCCGAAGGATCGCTACGACACGCAGGTCCGCCGTCGCGTCGGCGAATTCCTGGCGCGGATCTATGAGGGGCGCCTGTCGGCCGCTTACCCGGCCTATCCGGAAGGCCCGCTGTCCCGCACCCATTACATCATCGGCCGCGACGAAGGCCGCACGCCAAGGGTCGATCGCGCCACGCTGGAAGCCGGCATTGCTGCGATCGTCCGAACCTGGGCGGATGGCCTCAAGGACGTTCTCGACGAGCAGAAGGCGGGCCCGGCAGCGCGGTCGCTGACCGAGCGCTATGCCGAGGCCTTTGGCGCGGCCTATCGCGAGCGCTTCTCGGCAACCGATGCGCTCGAAGACATCGACATGCTGCAGAAGCTCACCCCGGAGCGGTCGCGCGCGGTCAATCTCTATCGCCGCGAGGGCGATACCGCGGCGCGGGCCAATCTCAAGGTCTTCTCGAGTGGTTCGCCGATCTCCCTCTCCGCCCGCGTGCCGGTGCTCGAGAACATGGGCTTCCGCGTCGTCAACGAGCGGACCTTCAACCTGACGCCGGCAGCCAATGGAGTTGAAGCGCCTGAGGCCGCCCGTGTCTGGCTGCACGACATGACGCTTGAGCGTGCCGGCGGAGGCGAAATCGATGTCGCCCGCCTCGATCCGACGATCGAAGCAGCGCTGATGGCCCAGTTCCGTGGGCTGGCGGAATCGGACCGTTTTGACCAACTCGTCCTTGCCGCCGGAATCGCCTGGCGCGAGGCGGCGCTGCTGCGTGCGCTCGGGCGCTATCTCAGGCAGGTCGGCGCGCCCTACGCCCAGGACTACATCGCCGATGCGCTGACCCGACACCCCGGCATCGCCTCGAAGCTGATCGCCTATTTCGTCGCCAAATTCGACCCGCATTTCGATGCGAGCAAGCGCGAGAAGGCGATGCAGGCCGAGCGTGACAGCATCGAAGCCGCGCTCAACGACGTCACCAGCCTGGACGAGGACCGCATCCTGCGGCGCCTGGTCAACCTGATCGAAGCGGCGCTGCGCACCAATTTCTTCCAGATCGGCCCGGATGGCTATGCGCGCAGCACGATCTCGCTGAAATTCGAATGCGCCAGGCTCGACGATCTGCCGCTGCCGCATCCGCTCTACGAGATCTTCGTCTATTCGCCCCGCGTCGAGGGTGTGCACCTGCGCTTCGGCAAGGTCGCGCGCGGCGGCCTGCGCTGGTCCGACCGGCCGCAGGATTTCCGCACCGAGGTGCTGGGCCTGGTCAAGGCTCAGCAGGTGAAGAACGCCGTGATCGTTCCGGTCGGCGCCAAGGGCGGCTTCTTCCCCAAGCAGTTGCCGCCGGCGAGTGATCGCCAGGCCTGGATCGCGGAAGGCACCGAGAGCTACCGCATCTTCGTCCGCACCCTGCTGGAGCTCACCGACAATCTCGACGGCGAGACGGTCATTCCGCCGGCCGACACCGTGCGCCATGATGGCGATGATCCCTATCTCGTCGTCGCCGCCGACAAGGGCACCGCAACCTTCTCCGATATCGCGAACGCGCTTTCGATCGAGAAGGGACATTGGCTCGGCGATGCCTTCGCCTCTGGCGGCAGCCAGGGCTATGACCACAAGAAGATGGGCATCACCGCACGTGGCGCCTGGGAGGCCGTGAAGCGGCATTTTCGCGAGATCGACATCGACATCCAGTCGACCCCCTTCTCGGTGGCGGGTGTCGGCGACATGTCGGGCGACGTCTTCGGCAACGGCATGCTGCTCTCGCCGGCGATCAGGCTTGTGGCCGCCTTCGACCACCGCGACATCTTCCTCGATCCGGAGCCCGATCTGGCAGCGTCACACGCCGAACGCCAGCGCCTGTTCGCGCTGCCCCGCTCCTCGTGGCAGGACTACGACAAGTCGCTGATCTCCAAGGGCGGCGGCGTATTCTCGCGCCAGGCCAAGAGCATCCCACTCTCCCCGGTGCTGCGCGCGCTGCTTGATCTCGACAAGGCGGAAGTCACCCCGCCCGAACTGATGACCGCAATCCTCAAGGCGCGGGTCGACCTGCTCTGGTTCGGCGGCATCGGCACCTATATCCGAGCCACCGACGAGACCGATGCCCAGGTCGGCGACCGCGCCAATGACGCGATCCGGATTGCGGGCGCCGATCTGCGGGCCCGTGTCGTCGGCGAAGGCGCCAATCTGGGCTGCACCCAGCGCGGCCGCATCGAAGCCGCCCGCAACGGCATCAGGATCAACACCGATGCCATCGACAACTCCGCCGGCGTCAACACCTCCGACGTCGAGGTCAATATCAAGATCGCACTCGCGGGCCCTGTCCGCGACGGGCGCCTGCCTGAGAAGAAGCGCAACGCCCTGCTCGTCGACATGACCGATGAGGTCGGCCTCCTCGTCCTGCGCAACAACTACCTGCAGACGCTGGCGCTTTCGCTGACCGAGGCTCAGGGCGCGACGGCAACGCCCGCGCTGCGTCGCCTGATGCTGACGCTGGAAGCCCAGGGCCGCCTCGATCGCTCGGTCGAGTTCCTGCCGACCGATATGGTGCTGGCCGAGCGCGAGAAGCGCGGCGAGGGCCTGACCCGGCCGGAGCTTGCCGTGCTGCTGGCCTATGCCAAGCTCGCGCTGCACGATGCCTTGCTCGAATCGGCCATTCCGGACGATCTCTATCTCAACAACGAGCTCGCCCGTTATTTCCCGAAGGCGCTGCGCGACAAATACGGCGCCGAGATTGCCAGCCACAAGCTGCGTCGCGAGATCGTCGCAACCCAGCTCGCCAATGCCATCATCAACCGTGGCGGCCCGGCCATCGTCTCGACCCTGGCCGGCCAGACACGCGCCGACGCACCGGCGATCGCCGCGGCTTACGCCATTGCGCGTGACTCCTTCGATCTGATCGCCCTGAACGGGGCGATCGATGCGCTCGACGCCAAGATCCCGGGCAAGACCCAGATCGGTCTCTATGCCGCGGCCCAGGAACTCGTCACCGATCGGATGAGCTGGTTCCTGCGTCGGGGCGTCGCCAAACCGGGCTCCATCGAGCAAACGGTTGCGCATTACGCGAGGGGCGTCTCCGCACTCGCCGGCGAACTCGACAGCCTGCTGCCCGAGGCAGCCGCCCAGGCGCGTACGGCCCGCATCGCCGTTCTCGTCTCGGAATCAGTGCCCGAAACCCTCGCTGCGCGGATTGCCAGCCTGCCCGCACTTGCCCAGGCGACCGACATCGTCGACATCGCCGACCGGACCAAACGGTCGATTTCCGAGGTGGCGCGGATTCATTTCGGCGCCGATTCGGTCTTCGGCCTGTCCAGCCTGGCGGCAGCAGCAGCAGCCGTACCGGCGACCGACGATTATGAGCGCCTGGCCCGCGACCGCGCCATCGAAACGCTGGTCGATGCTCATGCCGGGTTGACTCAGGAGATCGCCTCGGGCGCAACCGGATCCGACACCCTCGATGGCTGGCTGGCCGAGCGTGGCGCGGAGGCCGATCGCACCCGCGCGACGGTCTCGGCCATCACGATGTCGGGCCTGTCCCTGCCGAAATTGATGGTCGCAGCCGGCATGCTCGCCGATCTTCCGAGAAAGCACTGAGACGAGATCATGACCGAGACCGAACGCGACATGCCCGCCACCCGGATCGACCCGAAACTGCTCGAGATCCTGGTCTGCCCGGTGACCAAGAGCACGCTCGAATACGACGCAGCAAAGCAGGAGCTGATCAGCCGCCCTGCCAAGCTCGCCTATCCGATCCGCGACGGCATTCCGATCATGCTGCCGGAAGAGGCACGGCAGATCGAGGGATAGACCCCGCTCTCGAGGCCCACTTCGGAGCGATCGGTGTCATGGTCGGGCCTGTCCGACCATGACGCCTCTCCTTAAAGCATCGGCCCGAAAAGTGGATTGCGGTGTTCGGGAAGGCCGATGCAAAGACAAAGGGTTAGATCATCGGAGTGGATACGATATCCGGTCCGATGATCTAGAGCGCCTCGCCTCTGAGCAGGCGCGGCGGGTCCCCTGCCAGTCCCGCCGCCTCGCGGATGAAGAAACGCTTCAGCCCTGGCATCCGATCGACCAGCCCGAGCCCGAAATCGCGAGCCAGGCGAAATGGCGTCACGTCATTTGAAAACAGCCGATTGAGCCCGTCCGTCACCGCGCCCATCGCAACCGTGTCGAAACGCCGGGCGCTTTCATAACCTTCGAGAACGTCGGCGCTGCCTGGATCGAGCCCAAGCCGCGCGGCATCGACGATGGCCTCAGCCAGGGCCGCGACATCCTTCAGCCCGAGATTGAGCCCCTGGCCGGCAATCGGATGGATCAGGTGAGCGGCGTCACCAAGCAGCGCCAGCCTGTCGCCGACGAAGCGTCGCGCCACGCCAAAGCCGAGCGGCATCGCCGTGACCTTGCTCTCCAGTGCAAGCTCCCCAAGCTCCAGTCCGAAGCGCCGCTCGATCTCGTCGAGCATATCGGCCTCGTCGAGCGAGAGCAGCGCCGCGACATTCTCCTCGCGCTCCGTCCAGACGATCGAAGAGCGGTGGCCGAGCCTGCCGCCGTCGCTGAGCGGGAGGATCGCAAAGGGCCCGGATGGCAGGAAATGTTCGACGGCCCGCCCGTCATGCGGCCGCTCATGGCTCAGCGTCGCAACCAGCCCGGACTGGTGGTAGGACCAGCCGACCCAACCGATGCCGGCGCGTTCGCGGAGCCGCGACCGCGCGCCATCCGCAGCCACGAGCAGCAACGCCGCAATGCGCTCGCCGCCCGCATAGGTGATCTCGATGGTATCGTCCTGCGCATCGAAACCGCGAACGCCTTCCGGCCGCATCTCGACATTCGCTTCACGGCAGGCGCTCAACAGCGCCGTCATCAGCGCCATGTTCTCGACCATATGGGCGAAGGATTGTCCGGGCTCGATCTCGCCGTCAAAGGTCAGGAAGACCGGACGCACCACGTCTGGATTGCGGCTGTCGGTCACCACCACTTCGGTCATCGCGGCAGAACTGCCTGCAACGGCCTCCCAGACGCCCAGCACCTCCAGCATGTTGCGTGCAGCCGCCGCCACGGCGTAGGCGCGGTTGTCCTGACGCGGCGGTGCCGCAAGCGCCGGGTCCGCCAGGACGATTGCATAAGCCTCGCCGAGCGCCCGTTTCAGCGCCAGCGCCAGCGAAAGCCCGGCGATGCCGCCACCCGCGATCACGATGCGCCTTTCGGAATGGCCGGTCTGCTGCCCCATCGTCCTGCTCCTGCGCCTCATGCCGACCACGCCTGGACCAGCGCTTGACGACGCCCGGTGCGTCGGTGCTGATGCGGAGGATACGGCGGAACCGTCTTCGGCTCAGCCGGCCCGCCCGTCAATCCGCCCGCCAGTCGAGCCTGAAGAACCATGTCCCAGATCAGCGACTCCCTGATGTCGATCCTCGACCTCGAGCGGCTCGAGCGCAATCTGTTCCGCGGTCGCAGCCCCAAGATCGGCTGGCAGCGGGTCTTCGGCGGGCAGGTCATCGGGCAAGCCCTCTACGCCGCCTGCCAGACAGTGGAAGGCCGCCAGCCGCACTCGCTGCACGCCTATTTCCTGCTGCCGGGCGACCCGGAGACTCCGATCATCTACGAGGTCGAAAGGCTCCGCGACGGCCGCTCGTTTACGACGCGGCGCGTGCTGGCGATCCAGCATGGCGAGGCGATCTTCTCGATGTCCGCCTCGTTCCATGCCGAAGAACCCGGCTATGAGCATCAGATGCCGATGCCGGACGTGCCGATGCCGGAGGAACTGCCGAACCGGGAGGAGATGCAGCGCAGCGTGCTGCCGCATATGCCCGAAGCCGTGCGCGCCTATTACCAGCGCGAGCGGCCGATCGAGATTCGGCCCGTCGAGCTCCAGCGCTACGTCACAGGCGAGAAGATGGAGCCGAAGTTCAATGTCTGGATCCGCTCGATGCAGCCTTTGCCCGACGATCCGGCGGTTCATCAAAGCGTGCTTGCCTATGCTTCGGATCTGATGCTGCTCGATTCGAGCCTCATCGCGCATGGCAAGACCGTGTTCGACAAGCAGATCCAGGGCGCGAGCCTCGATCATGCGCTCTGGTTTCATCGCCCCTTCCGCGCCGATGACTGGCTGCTCTATGCTCAGGACAGCCCCTCGACCTCGGGCGCGCGCGGGTTCTCCCGCGGCCTTGTTTTCGATCGCCATGGCAAGCTCGTCGCGTCCGTGGCGCAGGAAGGCCTGATCCGGCCGCGTCCGGACCGCGAATGAGCGCTTTCTAAGCAGAAGCACAGCAACCAAGCATTTGCCTGTTTATTAGGCAATCACCCCGCACCGAGTGGTGCGACGGGGCGTTTTTCCTTGCGTCATCCCCTCATGATCCCCCTCCGGCAGTTGGCACGGGCCTTGAATTGACCGGCCGTGACGTGTGTCGGGCTCCCGGCGCGCGCGGAGCGCAACGCGATCGCCGGGGCTGACATCCGGGCGGCGGAAACGGGGAAACCCAAGCATGAAAATCGTGATGGCTGTCATCAAGCCGTTCAAGCTGGAGGAGGTGCGCGACGGGCTCACCGCCATCGGCGTGCATGGCCTGACCGTGACCGAGGTGAAGGGATATGGCCGGCAGAAGGGCCATACCGAGATTTATCGCGGTGCCGAATATGCCGTGAGCTTCCTGCCGAAGATCAAGATCGAAGTCGCCGTCTCGGACGAGCTCGTCGGCAAGGTGATCGAGGCGATCACCGCCGCAGCCCGTACCGGCCAGATCGGCGACGGCAAGATCTTCGTCTCGTCGATCGAGAAGGCCGTCCGCATCCGCACAGGCGAGACCGACGGCGACGCCCTCTGATCCTCTCGATCCTTCAGTCCAGGAGTTTCAACCGATGAATTTCAAGACCCCATTGCGGGCCGGGCTGGTCGGAGCGGTGCTCGCCGCGACCACGGCGGTCGCGCTGGCCCAGACAGCGGCGGCTCCCGCCGCGCCGGTGCCGAACAAGGGCGATACCGCCTTCATGATGAGCTCGACCGTGCTCGTGCTGCTGATGACGATTCCCGGCCTCGCCCTGTTCTATGGCGGCCTGGTGCGCAGCAAGAACATGCTCTCGGTGCTGACCCAGGTCTTCGCCATCGTCTGCATGGTCAGCCTGCTCTGGGTGATCTACGGCTACTCCCTCGCCTTCACCCACGGCGGCGGCCTGAACGATTTCGTCGGCGGCTTCTCGAAAGCCTTCCTGCGCGGCGTCGACGGCAACTCGGTCGCGGCGACCTTCTCGAACGGCGTCGTCATCCCCGAATACGTCTACATCTGCTTTCAGATGACCTTCGCCTGCATCACGCCGGCCCTGATCGTTGGCGCCTTCGCCGAGCGCATCAAGTTCTCGGCGCTGATGCTGTTCACCGCCCTCTGGGTGACCTTCATCTATTTCCCGATGGCCCATATGGTCTGGTACTGGGGCGGTCCCGATGCCGTCGGCAATGCGGCCAAGGCTGTCGCTGAGGCGGGCCCCGATGCCAAGGCGGCCGCAACCGCGGCGCTCGACGCGGTCAACGCCGATGCCGGCATGCTCTTCAAATGGGGTGCGCTCGACTTCGCCGGCGGCACCGTCGTCCACATCAACGCGGGCATCGCCGGCCTCGTCGGCTGCATGCTGCTCGGCAAGCGCGTCGGCTACGGTAAGGAACTGATGGCCCCGCACTCGCTGACCATGACGCTGATCGGCGCAGCCCTGCTCTGGGTCGGCTGGTTCGGCTTCAATGCCGGCTCGAATCTCGAGGCCAACGGCACCGCCGCGCTTGCCATGATGAACACCTTCGTCGCCACGGCGGCAGCCGCGCTCGGCTGGCTCTTCGTCGAATGGGCGGCCAAGGGCAAACCCTCGCTGCTCGGCATGGTCTCGGGCGCGGTTGCCGGTCTCGTCGCCGTCACGCCGGCCGCTGGCTTCGCAGGCCCGATGGGCTCGATCGTGCTCGGCCTTGTCGCTGGCGCCGTCTGCTTCGTCTTCTGCTCCACCGTCAAGAATGCGCTCGGCTACGACGATTCGCTCGACGTGTTCGGCATCCACTGCGTCGGCGGCATCATCGGCGCCCTGGCCACCGGCATCCTGGTCAATCAGGCGCTCGGCGGCGGCGGCATCCCGGACTATGTCTCCAAGCCGGGCGAGCTCGTCACCGCGGCCTATGAATTCGGGCCGGCATTCGTGGCTCAGGCCAAGGCCGTTCTCTTCACGCTCGTCTTCAGCGGCGTCGGCTCACTGATCCTCTACAAGATCGTCGACGTCGTCGTCGGTCTGCGCGTCACCACGGATCAGGAGCGCGAAGGCCTCGACATCGCCGAGCACGGCGAGCGCGCCTACAGCATGTAAGCGCCTCCGGCCGCTTCACGTGAAACAGGCCTCGGCGGTCTCCCGCCGGGGCCTTTCTCATGGTAACTCCGCCCGCAGAAGCAGGCCGATCGATCCGCCGGCGAGGCGCTCCCCTTCAAGGTTAAGCGGGTCTTAACCTGACCTTCATACCCTGATCGCTGGAGGCCGGTATGATGCGGCCTGTAGTCCTGTGGAAGGCGGCCCGGCCGGCATGCGAACAATCCGACGCTCCTCATCCCTGATCGATCGCCTGCCCGATCCCGCGCGGGAATTCCTGTCGCGACGGACGTCGGAGATGGTCGGGCTCGGGCTGCTGGCGCTGACAGCGGCCATCGCACTCGCGCTTGCGACCTGGGCCGCTGAAGACCCCAGCCTCAACAACGCCACGGGCGGCGCCGTCAACAACCTGCTCGGGCGCCCGGGTGCGATGATCGCCGATCTGACCATGCAGATGATCGGGCTCGGCGTCATCGCCATGCTCTTCCCGCCGCTGATCTGGGCGCTGCGCCTGATGCGCTTCCACCTGTTCGATCGCGGCGCGCTCAAGCTCGGTCTCTGGGTTGTCGGTATCGTCGCGACGGCGGCCGTCGCGAGCGCCCTTCCGGCGACGCCGCGCTGGCCCTTGCCCACCGGGATGGGCGGCGTGATCGGCGACGGCCTGCTGTTTGGGACGCGCAATCTCGTCGGCATCGCAGGCAGCGCCCTCGGCGGCCTTGTCGCTTTTCTCTATGCCGGTATAGCAATTCTCGCCGTGACCGCCGCAGCGGGCTTCGGCTTCGTCACCGACGAAGATCCGGTCAATGACAGCGACGACGAAGACGAGTCCTGGGCCGAGACCGAGGAGCGTCGCGACGACGAGCCCGGTTTCGCCGTCATCCTTGTCGGCTGGCTTGCCCATGGCGCAATGGCGCTCAAGGGCGCGATCCTGCGTCGCCTGCCGCACCCGCCGGAACCGGCCGTCAGCGCCACTGGCTCTCCTGGCAACCAGCCCATCAGCCGCGTACGCCGTGAACCGCAGTTCAACGAAGCTGCGGCCCGAGCCGCCCCCCCAGTCTTCGCCCCCGAGCCGTTGCCCAGCCCGCGTCCGGCCAGTCGCGTCGTCGACTTTCCCGATGGCGATATCGACGACGATGATGGACCGCAGGACCTGCGCGATCTCAATGCTCCGCGCGTCACCGCCCGGCCCGCTGCTCCCAAGCCTGGCAAGCGTCTGTCGCGCGAGGCCCAGCCGTCCCTGCTCGATCGCGATCATTTCGAGCTGCCGCCGCTGACCTATCTTGCCGAACCGAAGAAGGTCCCCTCGACAGCCATCTCGACGGATGCGCTGGAGCAGAATGCGACCCTGCTCGAAGGGGTGCTCGAGGACTTTGGCGTGCGCGGCGAGATCAGCCAGGTTCGCCCGGGCCCTGTCGTGACGCTCTACGAGCTCGAGCCGGCGCCGGGGACCAAGTCGTCGCGGGTGATCTCGCTGGCCGACGACATCGCGCGCTCGATGAGCGCGATCTCGGCGCGTGTCGCCGTCGTCCAGGGCAAGAACGCGATCGGCATCGAACTGCCCAATGCCAAGCGCGAGACCGTCTTCCTGCGCGAGCTGCTCGCCAGCCAGGATTTCGAATCGACCAAGCACAAGCTGGC
>NZ_JBFRGS010000025.1:0-63949 GCF_052115465.1 Allobosea sp. 2RAB26 | reverse complement strand
ATGGCCAAAGAGAAGTTTGCGCGGACGAAGCCGCACTGCAATATCGGAACGATTGGTCACGTTGACCATGGCAAGACGTCTTTGACGGCTGCGATCACGAAGGTTCTGGCTGAGTCGGGCGGGGCGTCGTTCACGGCGTATGACCAGATCGACAAGGCGCCTGAGGAGAAGGCTCGCGGCATCACGATCTCGACGGCTCACGTCGAGTACGAGACTGCGAACCGTCACTATGCGCATGTCGACTGCCCCGGCCACGCCGACTACGTGAAGAACATGATCACGGGTGCGGCGCAGATGGACGGCGCGATCCTGGTCGTGTCGGCTGCCGATGGCCCGATGCCGCAGACCCGCGAGCACATCCTGCTGGCGCGCCAGGTCGGCGTTCCGGCGCTGGTGGTGTTCATGAACAARGTCGACCTGGTCGACGACGCGGAGCTGCTCGAGCTGGTCGAGATGGAGATCCGCGAGCTTCTGTCGAAGTACGACTTCCCGGGCGACGAAATCCCGATCACCAAGGGCTCGGCCAAGGTCGCGCTGGACAATGGCGACAAGGCGATCGGCCATGACGCGGTCGTGGCGCTGATGAAGACGGTCGACGACTACATCCCGCAGCCGGCGCGTCCGCTGGACCTGCCGTTCCTGATGCCGGTCGAAGACGTGTTCTCGATCTCGGGCCGTGGCACGGTGGTGACCGGTCGCGTCGAGCGCGGCATCGTCAAGGTCGGCGAGGAAATCGAGATCGTYGGCCTGAAGGACACCGTGAAGACGACGGTGACCGGCGTCGAGATGTTCCGCAAGCTGCTCGACCAGGGCCAGGCTGGCGACAACATCGGCGCGCTGCTGCGCGGCACGAAGCGCGAGGACGTCGAGCGCGGCCAGATTCTGTGCAAGCCGGGTTCGGTGAAGCCGCACACCAAGTTCAAGGCCGAGGCCTACATCCTGACGAAGGAAGAGGGCGGCCGCCATACGCCGTTCTTCACCAACTACCGCCCGCAGTTCTACTTCCGCACGACGGACGTGACCGGCGTGGTGCACCTGCCTGAGGGCACCGAGATGGTGATGCCTGGTGACAACATCACCATGGAAGTGCACCTGATCGTGCCGATCGCGATGGAGGAGAAGCTGCGCTTCGCCATCCGCGAAGGCGGCAGGACCGTCGGCGCCGGCGTCGTCGCCAGCATCATCGCGTAACGCGTTTTCGTGAGGGCGAAGGCCCTTCCAAGGGCCTTTGCCTTTTCACGTCACGGAGAGAACAAGACCATGAACGGTCAGAACATCCGGATCCGCCTCAAGGCGTTCGACCACCGCATCCTCGACGCCTCCACGCGCGAGATCGTGTCGACCGCGAAGCGGACAGGCGCCCAGGTTCGCGGGCCCATCCCGCTGCCGACGCTTATCGAGAAGTTCACGGTCAACCGCTCGCCCCACATCGACAAGAAGTCGCGCGAGCAGTTCGAAATGCGGACCCACAAGCGGGTCCTGGACATCGTCGATCCGACCCCCCAGACGGTCGACGCCCTCATGAAGCTCGATCTCGCCGCCGGCGTCGACGTCGAAATCAAGCTCTGATCCATCGTCGGGTCCTCTGTTTCCGGATACCCCGGATGGACATGACCCCAAGAGAAGGTATGCACCGATGCGTTCCGGTGTGATTGCACAGAAAGTCGGGATGACCCGCATCTTCACGGATGCCGGTGAACACATCCCAGTCACCGTGCTGAAGCTCGACAGCTGTCAGGTTGTCGCGCATCGCACGATCGAGAAGAACGGCTATGTCGCCGTTCAGCTCGGGTCGGGCTTGGCCAAGGTCAAGAACGTCTCGAAGGCTGAGCGCGGTCATTTTGCCGTGGCCAAGGTCGAGCCCAAGCGCCAGGTCGTGGAGTTCCGCGTCAGCAACGATGCGTTGATCCCCGTCGGCGCCGAGCTGACTGCCGATCACTTCGTCGTCGGCCAGTTCGTCGATGTCAGCGGCACCACCACCGGTAAGGGTTTTGCCGGCGGTATGAAGCGCTGGAACTTCGGCGGTCTGCGGGCCACGCACGGTGTCTCGGTCTCGCATCGTTCGATCGGTTCGACCGGTGGTCGTCAGGACCCCGGCAAGACCTTCAAGAACAAGAAGATGCCGGGCCATCTCGGTGCCGAGCGCGTGACCACGCAGAACCTGCGCGTCGTCCAGACGGACGCCGAGCGCGGCCTGATCCTGGTCGAGGGCGCCGTTCCCGGCGTTGCCGGCGGCTGGATCCACGTCCGCGACGCCGTCAAGCGCGCCCTGCCGAAGGATGCGCCGCTTCCTGGCAAGTTCAAGGTTGCTGGCGAAACCACGCAGGCTCCTGCGGCTGAAGCAGTTGAGGAGAACGCGTGATGAAGCTCGATATCACCACTCTCGAGGGCGGCAATGCCGGCTCGGTCGAGCTTTCGGACTCGATCTTCGGTCTTGAGCCGCGCGCCGATCTTCTCGCCCGCATGGTGCGCTACCAGCTCGCCAAGCGTCGCGCCGGGACCCACAAGTCCAAGGGGCGTTCGGAAGTCGATCGCACCCGCAAGAAGATCTACAAGCAGAAGGGCACCGGTGGCGCTCGTCACGGTGCAGCTTCGGCTCCGCAGTTCCGCGGCGGCGGCAAGGCCTTCGGTCCGATCGTGCGTGATCATGCGCATGATCTGCCGAAGAAGGTCCGTGCCCTGGCTCTGCGCCATGCGCTCTCGGCCAAGGCCAAGGACGCCGGCCTGATCATCATCGACGACGTCACGCTCGCCGAGCCGAAGACCAAGGTCCTGCTCGGTCACTTCGGCAAGCTGGATCTGTCCAGCGCGCTGGTGATCGGCGGCGCCGAGATCGATGTGAACTTCGGCCTGGCCGCGCGTTCGATCCCGAACGTCGACGTCCTGCCGGTTCAGGGCATCAACGTCTACGACATCCTGCGTCGCGATAAGCTTGTGCTGACGCGCTCGGCTGTCGATGCGCTGGAGGCGCGCTTCAAATGAGCCAGTCTGCAAAGAACCTGGATCCGCGCCACTACGATGTCATTCGTGGCCCGGTGATCACCGAAAAGGCGACCATGCTCTCCGAGCATAACAAGGTCGTCTTCAAGGTCGCGAAGACCGCGACCAAGCCGCAGATCAAGGCGGCTATCGAGAAGTTGTTCGATGTCAAGGTGAAGAGCGTCAACACGCTCGTCACCGAAGGCAAGGTCAAGGTCTTCCGGGGCCGGCTCGGGCAGCGTTCGGACGTCAAGAAGGCCGTAGTGACCCTCGAAGAAGGTCACTCGATCGACGTGACCACGGGCCTCTGAGGAAGGATCGTCATCATGGCTTTGAAAAGTTTCAAGCCGATCACGCCGAGCCTTCGCCAGCTCGTGATCGTCGACCGCAGCGAGCTCTACAAGGGCAAGCCGGTCAAGGCTCTCACCGAGGGTAAGTCCTCGAAGGGTGGCCGCAACAATCTCGGCCGCATCACGGTTCGTTTCCGTGGCGGTGGACATAAGCAGAGCTACCGGATCGTCGACTTCAAGCGTCGCGGCAAGCCGGGCGTGGCGGCGACCGTGGAGCGGATCGAGTATGATCCGAACCGCACCGCCTTCATCGCGCTGCTCAAGTACGCTGATGGCGAGCAGGCCTACATCCTGGCGCCGCAGCGCCTGGCGGTCGGCGACAGCGTGATCTCCGGCGACCAGGTCGACATCAAGCCCGGCAATGCTTCGCCGATGGGCGCGATGCCGATCGGCACCATCGTCCACAATGTCGAGCTCAAGATCGGCAAGGGGGGGGCGCTGGCGCGGTCTGCGGGCAACTACGCCCAGATCGTCGGTCGCGACCAGGGCTATGTCATCGTCCGCCTGAACTCGGGTGAACAGCGCCTGATCAGCGGCCTGTGCTATGCTACGGTGGGCGCGGTTTCGAACCCCGACCACATGAACACCAACATGGGCAAGGCCGGTCGCTCGCGCTGGCTCGGCCGTCGTCCGCATAACCGCGGCGTCTCGATGAACCCGGTCGACCACCCGCATGGTGGTGGTGAGGGTCGTACCTCGGGCGGTCGTCACCCGGTCACGCCGTGGGGACTGCCGACCAAGGGCAAGAAGACCCGCTCGAATAAGCGGACCGATACGTTCATCGTGTCGAGCCGTCACGCCCGCAAGAAGAAGAACTGAGGTCCGTCATGGCGCGTTCGATTTGGAAAGGTCCGTTTGTCGACGGATACCTTCTGAAAAAGGCCGAGGTCGCCCGTTCGGCGAGCCGGGCCGAGGTGATCAAGATCTGGAGCCGCCGCTCCACGATCCTTCCGCAGTTCGTCGGTCTGACGTTCGGCGTCTACAACGGTCACAAGCATGTGCCGGTGAACGTGTCCGAGGAAATGGTGGGCCACAAGTTCGGCGAGTTCTCGCCGACGCGCACCTTCCACGGCCACGCTGCCGACAAGAAGGCGAAGAGGAAGTAAGCCATGGGTAAGCCATCCGCCCCCCGTGCGCTGCCGGAGAACGAAGCCGTTGCGGTTGCCCGCAACCTTCGCGTCAGCCCGCAGAAGCTGAACCTCGTCGCTCAGCTCATCCGTGGCAAGAAGGTCTCGACCGCGCTCGCCGATCTCGAGTTCTCGCGTAAGCGGATCTCGCTCGACGTTCGCAAGTGTCTGCAGAGCGCCATCGCCAACGCCGAGAACAATCATGATCTCGACGTCGACGATCTCGTCGTTGCGCAGGCTTTCGTCGGCAAGGCCCTGGTCATGAAGCGCTTCCATGCCCGCGCCCGCGGCCGTGGAGCCCGGATCATGAAGCCCTTCGCGAACATCACGATCGTGGTGCGCGAAGTCCAGGCGGCCAAGGCCTGAGGAGAGAACGATGGGTCAGAAAATCAATCCGATCGGCCTTCGCCTCGGCATCAACCGCACCTGGGACTCGCGCTGGTTCGCGCAGAAGGGTGAGTACGGTCAGCTGCTGCACGAAGACATGAAGATCCGCGCCGCGCTGATGAAGCTGCTGAAGCAGGCGGCGGTCTCCAAGATCATCATCGAGCGCCCGCACAAGAAGTGCCGCGTCACCATCCACTCGGCTCGTCCGGGCGTGGTGATCGGCAAGAAAGGCGCCGATATCGAGAAGCTGCGCAAGGAAGTCTCGAAGCTGACCAAGGCCGATGTGACGATCAACATCGTCGAGGTCCGCAAGCCCGAGATCGACGCCACCCTGGTGGCCGACTCCATCGCTCAGCAGCTCGAGCGTCGCGTCGCGTTCCGTCGCGCCATGAAGCGGGCCGTTCAGTCGGCCATGCGTCTGGGCGCCGAGGGCATCCGCATCAACTGCTCGGGCCGTCTCGGCGGCGCGGAAATCGCGCGCCTGGAATGGTACCGCGAAGGCCGCGTGCCGCTGCACACGCTGCGCGCCGATGTGGATTACGGTGTCGGCACCGCCTTCACCACCTACGGCACGTGCGGCATCAAGGTCTGGATCTTCAAGGGCGAGATCCTCGAACACGACCCGATGGCCCAGGACAAGCGTCTCTCTGACGAAGGTGGTCGCTCCGGCGGTCGCGATCGTCGCGAGCAGGCTGCGTAAGGCTGATCGAGAAGAGCCATGTTGCAACCAAAGCGAACCAAGTTCCGCAAGCAGTTCAAGGGACGCATCTCAGGCGTTGCCAAGGGCGGCACGGACCTCAATTTCGGCCAGTTCGGTCTGAAGGCCCTGATGCCTGAGCGCGTCACGGCCCGTCAGATCGAAGCTGCCCGTCGTGCGATCACTCGCGCCATGAAGCGTGCTGGCCGCGTCTGGATCCGGATCTTCCCGGACGTGCCAGTTTCGAAGAAGCCGACCGAAGTCCGCATGGGCAAGGGCAAGGGCGCGCCTGAATTCTGGGCAGCCAAGGTCAAGCCTGGGCGAATCATGTTCGAGATCGACGGGGTGGAAGAGGAGACGGCGCGCGAGGCGCTTCGTCTCGGCGCCGCCAAGCTGCCGATCAAGACCCGCTTCATCCAGCGCATCGCCGAGTAAGGAGGGCGACATGAAAGCTACGCAACGCCTGTCCGATCTCAAGGTGATGAGTGTCGACCAGCTCCAGGACGAACTCCTGAAGCTGAAGAAGGAGCAGTTTAACCTGCGTTTCCAACGCGCTACCGGCCAGCTCGAGAATACCGCTCGGGTGACTGAGGTGCGCAAGGATATCGCTCGCATCAAGACGCTGCAGCGGTCGAAGACCGTTGCGGCGAGCGCCTGAGGAGTAGGACAATGCCGAAGCGCGTGCTGCAGGGCGTCGTCGTTAGCGACAAGCAGAACAAAACTGTTGTGGTGAAGGTCGAGCGGCGTTATACGCACCCGCTCCTCAAGAAGACTGTTCGCCGGACCAAGAACTATCACGCCCACGATGAGGCGCAGACGTTCAAGGTTGGGGATTCGGTCTGGATTGAGGAATCCAAGCCCATTTCCAAGCTGAAAAGCTGGGTTGTGCTCGACAACGCTCCTAAGGCGTAAGTCACTTTATTGAGGCCAGGGGGCGATCGACCCCCGTCAGTCGTAGTCCGGGTCGGCGCTGACGCCGCGCCCGGAAACCGCGCTGATACAGTTTGGAAGGATCAAGGCCATGATCCAGGTGCAGACGAATCTCGAGGTCGCGGATAACTCCGGCGCCCGTCGTGTGATGTGCATCAAGGTTCTCGGCGGGTCGAAGCGGAAATACGCCGGTGTCGGTGATATTATCGTCGTTTCGATCAAGGAAGCCATTCCCCGCGGCCGCGTGAAGAAGGGCGACGTCATGAAGGCGGTCGTCGTTCGGACCGCTAAGGACGTGAAGCGCGCCGATGGTTCGGTGATCCGTTTCGACCGCAATGCGGCCGTGCTGATCAACAACCAGAAGGAGCCGGTGGGCACCCGTATCTTCGGACCGGTTCCGCGCGAACTTCGCGCCAAGAACCACATGAAGATCATCTCGCTTGCGCCAGAGGTGCTGTAATGGCTGCGAAGATCAAGAAGGGCGACAAGGTCGTCGTGTTGGCCGGCCGTGACAAGGGCAAGGCCGGCGAAGTGCTCCAGGTGCTGCCGAAGGATGCCCGCGCCGTGGTGCGTGGCGTCAACCTCGTGAAGAAGCACACCAAGGCCTCGGCACAGTCCGAGGGTGGCATCATCAGCAAGGAGGCCACGATCGATCTGTCGAACCTGGCCGTCGCCGATCCCAAGGACGGCAAGCCGACCCGCGTCGGTTTCAAGGTGCTCGATGACGGCCGCAAGGTGCGTTTCGCCAAGCGTTCGGGAGATCTGATCGATGGCTGAGAATCAGCAGGCGGCTCTCACGCCGCGCATGAAGAAGCATTACGAGGACGTCGTTCGTCCGGCGATGATCGCCGAGTTCGGCTACAAGAACGTGATGGAAGTCCCGACGATCGAGAAGGTCGTCATCAACATGGGCGTGGGCGAAGCGACGGCCGACCGTAAAAAGGTCGACAGTGCGGCTGGCGATCTCGCCATGATCGCCGGTCAGAGGCCGGTCATCACCAAGTCCCGTCTCGCCATCGCCGGCTTCAAGCTGCGCGAGAACATGGCGGTTGGCTGCAAGGTCACGCTGCGCAAGACCAAGATGTTCGAGTTCGTCGACCGGCTCGTCACCATCGCCTTGCCGCGCGTGCGCGACTTCCGTGGTCTCAACCCGAAGTCGTTCGACGGGCGCGGCAATTTCGCGCTCGGCATCAAGGAGCACATCGTGTTCCCTGAGATCAACTACGACAAGGTCGACCAGGTCTGGGGCATGGACGTGATCGTCTGCACGACTGCGAAGTCGGACGACGAAGCGCGCGCTCTGCTCAAGCACTTCAACTTCCCGTTCCGGCAGTGAGCCTTACCGCTCATACGCGGAAACCAGGAGAGATCGATGGCTAAGAAAAGCTCCGTCGAGAAGAACGAACACCGCAGGCAGCTCGTGAAGAAGTACGCGGGCAAGCGGGCGCGTCTTCTCGCGATCGCGAATGACGAGAGCCAGTCCATGGACGAGCGCTTCCTTGCTCGCCTCAAGCTGGCTGAACTGCCGCGCAACTCGGCTGCAAACCGGGTGCGCAACCGCTGCGAAGTGACCGGCCGTCCGCGCGCCGTGTATCGCAAGCTGAAGATGTCGCGCGTTGCTCTGCGCGAGCTCGGCAACAAGGGGCTGGTTCCCGGCCTCGTCAAGTCGAGCTGGTGAGGAGGACGCATCATGGCGATCATTGATCCGCTTGGCGATATGCTGACCCGCATCCGCAATGCGCAGATGCGGCGCAAGTCGCGCGTGACCACCCCGGGCTCGAAGCTGCGTGCCCGCGTGCTCGACGTGCTTCAGGCCGAGGGTTACATCCGCGGCTATTCCACGACCGAGTTCGGCAATGGCCGGACCGAGTTCGACATCGAGCTGAAGTACCATGAGGGACAGCCGGTCATCCGTGCCATCTCTCGGGTCTCGAAGCCCGGCCGCCGCGTCTACTCTTCGGTGGACACGATGCCGCGCGTGGCCGACGGCCTCGGCGTGACCATCGTCTCCACGCCGAAGGGCGTGATGCCCGATCATCTTGCCCGCGAGCAGAACGTGGGCGGCGAAGTGCTTTGCAAGGTCTTCTGACCTTCTGCGCCGCTCATCAGGAGAAATCCAATGTCTCGTATCGGTAAAAAGCCTGTTCCGGTTCCCGCTGGCGTCACCGCCAACGTGTCCGGCCAGCTCGTGAGCATCAAGGGCTCGAAGGGGGAACTCTCCTTCTCCGTGCCCGATGATGTCTCGGTTGCGCTCGAGAACGGCGCCATCGCCGTTCAGCCGCGCTCGCAGAGCAAGCGTGCGCGCTCGCTCTGGGGCACGTCCCGGGCTCGCGTCGCCAATCTGGTGACGGGCGTCACCAACGGCTTCGAGAAGAAGCTTGAGATCAACGGCGTCGGCTACAAGGCCGCCGTCACCGGCAAGGTGCTCAAGCTGTCGCTCGGCTACAGCCACGACATCGACTATGCGATCCCGGCCGGGGTCGCGATCGTCACGCCGAAGCCGACTGAAATCGTCATCACCGGCATCGACAAGCAGGTGGTCGGCCAGACCGCCGCTGAGATCCGCGACTATCGCGGTCCCGAGCCCTACAAGGGCAAGGGCGTCAAGTACGCCGGCGAATTCATCTTCCGCAAGGAAGGGAAGAAGAAGTAAGGACGCGAGCCATGAGCAAGCAGACAGAAAATACTGCGCGCCGCCGGGCCCGTGTCCGTCGCGCCATCAAGGCGGTCGCCAATGGCCGCGCTCGCCTGTCGGTGCATCGCACCGGCAAGCAGATCTATGCCCAGGTCATCGACGACGCGAAGGGCATCACCCTCGCGTCGGCCTCGAGCCTGGACAAGGACATCCGCGGCGACATCAAGTCGGGCGCGAATGTCGAGGCTGCGGCCACGATCGGCAAGTTGGTTGCCGAGCGTGCGGTCAAGGCCGGCGTGAAGGACGTGGTCTTCGATCGCGGCTCCTACATGTATCATGGTCGCGTCAAGGCGCTTGCCGATGCGGCCCGCGAGGCCGGACTGAATTTCTGACATCCCATCCGGGATGCTCGAGCGAGCGGCGCTGCATCAGGCAGCGTCCGCGCAAGTAAGAGGATGACATGGCGAGAGAACCTCGTGACCGTCAGGATCGCGAAGAGCGCGATTCCGAATTCGTGGATCGTCTGGTCCACATCAACCGCGTCGCCAAGGTGGTGAAGGGCGGCCGTCGTTTCGGCTTTGCTGCCCTCGTCGTCGTCGGTGACCAGAAGGGCCGCGTCGGCTTCGGCCATGGCAAGGCTCGCGAAGTGCCGGAAGCCATCCGCAAGGCGACTGAAGCCGCCAAGCGGGGGCTGGTCCGCATTCCGCTGCGCGAAGGTCGCACGCTCCATCACGACGTCCAGGGCCGCCACGGCGCCGGTCGCGTCGTGCTGCGTGCAGCTCCGGCCGGTACCGGCATCATCGCCGGTGGTCCGATGCGCGCCGTCTTCGAGGCGGTTGGCATGCAGGATGTCGTGTCGAAGTCGCTCGGTTCGTCGAACCCCTACAACCTCGTGCGCGCCACCTTCTCGGCGCTCAAGAACGAGGACAGCCCGCGTGGCGTCGCCGCGCGCCGCAGCCTGAAGGTTTCGGCCCTGCAGTCGCGTCGTCGCGATGCCGGCACCGACGCCGCGGCCGAAGCGTGAGGGCTGCACCATGGCAAAAGCTGAAAAGACCGTGGTCGTCGAGCAGATCGGTAGCCCGATCCGCCGTGAGGCCTCGCAGCGCCAGACCCTGATCGGTCTCGGCCTGAACAAGATCCGCCGCCAATCGACCCTGCAGGACACCGCTTCCGTCCGTGGCATGATCGAGAAGGTCAAGCACCTCGTCCGCGTCGTCGACGCGAAGTGAGGGGGATTGTCCGATGAAACTCACAGACATTCGTGACAACGAAGGCGCCCACAAGTCCCGCATCCGTGTCGGCCGTGGTATCGGCTCCGGCAAGGGCAAGACTGGTGGACGCGGCGTCAAGGGTCAGAAGGCCCGTGCCGGCGTGGCGGTCAAGGGCTTCGAAGGCGGTCAGATGCCGCTTTATCGTCGCCTGCCGAAGCGCGGCTTCCACAACCTCTTCGCCAAGGAACTGAACGAGGTCAATCTCGGTCGGATCCAGCAGGCGGTCGAGGCCGGCAAGCTCGACGGCAAGGGCGTCGTCACCATCGAGGCGCTGGTTGCGGCCGGCGTGATCTCGAAGGCGGCCCCCGACGGCGTCAAGATCCTCGGCGTCGGCGAACTGAAGACGAAGCTTGCCTTCGAAGTGGCAGGCGCGTCGAAGTCGGCGGTCGAGGCCATCGAAAAGGCTGGCGGCTCGGTCAAGATCCTGGCGGCTGCTGCTTCACAGGCGTGACAGCGACGCTTACATGAGCGATTGCGAACGGCGGCCAGGCCAGAAGCCTAGGCCGCCGTTCGACTGTTTGACGTTTATTCCGATCAAGGACCGGACGCATGGCATCGGCGGCTGAACAGCTTGCGGCAAACCTGAATTTCGGCGCGCTCGCGAAGGCGGACGAGCTCAAGAAGCGGATCTGGTTCACGCTGGGGGCGCTAATCGTCTACCGGCTCGGTACCTATATCCCGCTGCCGGGCATGAACCCCGACGCCGTTGCCGACCTGTTCAAACAGTCGCAGACCGGCGTGCTCGGCCTGTTCAACATGTTTTCGGGCGGTGCCGTCGGGCGACTGGCGATCTTTGCGCTCGCGATCATGCCCTATATCTCGGCCTCGATCATCATCCAGCTCCTGTCGAGCGTGGTGCCGACCTTCGAGGCGCTGAAGAAGGAAGGCGAGCAGGGCCGCAAGGTCCTCAACCAGTACACCCGCTACCTGACCCTCGTGCTGGCCGTGTTCCAGGCCTACGGCATCGGTGTCGGCCTGCAGGGGTCCGGCAATCTGGTGCTCGAGCCCGGCCCGTTCTTCCTGCTCTCGACGACGATCACGCTGGTCGGCGGTACGATGTTCCTGCTCTGGCTCGGTGAACAGATCACCAGCCGCGGTATCGGCAACGGCACCTCGATGATCATCTTCTCGGGCATCATCGCGGAGTTCCCGTCGCAGCTCGCCCAGACCCTTGAGCTTGGCCGTCAGGGCGCGATTTCGACCGGCCTGCTGCTGCTGATCCTGGTCATGGCCATCTGCGTCATCGCCTTCTGCGTGTTCATGGAGCGGGCCCAGCGCCGCCTGCTGATCAACTATCCCAAGCGCCAGGTCGGCAACCGCATGTATGAGGGCCAGACCTCGTTCCTGCCGCTGAAGCTCAACACGTCGGGCGTCATCCCGCCGATCTTCGCCTCCTCGCTGCTGCTGCTGCCGACGACGATCGCCAGCTTCTCGCAGGCCTCGGGCGGCACCGGCATGCTGTCAACGGTGGCGACCTATCTGGCGCATGGCCGGCCGCTGTTCATGATCCTCTACGCCGCGCTGATCATCTTCTTCTGCTTCTTCTACACCGCCATCGTGTTCAATCCGGTCGAGACGGCGGACAACCTCAAGAAGCATGGCGGCTTCATGCCGGGCATCCGCCCGGGCGAGCGCACCGCCGAGCATATCGACCGCGTGCTGACCCGGATCACCGTTCTCGGCGCAGGCTATCTGACTATTGTCTGCCTTATCCCCGAGTTCATGATCACGTATGCCCAGATTCCGATCATCCTCCTGGGCGGCACCTCGCTGCTCATCGTGGTGACGACAACCATGGATACCGTGGCGCAGGTTCACGGGCATCTGCTGGCCCACCAGTATGAGGGGCTGGTCAAGAAGGCGAAGTTGCGAGGGGCGAGGCGCTGATGCGATTGATCTTCCTGGGGCCGCCGGGGGCGGGCAAGGGTACTCAGGCAACCCGTATCGTCGAGAAGCACGGCATTCCGCAGCTCTCGACCGGCGACATGCTCCGGGCCGCGGTTGCGGCCGGGACGCCGGTGGGGCTCAAGGCCAAGGCGGTGATGGATGCCGGCGGACTGGTCTCGGACGATATCGTCATCGGGATCGTTGCCGATCGCATCGAAGAGCCGGACGCGAAGCGGGGCTTCATCCTCGACGGCTTTCCGCGCACGCTGGCCCAGGCCGAGGCGCTCGACGCCATGCTGGCGCAGAAGGGGCTGAAGCTCGACGCGGTCCTTGAGCTCACGGTCGATCAGGAGAAGCTCGTCGACCGGATCATCCGGCGTGCCGAGGAGGCCAAGGCGGCCGGGCAACCGGTGCGCAAGGATGACGATCCGGTGGTCTTCAAGACCCGGCTCGAAGCCTATAACCGCGATACCGCGGTGGTTTCGCCCTATTATGCGAAGCGTGGTCAGCTCACTGCGATCGACGGCATGAAGCCGATCGACGAGGTGACGGGCGCGATCTGCAAGGCACTCGGCGCTTAGCAATGCGCGGGCACGGGTTCGGCATCGGGCTCGTGCTTCTGACCTTGCTGTCGTCAGCGATATCAGCCCCGGCGGAGACGGTTCTCGTCGCGCCGGGGATTTCTGTTTGGAAGAGGGCGTATGCCGCCCCGATCAACGAAGCCCGGAACGCGCTTGCGGCAGGTGCAGAATCGATTTCAGTCGGGCGGGGCGCAGTCCGCTCGAGCTGGGCTGAGCCGTAACGCCGCCTGCCGGCCGAGTAAGAGCAGCTTCGAGGAAGCTGGCATGATTCTTGAGTTCGGCGGGTTGACTCAAGAGCTTCGACCGACTAACGACCCTCATCCGGTTGCATGTGGCGATGCCGTTACCTTCGCGAGGAGGGGCGACGTCGCGTTCTCGCATGGAGCCGATTCAACGCTCGCAGGGGCCGGCCTCCACCGGACGCGGGTAGGTTTTCACTGCCGGGCAGCCATCGGGCGCCTCGGCCGACAATGGAGAAGAGACCATGGCTCGTATCGCGGGCGTTAACATTCCGACCGGCAAGCGCGTCGTCATCGGTTTGCAGTATATCCACGGCATCGGTGCCCAGAAGGCCAAGGAAATCTGCCAGAAGGTTGGCATCGCCGACGAGCGTCGCGTCAACCAGCTGACCGACGCGGAGGTGCTTCAGATCCGTGAGACGATCGACCGCGACTACCTTGTCGAGGGCGACCTGCGTCGTGAAGTCTCGATGAACATCAAGCGCCTGATGGATCTCGGCTGCTATCGCGGTCTGCGTCATCGTCGCTCGCTGCCGGTCCGTGGCCAGCGCACGCATACCAATGCGCGCACCCGCAAGGGCAAGGCCAAGCCGATCGCCGGCAAGAAGAAGTGAGTTTCGGCGGGCCGGTCATCCGGCCCGCTGTCTATGCGTCGCCTGACCCGTTCAAGGGCAGGCGACATCCCCAGCGCCTGGCATGACGGGCGCGCTCGAAGGATGAAAGAAAGAGACCATGGCCAAGGAAGCCCAGCGCGTTCGTCGTCGTGAACGCAAGAACATCGTTTCTGGCGTCGCGCATGTGAACGCCTCGTTCAACAACACCATGATCACCATCACCGACGCCCAGGGCAACACGATCTCGTGGTCGTCCGCCGGCACCATGGGCTTCAAGGGTTCGCGCAAGTCGACCCCCTATGCCGCCCAGGTCGCGGCCGAGGATGCGGCCCGCAAGGCTGCCGAGCACGGCATGCGCACCCTCGAAGTCGAGGTGACGGGCCCGGGTTCGGGGCGTGAATCGGCTCTGCGCGCCCTCCAGGCCGCCGGCTTCACCGTGACCTCGATCCGCGACGTGACGCCGATCCCGCACAATGGCTGCCGGCCGCGCAAGCGCCGTCGCGTCTGACGCCCGGATTGGATTGCGGCGCTCGCACTGGCGGGCGCCGGTACGGGGCGGCCCGTCGCCGCCGAGAGATGAAGCACCAGGAGTGCGGTCGTGATCAGCAAGAACTGGCAGGATTTGTCCAAGCCGAACAAGCTCGAAATCAAGGTCGGAGACGACCCCAAGCGCCATGCTACCGTGATCGCTCGTCCGCTCGAGCGCGGCTTCGGCATGACGCTCGGCAACGCGCTGCGGCGCGTGCTGCTCTCCTCGCTTCAGGGCGCTGCGGTCACCGCCGTCCAGATCGACGGCGTGCTGCATGAGTTCTCGTCGATTCCCGGCGTTCGCGAGGACGTCACCGACATCGTCCTCAACATCAAGGCGATCGCCGTCAAGATGCAGGGCGAGGGCCCCAAGCGTATGACCCTGCGCAAGTCGGGCCCGGGCACCGTCACCGCCGGTGACATCAACACTGTCGGCGATGTGTCGATCCTCAACCCCGAGCTCGTGCTCTGCACGCTGGACGAGGGTGCCGAGATCCGCATGGAGTTCACGGTCAATACCGGCAAGGGCTATGTCCCGTCCGAGCAGAACCGTCCCGAGGATGCACCGATCGGCCTGATCCCGGTCGACAGCCTCTATTCGCCGGTCAAGAAGGTCTCCTATCGCGTCGAGAACACCCGTGAGGGCCAGAATCTCGACCGCGACATGCTGACCCTGCAGATCGAGACCAACGGCTCGGTCACTCCCGAGGACGCGCTGGCGCTCGCCGCCCGCATCCTGCAGGACCAGCTTGCCGTCTTCATCACCTTCGAGGAGCCGCGCAAGGAAGAGGCCGTATCGACCGCGCCGCAGCTGCCCTTCAACCCGGCGCTGCTCAAGAAGGTCGACGAGCTCGAGCTTTCGGTGCGTTCGGCGAACTGCCTGAAGAACGACAACATCGTCTATATCGGCGACCTGATCCAGAAGTCGGAGGGCGAGATGCTTCGTACCCCGAACTTCGGCCGCAAGTCGCTGAACGAGATCAAGGAAGTGCTCGCGACCATGGGCCTCCATCTCGGCATGGACGTGACCGGCTGGCCGCCGGAGAACATCGAAGAGCTGGCGAAGCGCTTCGAAGAGCATTACTGATCCCGCCGGCGCGGAGCTTGCCTCCGCGCCTGTTTCCCGCACGGTGCGTGAGCGCCGGAGCATAATGAACGGCCGTACCGTGGCACGGCGGCCGTAATCACAGGAGAGCCAAATGCGTCACGGTTTCCGCGGTCGTCGTTTCAACCGCTCGGTTGAGCATCGCAAGGCGATGTTCGCCAACATGTCCCAGGCCCTGATCAAGCATGAGCAGATCACCACCACGCTGCCGAAGGCCAAGGACCTGCGTCCGGTCGTCGAGAAGCTGGTGACCCTCGCCAAGCGCGGCGACCTGCACGCCCGCCGTCAGGCGATCGCCCAGATCAAGGATGTCGCACTCGTCGGCAAGCTCTTCGCGGTCCTCGGCCCGCGCTACAAGGAGCGCAATGGCGGCTATCTGCGCATCATGAAGGCCGGCTTCCGCTTCGGCGACAACGCCCCGCTCGCCGTGATCGAGTTCGTCGATCGCGATGTCGATGCCAAGGGCAAGGATTCCGGCCCGGTCTTCACGGCTGACGACGAAGCCGCCTGAGCAAGGCTGCTTCCCCGGAGATTTTAAAAGGCGGCCGCAAGGCCGCCTTTTCTTTTGCGAAGGGGCCGGGGAGGCGCGCGACCCGGATGTCGGCCTCTGCGATGACGTATGGACACAGTCCGACGGGGCTCTCGACCGCAATTGGTGGTGGAAATGAAGGCTCGCGCGGGGCGCGGATGACATCGACCGGCCCGGAGCGGACGGCCATCAAGCGCGGGAGGCCCAGAGCTTCGTTCGCGGTGACAGGCGCGGCATCGCGTTTCGCGTCAGTAGGCGCTGGATCGGCAACTGATGCCGAAGATTATTGCTCGAAACGCCGCTTGTGCGCCACAAAGCGCAATGGTCAAGCTTCCCAGCGAAAACCGCCCGCAAGAGGCGGCCCCGGAGGGAGAGACTGATGATTTCAAGACTATTGACCACGCGGCGGCTGGCGCTGACGGCGATGTTGGCGCTGGCGGCTCCCGCCCTGGCGCAGGACGGCTATCCCAACAAGCCGATCACCATGATCGTGCCATTCGCAGCCGGGGGCTCCTCCGACGTGATCGCACGGCTGGTCGGCGACGAGATGGGGCGGGTGCTCGGCCAGCGCATCGTCATGGAGAACATGGCAGGGGCGGGGGGCGCGACGGCGCTGACGCGCGCCGCCAAGGCCGATCCCGATGGCTACACTATCGTCATCGGCAATAGCGGAACCAATGCTGCGTCCTATTCGATCTATCCGGATCTGAAATACACCCAGGCCGATTTCGCGCCGATCGGCCTCGTCGCCAAGACATCGCCGATGATCGCGCTCAAGCTCGATTTTCCGGCCAAGAACCTGATGGAGTTCGTCGACTATGCCAAGAAGAACCCCGGCAAGGTCAGTCTCGGGCATGCTGGTGTCGGCTCGTCGAATTATCTGATCTGCCGGAACTTCATCAAGGCGGCTGGTGTCGAGGTTGCGCTCGTCAGTTATCGGGGCGCAGGACCGGCTTTGAACGACCTGATGGGCGGGCAGATCGACGGCGTCTGCGATGCTGCAACCTCGCTCTCGGGCGCGGTGCAGGGAGCCAAGGTCAAGGCGCTCGTGGTCGCGACACCGAGCCGGCTCGACAGCCTTCCGGATGTGCCAACCTCCAGGGAGGCCGGGCTGCCGGCTTTCGAGGCCCAGGGCTGGAATGCGCTCTTCGGCCCAAAAAGCCTGCCTGAACCGATCGTCACCAAGCTGAATCAGGCTTTGCGGACCGCGCTTGCGAGCCCGAATCTGCAAGCTCGATTCAAGGAGCTTTCGTCCGTGCTGCCAGCCGAGAACGAACTCACGCCTGCCCATGTCGGCGCGATGGTTCCGGGCGAGATCGAAAAGTACAAGATCCTGCTTCAGGACAAGTGAGGCTTGGCCCTATGCTCGCTGGCGGGCAAGCTCGCCAGCGAGATCCAGCAGCACGTCGGCAGGCTGGACCTGGAGATCGGCCTCTGGCGTGACACCGTAGAGACCGAAGATGAAGTGCGTGGTCTCGTCATGTTCGGCGAGGCCCATCGACCAGTTCTGGAAGCTCCGGGCCGCAATCTGCTCTTCGGCCAGCAGGCGGATCCCGGTATGGCGTGGATCGACCACGATCCGGCCATATGTCTCCGCGACATTATGCGCCTCGCCTTCGAGCACCTGCGCGAAGGCCCCGGGCGTCACCAGGAGAAATCCCGTCACCTCGTTCTGTACGTTCAGCCGCTGGGCGCTGGCGATCATCCTGCCAACCTCCTCACTGCGATTGGCCTCGACGAGGCGACTCCGGCTGGCATAAACAAGACGTATCAGACTCAAGGGACCAGCTCCTTCGCGGATCTTTGCTCGACTGACCCGTTCGATGATCCGGATGGCGCCAGTGGCGTCGCGGGCGAAGAGATTTCCCGGGAATGGTTCGTATTGGAAGACTTGGAACGCCGCGAGCGGTGTTTTGTTTCAGCGTGGAGACAGGAATGAAGCGCGGGATCATGCCGGTCCGTTTCGGAAGAACTGCCTTGCCGGCCGCCTTGATGCTCTTTGCGAGCCTTGCGCCGCTGCCATTGCTTGCGCAGGCGCGGCAGGTTCCGGAAACCCGTCAGCAGGTTCAGCTTTCCTTTGCGCCGATCGTGCAGAAGACGGCCGGGTCGGTCGTGAATGTCTATGGCGCCCGTGTCGAGCGTCGGGCTCAGAACCCTTTCATGGACGATCCGTTCTTTCGCCGCTTCTTTGGCGATGACGGGTTCGGTGTCCCGCGCGAACGCGTGCAACGATCGCTTGGCTCAGGCGTGATCGTCGATGCGAGCGGGCTCGTGGTGACCAATAACCACGTCATCGAGGGCATGAGCGAGGTCAAGGTCGCCTTTGCGGACAAGCGCGAGGTGGAAGCCACGATTGTCCTGCGCGATCCACGCACCGATCTTGCCGTGCTGAAGCTGAACGGCGCCAAGGATCTGAGCGCGATCGACCTTGCCGATTCCGACCAGCTCCAGGTCGGCGATATCGTGCTGGCGATCGGCAATCCCTTCGGCGTCGGGCAGACCGTGACGCAGGGCATCGTTTCGGCGCTGGCTCGTACGCAGGTCGGTGTCGCCGATGCGCAGTCGTTCATCCAGACCGATGCGGCGATCAATCCCGGCAACTCCGGCGGCGCGCTGGTCGACATGGAAGGCCGACTGATCGGCATCAACACCGCGATCTTCTCGCGCTCTGGCGGCAGCCACGGCATCGGTTTTGCGATTCCCTCGTCGATGGTTCGCGTCGTCGTCGAAAGCGCGAAGTCGGGTGCTGCTTCGGTGCGCCGGCCGTGGTTCGGCGCCAGGCTGCAGGCACTGACGGCCGATGTCGCCGACGGGCTTGGGCTCGACCGCCCGGCCGGCTCGGTCGTTGCCAGCGTGGTCGAGAAGGGGCCGGCCGCCGAGGGCGGGCTCAAGCGTTCGGACGTCATCCTCGCGCTTGACGGAGTCGCCGTCGATGATCCCGAGGCCTTCGGCTATCGTTTCGCGACCCGCCCGATCGGGGGTACGACCTCTCTGACCGTCCTGCGCGGCGGCAAGCGCCTGGTGGTTCCGGTGAAGCTCGTTCCGGCGCCCGAGACGCGGCCGCGCGAAACCGTGACGCTTTCGGGCCGCACGCCGCTTTCGGGGCTGACGGTGCTCAACCTGTCGCCGGCGGTTGCCGAGGAGCTTTCGATCGATGCCGGAACCGAAGGCGTCGTGGTCAGTGCCATCGAGGAAGGCAGCCTTGCGGCTCGCGTCGGTTTCCAGAAGGGCGACATCATCCTGGCCCTGAACGGAGAGCGCATGGAGCGCTCGCGCGATGTCGAGGCGGCCCTGCGTCAGCGCAAGCGCGCCTGGGAGGTGACGATCTCGCGTGCGGGACAGACCGTGACATCGGTCTTCCCGGGGTGAGCGACCTCTTTTCCGCTTCCGGCCTCGACAAGGCGGGGCCGCGCCCGCTTGCCGACCGTTTGCGGCCGACGACGCTGGCCGAGGTCACCGGGCAAGGGCACCTGACGGGGCCGGATGGCGCGCTCACGCGACTGCTGGCCTCGGGCTCGATTGGCAGCCTGATCTTCTGGGGGCCGCCGGGCACCGGGAAGACGACGGTCGCGCGCCTGCTCGCCGGTGCGGTCGATCTCGGGTTCGAGCAGATCAGCGCGATCTTCTCCGGGATCGCGGACCTCAAGAAGGTGTTCGAGGCAGCGCGCGGGCGACGGCTGGGAGGCAAGGGCACGCTGCTCTTCGTCGACGAGATCCATCGCTTCAACCGCACTCAGCTCGATGCGTTCCTGCCAGTCATGGAGGACGGCACGATCACGCTGGTCGGTGCCACAACCGAGAATCCGTCCTTCGCGCTCAACGCCGCACTTCTGTCGCGGGCGCGGGTGCTCACCTTCCAATCCCTCGACGAGAACGCGCTGCTCTTTCTGCTCGGCCGGGCCGAGGTGCTGGAGAACAAGGAATTGCCGTTGACGCCGGAGGCGCGGCTGGCGGTTGCCCGCTTTGCCGATGGCGACGGGAGGGCGGCACTGACGCTGGCCGAGGAAATCTGGCGTGCCGCCAAGCCGGACGAGATCTTCGACGAGGCCGGTCTCGCCGAGGTGATCCAGCGTCGCGCACCGATCTACGACAAGGCGCAGGACGGCCACTACAACCTGATCTCGGCACTGCATAAGACGATCCGCGGCTCTGATCCGGATGCGGCTCTCTATTACTTCGCCCGCATGCTCGATGCCGGCGAGGATCCGCGTTTCCTGGCGCGGCGGCTGGTGCGCATGGCGGTGGAAGATATCGGGCTCGCCGACCCGCAGGCGCTCGTCCATGCCCGCGCCGCGGCCGAGACCTATGAACAACTGGGCTCCCCCGAGGGCGAGCTCGCGCTCGCCAACACGGTGATCTATCTGGCGACGGCGCCGAAATCGAATGCGGCCTATATCGCCTACAAGGCGGCGCGGCGCGCGGCCAAGGAGGGCGGCTCGCTGATGCCACCCAAGACCATTCTGAACGCGCCGACGAAGCTGATGAAGGAAGAGGGCTACGGCGCTGACTACGCCTATGACCACGACGCACCCGATGCCTTCTCCGGCCAGAACTACTGGCCCGATGCGCTCGGCCGGCAGCTGTTCTACGATCCACCCGAGCGTGGCTTCGAGCGCGAGATCCGAAAGCGGCTGGAATACTGGGAAAAGCTCAGGGCGGAGCGCAGCAGGTAGAAGATCAGACCATCGGACAGGTATCGGGTCCGATCATCCGACCTTCTGCGTCCGCATCGGCCTTTCCGGGAACCGCGCTCCATTTTTCGGGCCGATGCATCAGAACGCGCGCTCTATGAAGACTTGAGTCGAGATCAGACGCCCCGCCAGCCCTGCGGCGACCTGCCGGCCAGTCAGGGATACTCGGGCTTGCGCGACTGACGCTTCGATCCCGGCCTTGAGACCCTCGACCGGTGTCCAGACCAGATTGGCGGCGGCGCGGTCGATGCTGATCTTGCCTTTGGCCTGGTCGATCAGCGGAACCGATAGCTGGTAGCGGCTGACGTAAAAATTGGTCGCGATCTCGTCGGTCCATTCCCGCCGCATCACAAGGGCGGTCGAGAAGCCGCGGGTCGGGTCGCTGCCGAGGAGCACCGTCCGAACGACGGCGGCGTCGAGTTGCGAGCCGATATAGGGCGCCGCGTCGACCGCGCCTGCGACCTGGGCCGTGATGCTACCGGGGCGCCCCAGCATCTCGGCCTCATAGGTAACGCCCAGAATTCCGGCGCGTCCCAAGCGGGAGTTTCGGCCGGAGATGTCGCGAAGTGCCAAAGCGCCATGCAACGTCCATGGCCCGGACTGGTAGACGAGCCGTGCCACGCCATCCGGCATGCGGCCGGCCGCAACCGGCAGGGTCGAGGTCGTGCCCAACGCGGGATCTTCCATGGCAAGTGTCGCGATCCAGGTCTCCGTCAAGGGCAATTCCAGGGCCAACAGTCCGACGGTCCGACTTGGCACCCGCGTGCTGAAGATGAACTCGTCGCCCGTCCAGAAGCTGAAGCGCGAGGTGTCCAGGCCGAAAATCCAGGGCCCGACCAACACCGTCGCCTCGTCGAAAGTGAGTCCTGCGACATCGTCGGTCGGGCTCTGCATGGTGAAGGAGAAGGCGCTGCCGACGCGCAGCCCGGAGGCGAGATCATGCGACGTCGCGATGCGAATACTCGCGCTTGTCGGAAAGGATGTCAGGCTCGACTGCGGCAAGGAAACGGAGCGCGATGCCCGGACACTGTCATTCTGCAGGCCAGCGCTGACGGTGCCCGACACCGAGAGGCAGGTGGCGGAGCCGGGCAGGATCAGGCCAGGGATGCTGTCCTCGTCATCGTCCTCTTCCTCGTCATCGCTGCTTTCGTCCTCCATTTGCCGGCGGGGATCGGCCTTGCCGCCGAAGAGGGGCTCAAGCTCGGTCGGCGTGATCGTGCAACTGCGCGCAAGGCTCGGGGGGCGGGCGGGTTTCAGGCCCTTGGGCGGCGGGAGTGCGACTGCTTCCCCGGTCAGTGCTGCGAAGGCCGGCAAGGCAAGCAAGGCCGAGGCTGCGATCGCCCAGGTGCGATGCAGGCAGGGCTTCTCCTCAGCGCGGCCTGTCACGGCGGTCATCGGTGGCGGGCGGCTCCAAGGCATTGTCGTCAGTGGTCATCTGTCGTTACGGGATCCGGGTGTGTCAATTGCGCCGTGAGAGGGCGCACTCCCGTGATTGTCGGGGCCTGAGACCGGATTTCGTTTGTGCAGGTCGGGTGTGCTGGCTATTGCAGGACGATGACATCCACGTTTCTCGTCTTCCTGGGCGCCGGCATCGGCGGCGCGCTGCGACACGGCGTCAACTACACCTCACTGAAATGGCTGGGGACGGGTTTTCCCTATGGCACAATGGCCATCAATATTCTCGGTTCGGGGATCATGGGGCTGATCGTCGGCTGGCTCGCCTTCAGGGCGGGCGAGGGCTGGTCGCAACAGGCGCGCCTCTTCCTGACCACGGGCGTCCTGGGTGGATTCACGACTTTCTCGGCCTTCTCGCTTGAGGCCGTTCTGCTCTGGGAGCGCGGCCAACTGGGCTTCGCCACCATTTATGTTCTGGGCTCCGTCGCGCTGTCTCTGGCAGCGCTGGTCGGTGGGCTCGCATTCGTCCGGGGGCTATCATGAGGCAAGGTGGCAAGGGCTCCGGCAGCAAGGGCTCCGGCGGCAAGGGGCAAACGGGTCGCGGCGGCAGGCCTCCCGCGGCCGGTGCCGGGAAGAAGCGGCCAAGCCATGACGCGCGCCGGCCGGCGCGCGCTTCGGGCCAGGCCAGGCCGGGCGAGGGCGAGGACGTCGCGCGCCGCGCACCGGTTGGCAGGTCGCCAGTGCAACGGGCACAGCGCCCAGCCGGACCGACGCGGGCCGAGGTCAAGGCCGTGACCGCAGAGGTGCTTGCCACCGGCGTTCAGCAACTCGTCGTGACGCCGGACGAGAACGAGATGCGGATCGATCGCTTCCTTGAGACACGCTTTCCGCAGCTGTCCTTCAGCCATATCCAGCGGATCGTCCGGAAGGGCGAGCTGCGCGTCAACGGCAAGCGCGCCGACAGCAAGGACCGGCTCGAGGCCGGCCAGACTGTGCGCATTCCGCCGCTGAAGCTCGAGCAGCAGGCGGAGCGTCCGCGGTCGGCCAGGGCCGATTCCGACACGGTCGAGTTCCTGCGCTCGATCACGCTCTACGAGGATGACGATGTCATGGTCCTCAACAAGCCTGCCGGCCTGGCCGTGCAGGGCGGCTCGGGCACCACGCGCCATGTCGACGGCATGCTCGATGCCCTGACCGGCAAGGACGGCCAGAAGCCGCGCCTCGTGCACCGGCTCGACAAGGATACGTCCGGCTGCCTCGTCATCGCCAAATCGCGCTTTGCGGCGGCGACGCTGGCAAAGACCTTTCGTTCGCGCTCGGCCCGCAAGGTCTACTGGGCGCTGGTTGCGGGCGTCCCGCGCGTCCGGCAGGGCCGGATCTCGACCTATCTCGCCCGCGAGGAAGCCTATGATGGCGATCAGCGGATGGCGGTCGCCAAACATGGCGACGACGGTGCGATGCATGCCGTGACCTATTACGCCGTGGTCGAGACCGCGGCGCAGAAGCTCGGCTGGCTCTCGCTGAAACCGGTGACCGGCCGCACCCATCAGTTGCGTGCGCATGCGGCCCATATCGGCCACCCGATCGTCGGTGATCCCAAATACTTCAACATTCAGAACTGGGAGCTGCCGGGCGGCATCCAGAACAAGCTGCATCTGCTGGCTCGCCGCATCGTGCTGCCGCATCCGCGCGGCAAGGGCACGATCGATGTCAGCGCGCCGCTGCCGCCACATATGCGCCAGTCCTGGAACCTGCTCGGTTTCGAGGACGAGCGCTATGACCCGATCGTGGACGCGCCCGACGAGTAGGAGTTGGTGTTACCTTGCGTAAGAGAACGCTTGCGGAACAAAAACAGATATGTTCTAATTTTGTTCTCGTCACTCTTACGCAGGTGCTCCCATGACGCGTTTCGCCTTCGTTCTTGCCGGCCTGACCCTTTCGCTTGCCACATCTGCCGCTGCGCAGTCACCAACCGCCCCGCAAGCTGCTGCTGTAGCGGCGGATGAGCCTGTGCCGCGCGTCGAGCGCGCCAAGGCGCGGCAGGATTGTGTCGCCGAACATATTGCGCTGAGTGGCGACGATTTGCGCCAGGCCATGCGCGATTGCATGCAGGCAAAGTTTCCGGGCGTCCAACTCTATGCCCGCGATGGGCTGACGCGCGACGGCAAGCCCACGGCCGTGACGGCGCGTACCGCCTGCAAGACGGAGGCCGATGAGGGTGGCCTGACCGGCGCTGCGCGGCGCGACGCGCTGGCCGCCTGTTTCAAGGCGAAGCGGCCCGATCTGGCGGCTCGTGCCGAATGTCGCAAGGAGAGCCGCGCGAAAGGGCTCGATGGCGAGGACCTGCGCAAGGCGGTCGCGGACTGCGCCCGCGAGAGCCGTTCATGACGGAGCCGCGCCGGGTGCAGTGGATCGCAGTCGCGATCCACGATAAAGCGCCTGCATGAACCTCGTCATATTCGATCTCGACGGCACGCTGATCGATTCAGCCGCCATCATCCTCGGCGCCCAGGTCGAGACCTTCAAGCGTTGCGGCCTGGTCTATCCAGGCCGCGAGGCCGGGCTCGGCATCGTCGGGCTGACGCTCGATATTGCGCTGATGCAGCTTGCGGGGCTGGAACGCCCCGACGACCAGCTGACGGAAACCTATAGGGAGGTCTTCGGCGCCATGCGGCGGCAGGCCGAGACCGATCCAAGCCTCGCCGAGCCGCTCTTCCCGGGCGTTGCCGCTATGCTGGACGCGCTGGTTGCGCGGCCCGATACGGTGCTCGGCATCGCGACCGGCAAGTCCCGTCGGGGCGCGGACTACATCGTCGAGCGCTATGGCTGGCGTCAGCACATGGCGACGATCCAGACGGCCGATGATGCACCGTCCAAGCCCCATCCCGACATGATCCTGCAGGCGATGAGGGAAACCGGCGCGCGACCGGAACGTACCCTGATGGTCGGCGACAGTTCCTTCGATATCCAGATGGCGGTTGCCGCTGGGGTCACGCCGGTAGCCGTCTCCTGGGGCTTCCAGCCGGTGGCATCCCTGCAGGCGCTCGGCGCGCGCCATGTCCTCACCGATTGTGCCGAGTTGACGGGCATCATTGACGGGCTCGCGGTGGCTGAGCCGACCTGAGGGCGGCGGCGAGGGCACTGCGACGTTCCGCTCCGATCGGGTTCCACAGTCTCTTCGCGCCGACGGATCGGCGCGAAGACTGATCCATGTCACCGCTTCGCTCCTTCGCGCCGACGTCCCGGTCGAACTGGAAATCGCCGCAAACTGCGCAGCCGAAACGCCCTGTCCGTAAGAGAGACGCGCGGAGGTCCCGTCATCGCGGCGAGCAGGATGGCGTGCCGTCGAGCGGAAACCGATTCGGTGCCGGATTTCGACCGCGAACCGATGTATGGCGGCACTTCAGTAACATCCTCGCAACCACGTCCGATCAGGACCGTTTAACCTGAACAGAAGTTCAGATTTGGCCGTTAACCACCTGCTGGCGGGTGCCGCGTCATGGTGTTCCCACAACAGGAACGCACCGGCGCAAAATAAAGCTGGGCAGGAGTCGAACGATGATTGGTCATGAGCTCCGTGAATTCGTCGATCGCGTGATGGAAAAGCACGCGATCGACGATCAAGACACCAAGATGCTTCAGCGCGAAATCTTGGTCGATAGCGTGATGACGCGCGATGTCATCGATGTTCTGATTGCGCTGGATCGCGCGGTCGTCGCGACCAGCGCCTCCTTCGCCAATTACCTGGTCACTCTGGTCGTCGACTTCGCTGTCTGGGAAAGCCGCCCGACAGGCGTGATCGATCGCGAGAAGGCACATTGGCTGGTGACGACGCTCTCTGCCGGCGACGGCCCGACCGAGACGGCGCGACGCATTGCCTTCGAGATCGTGCGCGAGGCGGATCGCTGCGACGAGATGCTGATCGCCTTCGCCATGCGCAAGAGCACGTTCATGGTGCCGGGCCAGCGCCTCGAACGCGTTCTTCGGACGAACTGATCAGGCGGTCGCGCACAGCCCGCCGCCCATTCCCGAACTTTCGCATCAGTGGACGCGGGCTGCGGCCTCCAATAAACCCCGACTGTCACAGTGTTTTCAGACAGCCGGGAGACGCCACCCATGTTCACGAAGATTCTGATCGCGAACCGTGGCGAGATCGCCTGCCGTGTCATCAAGACCGCGCGGCGGATGGGCATCAAGACGGTTGCCGTTTATTCGGATGCCGACCGCGACGCGCTCCATGTCGAGATGGCGGATGAGGCGGTCCATGTCGGCGCGGCGCCCGCGGCCGAATCCTATCTGCTGATCGACAGGATCATCGCCGCCTGCAAGGCGACGGGGGCAGAGGCTGTCCATCCCGGCTATGGTTTCCTGTCCGAGCGCGAGGCCTTCGCCCAGGCGCTCAAGGATGCAGGTATCGTCTTCATCGGCCCCAATCCCGGCGCGATTGCCGCGATGGGTGACAAGATCGAGTCGAAGAAGGCGGCCGCCGCGGCAAAGGTCTCGACCGTGCCCGGCCATCTCGGCGTCATCGAAGACCCCACCGAAGCCGTGAAGATCGCCGACGAGATCGGCTATCCCGTGATGATCAAGGCCTCGGCCGGCGGCGGCGGCAAGGGTATGCGCATTGCCCATTCGGCCGGGGAAGTCGCCGAGGGCTTTGCCCGGGCGAAATCGGAAGCGGCGTCCTCATTTGGCGACGACCGCGTCTTCATCGAGAAGTTCATCGTCGACCCGCGTCATATCGAGATCCAGGTGCTTGGCGACAAGCACGGCAACGTCATCTATCTCGGCGAGCGCGAGTGCTCGATTCAGCGCCGCAACCAGAAAGTCGTCGAGGAGGCGCCGTCGCCGCTGCTCGACGAGGCGACCCGGCGCAAGATGGGCGAGCAGGCGGTGGCCCTCGCCAAGGCGGTGAATTATGATTCGGCCGGAACGGTCGAGTTCGTCGCAGGGCAGGACCGCTCCTTCTTCTTCCTAGAGATGAACACCCGGCTCCAGGTCGAGCATCCCGTCACCGAGATGATCACCGGCATCGACCTCGTCGAGGAAATGATCCGTGTCGCCTATGGCGAAAAGCTCCGGCTGACGCAGGCCGATGTCAAGCTGAACGGCTGGGCTGTCGAATCCCGCGTCTATGCGGAGGACCCGACCCGCAATTTCCTGCCTTCGACGGGGCGGCTGGTGACCTATCGCCCACCGGCCGAAGGTCCGGATGGCGAGGCGACCGTCCGCAATGACACCGGTGTCTTCGAAGGCGGCGAGATCTCGATCTATTACGACCCGATGATCGCAAAACTCGTGACCCACGCGCCGACGCGCGAGGCGGCGATCAAGGCGCAGGCCCGTGCTCTCGATGGTTTTGCCATCGAGGGCATCCGCCATAACATCCCGTTCGTCTCGGCGCTGATGCAGCATCCGCGCTGGATCGCCGGACACTTGTCGACGGGCTTCATCGCCGAGGAGTTTCCGGAAGGCTTCTCCCTGCCGCAGCCGAAGGGAGAGATAGCGCTGCGCATGGCCGCTATCGCGATCACCTGCGACCACCGTCTCAACCAGCGCAAGCGACATGTCTCGGCCCAGATGGAGGGATGGCGCAAGGTCGAGTTCGAACGCACCCGCATCGTGACGCTCGGCGGTGAGCGCTTCGAGGGCATCGTGGCGGAGCAGGGCGAGACGATCCTCGTCAGCTTCGGCGACCGTTCATTGGCGGTCGCCTCCGAATGGCGGCCGGGTGAACCGGTCTGGCGCGGCACGCTCGATGGTGTCTCGATTGCGGCGCAGGTGAGGGCGATCCTCAACGGCGTATCGCTTGGCCATGCCGGAGCCTATGCCAGCGCCCATGTCTATACGCCGCGCGAGGCCGAGCTTGCCGCCCTGATGCCGGAGAAGGTTGCGGCCGATACCGGAAAATTCCTGCTCTGCCCGATGCCGGGGCTGGTCAAGGCCGTGTCCGTGAAGGTCGGCCAGGAAGTCAAGGCCGGCGAGGCGCTCTGCATGGTCGAAGCGATGAAGATGGAGAACGTGCTGCGTGCCGAGAAGGACGTCACCATCGCGAAGATCCTCGCCAAGGAGGGCGATTCGCTCGCGGTCGATGCCGTGATCATGGAGTTCGCCTGAGCTTGAGGCGGCAGACCGCCTGCAGATAGAACGATTTGCTTTCCGTGGCGTCAGGCAGGAAAGTCTGTCCGGCCAAAGGGTGGCGGGGAGCTCTTCATGCTGACGATCTGGGGACGGATCAGTTCCATCAATGTGCAGAAGGCCGTCTGGGCGGCCGGTGAGGTTGGCCAGAGTTTTGAACGGGTCGATCTTGGCGGCGCGTTCGGCGGCAACCGCGAGCCGGCCTATCTGGCCAAGAACCCCAACGGCATGATCCCCGTTCTGGAGGATGGCGATGTCTGCATCTGGGAGTCCAGCAGCATCGTGCGCTACCTCGCGGCCCGCTATGGGGCCGGCTGGATCTGGGAGGAGGATCCCTCGCGCCGCGCCGAGGCCGATCGCTGGATGGACTGGACGATTGCCGAATTGCAACCGGCGATGGCTCCGGCCTTCATCGGTCTGATCCGGACACCGGCGGAGAAGCGTGACATGGCTGTCATCGAGGCCTCCATCGCCAAGACGGAGGCGAAGCTGGACATCCTCGAGGCGCATCTGGCTTCACGGGACTACCTTGCCGGCTCGCGCTTCGGCATGGCGGATATCGCCGTTGCGCCGGGCGCGCATCGCTGGCTCAACATGCCGGTGCCGCGTGCGTCCTGGCCGAATGTCCAGCGCTGGTACGAGACAGTGGTGGCCCGGCCTGCTGCGAAGCCAGCGCTGCCCCTGCCGATCACGTGAGCGTGTCGCCGCCTTGCCCTCCCCGCAGAGCTTGACATGATGGTGACCATGACCCGCTTGGGAATTCTTGCATTCGGCATGGCGGCAATGGCTGCAGGAGACGCTTGGGCGCAGTCGCCTCCCTCGAATCCGGTGCTATCGGCCGACCGCACGCAGATGGTGTCCTGCCTGAGCCAGAGCGATACCGCTGCCAGTGCCTGCATCGGTTCGGTGGCGGTCACTTGCGTGCGAGCGGCTTCAGGCGATCGGCGCGTTGCCGAAGCCGATTGCGCGAGGCGGGAAGAGGCGGTCTGGCGCGAGCGCCTGACTTTTGCCAGCGTGGCGGTGATGCGCAATGCCGAAAGCGGCGCGCGGGGCCAGTTCGCCGCGCTTCAGGTTGCCTGGGAAGGCTATGCCGCACAGAAATGTGCGTTCTACGGGAGCATGCAGCCGTCTGCCCGCGTGGCCGGGATGCAGGCGGGCTGCATGTTGCGCGAGGTGGCCAGCCGTTCGCTTGAACTCGAGCGAATGGTCGGCCAGCGCAATCCGGTGCGCCGCCCCTCCAATCCACCCAGCATTATCCGTTGAGCGTCGTTGCGTCGTTAATGCAGCGTCGTCTCGTCATCGGCTAGATCATCGGACCGGATAGCGAGCGCATCCGGTGCGATGATCTAGCCTTCTGTGTTTGCATCGGCTGTCCCGAAGACCGCAATCCGGTTTTCGGGCCGATGCTTAGACAGCCGGTGCGTTCCGGAGTCCGCCGATGTTTTTCGTCCTGTCCAAGATTATCTGGTTCCTGTTCTCGCCGGTGAATCTGCTGATCCTGCTGGCGGCCTTGGCGGCGCTGCTGGCCTTTACCCGCTTCGCGCGCTCGGCGCGCTGGCTCGGCGGATTTGCCATGCTCGGCATCCTGGTGCTGTCCTTCAGCCCGCTGCCGCGCATCATCGTGCGGCCGCTGGAAAACCGCTTTCCGCAGCAGGAGGCCGCCAGAGGGCCGGTTACCGGCGTTATCGTGCTGGGCGGCGCAATCGGCGTCGCGCGCGGCGACATCGTGCTGAACCACGCCGGTGCCCGCATGACCAAGGCGGTCGAGCTCGCCCGGCTGCATCCGGAGGCGAAAATCGCCTTCACCGGTGGCGGCGCCAATCTGCTCTCGCCCGTGATCAGGACCGAGGCCGATGGCGCCAGGCTGCTGTTCGAGGCGCTGGGCCTGCCGCCCGAGCGGGTGGTGCTCGAGGACAAGTCGCGCAATACGCACGAGAACGCGATCTTCACCCGCGACCTCGTGATGCCGAAGCCGGGCGAGCGCTGGTTGCTCCTGACCTCGGCCTGGCACATGCCGCGCGCGATGGGCGTCTTCCGAAAGGCCGGATTCGCGGTCGAGGCATTCCCGGTCGACTATCTCTCGGGCAATGAGCCGGCCGATTTCTTCCGGCCCTACCGCGAGGCGTCCCGCGGCCTCGACATCGCAGAGCTCGCCTTCAAGGAATGGGCTGGTCTCGTTGCCTATTACGCCGCCGGCTACACGGATGCGCTGTTCCCCGCTCCCTGACGTTGCGGGGAGCAGGGCCTATTCGCTGCTTGGCAAGGACAGGCGGTAGACGCCGCGGAAATCGTCCGGATCGACCGGGCGGCCCTTTCGGGTAATGACGAGGCGACCTTCCTTCATCATCCGCACGGCGATGCGGCGGATCGGCTGCATCAGCGGCCCCCAGCCATCGGGATGGTCGCCGCCGACGCGGCGCGCGGCATCCATCGCGCTGATCGTACGACCCGGTCCTGCCTCCGTGAGCAGGTCGAGTATGGCGGCTTCGAGGGCGTCAACGTGATCGGTCATGCCTCCCAGAGAGGCAGGGCTGCAGGATTCGTCAAGCGGCGAGGCCAGGGCGGAGGGATCGGCTTGCCCTGCCGCGTGAGGTCAAAGGCACTGCGGTCGCCATCGCGGCGGTGCGCGGAGACGAAGGGCTCAAGCCGGTGCGGTCGCTTTGGCTGCTTCGTCGATCAGAGCGGCGACTTCGGCCGGCTTGGAGGCGAGCGAAGCGTGGCTGGCAGCGAGCGTGATGACCTTTCGCGCGTTGAGGCGGGCCGACATGCGCTCCTGGTTCGCGGGCGCGATCATCCGGTCCTCACCGGAGATCTGGTACCAGGATGGCTTCTTCTTCCAGGCCGGCGCGGTGATGGTGTTGCCGAAGGTGCTGGCAAGCGGGGCCTTCTGCGTCACACCCATCACGAAGCCCTCTTCGGGCGTCAGGTCGGGGCAGAAGCTCTCATGAAATTTGTCGGGCAGGACCCAGAGATAGCCGTCGCTGTCGGGAGAGAGGTTTGCTGCCGCCTCTGGCGGGTGTTCCTGGGTGATTCCGCCCGGGCTCTCGCCAGCATCTGGGGCAAAAGCCGCGATATAGACGAGACCCACCACATTGGGCAGATCTCCGGCTTCCGTGATCACTGCGCCGCCATAGGAGTGCCCAACCAGCAGCACCGGGCCCTTCTGCTGCGTCACCATCTTGCGGGTGCGCTCGGCGTCATCGGCCAGCGAGGTCAGCGGCATTTCGACGGCGTGGAGCGATGTGTAGCCCATCCGGGAGAGTTCGAGGATCACCCTGTTCCAGTGTGAGGCATTGCCCCAGAAACCATGCACCAGGACGATTGCTGGCTGCTTGCTCATGCTGGCCTCCTGATCCGCGGATCGGCTTGCCCCCGGATCGGACGGTCTCATGGAGGTTCAGCCGGTGTCCAGCGCAATCGTTGCGGCTGGGCAGTCCGAATCAGTGACCGGGGCTTGTGAAGATTCGTGCGGATTCCGACGCGAACTGCCGGCGCCACATCACTGTCAGCACGGCGGCCGTTGCAGCGAGGAACAGCCAAGGATCGATGAACCAGCCGAGATAGGCGAGCGCAAAGAAGAAGGCGCGCTGGCCGCGGTTGAAATGCCGCCCGGCGGCGATGTTCATTGCGATGGTCTCGCGGACGGCCTCCTTCGTCTCCTGCTCGTCGACCCGCTCCCTTGGCGGGATCGCGCCGAGAAGGATCGCGCAGTAGTTGAAGAGCCGGTAGCTCCAGGCGAATTTGAAGAAGGCATGGGCGAAGATCACCGCAAGTCCGATCACCTTGATCTCCCAGGCCGTGCGCGAGGTCGGCGCGGTGAAGGGCAGATCGGCGAAGATCGCGACGACGCGGTCGGTGGATTGCAGCAGGGCGAGCGAGCCGCCGATCGCGATCAACGAGGTCGAGGCGAAGAAGGCGGTGCCGTTCTGCAGTCCGTTCATCACCTGGGTATCGATGATGCGGTTTTCGCGCCGGACCGATTCCTGGATCCAGCGCGCGCGACGGAGATTCATCCGCGCGTTGAGGCTTCGCTCCGCATGTGGGCCCTTTTCCACGGCCAGGCCATAGCCAAGCCACGAGGCGACGAAGAAGATGAAGGCGATCATATCGATCGTCGTGAAGCCGGCCATGAATCGCCTCCCTTGGGCCAGAGTGCTGTCGGCATGGCCGCGCTGCAAGCCCGCGATTGACGCGATGTGCACGAGCAGCCACGGTGCCGCCGACGAGATGGAGGCCGGCAATGCCGCAAGTGATCACCAAAGGCTACAAGGCGTTGCTGGCGGAAGCCGAGGCCAAGGTCGAGACGCTCTCCGTCGAGCAGGCGAACGCGCTGGTCGGCCGTGACGACGTCGTCTTCGTCGATCTGCGTGATCCGCGTGAACTGGAGCGGGAGGGGCGCATGCCTGGTGCCTTCCACTGCCCGCGCGGCATGCTCGAATTCTGGATCGATCCCGAAAGCCCCTATGCCAAGCCGGTGTTCCAGCAGGACAAGCGCTTCGTCTTCTTCTGCGCAGGCGGCTGGCGTTCGGCGCTTGCTGCGCAGGCCGCGCAGGAGATGGGGTTGAAGCCGGTGGCGCATATCGCCGGCGGGTTCGGCGCGTGGAAGAAGGCTGGTGCGCCCCTCGATGCGCCGGAGCCGAGGAACGCCGGCGACAAGGGCTAGGTCTGCATCTTGTCCCATATCCTGATCGTTCTGCTCGTCGCAGGCGTCATCTTCCGCAAGCCGCTCGGACGCCTGCTGGCTCGCCAGTTTCCCGATCGCGCCAAGCGACAACAGGTGCTCGGCACGATCATCGTCGCCTTCCTGCTGGTAATCGCCGTCAGGCTGGTTGCCCTGTTCTGGTAGGAAATCCGGCAGGTCCGATAACGGGACTTGCCCATGCAGGGCGTCATCGCTGCGGTCCGCTTTCCAGGGTTGCCCGAAGATTGCCTGTGCCCCCGAGGTCACACATGCCCCGGTTGCAAATGAAGCGGCTTGCGCGTTCGCTGCCGATGCGGCATGTTGTTTATCTTGGCTTCAACACGCGAAATGGGAGGGCTGAATGCAATTCATGATCATCGTCGCCACTCCCCCACGAATGTCCCGCCACTAGGTCGGACATTGCCGCGGCCCGCCTGAGGCGGTCCCCAGCCAGGGTTTTTCATCTCTACGTTTCATCCGGAGACGATCGCATTCGCATCGGCTCCACCTGATTTGGAGTCGGCTCCCGCGCGGCGCCGAATGATTTCTATGTCTCTTCAATCCTCAACCGGGCGGCAGGAGCCGTTCCGGGCCGTTCTCGGCTTCACATTCCGGCACTGGGCGCGCCGACCAGGGCCGGTTCTCGGCGTGGCCGGGGCCATGATGGCGGCGACTGCCGCGGACCTGTTCATGCCGCTTTATGCCGGCCGCCTCGTCGATGCGGTGGCGGGCGAGGGCGCCAGCGCACTCGATGCGGCGCTATGGGCGCTGGGCGCGATGCTCGCACTCGGAGCGGTCAGCGTGCTGTTCCGGCATCTCGGTTTCATCGGCATCACCGGCATGACGTTGCGCACCATGAGCGAGACGGCGCAGGAGGCGTTCGCACGCCTGCAACGCTTCTCGACCGATTGGCACGCCAACAACTTTGCCGGTTCGACGGTGCGCAAGATCACCCGCGGGATGTGGGCCCTCGACCTGCTGACCGACACGGTCCTGATCGCGCTGTTGCCGTCGCTGGTCGTGCTGGTGGGCACGACGGCACTGTTGGCATGGCATTGGCCGGCGATGGGCCTCGTCGTCTTCCTTGGCTCGGTGATCTATGTCGGTGTCACGATCGCGCTGTCGCTCAGCTATGTCGCGCCCGCTGCGCGGCTCGCCAATAGCTGGGACACGCGTGTCGGCGGTGCATTGGCTGATGCGATCTCCTGCAATCCGGTGGTCAAGGCCTATGGCGCCGAGCTGCGCGAGGACGGTCGCTTGGCGGGTGTCCTGGCAAAATGGGCGCTCAGGACCCGCCGGACATGGGTGCGCGGCACGACCTCGGGCACGGCCCAGCAGATCGTCCTGCTGGCGCTTCGCGCCGCGGTCATCGGCCTGGTCATCTGGCTCTGGGCCAACGGCCAGGCCACGCCGGGCGACGTCGCCTTCGTGCTGACCTCGTACGCGGTCGTTCACGGCTATCTGCGCGATGTCGGCCAGCACGTGCACAACCTCCAGCGTTCGGTGAACGACATGGAGGAACTCGTCGCCATGCATGCCCATCCCTATGGGGTGCCCGATCGCAAGGGAGCGACCGACATGGTGGTGCCGGCGGGCGAGATCGCCTTCGAGCAGGTGACCTTCCATTACGGAGGCCATGTCGAGCCGCTCTATCGCGATTTCTCGCTGACGATCCGGGCCGGCGAGAAGGTCGGTCTGGTCGGGCGCTCCGGCTCCGGCAAGACGACCTTCGTCAAGCTGGTTCAGCGTCTCTACGACGTCTCCGGGGGGCGCATCGCCATCGACGGGCGCGACATCGCTGATGTGACGCAGACCTCCCTGCGGGCGCAGATCGCCATCGTGCAACAGGAGCCAGTGCTGTTCCACCGCTCGCTGGCGGAGAACATCGCCTATGCCAAGCCGGGCGCCTCGATGGCCCGGATTGTCCAGGCGGCGAAGCTCGCCAACGCGCATGACTTCATCATGCGCCTGCCCAAGGGCTACGCGACGCTGGTCGGCGAGCGTGGCGTCAAGCTCTCGGGTGGCGAGCGCCAGCGTGTTGCGCTCGCGCGTGCCTTCCTGGCCGATGCGCCGATCCTGATCCTGGACGAGGCGACCTCGAGCCTCGATTCGGAATCGGAGGCGCTGATCCAGGAGGCGATGGAGCGCCTGATGCAGGGGCGCACTACCATCGTCATTGCGCACCGGCTTTCGACGGTGCGGGCGATGGACCGCATCCTGGTCTTCGATCGCGGCAGGGTGGTCGAAGAAGGCAGCCACGAGGCGCTGCTGACCCGCGAGAACGGCGCCTATCGCGCGCTGTTCGAGAAGCAGGTCAGCGAACTGGCGAAGGGGCTGGCGGCATAGATCATCGGACCGGATATCGTATCCGGTCCGATGATCTAACCATCTGTCATTGCATCGGCTTTCCCGAAAACCGCAATCCACTTTTCGGGCCGATGCATTGAGCCGCCAGACTACCTGCGGAGCGCCCTTTGCGTATGGTCGGGCTTGTCCCGGCCATACGCGTCTTCGTCTCCGGGGGGACAAGACGTGGAGGTTCCGGGCGACCTATTTCGGAGCCAGGGCCCGCGGCCGGACACCCGCGACGGGGCCGGGCGGAAGCTCCGCGCTCACATCTGGATTCAACGACTTCATGTCGAGATTCGGTTTGGTCAGAAACCGATTCAGGCCTGTGACGTAAGTCTCTGGCAACGCCCAGTGTTTGGCGCTCGCGATGACGGTTTCCATATAGCCGGGGCGCGGCTTTCCGAGCGTGCCGCTGCGGCCGACATAGACCAGGGCCCGCTTGGCGCCGCCCTCGACGATGACCGGCTGGCTGATCTTCACATAGAGACCGCTGGCGATGTCCTCGAACTTGTCGAGTGCACGGATGTCGCCGAGCGAGCAGTCCCAGAGCACGCCATGGACGGTTTCGCGCGGATCGCGAACAGCCGAGGCATAGCCATCGCTCGTCACGATGAAACGATGGCGCGGCAGGCGCGCGAGACCGAGTGGCTTCGAACCGGGACAGCGCTTGGCCATCCCGGCGATGTCCATATTCAGACCATAGGCGAAATAGAGGGGCACTGGCCTATTTCGTCTTCTGGAACAGCTCGCGGCCGATCAGCATACGGCGGATCTCGCTGGTGCCGGCCCCGATCTCGTAGAGCTTTGCATCGCGGAGCAGGCGGCCGGTCGGATAATCGTTGATATAGCCGTTGCCGCCCAGAAGCTGGATGGCGTCGAGCGCGATCTGCGTCGCCTTCTCGGCCGCGATCAGGATGGCGCCGGCGGCATCCTCTCGCGTGGTCTCGCCGCGGTCGCAGGCCTTGGCGACGGCATACACATAGGCCCTGCAGGCATTCATCATCACATACATGTCGGCGACCTTGCCCTGGACGAGCTGGAATTCGCCGATCGACTGGCCGAACTGCTTGCGCTCGTGGATATAGGGCATGACCACGTCCATGGCCGCCTGCATGATGCCGAGGGGCCCGGCCGAGAGCACGACGCGCTCATAGTCGAGCCCCGACATCAGCACGTTAACGCCGCGCCCGACCTGGCCGAGCACGTTTTCCTCCGGGACCTCGCACTCCTCGAAGACGAGCTCGCAGGTGTCCGAACCGCGCATGCCGAGCTTGTCGAGCTTCTGGGCGGTCGAAAAGCCCTTCATGCCCTTCTCGATCAGGAAGGCGGTGATGCCCTTCGCGCCGGCGGCGGGGTCGGTCTTGGCGTAGACCACCAGCGTCTCGGCGATCGGGCCGTTGGTGATCCACATCTTGTTGCCGGTGATGACGTAGCGGTCGCCCTTCTTCTCGGCCCGTGTCTTCATCGAGACCACGTCCGAGCCGGCGCCGGGCTCGGACATCGCGAGCGATCCGACATGCTCGCCCGAGATCAGCTTTGGCAGGTACTTCGCCTTCTGCGCGGCATTGCCGTTGCGGGCGATCTGGTTGACGCACAGATTCGAATGGGCCCCGTAGCTCAGGCCGACCGAGGCGGAGGCCCGGCTGACCTCCTCGATCGCCACGACATGCTCGAGATAGCCGAGGCCTGCGCCCCCATCCTCTTCTCTGACCGTGATGCCATGCAGGCCGAGGGCCCCCATCTCGGGCCAGAGGTCACGCGGAAACTGGTTTGAGCGGTCGATCTCCTCGGCGCGCGGCGCGATCTTCTCCTGCGCGAAGGCGTGGACGGTGTCGCGGATCGCGTCGGCGGTCTCGCCGAGATCGAAATTGAACGGGCGCGGGGCGTTGGCGAGCATGGTGGCCTCCCGGAAGACGCCGCGCATCGGGCACGGCTTTGCAGCGTTATAGCGCGCTTTGTGGCCCTGTCAGGCTGTTCCAGCGCGATCTCCCGGATGGGCGTGGCCACACCGGCGGGTGATCTGCTATGCCACTTGCAGCCGGCGACCGAGAGGGGGCGGGAGCGCCGACACTCGGTTTACACATCCTATCCCCTGGATAGGATGTGAGCATGAGCCACGCACATGATCCCGATATCGTCAAGCGGCTGCGCCGGGCGCAGGGCCATCTCGACACCGTCGTGAAGATGCTCGCGGGAGGGCGCGAGGTGCCAGAGGTGGTGCAGCAGCTCCAGGCGGTCGAAAAGGCGCTGGAGAAGGTCAAGATGCTGCTGATCTTCGACCATATCGACCATCACCTGTTCGAGACGACAGGCACGCAGACGCCCGAGACGCGGCGCTCGATCGAGAGCCTGAAGGCGCTGACCAAGTATCTTTGATCCAACGGGAGTTCCAGCGATGTCCGAACTGGCCAGCCTGGCGCCGCGTCACGACCATGTCTTCCTCGGCGCAGACCACCAGGAGAACGAGCGGCGCACCTGGATCGTCATTGCGCTGACCATGACGATGATGGTCGGCGAGATCGCCGCCGGCACGCTGTTCGGCTCGATGGCGCTCGTCGCCGATGGCTGGCACATGTCGACCCATGCGGCGGCGCTGCTGATTGCGGCTCTCGCCTATCGCTTCGCGCGGCGCCACGCCCGCGACCCACGCTTCAGCTTCGGCACCGGCAAGCTCGGCGACCTCGCAGCCTTCGCGAGCGCGCTCGTCCTGGCGCTGGTCGCCCTGTTCATCGGTTGGGAATCGGTGATGCGGCTTGTCCAGCCGGTGCCGATCGTCTTCGGGCAGGCGATTGCCGTCGCGGTTCTGGGCCTTGCGGTCAATCTCGCCAGCGCCTGGTTGCTGAAGGGCGAACACGGACATGACCATGGCCCTGCGCATCACCATGACCATCACCATCATGCGCATGGTGGCGCGGACCACAATCACCATCATGACCACCACGCCGGGAGTGGGCGGGATCATAATCTGCAGGCGGCCTATCTGCATGTGCTGGCGGATGCCTTCACCTCCGTGCTTGCCATCGTCGCGCTGCTCGGCGGCAGCCTCTATGGCTGGGTCTGGCTCGACCCGGCGATGGGCATCGTCGGCGCGCTGGTGATCGCGCATTGGTCGTTCGGATTGCTGCGCGCCTCGGGGGCGGTGCTGCTCGACACTGTGCCCGACACGGCTCTCGCCGCCGGGATCGAGGCGCGACTCACCGCCGAGGGCGCAGAGGTCGCAGACCTGCATCTCTGGCAGGTTGGGCCGGGGCATTGCTCGGCGATCGTCTCGGTCGTGGCCACTGATCCGAAGCCGCCCGCAGCCTACAAGGCGCTGCTCGCCGGGTTGCCGATGCTGTCCCATGTCACCGTCGAGGTGAACCCGCGCATCGCCGCGCTGTGATGCATCAGGAGCCCGCCCGGGCTCAGTGGATCATGTCGCGGCGCTTGAGCAGGAGATACACGCTGAGCGCTGCCACGGCGCACAGGATCACGACATAGACAAAGCCCCATTCGTTCTCGAGGAAGGGCAGGCCCTTGGTGTTGACGCCGAACAGGCCGGTGATCAGCGTCGCCGGCATCAGCGTCGCGGTCAGGATCGAGAGCACATAGAGATGGCTGTTGGTCTGGGCGGTCAGGCGCGAGGCAATCTCGTCCTGCAGCAGGCGGGCGCGCTGCTGCACGATCTGGACGTCGGTCAGCATGGTGTCGACGCGCTGCAGCAGGCGGCTGGCGGCGCTCTTCACGGTCTCCGGCGCAGCCCGTGTCGAGGCATTCTCGGAGAAGCGACGGAAGAGCTGGTGCAGCCCGTTGAGCTGGCGGTGCAGCCTCACCGTCCGCCGGCGGATCAACCCTAACCGGCGCGCCTCGTCGCTGACGCGCTCGTCGATGACATGGTCCTCGATCGAGTCGGTGTCCTCTGTCAGCTGCATCACCGCTTCGGCCACATCCTCGATGACGAACTCGATGATGCGCTCGAACAGCATCACCGGCGAGCTCGCCCGGTAGCCGGCCTCCAAGGCGTCGCGCGTCAGGCGCGTTGCCTGCATGGCCTGTCTCCGACCCGTCAGCAGAAACCGGTCGGCGATGATCCAGTGCAGCATGCCCATCTCGTCGGCGGGGCTGTCGACCTCGCGGATCTGGTCGAAGGTGATGCCCCAGGCGAAGTCACGATTGTGATGGAGGCGCTGGTGATCGTCCTGGGTCAGGAACAGGGTCTGCGCCTCGGCGGGCAGAGCGGTGCAATCGGCGACCCATTGCTTGGCGCGGCCATGCACGAGATCGAGATGGATCCAGACGAACTCGGCCCCGGGGAGGGCAAGGTCGGGCATCTCGCGGCGAGGAAGGAGATGCGCACGGCCGTCGGAATCAAAATGGTAGACCCAGACGAACCCGGCCCGGGATTGCAGATCATGGAGCATTCCGGCCACGCCCTGGCGGGCGATTTCTCATGAGAGGTTGCGCTGCCCGGGATCAGGGCGCGCGTCTCATGACAGCTTCGTGACAGCGCAGCGGGTGCCGCAAAGTCAATCGCGGGCGAGAGAGCCGGTCACTTGTGGATCACGGTTGGCGGTCGCCTTGCCCGGGACGCGCGCGGGAGGCAGCATCTTGAGCGTCGCGCCTCCGGCAGCCTGCGGCGCCTTGGAGCCGGCCGATGTCGCAGGTGCGCGGTTGCCGGCAACCTTCGGCTCGCCACCCCGCCACTTCCGGGCGCCGATGTCGAAACGGCCCTCGCGCCAGGCTGCGAATTCCCGCTCGGACCCGAAGAACGCGTTGCGGTCGACATCGCCGGTTATGCCGGGCACGCGTCCTGTGGTGGTGAACTGCCAGAATTCCCATTTGCTACGCTCATAGCGATGGCGCAGTGGGGCCGCGGTTGAGCGCAGCCAGTAGGGATGATCGTTGAACTCGCCTTCCAGCACATCCTCGTGGAAGGTGATGTCGGTATAGATGATCGGCTTCTTGCCAGTGTGTTCCTGCAGGCCCTTCAGCATCTCGCTGATCTTGGCCAGCGCCTTCTCGCGCGGGATCTTCTTGCCGCAGCTCTCCGACTCGCCGTTCCATTCGACATCGAGCACAGGCGGCAGGGCATCCGGGTCCTTCGGGATATGCCGCTTGAACCAGCGCACCTGATCCTTGGCCGGGCGGCACCAATAGACGAAATGGTAGGCACCGCGCGCGACGCCGGCCTTCTTCGCCCCCTCCCAGTTCTTGCGGAAACTGGGGTCGAGGTGGTCGCCGCCCTCGGTCGCCTTGATGAAGGCAAAGCGGGTGCCGGCATCCTTGACCTTGGCCCAGTCGATCTCGCCCTGCCAGCGCGAAATGTCGATGCCCTGGATAGCCTGGCGGCGTGCATCGCGGACGCCGTGATGGGGCGAGGCGTCGCCCTTCTTGGGATAGAGCGCGAGGGCAGGGCCGGAGCAGCCGAGTGTAAGGCCGAGAACTGCAAGAAAGCACCGCAGTCCCTTGTAATCGGTCTTCATACGCGCCGGCATCCGCCCCTCCTGCATGCAAACAGTGGTGCGGCAGTCGTGGTTAAGGCGCGGTAAGCGTTCGCTCGGATGCGAGCGGATGATTTCAGGGTTGGTTAACCGGCGCGCCCGCTATCCGCCGATCTGCAGCGAGGACGGCACCGGCTGCAGCGCGCCGGGTATGACCGGGGCGGGCGGAGCCTGGCTGACCGGAGGCTCGAATTCCGGATCATTGACGATGCTGGGGCTGGGTTGCGCCGGAGAGGCGCGCCGCTTGGTCCACTGCCTCCGGCCGATGTCGAACTCGCCGTTGATCCAGCCGATGAACTGCTCTTCGTCGCCGAAGAACGCGTTGCGGTCGACATCGCCCCTGATGCCCGGCACGCGGCCGGTCGTGGTGAATTGCCAGAAGGCCCAGGGGCGGTTCTCGTAGCGTGTCTCGGGCTTCGCTGCCGTCGAGCGGATCCAGTAGGGATATTCGTTGAACTGCCCTTCCAACACGTCCTTATGGAAGGTGATGTCGGTATAGATGATCGGCTTCTTGCCGGTGAGCTGCTCGAGCTCGGTCAGCATCAGCTGGATCTTCTCCAGTGCCAGCGAGCGGTCGATCTTCTGCGGGCAGGTCTTGGAATGGCCATTCCACTCGACATCGAGCACCGGCGGCAAGGCGCCGGGGTCGTTCGGGATATGCTGCTTGAACCAGACTGCCTGCTCATGGGCGGGGCGGCACCAGAAGACGAAGTGGTAGGCTCCGCGCGGCACGCCGGCCCGGCGCGCGCCTTCCCAGTTGCGCAGAAAGGAGGGGTCGATGTGGTCGCCGCCCTCCGTCGCCTTCATGTAGACGAAGCGGGTGCCGGCGCCCTTGACCGCGGCCCAGTCGATCTCGCCTTGCCAGCGCGAGATATCGATGCCCTGGACGGCATAGTTCAGGGCGCTCGCGACGCCGGGATGCGGCCGGGCATCGCCCTTCTGCGGATATCGGCCCTCGAACGCCACGCAGCCGCCAAGGACCGCGAGCGCGGCGACGGCGACGGCGAGAAATGGGGCTGAACGGAGGCGGGACATGCGACGGGCGATCATCTCGCGGAGAATTGCGGAGAAAACTTGACGCCCGGTTTACGTTACCGAAGTTTTTGCTTTCGTCACCCCAGGCCGAGCAGAAGTGTGGCGATCCCCAGAAAGGCGAAGAAGCCGACCACGTCGGTGACCGTCGTGACGAAGGTTCCGGACGCAATCGCCGGATCGATGTCGAGTTTGTCGAGTGCCAGTGGAATGAGGACGCCGGCAATGGCGGCCGAGATCAGGGTGACGACCATCGCGATCGCGATGACGGCGCCGAGGCCCGCGCTCCCGAACCAGGCGGCGGCGATGGCGCCGGTGATCACGGCAAAGCCGAAGCCATTCACGAGGCCGACGACGAGCTCGCGGGTGAAGAAGCGCCGCAGGTTCCAGGCGCCAAGCTCCTGCGTGGCCAGGGCGCGGACAGCGACCGTCATGGTTTGAGTGGCGGCGTTGCCGCCCTGGCTCGCTACGATCGGCGCCAGGATCGCCAGCGCCACGACTTTTGCGAGCTGATTCTCAAACAGGCTCATCACCGCGGCGGCAAGAAAGGAGGTCATCAGGTTGACGAAGAGCCAGCTGAAGCGGCTCCAGATGATCTTTCGGACCGGGTCGGAGAGCTCTTCGTCGGGATTGACGCCGCCGAGCTGTTTCACATCCTCGTCCGCGGCTTCCTCGATGACGTCGACGATATCGTCGATGGTCAGCACGCCGACGAGACGACCGGTCGCATCGATCACCGGTGCGGCAACCAGATTATAGCGCTGGAACAGCCGCGCCACGTCCTCGAGTTCGTCGGTCGCCTCGACGACCCGTCGGTCTTCCTCCAGCAGCTGCGAAATCACCACGGGGCGCCGATTTCGCAGCAGCCGGTCCAGCCGCACCGTGCCGACGAAATGATGGGCCGGGTCGGCCACGAATATTTCGAAGAATCGGTCGGGCAGATCTGCGGTGTCGCGCAGGAAGTCGATGGTCTGGCCGACGGTCCAGAAGGGCGGCACGGCGATGACCTCGCTCTGCATGCGCCGGCCGGCCGTGTCCTCGGGATAATCCAGGCCCTGCTGCAGGGCGATGCGCTCGGAGGGCGTGAGCTTGTCGAGGACCTCCTGCTTGTCCGCCTCGTTAAGGTCCTCGAGAATGTAGACCGCGTCGTCAGTGTCGAGTTCGCGTACGCCTTCCGCGACGGTCTCGGCCGAGAGCTCTTCGAGAATTTCCTCGCGAACGGTGTCGTCGACTTCGGTCAGCGCCGTGAAGTCGAAATAGGAGCCGAGCAGCGAGATCAGGCGCGGGCGTTCGTCGGCGTCGAGGGCTTCCAGCAATGCGCCGAGATCGGCCTCGTGCATGTCGGCAACGATGCCGCGCAACGTCGTGACGTCCGAGAGCAGGACGGCCTGCGAGACCTGTTCGACCAGCGCGGGATCAATCGCGCCATCCTCGTCGCGAATCCTGCGGGTGGCGGATTCGTCGGGAGCGTTTTCGGCTTCGACCATCGGTCCGACTCCACGATTTGAGGAAAGGGCTTGGATTCGAGGGAAGGGCCTCTTGTGTCAGCCGTGGACTGTGCTGGCAACGCGCCGCGGCGACCTCACGTTTCATGGCCGGCAGGGCCGAAAACCAAAACGGCGACCCGCGAGGGTCGCCGTTTCAAGGCATCAGCCTGAATTTGGTGCGGTCAAGAGGACTCGAACCTCCACGGGTCTCCCCGCTACCACCTCAAGGTAGTGCGTCTACCAATTCCGCCATGACCGCAGCGGCTAAGAGAAAACCGCGGTGAGGCGGTGAACTCCGGAGCGGCGCGGGTCTAACAAATCGAATCCGCCGCGACAAGCTCGTTGTGTGGAAAACTTTGAAATCCTTTTCAGGCGGCCTCGGCAATGGTCTGCGCGCTGAAGACCGTGGGGCGCTTCAGGAGCTCGGTGATCTCGACAGAGATGCGCGAACCGCTGACCACGACGTTGCCGCGGGCGAACGGGTGATTGTTGGCGAGAATCTGGACTTCGTCGTTCTCGGTGGCGTTGAGCTCGATGATCGCACCGCGGCCCATGCGCAGCAATTTGTAGATCGGCATCTGAGTCGAGCCCAGAACCACGGTGAGCTCCACCGAAACGAGATCGAGATCGGCCTTCAAGTCCTGCCTCCGAAACCCTACTTGCGAATTCAACCAACGAAACTTGCCTGCCGGCCGGCTTCGGCGCATGAGCCTGCCGGCGACAGGCGGTAGCCGGTTAGCGATCGTTGAACAAACAGAGTTAATGCACCGTGAAGACACGTGAGACGCTTGCGGTTTCATTCCTGCCGCAGCCGGGCTCCGAGCCCGTCGAATGGGTCCATGCCGGGGGGCTTGTCGGCTATGACGAAGCTGTCGCCGAGATGGACGCGCGCGCGGCGCTGATCGCGGACGGCAAGGCCCGCGAGCGCGTCTGGCTAATCGAGCATCCGCCGCTCTATACCGCCGGCACCTCGGCCCGCGAGGCCGATCTGATCGAGCCCGAACGCTTTCCGGTGCATCAGAGCGGCAGGGGCGGGCAGTTCACTTATCACGGTCCCGGCCAGCGGGTGGCCTATGTCATGCTCGACCTGAAGCGTCGCGATCCCGACCTCCGGCGATTCGTTGCCGCCCTCGAAGCCTGGCTGATCGGCACGCTTGAGCGCTTCAATGTCCGCGGCGAGCGGCGCGAGGACCGTGTCGGCGTCTGGGTGCGCCGGCCCGAGAAAGGAGCGGATAGCGAGGACAAGATCGCCGCCATCGGCATCCGCGTCCGGCGCTGGGTTTCGTTCCACGGCATCTCGCTGAATGTCGAGCCGGAGCTGTCGCATTTCGGGGGAATCGTGCCCTGCGGCGTCAGTGACCAGGGCGTGACCTCGCTGGTCGATCTCGGGTTGCCGGTGACGCTTCCGGAGGTCGATTCGATGCTGCGTGCCGAGTTCGAGAGGATCTTCGGGGCAACCGTTCTCGCCTGAGCCTCGACTAAGGCTCTTCATCCTTCGTTCACCATCCGTTGACCAAAGCCGGCCAACCTCCCGCGGTGGGATGAATCGGAAACGGGGACGAAGATGATCCGGACAGTGATGTTCGCGGCCGCCTGCGCGGTCGTGCTGGGTGCCTGCACCACCAACGACAAGATCATCGCCGGCGCGGCTGCGGGCGCCGGCACGGGGGCCCTTATCGGCGGGCCGATCGGAGCGGTTGCGGGGGGCGCGATCGGCGCCGTGGCTGCCCCTGCGGTGGCGCGCTGAGAGCGGGCGGATTTGCGCTCGCGCCCCTGCGCATCCGCGCCGGTTGGCGTTTTTCGCGTGGCGCGCCATAAACCGGCGAGGACTTCTTCGCTTAAGGGAGCGTGCCGTGGCGGTCATCGAGAGCAAGGTCGATCTCAACTCGGCCGAGACGCGCGCCAACGCCGAGGCCTGGGACGGCCTGCGTGCCGAGCTGGCCCGGCACCGCGCGGCCGCTGCGCTCGGCGGCAATGCCAAGTCGCGGGAGCGCCATACCGCTCGTGGAAAACTGCTGCCGCGGGAGCGGGTGCTGCGCCTGCTCGATCCGGGCTCGCCCTTCCTCGAGATCGGGGCGCTGGCCGCCTTCGAGATGTATGACAAGGAGATCCACGGCGCAGGCATGATCGCCGGGATCGGTCGCGTTGCCGGCCGCGAGGTGATGGTCGTCTGCAACGACGCCACCATCAAGGGTGGCACCTATTACCCGATGACGGTGAAGAAGCATCTGCGCGCGCAGGAGATCGCACGCGAGAACCGGCTGCCCTGCGTCTACCTCGTCGATTCCGGCGGTGCCAACCTGCCGCACCAGACCGATGTCTTCCCCGATCGCGAGCATTTCGGCCGGATCTTCTACAATCAGGCGACGCTCTCGGCGGAGGGGATTCCGCAGATCGCCGTCGTCATGGGCTCCTGCACGGCCGGCGGAGCCTATGTGCCGGCGATGTCGGACGAGACGGTGATCGTGCGCCGGCAGGGCACGATCTTCCTGGGCGGTCCGCCGCTGGTGAAGGCGGCGACCGGCGAGGTCGTCTCGGCCGAGGACCTGGGCGGCGCCGATGTCCATGCGAGGCTGTCCGGCGTCGCCGACCATTATGCCGGCGACGACACCCATGCGCTCGCGATTGCGCGCCGCATCGCTGCCAACCTGAACAGCGTCAAGCGTCCCGATATCGACATTGCCGAGCCGGAGGAGCCACTCTACGACCCCGCCGAGCTCGAGGCCGTGGTACCGACCGACCTGAAGAAGCAATACGACATCCGCGAGGTTATCGCCCGGCTCGTCGACGGCTCCGAATTTGACGAATTCAAGCGACTCTACGGCACGACGCTGGTCACCGGTTTTGCCCGCATCCACGGCATGCCGGTCGGCATCATCGCCAATAATGGCATCCTGTTCTCGGAGAGCGCGCTGAAGGGCGCGCATTTCATCGAACTCTGCTGCCAGCGTCGCATTCCGCTGCTCTTCCTGCAGAACATCACCGGCTTCATGGTCGGCCGCGATGTCGAGACGCGCGGCATTGCCAAGGACGGCGCCAAGCTGGTCACGGCAGTCGCCTCGGCCCGCGTGCCGAAGATCACCGTACTGGTTGGCGGCTCCTTCGGCGCCGGCAATTACGGCATGTGCGGGCGCGCCTATTCACCGCGTTTCCTGTTCACCTGGCCCAACTCCCGTATCTCGGTGATGGGCGGCGAGCAGGCGGCGAGCGTGCTCGCGACCGTCCGCCGCGACAATATCGAGGCTGAGGGCAAGTCCTGGTCGGCCGAGGAGGAAGAGGCCTTCAGGGCCCCGATCCGCGCGAAATACGAGGATGAGGGCTCGCCCTATCACGCCACCGCGCGGCTCTGGGACGATGGCATCATCCTTCCCTCCGAGACGCGCCGCGTGCTGGCGCTGGCCTTCTCCGCCTGTCTCAATGCCGAAGTGCCGGAGACCCGCTTCGGCGTCTTCCGGATGTGAGGCGGGAGCGCTGGCCGCCAGGGGCTCAGCCCAGCACAAATGCCTCGTGCACGGCGCTCTGGACGCCGCCGCCCATGATCGGGCCGCCGCCGGCGACATGGATGGCGTCTCCGACCAGTGCAGCGCCGAGCCCGTGGCGGGGCGTTGGCATTGGAGCGTATTGCTCCCAGGCATCGCCAACGGGGTCATAGGCCTCCATCTGGCCGAAGACGCGGTTGGTGCCTTCGCCGCCCATGACGAAGACCTTTCCGCGGTAGAGCACCGCGCCGTGGCCGGAGCGGGCTGTTGGCAGCGGATTGCGCGGCGTCCATTTGTCGGTCGCCGGGTCATAGGCGTGGTGCAGGTTCGAATTGGTGTGGAAGGAGTCGACGCGGCCGCCGATGACATGGATCAGGGGCGCGATGGCGAGCGTGCCGGTGTGGTCGCGGGCGGTCGGCAACGGCGCGCGGTTCTCCCAGTTGTCGGCCTTGGGATCGTAGGTCAGGTGCCAGTCGATCGACTTCTTGCTGTCGGTCGTCTCGCCGATGGCGCCGCCAATGACATGCAACCGACCGCCCAGGCCAACAATCGCCGCCGAGCCGACGGGGCGCGGCAGGGACCTGATCTCGGCCCATCTGTCTCTCGCCGGATCATAGACGAAGCAGCGCGGATGCGGCTTGCGATTCTGCTCCAGGAAGCCGCCGATCGCGTAGAGCTTTCCGTCCAGGAAGGCGACGCCGACATGGTTGGCGCCTAGCGGCAACGGAGCGGCATCGCTCCAGCGGTCGGAGGCTGCCTCGTAGACATGGTGATAGGGGCGGTCGACGCGCTGCTCGGCATACCCCCCGACGATGTGCATCTTGCCCTCATGCGCCGTCGCCCAGGCCATTTCCGAGCGCGGCATCGGCAGCGGCGCCTTCGCCTGCCAGCGGCCGGGGTTGGCGGCCTTCGGGGCAGGGGAATCGAAGACGTTCTGCGTCTTTGCAAGTTCCGGCCGGTCGATGCGGCCGGGCTGGTTCAGCCGCTCATAGGCGCCGCCATGGTGCTCGTGGCCCGGCTGCTGGGCCAGTGCGGGGGCAGTTGCAAGCGTTGCCGCTCCGGTGGCGATGAAACGGCGGCGGCTCAGGCTGGTCATCATGCATCCTCCCTCGCTACAAGACTATGTCAGCCGCGGGCCTTGGCAAGCGAAAGGGCGGGGACGGGCTTGCGCCAAACCCTGTTCCGCATACTGCATACGCTGTTATGGTCCGGCCGCCTGAAACGGTTGAAATCACGGGAAACGCGAGGATACGCATGTCTGGGCACAACAAGGTCGCCATCATCACCGGTGCGGGTTCGGGCGTCGGCCGCGCCGTCGCGATCGCCTTCCTCAAGGACGGGTATCGCACGGTCCTCGCCGGGCGTCGGGTGGACGCGCTGGAGGAGACGATCAAGCTCTCGGGCGCCCCGGCCGCGCAGGCGCTCGCCGTCTCGACCGATGTGACCGACCAGGCTTCCGTGAAGAACCTCTTTGCCAGGACGAAGGAGACTTTTGGCCGCCTCGACGTGCTGTTCAACAATGCCGGCGTCAATGCACCGGGCGGAATCCTGCTCGAGGATCTCTCGCTAGAGCAGTGGCAGGCGGTGGTCGACACCAACCTGACCGGGCCGTTCCTCTGCACGCAGGAGGCCTTCAAGCAGATGAAGGACCAGAGCCCGCGCGGCGGTCGCATCATCAACAACGGCTCGATCTCGGCGCAGGTGCCGCGCCCGAACTCGGCCGCCTATACCGCGACCAAGCACGCGATCAGCGGCCTGACCAAGACCGCATCGCTCGACGGCCGCAAATACGACATCGCGGTCGGCCAGGTCGATATCGGCAATGCACTGACCGAGATGGCGCAGAAGATGACGACCGGCGTGCCGCAGGCCGACGGCTCGATCAAGGTTGAGGCGGTGATGGACGTGGCGCATGTCGCCTCCACGGTTCTGCACATGGCGAGCCTGCCGATCGAGGCCAATGTGCTGTTCGTCACCGTGATGGCGACCAAGGCGCCGCTGGTCGGGCGCGGCTGATCTCTCGGCGTCACGGCTGGGCCTGTCCCGGTCATGACGCCTTGCGTCGCCAGCTCGTTGCAGGACAGTGGGATGCCGGCCTTGAGGAGCGCCTTGCATGTCCGCGTTCGAGACGAACACGCCGTTTGAAGACATGGAAGGTCGGGGCGGGCCCGGCCATGACAGCAAGGCGCAGGCACGCATGGCCCGCGCCTATCGCCTGACCATCTGGGGCATCGCGCTCGGCATTTTCCTGTTCGCCGCCCATGTCGTGCTCTGGGCGCACGGCATCGGCAACGCCCAACTGCTCAAGGACGGCGTCGACTGGGTCTACGACGTCCTGCTCTACGGCATCGCCGCGCTGGTCTTCGGCCGTGACGAGCGGGCCGAGCGCTGGGCCGCGCTCGGTATCGGGGCGGTCATGGCGGTCGCCGGTATCCACACGCTCTACGACCTCTGGGACAAGATTGTCAGCCCAAGGCCGATCGAGATCTGGACGCTCGGCTTCTCCGCGGCGAGCGCGATCGTCATCGCCATCCTGATCGTCGCGCTGCTCTGGCGCTTCCGCCGCGAGACCAATCCGGTGATCAAGGCGACCTGGCTCTCCAGCCGCAACGACGTGATCTCGACCACCGGCTTTGCGCTGCTTGGTCTCGTCGCCCGCGTCGCCCCGGTGCGCTGGCCGGAATATCTGTTCGACCTCATCGTGGCCGGCATCTGCTTCCAGGCGACCTGGGCGATCTGGAAAGCTGCCCGGGTGCCGCAGGACAAAACCCTCCCAGCGGAAGCCTGACACGGGCCTTTCGGAAGGATCTTCCCCTACGGCAGGCGCCGGGGGACGGTTCTTGTCCGCACCCGGCAAACAAAAAAATCCTGTTCGGCTGTTCTTGCGCGGCCCTGGCGGCGACGATCTCCCTCCCGATTTCTCGATCAAATGGACGGAGTTGAGGCGATATGGCTGGGAAGACGCGACTGGGATGGGTGCTCGGTTCGGTGCTGGGGGGGCTCGCATCGATCGGGGCTGCCTGGGCGAATGGCGGTCCGCTGGTGACGACCGAATGGCTCGAGCAGAACCTCGCGAATCCGACGCTTCGGATCGTCGAGGTCAGCGTCGAGCCTGGGCTCTATGAACGCGGCCATATCCCGGGGGCGCAGAACGTCGTCTGGCACACCGATCTGGTCGAGACCGTGTCACGGGATATCGCGACACCTGAGAAATTCCAGGCGCTGGCCCGCAAGCTCGGCCTCGACAAGGATACGACGGTCGTTCTCTACGGCGACAGCAACAACTGGTTCGCCGCCTGGGGCGCCTGGGTGTTCGACATCTACGGCCTGCGCGACAACGTGAAGCTGCTCGATGGTGGCCGCAAGAAATGGGAGCTGGAGAAGCGCCCGGTCGCGACCAGTCCGGCACCGGTCAAGGCGTCGGGCTTCACCGTCTCCCAACCCAACCGCACGCTGCGCGCGCGGCTGACGGATGTCGTGAATGTCGTCGAAAGGAAGTCCGATGCCCGCATCCTCGACATCCGCTCGCCCGACGAGTTCTCGGGCAAGATCATCGCACCGGCTGGGTTCCAGGAACTGGCGCTCCGCGCCGGCCATATCCCAGGCTCCGTCAACCTGCCCTGGGCACGCGCAGTCAACCAGGCTGATGGCACGATCAAGCCGGTCGAGGAGCTGAGGAAGCTCTATGCCGAGATCGGCATCGACGGCTCGAAGCCGATCATCACGACCTGCCGGATCGGCGAGCGATCGAGCCATAGCTGGTTCATCCTGTCGCGCCTGCTTGGCTACCAGGTCGCCAATTATGACGGTTCCTGGACTGAGTACGGCAATGTCGTCGGCCTGCCGATCAATAACCCGGCGGGCACGGTCTGGAGCGGCAAGTGAGCGCCAGGCTGGCGAGTCTGCCCGGGCAGCATCCATGAGCATGTCCGACGACACTGGCGCGCTCGATTATCAGCGGGCGCGCGAAGCCGCCTCGGGCGGGATTGCTGCCGATGAGCTGCAGTTCCCGCCTGCGCGCTTCGTGGCCGCGACGGCCGTCGTCCTGGTGCTCGCCGGGGCGATCCATCTCGTCGGAACCCATGGCGACCCGGCACCGCAACTGCAGCTCTCGCTGATCCTCGGCGCGGTCTTCGGTTTCGTGCTGCAGCGCTCCCGCTTCTGCTTCCTCTGCATCTGGCGGGACTGGCTCGACCGGCGCGACCCGCGCGGTCTGCTCGGTATCCTGACTGCGCTTGCGGTCGGCATCGTCGGCTATACCCTGATCTTCGGAGCCTGGCTGCCCGACCCGTCGGGGGCACGGCTGCCGCCGACGGCCCATATCGGTCCGGTCGGTCCTGTACTGGTTCTGGCGGGCCTGGCTTTCGGCGCCGGCATGGCGATCTCCGGCTCCTGCATCAGTGCCCATTGGTACAGACTGGGCGAAGGCTCGCCGACCGCGCCCTTCGCGCTGATCGGGGCCGGGCTTGGCTTCGGGCTCGGTTTCCTGAGCTGGAACGAACTCTACCTGCTCAGCATCTCGGAATCCGCGGTGCTCTGGCTGCCGCGCCATCTCGGCTATGCCGGCGCGCTGCTCGGTGGCCTTGGCGCGCTGGCCGCGCTGGCGCTCGTGCTGTTGCGGGTAGGGCGGCCGATCGGCGGGACCGAAGCGGAGTCACAAGCCCCTTTGCATCAGGTCTTCGTCGCGCGCTGGCCGTCCTGGCTCGGCGGTCTCTTCCTCGGCCTCGTCGGCATAGCAGCCTATCTGCGGCTGAGCCCGCTCGGCGTCACGGCCGAACTCGGCTCGCGCTCACGGCAGGTGGCGAACGCTTTCGACCTGCTGCCGGAGCGGCTGGAAGGCCTCGACAGCTTTCGCGGCTGCGCCACGGTGATCCGTGACGCCTTGCTGACGCCGAACGGTCTGTTCGTCATCGGCCTTGTGCTGGCGTCCTTCTGCGCTGCGCTCGCTTCGGGCGAGTTCAGGCCGAGCCTGCCGCGTCCGCCACAGATCCTGCGTGGGATTCTGGGTGGCGTGCTCCTCGGTTGGGGAACACTGGTCGGGCTTGGCTGCACGGTCGGCACGCTGCTCTCGGGCGTATCGGCAGGCGCAGTCTCCGGCTGGATCTTTGGTGTGGCGCTGCTGGTCGGAGCTACGGTCACGCTGAAACTCGGCCGCCGACTCGGAGTGCTGAGTTAGGCGGGTCTTCCCTTGGAGCGCAACGAAGCTATCGAAAGGGCTGCTCTGTTGCCTCGCGATCGGTCAGTCGGCTGCGCCTCCTCCCAAAGCGGGGAGGAGGCGTAAGCGCGACGAGCCGCGCATCCGCAGATGCGCAATGGCGCGCAGACATCGCCGTGCGGATTGCTATAACGGGGCAGACGTTCAAAGGACGCGGCCCATGACGATCGCCGAGAAACTGCCTTCCATCCTGATCGCCAATCGCGGCGAGATCGCTTGCCGCGTCATCCGGACAGCCAGGCGCCTGGGCCTGCGCACCATCGCGGTCCATTCCGACGCCGATGAGGATGCGCTCTTCGTAGAGATGGCGGACGAGGCCTATCGGATCGGTCCTGCGCCGGCCCGCGAAAGCTATCTCGACGCCGAGAAGATCCTGGCCGTTGCCAGGCAGGCGAATGCTGCCTGCATCCATCCGGGCTACGGCTTCCTCTCCGAGAATGCCGATTTCGCCGATGCCTGCACCGCTGCCGGCATCGTCTTCGTCGGTCCGCCGGCCTCGGCCATTCGCGCCATGGGCTTGAAGGATGCAGCCAAGGCGCTGGTCGAGAAGGCGAAGGTGCCGGTGGTCCCGGGCTATCACGGCGCCGAACAGGATGTCGGCTTCCTCGCGGGGCAAGCCGAAGTGATCGGCTATCCCGTGCTGATCAAGGCGGTCGCGGGTGGCGGCGGCAAAGGCATGAAAAAGGTCGATCGGCCAGAGGATTTCGCCGACGCGCTCTCCAGCGCCCAGCGTGAAGGCAAGAGCGCCTTCGGCGATGCCCGCGTGCTGGTGGAGAAATACGTGCTCTCGCCGCGCCATGTCGAAATTCAGGTCTTTGGCGACAGTCATGGCAATGTCGTCCACCTCTACGAACGCGATTGCTCACTGCAGCGCCGGCACCAGAAGGTGATCGAGGAGGCCCCGGCTCCGGGCATGAGCGCCGAGGTCCGGGCGGCGATGGGCAAGGCAGCCACCGAGGCGGCGCGCGCTGTCGGTTATGTCGGCGCCGGCACGGTCGAGTTCATTGCGGATGGGCGGGAAGGCCTGAGGGCCGACCGCTTCTATTTCATGGAAATGAATACGCGCCTGCAGGTCGAGCACCCGGTCACGGAGGCGATCACGGGGCTCGATCTGGTCGAGCTCCAGCTCAAGGTGGCGGCCGGCGAGCCGCTCGGCTTCACCCAGTCCGATGTGCAGGCGAATGGGCATGCCGTCGAAGCGCGGCTCTATGCCGAGGATCCCGAAAAGGGGTTCCTGCCGTCGACCGGCAAGCTCTGGGCGCTGCAGTTCACCGAGGGGGAAGGCATCCGCATCGATACGGGCGTCGAGGCCGGCGACACGGTGACGCCGTTCTACGATCCGATGATTGCCAAGGTCATCGCCCATGGCGCCGATCGCAATGAGGCGCTCGACCGACTGGCGCAGGCGCTGGGCGAAACGATCGTCGCCGGGCCGCGCACCAACCTTGCCTTCCTCAAGCATCTCGCGGAGGCCGAGGGCTTCCGGCAGGGGCCATTCGATACCGGTTTCATCGATCGTAATCTCGATGCGCTGGGTGCCGTGCCGCAGCCGCTCGATGCCGCGGCGGTAGCTGCTGCCGCGCTGCAGCTCGAGGAGCAGCGCCAGGAGGCCGGCCTCGTTGCAGCGGCGGCGCATGAGGGCGGGGCGCTTTCGCCCTGGGTCGTTCCCGATGCCTTCTCGCTGATGCCGCGCCAGCCGCTTGGCCTGCCGCTCTCAGTCGACGGCGAACGGATCGATGCCCGGATCGAGTGGCATGAAGACGGTGCGCGCGTCAGCCTGCCTGGCCATGAGATCGATGAGGGCGAGCACGAGATCACGCTGGCGCAGGCCGAGCGGGGCGTCTGGTTCGCGCTGCACCGCGGGCGGCAGACGACGGTTTCGCTCTACGATCCGTTTGCGGTCGATCTCGACGCCGCCGCGGGGTCTGGGGGCGTCATCAAGGCGCCGATGCATGGCAAGCTGATCGCGCTCTTCGTCCAGCCCGGCGAGCTGGTCACCAAGGGCCAGCGGCTCGCGATCGTCGAGGCGATGAAGATGGAGCATGTGCTGACGGCTCCGCGCGACGGCACCGTGACCGAAGTTGCCGGTCAGCCGGGGGCACAGGTGGCCGAGGGCGCCAAGGTCGTGGTGCTGGGAGAGTAGGGCTCCAACTGATTTCGGTTATCCCAGCGTTGCTGGCCCGCCATCGTTGATGCCACCGCCGCGCTTCAGCGGGATAGCCTTGTGCCAGCCGAGAATTGGGCCGGCTCTAGGTTTCATCGAGGAGCGCCGCAGCCTTTTCCGCGACGGCAAGATTGATCTCTGCAAGCGGGTCGTCGTCGCCGAGGAACCAGGCGGCCGACAATCCGCACCAGGCCAGGAGCCAGCTCAGCAGGCGGCGGCGTTCCAGCCCCGATTTCTCCAGAACGATCTCCAGCCGACGCTCGAAACGCCCCGGGACGATGGCGACAGGTGGATCGGGGTCCGAGAGATCGGGATCGCAGAACAGGATCGTGTACTCGAAGGCGCGGTCGCCGAGCACACATTTCGGGTCGATGGCGAGCCAGCCGCGCGACTCGAAATCGAGCACGTTGTCGTGGTGGAGATCGGCATGCAGCGGCACGATCTCGCGCTGCGCCGGGAGCAATTCGGTCGCCGCCGCAGCAGAGCGCGCCAGGATGCCACCCCGCTGCGCCGCCATCGGAAACAGGTCCGCAAACCAGGTTTCGAGCGGAATGAGGCCGGCCGGTGCCCGGCCGCGCGGTTTGTGCAATCCCGCGATCGCTTCGCACAGGATCGCCGTCGCCTCGTCGTCGGCAGCGGCGCTGTTGCGAGCCATGGCCGAAAGCGAACGTTGGCCGGTCGCGCGTTCGAGCAGCATGGCGTCGCCGGTCGGGCTGCGGGCGAGCAGCCGTGCCGCCCCCTCGCCAGCCCAGTATTCCAGCGGCAAATAACCGAGGCGCTCGTCGGGCGCCTCCGGCAGCTTCAGCATGGCGGGCGCGCCATGGTGCCTGACCGGGAGAAGGTGGCTGCTATGGGTGACGATCGGCACGCCGTCGGGCACCAGGCCCCAGCGTGCGAGATGGGGCGCGTAGTCATAGTCTGGCATGCTGCCTCAGGTCGTCTGCGTGCGGTTGCGGCCGATCAGGGGATATTGCTCGACCTCGTAGATCTGGCCGGAGACCGGTGCGCTATCGTCGGAGAGCCAGAACGCTGTGTGGGCGGCGATCTCGTCGGGCTGCATGATCCGGCCCGTCGGGGCGAAGATCGGCGAAACATGGTTCTGCCAGCCCGGCTCGCGCCCCTCGCGCTGCTGGGTCGCGTCCTCGTTCGCCGTAAAGGTCCAGCCGACATTCAGCGCGTTGACCCGGATGCGTTCCTGCCCGAGCGCATCGGCGAGATTACGCGTCATCGTCGTCAATGCGCCCTTCGACATGGAATAGACCGTCAGGTCGCTCTGGCCGCAGAGCGCGTTGATCGAACCGACTGTGACGATGGCGCCCCCGGATTTCTGCAGGCGGAAGGCGGCGATCGCCGCCTCGGCGCACAGAAGCGGGGCGCGGGTATTGATCGCGAAGATATGGTCGAAGAAGGCGGCCGTGGTCTCGCCGATGACGCCGCGTGGATAGATGCCAGCATTGTTGACCAGCCCGTCGATGCGGCCAAAGGCCCTGACGGTGGCGTCGACGAGCATCTGGGCAGTCGCGGGTTCGGCGAGGTCGCCGGTCGCGCCCTGCGTGGAGGCCCCGAGCTTGGCGCAGGCGGCCGCCACATGTGCGTCGTCCTGGCCATGAACCAGGACCTTGGCGCCTTCGGCGACGAGACGTTCCGCCATCGCATAGCCGATGCCCGATGTGCTTCCGGTGACGAGAATGGCCTTGCCAGCAAGTCCGCGCATGTTCTGGGTCTCCTTCTCCCGGTACTGAGGTATCGCGTCTCTCGGCTGTCGTCATCCCGGGTCAGCGCAAGCAGAGCCCGGAGACGGCTGAGAGCGGGCGATCCAGCCTCTGTGGAGAAACTCCGGCAACGCTGGCCCGGTTCGCCAGGGGGGATTAATATGCGGCCATGGCCTTGCACATGCTCAAACTCTGCGTCGGCGCCGAATCCATTCGCGATCTCGAGGAATGGGTCGAGGAGCAGATGGCGTTGATGCGCCGGCTCGGCCGCCGGGAAGAGCAGACCCATACCACCCGCATGGTGCCCAAGCGCATCAAGGAGATCGTCGATGGCGGCTCGCTCTACTGGGTGATCAAGGGGCAGATCTCGGCGCGCCAGCGACTGACGGATATTCGGCCTTTCACCGATGGCGAGGGGATCGGGCGCTGCCATCTGGTGATGGAGCCGGTAGTGATCCCGGTCGAGCCGCGGCCGTTCCGCCCCTTCCAGGGCTGGCGCTACCTGCAGCCCAAGGACGCCCCGCGCGACATCGGCCAGCATGGCGGTGACCTTGCCGAGATGCCGGAAGAGATGCGACGCGAACTGGCTGGGCTGGGTCTGCTTTAGGCCCGTGTTCTCTCGGGGAGCGGCCGACTGCGCCCCCAAGGGCTGCTCGGGATCCGGGTTAGCCCGTCACACGGAAATGTTGTCGATCAGCCGCGTTCCGCCGAGGCGCGCCGCCACCAGCAGCCTGATCGGGCCGTCGGCCAGGCCGGTGACCGGGGCCAGCGTCTCGGCGTGGCGGGCCTCGAGATAGTCGAGCTCGAACCCGGCGGTGATGATCTCGCTTTGCGCCTGGCCGACCGCCTGGAAGAGCGGGTCCTCGTTGCGGATGCGCATGGCAAGGTTTTGCATGACACGGTGGAGCAGGGGCGCCAGCGCGCGTTCCTCAGGCGAGAGGTAGCGGTTGCGTGAGGACATCGCGAGGCCATCCGGCTCGCGATGGGTCGGCGCGGGGATGATCTCGATGCCGAGATCGAGATCCGCCCCCATCCGCGTCACCACCTTGAGCTGCTGGTAGTCCTTCTCGCCGAAGACGGCGCAATCAGCCCGGCTCTGGGTGAACAGCTTGCAGCAAATCGTTGCGACACCCTCGAAATGCGTCGGGCGGAAGCGATCGTCGAGGCCGACGGCGGCCGGGCCGAGCAGCAGCACGCGGCTGGCGAAGCCCGCCGGGTACATCTCCTCGACCGAGGGGAAGAAGATCGCGTCCGCCTGCGCCGCTTCCAGCAGGCTGCGGTCGGTGTCGAATGTGCGGGGATATTTCTTGAAGTCTTCGTGCGGGGCGAACTGGGTCGGATTGACGAAGATCGAGACGACAACGCGGCGCGCATGCTGCTGCGCCAGCTTCACCAGCGCGATATGGCCCTCATGCAGGGCGCCCATGGTCGGCACCAAGGCGACCCTTTCGCCCGCTGCGTGCCAGCCCGCCACCGCCCGGCGCAGGTCCCGGACCGTCTCCACCACCGCCACCTGCGTCATCGGTTCTCTCTCCATCGGCCGGAGACGGGTAGCAAATGCGGGAGCGATGGCCAATATCAGGTTTGGATTCGAGTTTGGCAGCGTGATGCGCCCGGGACCCTGATGACGCGAGAGACCGACAAGGCTGTAGGCAAGGCGGCGGGCGTTTCGCCCAATGCGCCACAGGCCGGCCATTCCGCGCCGGGAGAGATCGACAGGTTCCTCGGCGCCGCCAAGCAGCTCGCACCGCTTGCGACCGGGCAGGCCGGTCGGCTCGTCTTCGCGCTCGACGCCACGATGAGCCGTCAGCCGACCTGGGACCTCGCCTGCTCCCTGCAGGCAAGAATGTTCGAGGTCGCGGCCGGCTCCGGCGGGCTCGCCGTCCAACTCGTCTATTTCCGCGGCTTTGCCGAATGCCGCGCCTCGGGCTGGATTGGCGAACCGCGCCGCCTGACCGGGCTGATGACGCAAATTGCCTGCGAAGGCGGGCAGACCCAGATCTCGCGCGTGCTCAGGCACGTCCGCGACGAGGCCAGGGCAGTGCCGGTGCGCGCCTTCGTCTTCGTCGGCGATGCGATGGAGGAGGATGTCGACACGCTTGCCACCCTTGCCGGCGAACTCGGCCTGCGCGGCATTCGCGGCTTCATGTTCCAGGAGGGGGGCGATCCTGCGGCAAGCGCTGCCTTCGCCTCCATCGCGCGGCTGACCGGTGGCGCCTATGCGCGTTTCGACGCGACTGCGCCGGGCTCGCTGCTCGATCTGCTGCGCGGCGCCGCCGCCTATGCCAGCGGAGGACGCGAGGCGATGCTGAAGCTTGCCGGTGCGAGCCCCGCCGTGAAGGGCCTGCTCGCTGCCATGGATGGAGGCCGTCGGTGACGCTGCTCTACGGCATCGCCGTCGTGATCCTGCTCTGGTGGGTTTCGAAGCTCTTCACCGGGGCCAATCCGCAACTGCTGGCGAAGGCGCTGAAGACGCTGGGTGGCGTTCTCTCGCTTGGCGTGGCGGCTCTCATGATGCTGCGAGGCCGGCTCGACATGGCGATCTTCGTCGGCGGTATCGGAGCCTGGCTCCTCGGCTGGAGTGCCTATGGGCCCGGCGGAATGCGCTTTCCCTGGAGCGGCGGGGCCCGGGAGACACCGGGCGCGCGCTCGCGCGTCTCGTCGACATTGCTGGAGATGGAACTCGACCATGACAGCGGCGGCATGACCGGCAAGGTCAAGGCCGGCGCTTTCGCCGGCCGCGATCTCGATGCGCTGAGCCTCGACGAGATCGCCCGTCTGATGCGGGACTGCCTGGCGCAGGACCCGGAGGGAGCGCGGCTGCTAGAGGCTTATCTCGACCGCCGGACGCCCGGCTGGCGTGAACACGCTGATGGTCACCGCGACGCGGGGCAGGGCGGCGCGACGCGCCCGGGCGCGATGACGCAACAGGAGGCCTACGAGATCCTGGGGCTTCAGCCTGGGGCGGGCGAGGAGGCGGTCCGCGAGGCCCATCGAGCCCTGATGAAGCGGATCCACCCGGACGCCGGAGGCACCAGCGGGCTTGCTGCTCGCGTCAATCAGGCCAAGGATGCTCTGCTGAAGTGAGATTCCGGGCTGGAACGACATGGCTGAGGTCCTTTCCCAGTTCGTTCAGCCGCGGATCGCGAAGCAGGAGAAGCCGTCGCGCTTGAGCTTGGCGCAGGCGTTCTGAGCGTCCTTCGGATCCTCGAAGCCGGCGAAGCGGGCGCGGAAGAGCGTGGTGCCGCCCTTCTCGACCTTCTCGGTGAAGGGGGATGCCTCGGCGAGCGGGCCTGCGGCCTTGGCGCGGGCCTTGGCCAGGATATCCTTGGCCTTGGCTTCGTCATCGGTGGCGCCGAGCTGGATCACCCATTTGCCGGATGGGATCGCGGTTGAACCGCTGCGCGCATCGCTCGCCTTGTTGCTGTCCTGGGCCTTGGCGAGCGTCGTGGTGCCGGCAGAGGGAGCTTTGGCCTGGGCGATGGCCGGGGCGACTTCAGGCTGGCGCAGTTCGACCTTGGCGGGCTCGGGAGCCCGGGCGACGGGCTTTTCTTCAGGTTCGGCAACCTTTGCAATCGACGAGGTGACATCGACATTCGCCGGTGGGCGCAGGATCTTGCCATCAACCGGCGGGGCGCCGATCGACCAGCGCATGGCCGAGGGCGTCGTCGTCGCGGTGACCGGACGCATACCGGAGAGCGGCAGCGGCTGAGCGCCGAGATTGATCGGGCGCGGCGGCGCGATCGGTGTGGTGGTGGTTGCGGCATAGGCGCGGGCAGCCGCCGGGACTTCCGGCTCGCTCTCGACGCGCGGACGCGGCACCGGCCTTGGCGCGGGCTCGCTGGCGGCCGCATGCTGGACGGGAGCCGCGGCAACCTGGGTCGCCTGATGCGGACGCTCCTGCGCCGGCTCGGCCTCGGCGACCATCGGGGCGGACCGCCCGCCGGCCGCGGCGCGCGGCAGATTGGCGGCGACCAGGTCGGCCATGATCTTGTCGCGGCTGGCGCCGGAGCGGCCGCCGAGCACGACCGAGACGATCTGGCGACCGTCCGACTTGGCCGAAGTCATCAGGTTGAAGCCCGAAGCGTTGGTGTAGCCGGTCTTGATGCCGTCCACGCCCTCGACGCGGCCGAGCAGCTTGTTGTGGTTGCGGTAGGCGCCGCCCGCATAGTTGAACACGCGGGTCGAGAACATCGGGTAATAGCGCGGGAAGCGTTCCTGGATCGCGCGGGCGAGAATGGTGAGATCGCGCGCCGTCGTCAGGTTCGGCGGATTATGCGGTAGGCCATGCGGATTGTAGAAGCTGGTCCGGCTCATGCCGAGCGAGCGGGCGCGCGCCGTCATCATCCGTGCGAATTCGTCCTCGGAACCGCCGACATTCTCCGCGACCGCCATGGCGACGTCATTGGCCGATTTGGTGATCAGCGCCATGATCGCGTCGCGCACCTCGATCGTCTCGCCGGGCGCGAAGCCGATCTTGGAAGGCGCCTGACGCGCCGCGTAGGACGAGACCGTCAGCTCGGAGTTCATGTTGAAGCGGCCGCGCTCGAGCTGCTCGAACAGCAGATAGAGCGTCATGACCTTGGTGAGGGAGGCGGGGATGCGCGGGGCATCCTCATTCGCCGCGTGCAGCGTGCGACCGCTCTTCACGTCGACGACCATCGCCGCATAGGGCGGTGTATAGCCACCGCCCACATGGCGCCGCTTCTTGCGTGCGGCCTCGGCAGGGGACGCGGCCACGCTGAGCGCGACGGCGACAACACCGATCAGTCCGACAAGTGCGCGAAGACGCACGCGCCGGGAACCAACGCTACCAGAACTCATGCAACCCGCCTCAACCCAGTACTACTGTTCCCCGGTCTCCGCGGCGTCTGGCGACGTGGCGCGAAGGACACAGTTGGGAAGGTTAGGATGATGGGGTTACGGAGCCGTTAAACGGCGAAAGATCGTGATCCGATCCCGCTCCCGGATGGGCTCCGGGCGGAATGGCATTACCTAGCGTTTGATGCATTGCAGCGCGGCCTTGACTTTTATGTTGCGCTGCACAATATACAGGAAGTCCCCGGTGGTGAACAGTTTCATCAGGCCTTGGGGCGTGGAAACAGGGCCTACGGGCTCGCCAGCAAGGAGGCAACGCTAACGCGTTGTGGGAAGAATGATCCAGCAGTTCGAGACGATCCAGAAGGCTTCCAAGGATAACGTTGATGCGGCTCTGAAGGCCTTCGGCGTCACCTCGAAGGGCGTGCAGACCATTGCCGTCGAAGCCACCGACTATGCCAAGAAGTCCTTCGAGGCCGGCACTGCCGCCATCGAGAAGCTGGCTGGCGTCAAGACGCTCGACAAGGCGCTTGAGATCCAGGCCGACTTCATCAAGACCTCGTTCGAGGGCGCCGTTGCCCAGATGACCAAGATGGGCGAGCTCTACAGCGCCCTGGCCAAGGACGCCTACAAGCCGTTCGAAGGCATCGTCGCCAAGGTCACCCCGGCCGCTAAGTGATACCCGGCCTGCTGCCGCGCCGCCTCATAGCGGCGCGATGCGGGCAGATAGCATTGAGTTTCGGGAAGCCCGGCCATCTGGTCGGGCTTTTTCTTTGCGGAGGCATGCAAGCTCCCGATCTCGCTGGACGGGACGGGAGCACGCCTGATGGAGTCCCGCTTTGAGTGCAGATCAGCCAGATCGCCTCTGAGCGCGATCAACCTCCGAAGGGGGAGAGGGGCCCTGGCGCCCGGCCTTATCGTGAGAGCGAGAGGATGTTCAGGCCCGCGACATTCGCCTCGATCTGTTGCCAGCCCAGGGGAAAGTAGAAGGGCGTGTTGTCAGGCGTCGCGCAGAGATAGACCGTTGGAAAGCCCGCCTCGAAGGCCCTTGCCGCCGCGGCCCGCACCAGTGCCGCTCCTACGCCCCGTCGGCGATGCGCGGGATCGACCCACAGCGCCGCAATCCAGGGGCTGTACCCGGGCCGTTCGTCCATATCGTTGTCGATCAACGACACCGTTCCGAGAAACCGTTCGCCCGCGGCAGCGACAAGCGCAGCCGGGATGATTTCGGGTCCGAGGCTTTGCCGAACGCGGTCGTCGATCTGCTCGAGGAGGTATCCCTCGTCGCGCCACCATGCCTTCCAGATCCGGTCGGACACCGCCTCGCGGAAATGTGGCCGTTCGCTCAGCGCCGTAATCTCGATGGTCTGGTCAGTCGTCGTCATCATCGCACCGGCTTTTCCATGGGGCAGTTCGCAATGGCAAGCCAAAGGCGGTCGCGCTATGGGAGAAGGCGAAGTTACGCTGGCCACGCGGGCGGCCAATGTACGGAACCGGACTGCGGGATGCCTCACGACATGATCGTTACCGGCGCCGGTGCCTGCAACACCTTCGAGACCGAACGACTCTTGCTTCGTCCGCGTACGCTGGCCGACACCAATGATTGCTTCTTCATGGATCGTGAGCCGGAGGTCACCCGCTTCGTCAGCGGTCCATGGTCCGACCCATCCGCCCACCGGGAATTCATCGAGAATCGGACGTCCGGCCCGTGGCTGCCAGGCATGGGCTACTGGACGATCGTGCTGCGCCAGGAGCCTGCCGTTTTCGTCGGATGGGTGCTCTTGATTCCCGTCGACGCAGTCGGACCGGACATCGAGATTGGCTGGCGGCTTCGCCAGCGGTTCTGGGGTCAAGGATTGGCCACGGAAGCCGCGCGACCCGTTCTGACCCACGCCTTCGAGGTGCTGAAGCTCTCGGAGGTTGTTGCGGAGATCGACCGCGAGAATCTCGGTTCCCTGCGGGTTGCGGAGAAGATTGGATTGAAGCAGCGGGGGGCCGCGCCGCATTCAGCAAAGCCCGCTGTCCGGTATTCACTGACCTTCGGCGAAGCTGCAACGGCTTTCTAGCGCCCTCGACCGCCGTGATTGGGGATGGCGGCCGAAGCGAAGAGCCATGTCGACCTTGTCGTCAAGCATGGCGTAATCGTCGCCGATCCGGTTCGGGCTCCCTGATCCCAGTCAACAATCCCAGCCCGGCTTTCGTATCATTCTTCCCTCCGGTCATGAACCGTCGGATGATGACCTGGAAATCCAGGCCGAGACGATGTCCGGTGCCCCTATGACCGAACCGACGACGGAGAGGCGAAGGAAGCGGCGAGCTGTGAAGCTCCTTGCTGCGACCCTCATTCTCTATCTCGGCGTCAGCTATCTCATTCTGCCCGCGGTCTGGACGCGCATCGAGCGAGAGCCGGAGCTGTCAACACGGACGATGTTGACCGCGAATGCGCAGGGCATCCCGGGCGATCCGATCAATGTCGGCCTGATCGGAACGCGTGACGATGTCGTGCGTGCGTTTCATGCGGCCAGTTGGTATCCCGCCGATCCGGTCACCCTGCGGACCAGCCTGGAAATCATCGGGAGCGTCCTGCTCGACAGGCCCTACAAGACCGCGCCGGTCAGCCCTCTCTACTTCGAAGGACGACGCGAGGACCTGGCGTTTGAAAGGCCCGCGGGCGGCAGTGCCGATCGTCGTGAGCATGTGCGGCTCTGGCAGGCGCTTGCAAACGGAACTGATACGCGTCCTGTCTGGCTCGGCTCGGCAACATTTGACAGCGGGGTCACGCTCAGCCGCGACACCGGACAGGTTACACACCGCATTGCCCCCGCTATCGACGAAGAGCGCAAGAGGCTGATCGAGGGGCTGAACAGAGCTCGCATGGTGGTCGGCATCGATCAGATGAAGGGCATTGGCCCGACGCTGACTGGCCGCAACGCTGAGGGCGATCCCTATTATTCGGATGGCGAGATTTGGATAGCCCGCCTCGTCACCGCTGGTAGCGAGGCAGCCAAGCCTGCCGAGATCACGGCGCCACCTCCCCTTATACAGCTGAAGGATGCCGCATTCTCTCTGGGGTCTCGCCTCCTTGCTGATTGACACCGCTTCGTGTCGGGAGAGGCGCACCATCCTGTTCCGGCGATGTGCTGCGCCGGTTGCAATGCGCGGCTGCTCCGTCGCGGAGCCACGCACTTCAAAGGTTGCGCCTGTCAGAACCTGACGTCGAGCCTGCCCTTGAGGGCATGATCGCGGGCGTTGTCGCCCAGTGCGGCACTGTAGCTGACGCCGAGCGTGGTGGTGGCGGTTGCGCGCCAGGCGAGGCCGGCCTCGGCCACCAGGGCGTTGCGGGCAAGCGGGGCGGCAAAGGTCTGGAACGGTGTTGCGGCACCGATGAAGGCAAGCTTGGCCGCGGGTGTGGTGTCGCCGAAGGCATGGCGCCAACCGAGCATGCCGCG
>NZ_JBFRGS010000024.1:0-74675 GCF_052115465.1 Allobosea sp. 2RAB26 | reverse complement strand
ATGCCGGCCCCTTTATGAGGCCTGGGACGCGCGGATCTCCATCTTGGCCAGGTTCAATCCTGAGACCGGATACGTTGATGCAGACTGCTCAAATCAGATCGCCAAACAGCTTGCAGACGGGGCGGGCCATACGTTTCCACCGCCTTTGACCGGCAGCGGAAAGGGTCCCGAATTGCCGGTCGTTCCAGCAGCTTCAGGGCTGGAACAGGCCGCAGCCGTGGGAACGCATGCCGTCGCCCTGAATGGTGTCGTGGCTGCGCGCGCTTGCAGCGCACGAAGGGCATGGCCCGCCTCTTCCTCGGGCGTCCTGAAGCCATGGGAGCCAATCTCTGGGCCGTGTTCGGGTGCGGCCGCGAAACCTGAGCGCGCTGGTAGCCCGACCCGGTGCTTCCGAGCCCGCTGGGGGACAAGGCCCACGATCAATCCGGTGGATCGTCACAGGTCTGCAACAGCCCATCGTTAGCTCTGCGCGGCATCAGCGAGGAGATGACGCTCATGACCGGCCAAGCCTTCGAAACGAATCGCCGCACGCTTCTGCTCGGCCTTGGCGCCGCAGCGCTGATACCGCAGCCGATGCCTGCCGCCGCGCGCAGCCTGCCGGCATTTCCGACCGTCAATCCCGGCACGGACACGAGCTACTGGAACATCGTGCGCGGCCTCTACAGCGTCACGCCCGACATGGTGAATCTCGAGAACGGCTATTGGGGCATCATGGCCGAGCCGGTGAAGGCCGAGTACAAGCGCCTGACCGACTTCGTGAACTTCGAGAACACGGTCTATGCCCGCAGCAGGATCGGCGCCGATCTCGACAATGTCCGCACCCCACTCGCCGCATTCCTCGGCGTTGCGCGCGAGGAGATCGCGCTGACGCGGGGCGCAACCGAGGCGCTGCAGGCGCTGATCTCCGGCTACAACAAGCTCAAGCCCGGCGACACCGTGCTCTATGCCGATCTCGACTACGATTCGATGCAGTATGCGATGAACTGGCTGAAGGCTCGGCGCGGTGTCGATGTCGTCAGGTTCGACATCCCGGAGCCCGCCACGCGCCAGGCCGTGCTCGACGCCTATGACGCAGCGCTCAAGGCCAATCCCAGGACGAAGCTTCTCCTGCTGACCCATATCAGCCATCGCACCGGGCTGATGATGCCGGTCAAGGAACTGGCTGCGATGGCCAAGGCGCGCGGCGCCGATGTCATCCTCGACGCGGCCCATAGCTGGGGCCAGGTCGCCTTTCAGGCCCGGGATCTCGGCGTCGATTTCATCGGCTTCAACCTGCACAAATGGATCGGCGCGCCGCTCGGTGTCGGCCTGCTCTACATTGCTAAGGACCGGCTCGGCGATATCGATCCCTATATGGCCGACGAGGATTTCAAGGCCGACGATGTCCGCTCGCGGATCCATACCGGCACGCCGAACTTCGCAGCGCAGCTCGCGGTCCCTGCCGCACTCGCCCTGCATCAGGAGATCGGCCCGGAGGCCAAGGAGGCGCGCTACCGCCACCTGCGCAATCACTGGGTCGCGAAGGCACGCGAACTCAAAGGCGTCGAGATCCAGACCCCGGACGATCCCGGCATGGTGGCCGGCATCACCTCGTTCGCCCTGGCCGGCAAGCGCAGCCCTGCGGAGACCAATGCGATCGTTGCGGAGCTGCGCGACAAGCACAAGGTGATGACCGTTCGCCGCGGCGGCGTCGCCAAGGGCAATACGATCCGGATCTCGCCGGCCCCCTACATCATGGAGGCGGATCTCGATCGCTTCGTCGAGGCCCTGGCGATCGTCTCCGGCAATCGCGCGGGATAAGCCCGCTGGTCGGCCCGCGCGAGCGCAGAGCTCGGCCGCGCCGCATCCTCAAGAGGCAACAACGGGGATGAGGCGCGTCGCCGATCCCCGTCCTGTCTTCTCCCTCTCCTCGGAGAGGGAGAATCTCAGGCCTTCGCGACCTTCTGATAGTCCTTGACGTCGGAGAAGGTGATCTCCGGGACGCGCTCCGCATCGTATTTCAACGTGAACTGGGACGAGGCCATGAAGACCGGGTCGCCGTCGAGATCGTCCGCCATCGAAGACGGCTTCAGCGCGACGAATTTTGCGAGCGCCGCCTGATCGTCCGAGGAGACCCAGCGCGCGATCGCGAACTGGCACGGCTCGAAATCGACGGGCAGCGAATACTCGACATCCATGCGCTCCTTCAGCACGTCGAGCTGCAATGCGCCGACCACGCCGACGATCGCCGGAGCGCCGTCATGCGGCAGGAAGAGCTGGACGACCCCCTCCTCCGCCATTTGCTGCAGGGCCTCGCGCAGCTTCTTCGCCTTCATCGCGTCCTTGAGCTTGACGCGGCGCAGGATTTCCGGCGCGAAGCTCGGCACGCCCTTGAAGACGATGTCCTCGCCCTCGGTGAGCGTATCGCCGATGCGCAAGGTACCGTGGTTCGGCAAGCCGACGATGTCGCCGGCAAAGGCCTCTTCGGCAATCGAGCGGTCTCGCGCAAAGAAGAACTGCGGCGCGTTCAGCGGCATCGGCTTGCCCGTGCGAACCAGCTTCGCCTTCATGCCGCGCGAAAGCTTGCCCGAGCAGACCCGCATGAAGGCGATGCGGTCGCGATGGTTAGGATCCATGTTCGCCTGGATCTTGAAGACGAAGCCGGTCATCTTCGGCTCTTCCGCCTCCACCGCGCGTTTGTCCGCGACCTGGGCGCGTGGGCTCGGAGCATGCCGGCCGAGCGCGTCGATCAGGTCGCGCACACCATAGTCACGCAGCGCCGCGCCGAAATAGACCGGCGTCAGATGGCCCTCGCGAAAGGACTCCAGGTCGAACGGCTTCAGGCCCTCGCGCGCCAGGAAAACCTCCTCGCGCCAGGTCTCGGCAAGGCCGTTCGGCAGGAGCTCGTCGAAGAGCGGATCGTCCTCGCCCGCAACGGGGGTTCCCGCGTCGCTCTCGTCGCCCTTCTGGTTGCGACGGAAGGTATTCGAGGCGAAATCGAGTGTCCCGACGAAGTCGCGCCCGCGCCCGACCGGCCAGGTCATCGGCGCGACGTCGAGCGCCAGCGTCGTCTCGATCTCGTTGATCAGGTCGAAGGGATCGCGCGTCTCGCGATCGACCTTGTTGATGAAGGTCACGATCGGGATGTCGCGCAGCCGGCAGACCTCGAACAGCTTCTTGGTCCGCGCCTCGATACCCTTGGCGGCGTCGATCACCATCACCGCGGAGTCGACCGCCGTCAGCGTGCGATAGGTGTCTTCCGAGAAGTCCTCGTGGCCCGGCGTGTCGAGCAGATTGAAGACGTGCCCGCCATACTCGAAGGTCATCACCGAGGTGACGACCGAGATGCCGCGCTGACGCTCGATCTTCATCCAGTCGGATGATGTCTGGCGGCGGCCCGCCTTGGCGCGCACTTCGCCCGCGAGCTGAATCGCGCCGCCGAAATAGAGCAGCTTCTCGGTCAGCGTCGTCTTGCCGGCGTCCGGGTGCGAGATGATGGCGAAGGTACGCCGGCGCGCATGCGGCGCGACGGCGGTCGCCGGGGCATCAAGGATGGAAATATCGGTCATGTCGGTGTGAAGACAGGAAGGGCGCCCGCTGTCAATGATCCGCAACGCGACTTCGACGCCAGCCGCGCCACCTGATGGGCCCGCAGATCACCATGGATTAACCATTCGCAGCCATCATCCGGCGCCGCGATCACATCTGCGCCAGCTGCGGCCGGCGCTTCAACCCACGAGCGGATGGCGTCCCTGCGCAAGATTTCCAGCCAGATCTTCGGAGCCGTCCTGCTTCTCGCCGTCACTGCCGCCCTGGCAACCATCCTCGGGGTCCAGGCGCTTGGCCGCTACGCGGCGATGACGGACGAGATGCAGCTCGCATCGCGCCGCGTGCTGATGGCCGAACGGATCAACGGGTTGGTCAACGCCGTCGTGATGGAAACGCGCGGGCTCTATATGAGCCGCGATTCTGCCGATGCCGAGCGCTTCGCCCAGCCACTCCTGGATGATCTTGCCCAGATCCATGAGGTCATGGACGATTGGCGCCCTCTCGTTCAGGCAGAGGACGGCGCAGCCTTTGCCGCTGTCTCCGACCAGATCGAGCAATTCATCCGCTTCCGGCGGGAGACGGTTCGGCTCGCACGCATCGAGGGCCCCTCCGCAGCAAACAGGCACGGCAACAACGAGGTCAACCGGGCGAACCGCAAGGCACTGAACGAAGCGTTGAAACACATCGCGGTTCTCAACGACGTCAACAGCCGCATCATCGATTCCCGCCTCGACGCGCTGCAGGACAGCAGCGCGAGGCGGCAGACGCTGATCGGCGCTCTGATGATCGCGGCCGGTCTCGCTCTCGCGCTCTGGATCGTGCATCGGCGCGTTTCACAGCCGCTCAGGCGGTTGGCGGCAACGATGCGCCGCTTGGCACAGTCGGAACCGGTCGCCGAAATTCCTCTGGCGGCACGCCCGGACGAGATCGGCGATATGGCCCGCTCGGTCGTCGTCTTTCGCGACAACGCCATGGCGCGCGCCGAGCTCGAAGGCGCCGCCCGGGTGACCGAGGCCGCCCGTGCCGAGCGTCAGATCAGGATTGACGAACTCATCCGCAGCTTCGATGCCAGGATCGACGCCGTGCTGAAGACGGTGAGATCCGGTTCGAGCCAGATGGAGAGCACGGCCCGGACCTTGAACGATGCAGCGACGGCCGCAACCTCGCAGGCCGAAGACGCTCGCACTGCCTGCCTTGATGCCGCCGACAGCGTTCGCAATGTTGCCGCGGCTTCGGAACAGCTCTCCGGCTCGATCGCAGAGATCACGGGGCGGGTCGCCAAGGCCAATGGCGTCGTCGGCAATGCTGCGCGCGATGCCACCAGCGCGAGCGCGAATGTCGCCAACCTGACCTATGCCGCCGAAGAAATCGGCAAGATCGTCTCGATGATCCGCGACATCGCTGCCCAGACCAATCTCCTCGCCCTCAACGCCTCGATCGAGGCGGCACGTGCCGGCGAGGCCGGGCGCGGCTTCAGCATCGTCGCTGGCGAGGTGAAGACCCTGGCGAGCCGGACGTCCCAAGCGACGGATGAGATCGCCGCCCAGATCGCGGCCTTCGAAACCGAGACACGCGGCGCAGTCGCCGCAATCGAAGCGATCGCGGCGGTGATGGCCGAAGTGGCCCAGCACACCGTGGCGATTGCAGGGGCGACTGAGCAGCAGATGCAGGCAACGGCGCAGATCGCCCGCAATGCGCAGGCAACGTCGGATGGCACCATCCGCGTCTCGCGCAAGATGGAGGGGGTCACCGCCGCATCCGAGGAGACCATGCTTTCGGCAAGTCAGGTTCTGAAGACGGCCGAAAGCCTGAGTCGTGAGGCGGAGACGCTGCGGGGTGCCGTCGAGACCTTCTTCTCTGACGTCAAGGCGGCCTGAGGCCGGCTCAGGTCTTCAGGCGATATCCGGTCCGGAAGATCCAGCCGACCGTCGCAATGCAGGCGGCGAGGAAGACCAGCGTCATTCCCAGGCTGACGACGATGCCGACCTCGGAAACGCCGAAGAAGCTCCAGCGGAAACCGCTGATCAGGTAGACGACCGGGTTGAACAGCGCCACCGTCCGCCAGAATCCCGGCAGCATGTCGATCGAGTAGAACGACCCGCCGAGGAAGGTCAGTGGCGTCACCACGAGCAGCGGGATCACTTGCAGTTTCTCGAAACCGTCGGCCCAGATGCCGATGATGAAACCGAACAGGCTGAAGGTCATCGCGGTCAGGAACAGGAAAAGCAACATCCAGACCGGATGCTCGACCCTGAGCGGCACGAAGGCCGTCGCCGTCAGCAGGATGATCAAGCCGAGAAAGATCGATTTCGTGGCCGCCGCGCCGACATAGGCGATGACCGCCTCCCACCACGCCACGGGCGCCGAGAGCAGCTCGTAGATCGTGCCGGTGAATTTCGGGAAATAGATCGCGAAGGAGGCGTTGGCGATGCTCTGCGTCAGCAGCGAGAGCATGATCAGGCCGGGCACGATGAAGGAGCCATAGGCGACGCCGTCGATCGCCTGCATGCGCGAACCGATCGCGGCACCGAAGACGATGAAATAGAGCGAGGTCGAGATCACCGGCGAGACGATGCTCTGCAGTGGCGTACGCCAGGTGCGCGCCATCTCGAAGCGATAGATCGCGCGCATCGCGTGGAGGTTGATAGCCATGATCAGTGCCGCTCCCTCACCAGGCTCACGAAGATGTCTTCCAGCGAGCTCTGGCTGGTGCGCAGATCCCTGAAGCGGATGCCTGCGGTCGCGAGATCCTGCAGGAGCGCGGTGATGCCGGTCCGCTCCGCCTTGGTGTCATAGGTATAGACCAGTTCCTCGCCCTCGGCCGCGAGCGCCAGATCATAGGCCGCAAGCCCCTCCGGCAACGCGGCAAGCGGCTCCTGCAGGGAGAGCGAAAGCTGCTTCTTGCCGAGCTTGCGCATCAGCTCGGCCTTGTCCTCGACCAGGATGATCTCGCCCTTGCTGATCACGCCGATCCGGTCGGCCATCTCCTCGGCCTCCTCGATGTAATGCGTGGTCAGGATGATGGTGACGCCGTCGTCCCTGAGGCGCCGGACGAGCTTCCACATGTCCTGGCGGAGCTCGACATCGACGCCGGCCGTCGGCTCGTCGAGGAACAGGATCTGGGGTTCATGCGCCAGTGCCTTGGCGATCAGCACACGCCGCTTCATACCGCCCGAGAGCGTCATGATCCGGTTGTCGCGCTTGTCCCAGAGCGAGAGATCCTTGAGCACGCGCTCGACATGGGCCGGGTTCCGCGGCAGGCCGAATAGCCCCCGGCTGAAGCTGACCGTAGCCCAGACGGTTTCGAAGGCGTCCGTGGTCAACTCCTGCGGCACCAGCCCGATGCGCGCGCGCGCGGCCCGATAGTCCTTGATGATGTCATGACCATCGGCGAGCACGCTGCCGGAGGTCGGGTTCACCAGTCCGCAGATGATGCTGATCAACGTCGTCTTGCCGGCACCGTTGGGTCCGAGCAGGGCGAAGATCTCGCCGCGGCGGATTTCCAGATCGACCGATTTCAGTGCGCTGAAGCCGGACGCGTAGGTCTTGGACAGGTTGGAAACGCGGATGATGGACATGGCCACGATATAGGGGAAGCGACGGAGGGATGCGACCGCGCCGCCATGCGCCGCGAGCACGTCAGCAGATCATATGACGACTGACTGATTTCGTCAGCAGTAAAATGCCAATGGCCGGGACAAGCCCGGCCATCCCCAATCCTCGCTGGCCCTTCGTCTCAGCGCATGAAGAACCAGAGCAGGATGATGACGGGAATCGGCACGCCAAGCAGCCAAAGTGCAATCGAACGCATTGGGACAGCCCCTTATGAATGATCGTGCTGGAGCAACGTCCTGAGGCTGCCCAAGGTTCCGGCCGCTCCCTCCTCGCTTCCTCGGGCGCAGCCTCACGAAAACAGCGTCGCGCTTCCATGCCAGAGCGGACGATAGCCATGCGCGAGGGCCGCGATGGTCGCAGGCGGCGTCAGTACCAGGACGGTCCCGGGCGCCCGCCGCCGTCGCTCGATATATCCGTTGGGAGACCAGAGCAGCGCGGCCTCACCGCGCAAGGCCAGCCAATCGCCGGCCCCAGCCTCGATCATGGTTCCGTCCGGCAATCGATCGGCCTGAAGCCGGTGCTTCTGCTTGGCTCGTCCGATCCGGCGCTCGCCATCCAGAATCCGGTCGATCTCGGGAAAGAGCGGCTCGGACATGAGGCCGAGGCCTCGGACCAGCGCCGCACGGTAGCCGAGCGCATCCGCCCGCCGGCACTCCATGCAGGGCCGGTGCCCGGCCGCAAGCGCCGTCACCTCGTCGCAAAAGAACAGCTCGGTGTAACCCTTGCCCCAGACCTGTCGCCGTCGCCCCTTGAAGGAGAGCACGCAACAGATCCACTGCCGCGTGGCGTGCGACCGGATCGGCGCGGCCTGCGTCTGCGGATCGTGAAACCGGCCGCCGCGATTGCCGAACAGCAGGCCACGCGCAGGGTCGCGGGCGAGCGAGCCGTCGGGCCTTACACGGTTGGGCAGGGGCATGGCTGGCTCCTGGGTTCTCTCTTCAGAACTTGGCACATCATGCTGCCGGATCCTGTCGGCAGCATTCTTCCCTCCCTGCTTGCGGCACCATGCCCATCTGGCCGGGCACGCGACTTTGCGGCAGTCTTGCCTCTATCGGGAGCGGTCGAACGGGCGTCGGGGCGACATGATCGAGCACCAGAAGGGCGGCCTCGTACCGCACCCCGACCGCGAGGTCATTCTCGCCGAGGTCCACGCCCGCCCCTTCGCGCCGATCGAGACCCCGCGCCGCCTGCTGCATTTCGCCTTCCTGACCGATGCGGCTCAAGCGGCGGCAGACCGCGACGCCTTGGCTCGATTTTGTTCCGAGCGCGGTGTGACGCCCCTGGCCGAAGGCGCCAAGCATCACCGCGCCCGCCTCGCGGAGATTGGCCTGCGCTGGGAACAGCATAGCGAGTTCACGACCTATAGCTGGGAATTGCCATCGCCCGAACGCTCCGCCTTCGTTCCGACGGCAATCGATCTGCAGCATCCCATGCACGAGTTGCCGCAGCCCGGCCCGCACCTCGTCTCGATCGACCTCCATCTCCTGCCCGCGATCGGGGCTGGGGAGCTGGATGCGATCTTCGATCCTGCGAGCCTCGCCGCATCGCTCGTCGATAATGCAAGCGCCGTTGCGGCAACCGATTTCCGGGTCAGTGCCGGCGGGTTCGTCCGCATCCTCCTGCTTGACCGCGAACTGACATCGTCCCGTTCGGGGGCCCTGACCCAGAGGCTTCTGGAGATCGAAACCTATCGGACATTGGCTCTGCTCGGCCTGCCGGAGGCGCAGCGCATCGGCCCATCGGTGCGTGCCACGGAGGAAACGCTGGTGCGCATTGCCTCGACGATGACGGCGACGGAGGGCCTTGTCTCCGACAATGCGCTGCTCGACGAGATGACCGCGCTCGCCGCGCGTCTCGAATCCGAGGCGGCGTCCACGAACTATCGCTTCGGTGCGAGTCGCGCCTATGACAACATCGTCCAGCAGCGCCTGATCGCGATCGGCGAAACGCCGCATGCCGGCTGGCCGACGCTCGCAGCCTTCCTGTCCCGGCGGATGGCGCCGGCGATGCGCACCTGCCAGATGCTGCAGGAGCGCCAGACCGACCTGTCGCGCAAACTCGCGCGCGCCGCCAATCTGCTACGCACCCGCGTCGATGTCGCACTCGAGCAGCAGAACCGCGACCTGCTGGCGGCCATGAACGAGCGCACCCGCCTCCAGCTGCGGCTGCAGCAGACGGTCGAGGGCCTCTCGGTCGCGGCGATCGGCTATTACGTCGTCAGCCTCTTCGGTTACCTCGCCAAGGGCGCGAAGGATGCCGGCTTCCTGCCCATCGACCTCGGCATGGCGACAGCGCTCTTCGTACCCATCGCCCTCATCGGGGTCTGGGCGGCGGTCCGACGCATCCGGCGCGGGCATAGCGAAGAGAGCTGAGCACGGGCCGTGCCGATCCTGACATCTACTGACATCAAGTACCGTCACAACTCCCGCCATCGCCCCGACGACGCACCCTATCGGGAGCGCCGTCCTCATGATGGAGAGAGCCATGCTGACCTTCTACCACGCCCCGCAATCGCGTTCCTTCGGCGTGCTCTGGCTCCTGGAAGAACTCGGGCAGCCCTACCGGATGGAGATGATCGATATTCGCGCCAAGAGCGGTGCCCCCGAGGACTACCGCGCCATCCAGCCGCACAAGAAGGTACCCGCCGTCATCCATGACGGTATCATCGTCACCGAGCGTGCCGCGATCTGCATCTACCTCGCCGACGCCTTCCCCCAGGCGGGTCTCGCGCCTGCGCTGAGTGATCCCGCGCGAGCCCCCTATCTGACGGCCCTCGTCTATACCGACGCAGTACTCGACCCAATCATCGCGACCAGGGCGACCAATATCGATTACGTCCCGCAGCATTTCTCCTTCGGGTCGCACGAGGACACCGTTGCCTATCTGGAGAAGCGCCTCGGCAATCAAGATTTCGCGGCCGGCGACCGCTTCACCGCCGCCGACACCCAGCTCGGCAGCGGCATCCATTTCGGCATGAACATTATCGGCGCGCTGCCGCGCCTGCCTGTCTTCGAGGCCTATCTCGCTCGCGTATTCTCGCGGCCGGCGTTGCAGCGCACCCTCGACAAGGATGGTGTCCTTGAAGAAGGGCAGGTCGCCTGAGCGCAGGTCTCGAGGATCGGTCGATCTTGCATGCCCCGGCGACCGCCATGCCCGCCAGAACCGGCGGGGAACAGGGCATGCGAGATCCGCGAGACTTGTCCCCAAGGCCTCAGCATCTTCTTAAGGTTACGGTTAGGTAAGGTCGCTGACGTAAGGCATTTGAAGTATTTTCAGCCGCATTCAGGGCCCGTCAAGAACGCGGACAAATGCTGCCCGATGAATTCCTACATACCCCTGATTCTGTTTACCGTGCTGACCAACGCAGCCGCGCAACTGATGCTGAAACGGGGCATGACCGGCATCGGTAACCTCGATATCGCGAATGACGGACTGATCTGGACCGTATTTCGGGTCGTCTTCAACCCCTTCGTCTTCGCCGGCCTCTGCACCTTCGTGGTCAGCATGGCCTCGCATCTGATCGTATTGTCCAAGGTACAGATCAGTTACGCCTACCCGTTCCTGAGCCTCGCTTACGTCGTGGTCGCGGTCTACGCCTACTTCGTCTTCCAGGAAGACCTGAGCCCTGCCCGCATCGCCGGCATTGGCTTCATCGTCCTTGGCACCATCTTCATCGCACAGAGCTGAGTCATGATGGACCTGATCGCACGATTCATTCTCCGCCTCGGCATCCTGTTCGAACCGCCCGAGAACAGACCCGCCTTGCGCCCGGTGCCCGTGCCGGTCCGTGACCGGCGCCCTCGCCTTCCCGACACGTCGCGCTGACGCATCTCATCATCGAACCAGCGGCAAACTCAGCATGAAACACATCATTATCGGCGGAGACGGCTTCGTCGGCTCGCATCTCGCGGCGGACCTCGCCGCCATGGGCGAGGAGGTGCTGGTCGCGGATATCCAGAAGAGCGGTCACGCCCATTACGCGGCGGTCCCCTTCCAGACGATCGACGTAACCAGAGCCGAGAGCGTGGAGAGCATCCCGCTCGGCCAGGATGATCTCGTCTACAATCTCTCGGCCAAAATGCTCTCGCCGATCGTGACCCGTCGGGAACGCCACGATTTCTTCTGGCCGGTGAACTATCACGGCACCGCCAACATCCTGAACTGGATGGAGAAGCGCGGCGCCAACAAGCTCGTCCACTTCACCACGGACATGATCTACGGCCACTCCATCACCGTGCCGCAGGACGAGACCCATCCGGCAAAACCCCTCGGCGAATATGGCGAGAGCAAGCTCGCCACCGAGACCCTGGCGCAGACCTATCGCGACAAGGGTTTTCGGATCCCGATCTTCCGGCCGCGCCTGATCATCGGCCCGGGCCGCCTCGGCATCCTCGTCAAGCTCTTCCGCCTGATCGACATGAACCTGCCGGTGCCGATGATCGGCGGCGGCGGCAATCCCTACCAGTTCATCTCGGTGTTCGACTGCGCCAGCGCCTGCACCGCAGCCTGGAAGGCCGACTTCCCCAACAGCGCCTATAATCTCGGCTCGGACGATCCGCCGCCGGTGAAGAAGCTGCTGGGCGACCTGATCAGGCATGCCGGCTCGAAATCGATCCTGCTGCCGACGCCTGCACCATTGGTCAAGTTCGCCTTGAACACGCTTGACGCGATCAATCTGCCGATCATGGACCCGGAACAGTACATGATCGCCGACGAGATCTGCATTCTCGACACCAGCAAGGCCAAGCGCGAGCTCGGCTGGACCCCGAAATACCGCGACGAGGACATGCTGCTCGCCGCCTATACCGAATATCGCAAGAGCAAGGGCGAGCAGAGGAGCAAGGCCGCATGAGCATGCCAGCTTTCAGGAACGACGATTCCCCAGCCCGCCCGAAGCTGATCAGCGTCGAGGAGGCCAAACAGCTCGACGCCGCACAGGTGAAGGAGCTCTTTGCCAACCACATCAACCCCGGACAGCTGCATTTCCTCAAGCTGCTCGGCTTCGACAAGATCATCGTCGATCGTGCCGAGGGCATGCATTACATCACCCGGGACGGGCGCAAGATCCTCGATTTCTTCGGCGGGTTCTGCTCGGTCGCCTTCGGCCATAACCACCCGCGCATCATCGCCGCCCGGCAGAAGTTCCAGGACGAGAACCGCCACGAGATCTGCATGGCGTTCATGTCGCAATATGCGGCCGCCCTGGCCCGGAATCTCGCCACGATCTCGCCCGGCGATCTCGACATGGTCTTTCTCGGCTCGACCGGCTCGGAAGCCATGGAAGCTGCGCTGAAGGTCGCCGAGCAGGTTCAGGGCCCGGGCAGGTCGAAGATCCTGCATGCCGCGAATTCGTTCCACGGCAAGACCAAGGGCGTGCTCTCGGTCACGGATTCGACGCTCTACCAGTCCCAGTTCAAGCTCGTCGAAAACCGGGTCAAGGTGCCGTTCGGCAATATCGAGGCCGTGCGCCTGGCGCTCGAATCCGATCCGGCGATCGGCATCGTCGTGATGGAGACGATCCAGGGTGGCGGCGGCATCGTCGAAGCCCCCGATGGCTTCTGGCGCGACTTGCGCGCAGTCTGCGACAAGCACGGCGTCCTCTGGATTGCCGACGAAGTGCAGTGCGGGCTCGGCCGCACCGGCCAGTTCTTCGCCTTCGAGCGTGACGGCGTCGTGCCCGACGTCACCGCACTCGCCAAGGCTCTCGGCGGCTCCAAGGCTGCGATGGGTGCGATGATCGCCCGGCGCGAACTCTACATGAAGGCCTATGGCAAGCCGAAAACCGCATTGATCCATGCCCAGGCCACCTTTGGCGGCATGGGCGAGGCCTGCGTCAGCGCGATCGAGGCCCTCAACGTGCTCTATGAAGAAGACCTCATGGGCAACGCCAAGCGCCAGGGCGACTACCTGATCGAGCGGCTGAACACCCTTCGCGCCAAGCACCCGACGCTGCTCAAGGAGATCCGCGGCCGCGGCCTGATGATCGGCGTCGAGTTCCAGGACATCAGCGAGGCCATGCCTTTCGGCGTCAAGCACATGGTCGCGCTGCTCGACGACAAGCTGAAGGGGTCGCTCTGCGGCTTTGTCGGCGCGCTGCTCCTGAAGGATTACGACGTGCTCGTCGCCTTCACCGAATACAACCGCAACGTCATCCGCCTCGAACCGCCGCTGATCGTGACGCGCGAGCAATGCGACCAGTTCATCGAGGCACTCGACGACCTGCTCTCGCGCGGCATCACGCGGATCGTCACCGATTATCTGCGCAAGGTTGCGACCGCGAAGAACTGAGCTCCCTGCCCAGGCAGCTTCCCCAGGGCCGGCATGCGCCGGCCCTTTTGCGTCGCAGCGCCTGCTGACAGAAATCCGTGGCCGCTCGTGCAGAACTCTCCCTTCCGCAGCATCAGTCCGGTGAGCCATGTTGAGCCATCTCTCCTTCGGCGTGTCCGATCTCCCACGGGCGATTGCCTTCTATGATGCTGCACTGGCGCCGCTCGGCCTCGTGCGGGTCTGGACGGTTGCCGATGGAGCAGGCTACGGGCCGCCGAATGGCGGCGATCTCCTGGCGCTGAAGCTGCAGGCTGGCCCGGTCACTCCGCCGGGGCCGGGGTTCCACCTCGCTTTCGCGGCGGGGACGCGTCGGGCTGCCGACGATTTCCATCGGGCCGCGCTTGCGGCAGGCGGACGGGACAACGGCGCCCCCGGGTTGCGACCGCGCTATGCACCTGAATATTACGCCGCCTTCGTCATCGATCCGGAAGGCTATCGGCTTGAAGCCGTCACCCGGGCAACCGCCTGAACGACGTTCAGCCCGCGGTCACGCGGCGCCAGAAGCCGGATGAGAAGCCCGGATCGACATGCCGGGCAAAATCCCGCCACTGCGGGAAGGATGCCTCGAAGGTTGCAGGCGACATGCGGGCATCCTTGTAAGGGTTCACCCGGCCGCCCGCCGCGATTGCCACGCGATCAAGCTCGTCCAGCAGCGTGAGCGTCCGCTCGCCGCGATGCGGGAAATCGAGCGTCAGCGTCGCGCCCGCAACCGGAAACGACATGATGCCTGGCGACGGCACGTCCCCAAACAGCTTCAGCACCGTCAGAAAGGATGCCTCGCCGGCCGCGAGCGTCCGCCTCAGCATCTCCTCGACCGCCCTATGCGCCTGCGCCATCGGCACCGCGCATTGGAACTGGCGCAAGCCCCGCGGGCCATAGGCGCGGTTCCAGTTGCTCACCCGGTCGAGCGGGTAGAAGAACGGCCGATAGGGAATGCGCCTCGGCTCCGGCGAACGCGGCTGCGCTGCCCGGTAGAGCATGTTGAAGGCACGCAGCGTCAGCCGATTGATCAGCGGAAAGGGAGGATTGATCGGGAATGGCAGCGGGCGCGCTGCGCGCGACCGCGGCAGTTCCGACGCCGGAGCATGATTGGCACGGAAAAAGACGCCGCGTCCGAAGCCGGTCCCGCCAGCAAGCGAGTCGATCCAGGCCACGGTGTAGTCATGGGTTGCATCGGATTCCGCCGCGACTTCGAAGAAGCGCTCGAGGCTCGGGAAATGGATCGCCTCCTGACGCATCTCGGCGGATGGGATCGGCATCAGCTGCAATGTCACCTGGGTGATCAACCCGGTCAGCCCATAGCCGCCGATCGTGGCGGCGAAGAGCTCTCTGTTCATGTCAGGCGCGCAGGTGAGCCGGGCCCCGTCCGAACGCGCCAGCTCGAAGGCACGCACATGCCGCCCGAACGTGCCGGCGCGATGGTGGTTCTTGCCGTGCACGTCGTTGGCGAGCGCCCCGCCGACGGTGACGAAGGCGGTGCCCGGCGTGACCGGCAGAAACCAGCCCAGCGCAACCACATGCTCCAGGATGGTGTCCAGCAACACTCCGGCTTCGCAGGTGATCAGTCCGCTTTCGCGATCGAAGGCCAGGATCTGATCGAGGCGACGCGCCGCGATCAGCCCGCCGCCATCATTGAGGCAGGAATCGCCGTAGGAACGGCCATTGCCATAGGCGAGCACGGTCGAAGGGTAGCGCCCAGGCTCAGCGCTCCAGGCGTCCGGCATGATGATCTGCGTATTCCGGGCGATGAGGCCGCCCCAGGACCGATATTCGGGCGCTCGTCCGTTCACGGCAGGACCGTCGCGGCGACCATGATCAGCAGCACCAACCCACCCGTCACCTGGCTGCGCCAGTCGCGGATCATGAAGACCAGCGGATCATCCGGCATCTGACCACGACGGGCGAGAAACCAGATCCGCGCCATCTGATAGAGGATGACGGGGCAAACCAGCCAGATGATCTCGGGGTGACGATAAAGCTGCTTCACGGCCGCACTATCGACATAGAGCGCCATGATCAGCGCGCAGGTGCAGCCCGAGGCCATGCCGAGCTGCGACAGGGCCTCGACATCCTCGGCCTGATAGCCGCGGCCGGCCTTCTTCAGCCCGGACTGGTCCTGCGTGATTCGCAGCTCCGCATAGCGCTTGACCAGCGCAAGGCTGAAGAACAGGAACATCGAGAAGGCGAGCAGCCAGGACGAGACCGGAATCGCCGCCGCGGCGTTGCCGGCCAGGATGCGCAGGGTATGCAGAGCTGCGAGCCCGAGCACGTCGACCAGCAGCTTGCGCTTGAGAACGAACAGATAGAGCAGCGCCAGGACCAGATAGGCGGTCAGCGCCAGCAGGAACGTACCCGGCTCAGGCATGAACACTGACGAGGCGAAGGCCGCGATCATCAGCAGTGGCACCGCAGCATAAGCCTGCTTCGCGGTGATCTCGCCGGCAGCCAGAGGACGCTTGCACTTGGTCGGGTGCCGCCGGTCGGCCTCGACATCGACAATATCGTTGAGGAGATAGATCGCCGAGGCGAGCAGGCTGAACGCGACGAACGCAATCGCCCCGTGGCCGAGCGCAGCGAGATCGAACACGTCATGGTTCAGCAGGATGGGGACGAAGACGAGCCCGTTCTTGAGCCAATGATGCGGTCGCATCGCTCGGATCATCGCGCGAACAGACATGTCAAAGCCCTTGTCCACCTTTCAGGGCCGCCAGGCGATCGAACAACGATCGTCATGGCTTCCCGTGCGAGGCGAACAGGAACGGCCTCGGCGCGTCCTGCTATGGCGGTCAAATCCCTAAACCGCGGTGGAAATCACGTCCGCCTCGTCGAGATTCAACCGCCATGCTTAATGACAGGCTGACGATAGGTCAGATTGCCGATGTACCGCGCGGCCCCCGGAATTCAGGGGGCCTTCTTCGCGGCCACAGCGGTGATCTCGATCGCATATCCAGGCGAAGCGAGCTTCGCCTCCACGGTCGCGCGCGCCGGCGCGCTGCCGCGAGCTACCCATTTGTCCCAGACGGCGTTCATCTCGGCGATGCGCGCAATATCGGTCAGGAAGATCTGAACGCTCAGAATCCGGTCCTTCGCGCTGCCGGCAGCTTCGAGCGTTTCCTCGAGCAGGGCCAACACCTCCTCGGTCTGCCGCGTCAGCGTGTCCCCTTCGGTCTTCTCCGCGACATGGCCGGCGAGGAAGACAATGCCGTTGAAAATGGCGGCGTCGCACCACCGTTCCGTCAGGCCTATACGTTCGATCGACATGGCTCTGTATTTTCCTGGTTGTTTGAATCGTGACGGCATAGAGCGTCGCGCATGCCAAGCCCCGCCTCGGAGCGCAACTCCACGGCAGACTGGCCCGCATTCCGCAATGCGCTCCGCATCTTATGCGCGAACCGGCGCAAGACTGGTCATGGACTGCAAAGGGGTAAGCAACGCCCGGCACACAATCCATGCGCCGGGCCAATCACGTGCAAGGCACTCTCGCGAGCCCGCACGTCCAGGCCTCGACTGGTCAATAGCTGATCCTAAGCAGGCAACGGCGCGAGCTGCGATCAGGCCGAGCGGTCAGACCGGTCCAGTATCCGGCCTCAGGATGCGCGCAGCGCGCGACCGCCCGTTGCGCGATCGCGAGGTCTACTTCATTTCACCGAGATAGGCGGTCGCGTCGATCTCCACGAGACAGTCGGGCGAGCCGAGGCCATTGACGATGCAGGACACGCGATGCGGCGAATCCTCGGCGAAATTGGCGAAATAAACCTCGTTCATCGGCTCCCAATAGGCACGGTCGGTGACATAGACCGTGCACTTGACGACATCCTTCAGGCTGCCGCCGGCCTCCTCCAGGAGAGCGCGGATGTTATCGATGCATTGCTGCGTCTGACGCCGTGCGTCGCCGACGGCATATTTGCCCTCCCTGTCCATCCCGACGCAGCAGACGAACATGAAGTCCCCGGCGACCGTCGCCTGGGCGAAAGGCAGCCTTCCCTTGAAGACACGGTCGGAAGAGATCGTACGCTTGGGCATCGTGAACCTATGGAGTGGGAGTTGCGCGGCGGCCGGCCGCTATCGGGCAACAGTCGCGAGGGCTGCACAAGCCAGCAACGGCGCCTGAGCCAAGCCTAACCTATGGTCAGAAGCCCAGCCAGACGGGTCACCCCGTCCAGTCTCAGATTGCTGTGGGAGAACTGGCGTCCCGGAAGGGATTCGAACCCCTGACCTACGGTTTAGGAAACCGTTGCTCTATCCTGCTGAGCTACCGGGACGCACGTGAATGCGTTTAGCATAAAGCGCATGCGGGTGAAGCCTCTTGTTGCAGTCATACTGAGTCTCGTTGCCGCGTCGGGCAAGGCGCTGGCGAACGACTCCTGTCCGGCCCCGGCCGCCGAGACGCCGACGGTTCGTTTGGCTGGCACCGACACCAGCGGCGATCTGCTGCTCGACGATGGCCGGCGGATACGCCTCGTCGGGCTGGCCCCTCGGCAGGACGACGCGGAGACCGCGCGTTTCGTCGCAGCCCTGGCAGCGTGGCAAGGCCGCGATCTCCGGATCGTCATCCTGGCCGAGCCCGATCGCTGGGGCCGCATCGCGGCGCGCCTGCTGGCCGATCCGGATACCCAGGCCACCGCACCGCTGGACCTGTCGGTCGCCCTCATCCGAAGCGGCGCAGCCTGGCATCTACCCGATTCCGTCAGCAGCCCCTGCGACGCGTTCTTGCGGGCATCTGCCCCGAATACCACCCCATCCGCGCGACAAACTGGCCCAAAACCAGCCAATCTCGTCGATGGTCACGATATTGCCGCGTTGAAGGTGCACGCCGGTCGCGTCATCGTGCTGGAGGGGCGGATCGCATCGATCGGCGAGCGACCGCAGCGTTCCTATCTGAATTTTTCGCGCCGGCGGGGAGCCGGTGCGTCGGTCGTTGTGTCGAGGAGGCTCTGGCGGGAGATGCGGGAGGTCGGCTGGACCGCCAGGACACTGACGGGTAAACGCGTGTGGGCGCGCGGCGTACTGAGCGGGCCGGATGGATTGTCGCTCGAACTCCCCTCCCGCGCAGCCCTGGAACTGATCGATTAGAACCATGCTGGCCTTTCGCCGACAGACTGTGTCACGCCCCATGGCGCGACTAGGCGCCCTGCTCCTGCCCGCCCTGCTGCTTTCCGGCTGCTTCGGCGACCAGAGCGTCCTGCCCCCACAACCGGCCGATGGCGAGCTTGCCCCGCGGCTGAGCACGTTCCAGCGCGCGTCGGACCGCGAGCATTTGCGGCTGCTGGCCGCCTTCGGCGGCGAGTACCGCGCGCCAAACGCTCGGGCCCAGCTCAACGAAGTCGTGGCGCGGCTGGTCAAGGCTGGCGAAGGGCAGATCGGCAGCTACGAGATCACCATCCTGAACTCGCCGGCGGTGAACGCGTTTGCCCTGCCGAATGGCCGGCTCTACGTCACGCGCGGGCTGCTGGCGCTCGCCAACGACACCAGCGAGATCGCTTCGGTGCTCGCCCACGAGATCGCCCATGTAACCGCCCATCACGCCGTCGAGCGGGCTGAGGCCGAAGCCGAATCTGCGCTTGTCACGCAAGTCGTCACACAGGTGCTCAACGATCCGGCTGCCGGTGCCTCCGTTCAGGCCGGCTCCAAGATCTCGCTCGCCCGCTTCTCGCGACAGCAGGAGCTGATTGCCGACCAGATCAGCGTCCGCAACATCGCGCGCGCCGGCTACGACCCTTATGGAGCGGGCCGTTTCCTGGGCGCGCTCGGCCGCAATACCAGCTTCCGCAACAGCGGCCAGGGCCAGAGCGGCAGCGAGAAGCGGCTCGATATTCTCTCCAGCCATCCCTCGACCCCGGAGCGCGTCGCCGCCGTCACGGCGTCCGCCCGCCAGATCGGTGCACCCGGGCTTGGCGAGCGCGATGCGGCCCGCTGGCTCGCTGCGATCGACGGCATCGCCTATGGCGACGACCCGAGCGATGGCGTGGTACGAGGCCGGCGCTATCTCAACAGCACCTTGCGCATCACCTTCGATGCCCCCGACGGGTTCGACCTCGAGGCGGCGCGCGACATGGTCATCGGTGTCAGCGGCAACGGTGCCCAGGCGCTGCGTTTTGATTCGGTCACGCTCAAGCCCGGCCAGACCCTCGAATCCTATGTCGCCTCCGGCTGGATCGACGGGGTCGAGACCGGCCCCGTCGAAAAGCTCGACCTTGAGGGCCAGTCCGCCGTCCTGGCCAGCGGCAAGGGGACCGACTGGACCTTCAGGCTCGCCGCCATCCAGGCAGGCAATCGCGTCTATCGCTTCATCCTGGCGGCCCGCGGCAGCAGCGATCCGGAGCGCCCGATGCGCGCCGTGCTCAGCAGCTTCCGGGTCCTGACTGCAGCGGAAGCACAGGCCACGAAGCCTCTGCAATTGCGGATCGTCAGCGCCTCCGAAGGCGACACGCCTGCAACGCTGGCCGCCCGCATGGCGACACATGAGCGCGCGTTCGACCTCTTCCTGCTGCTGAACGGGCTCGATCGTAACAGCAAGCTGACGCCCGGCCAGCGCTACAAGATCGTCGCCGAATAGGGGCTGCCCGCGCGGGCAGCCCTGGCTTTCCTTGCTACAGCATCAGGCGCCACCGACGGAACCGGCGTGATCGGCTTCTGCAGGCGCCCCCTGCACCGGCAACAACCTTGCCGGCGCCGCTTCCGAACTGACTGGCCGCAAGGTTCTCCATGGGCGCTCGCCCGATCTGGCCCAGGTCCCGTGGGGTCACGCAGATCAAGGCCCGCCTGCTGATCCACCGGACCGCGCGCGATGGGCGGCCGGTCCAGCAGCTGCCGGATCACGAGAAGACGCTCAGGGCCGCCAAGCCAGCCTGGGAGCGCTTAGTCGCCCTTCTCCCGCGCAAAAACCGGAGCCGTCTGGCCAAGAAAAAACCCGGCGGTTGCCCGCCGGGTTGATTGGCATCATGCCGGAGGAATCGCCTCAGGCGGCTTCTTCCTGCAGATCGTCATTGTCGCTTTCGAGATCGGCATCAGCCGGGTCGACCTCGGTGCCCTTGGCCGCACGACGCGGCGACTTGGCGAGCTGGCCCTCGATCTTCTTCAGCGCTTCGGTCTCGGTCACGTCGTCGACGACCGCGATCTCACGGGTCATGCGGTCAACCGCAGCCTCGTAAAGCTGACGCTCGGAATAGGACTGCTCGGGCTGCGCCTCGGAGCGGTAGAGATCGCGGACGACCTCCGCGATGGCGACAAGATCGCCCGAATTGATCTTCGCTTCATATTCCTGGGCGCGGCGCGACCACATGGTGCGCTTGATCCGGGCCCGGCCGGTCAACGTCGTCAGCGCCTTGCTGACGATATCGGTATCGGCAAGCTTGCGCAGGCCGACGCTCACAGCCTTGGCGGTGGGAACACGCAGCGTCATCTTGTCCTTGGCAAAGCTGACGACGAAGAGTTCAAGCTTGAAGCCGGCAACCTCCTGCTCTTCGATCGCCGTGATCTGGCCGACGCCATGGGACGGGTAGACGACGAACTCGCCCGTCTTGAAACCCTGGCGCACAACAGCTTTCTTCGCAGTGGACATGCCGTTACGACTCCTGACGGGACCGCTTGACACGGCCCACGATGACACGTCCCCGGCCGGAATGACCGGAGACACTCTGCCTGATGCGTTGCAATCCCGACCGAGCGGTCACGGACCCGCAGCCTCACGCTCCCTCAGCCGATTGCTACTTGACCACCGAACACGAAAATCACCACGCTCCGGCCTTCTGCCGGAAGCCCTGGTCATCCCGTATCTATGGGGGTGCCCCGTTTATGAATCCTCGCAGGGGCAGGCGGAACCAATTCGACTGCACGAAAAGGTGTATCACAAAAAACACGCCGAATCAAAGGTAAACGCCGATTAACACCGGAACTGCATGTCGCAGCGCCGGTGTGCTCATCGCTCAGCCTCTTCCCCTTGGGTGAAATTCAGTCGCCTTCGCCGGGGTTCGGCGAGAAATGTTCTTCGAGCTTTCCAGCCACGCCATCAAAGTCCTTGGCGTCGGCCGGCGGGTCCTTCTTCTGGGTCAGGTTCGGCCAGCTCGACGCATATTTCGAGTTGAGCTGCAACCAGCTCTCAAGGCCGGGTTCTGTATCGGGCTTGATCGCCTCGGCCGGGCATTCGGGCTCGCAGACACCGCAATCGATGCACTCGTCGGGATGGATGACGAGCATGTTCTCGCCTTCGTAGAAACAGTCGACGGGACAGACCTCGACGCAGTCCATGTACTTGCACTTGATGCAGTTTTCGGTGACCACATAGGTCATGTCGCCAGTCCTTCCCGGTCCATCCTGCCGGATCATAAAGACCCGGAAGGCGGGTATTTCAAGGTCGATATCCGGGCTGCGGCAGAAAGAAAAATCTCTTCCGGCCAGCTCCGGAAGGAAACTCCTCCTGAAGCACCCAAGCCTGCCCAGGCAGGCCTATCGAACCGCTCCCGCGCTCTATCCGCTCGGATCGTCCTCCGCAAGCGGCGCGTCGCCGCGCGTGCTCTCCCCCAAGCGCTCATAGAGCAGTTGCGCCTCCTCATAGGGACCGCGCCTGCTGCCCAGGGCGAGCAGGCGCACCACCATGGTCTCATGCACCAGCGCCAGTGTCAGCACGTCGCCGAGCTTGAGCCCAAGCGCTGCATTCCCTGCACGCCGACCATTCACGCGGACATGGCCGTCATCCACCAGACGCACAGCGACCGAGCGCGTCTTGGCGAAACGCGCGAACCAGAGCCACTTATCGAGACGCTGGCGATCTTCCCGCAAGGACAGCCTTTCCGCTCAGCCCCAGGTCAGTTGAGCCCCATGTCAGGTCTTGCGCCCGCCGCCCTCGAGCTGGGCCTTGAGAGCCGCAAGCTTGGCAAAGGGCGAATCCGGATCAGGCTCGCGCTCGGCCGGACGCGGCTTTGACGCCTGCTGGAAACGCTCGTTGCCGCGCTCCTCGCGGCGTGGGCCACCTGGGCGTCCATCGCGCTTGAAGTCCGGCCGCGGGCCGCGCCCCTGCTCGGGGCGGCCATTACGCTGCGGCCGGCCGCTGCGCTTCTGATCACCCTCGCGCGGCTGCGCATCCTGTCGGGGAGCATCACCTTGAGACGCATTGGCGGCAGCCGGACGGCCACGATCGCCCTGGCGGCGACGCTCGTCGGGCCGGCTGTCACGGTTCGGACGTTCACCACGCCCTGCGCCAGGCTGACGCTCGCCCTGAGCGCCGTCGCGGCGACCGCGGCCGGCATGCTCCGGCCTGCGCCCACCCTGGTGACGATGCGGCCGCCAGACCTCGATTTCCTGCACCTCGGCCGCAGCAACCACATCAACCGCTGCCTCAGGGGCAAGAGCTTCCGCGGCAAGCGTCTCGGAGACAGCTGTCTCGTCGGCAGGCGCCGGCAGAGCAGACATGGCATCGGCTGGCACCGGATGTGCGGCTTGCTCGAACTCGGTCTCCGCCGCGATCGGGGCGTCGGCCGTTTCAGGCGCGGCGGCCTCCGAAGAGGCAGCCTCGGCGGTCTCGATGTCAGTGGCGGCCAAAGGCTCGTCGACAATACCGGCGCCGACCTCATCGGCCACCACCGCCGGATCGGCCTCGTGCCCAGCCGGGACGTCCGTAGTTTTCGCGGTCGGCGCGTCGGCAACCGGAGCGGTAGCCGCGACCGGTGGCTGCGCCAGCGGCACGGTGATCGCCGGTCCCGGACGCTTGGCCGAGACATAGCCGAGCGAGCGCAGGATCGAGGCGAAATCCTCGCCCGCACAACCGACCAGCGAGGTCATGGCACCGGTGACGACAAAACCGTCCTGATCGGCCGCGCCGGTGGGCGGCTGGCCCTGGGTCAGGCCCGGGCGATAGGCGATAGCCGGCCGGATCAGGTCAGCAAGCCGCTCGAGGATATCGACACGCACGGCGCGCTCGCCGCAGACGCGATAGCCGGCAGCACGGTAAAGGCCCTTCGGCACCGCCTTGTCGACGGCAAAGGATGTCCGACCCGAGGCTGCGAGATGGGCAATATCGTCGAGGCCCGACGTATCGGGCCCGCCATGCTTCAGCGCCCAGAGCTGGGCAGCCAGCGCACGTGGTGCCGGCTTCAGCAGGGCCGGGACGTAAAGATGAAAGGCTCCGAAGCGGATGCCGAGCTGACGGAGTGCCGCGCGGCCCTCCTGATCCAGCGTCTTCATCTCCTCGCCGACCTTGGCGCGCTCCAGCACGCCCAGCGACTCCCCGGCCTGATAGGCGATGCCGCGCGCGATACCGGTGACATTCTCGGCATTCTCGAGCAGCTGCAAGGCACCAAGCAGACGGGCGATGTGATTCTTGAGCCAGAGAGTGAGGCGCGCGTCGACCTGCTCGCGCGCCGGTCCGGTCAGGTGCTCCTCGACCAGCAGGCGCAGGCGCGGCTCCAGAACCTTGTCGCCGGCGACAAGCCGCGCGACCGGCTCACCGATCCAGCGCACCAGCCCGTCATGCGAAAGCACGAAGGCATCATCAGCCGCGAGCACGACACGCGCGGCGCGCGCTTCGATCTCGCTGGCAAGCGCCTTCATCGCGGCCATGTTCAAGGCTTTCGCCTCGGGCCCGCCAGCCTTGGGATCCGCCGTGAAGCGAAATCCCTGAAGCATCCCGACATGCTGTCCCTCGACGAGCACATCGCCCGTCGTGGTGACCTCAGCCTCCAACATTGCATTCTCCCGCAAACGACGCATCAGCACGCTCGTGCGCCGATCGACGAAACGGCTGGCTAGCCGCTCGTGCAAAGCGTCCGACAGCTTGTCCTCTACAAGACGCGCCACCCCCTGCCAATGCTCTGGATCAGGTAACCAGTCAGGACGGTTTGCGACATAGGTCCAAGTTCGGACCTGCGCAATGCGGGCAGACAGCGTGTCGATCTCGCCATCGGTCCGGTCAAGCGCATCGAGTTGGGCGCGATACCAGGCCGGATCGAGCCGTCCGTGGCGCATCAGGCGCAGATACAGCGTGGTGGCGAGATCAGCGTGCTGCATCGGCGCGATCTTGCGATAATCAGGTAGGCCACACACCTCCCAGAGCCGCTCGACTGCTGCACGGCCCTGCGCCAGCGGCCTGACATCGGCATCGCGGGCCAGAACCTCCAGCGTCGTCATGTCCTCTGCGATCAGCGCACGGGTCAGCCCCTGCTCGGTTGGCTGGACGTTCAGGCTGGCGATCAGCCCGTCGACGGAGCGCAGATCGAGATCGGAATTGCGCCATTGCAGCTGCCGCACCGATTCAAAACGATGATTCTCGATCGCCTCAACCAGTTCGGCGTCGAAGGGCGGGCAACGCCCGCTCGTGCCAAAGGTGCCGTCGCGCAGATGGCGGCCGGCGCGCCCGGCGACCTGGCCGAACTCCGCGGGGTTCAGCTTGCGGAAATGATGGCCGTCGAATTTCCGGTCCGACGCGAAGGCGATGTGATCGACATCGAGATTGAGCCCCATGCCGATGGCGTCCGTCGCGACGAGATAGTCAACGTCGCCCGACTGGTAGATCTCGACCTGGGCATTGCGCGTGCGCGGCGAGAGCGCGCCGAGCACGACGGCGGCTCCCCCCTTCTGCCGACGGATCAGTTCAGCGATCGCATAAACCTCCTCGACGGAGAAGGCGACGATCGCGCTGCGTCGTGGCAGGCGGGTGATCTTCTTGTCGCCGGCAAATGTGAGCTGCGACAGGCGTGGACGCGTGACGACGTTCACCCCGGGAATGAGCTGCTCGATCAGCGGCTTCATGGTGCCCGCGCCGATCAGCATCGTCTCGGCCCGTCCGCGCCGGTTCAGCAGGCGGTCGGTGAAGACGTGACCGCGGTCGAGGTCGGCCGCGAGTTGAATCTCGTCGATCGCGACGAAATCGACGGCGAGATCGCGCGGCATGGCCTCGACGGTGCAGACCCAGAAGCGGGGCCGCTGCGGCTTGATCTTTTCCTCGCCGGTGACCAGCGCCACCGCCTCGGGGCCGACCTTCTCGACCACGCGGCCATAGACCTCGCGCGCCAGCAGGCGCAACGGCAGGCCGATCATTCCGGTCGGGTGCGCCACCATCCGCTCGATCGCCAGATGCGTCTTGCCGGTATTGGTGGGCCCGAGAACTGCTGTGACACCCTGCGCACGAACCGAGGGCGGAAGAGAGCGTGCTGAAATCAAGACGCGACCGATCGTTTCCTTTGGGCCCTTGCCGGCAGCAGACGCCGGGGAAAGCGTCCTACCTTGGCACAAGCTGGAGCGCCGAAATTAAGCTGCGGAACGAGTCCTGAACGAAGCAAGCCCGAATCGCTGACTCCGGCAGAATCGGGATTCGTTCACGGCAAGATATCGCGGGGACGGCCGCACGCACCACCATATCTGGAATCGTGACACGAGCTTGATCCACTCATTTTCGCGACCAGCGTAAACAGCCGGGCGCCGACAGTCCTCCGCGCTATTTATGTCGTGCTCACGGCGAAACGAGGGGCCGCCGTGTGATTTCTGCGTACGCAACGGCGCGGAACCAGCCTGAGCCATCGCCTCAGCGGGCCGTTCGGACGAGACCCGCCTCCCGTCCGACACCTTGGCGATCGGGCGTTTCCCGGAGCGTTGACAATAATACGTACGTACGTATTTTATCTTCATGAGCAAGCCATCCCTTCGTGAAAATCTCCTCGCCGCTGGCCGCGATCTACTCTGGAGAAGCGGCTATTCCGCCACCGGCATACGCGAGATCGTCGCTGCAGCCGGAGCGAGCCCTGGCTCATTCACCAATCATTTCGGATCGAAGGAGGAATTCGCCGAGGAAGTGCTCGATCGCTATTTCGCCTATGTCGGCGGCCTCGTCGATGAAGCCCTAGCCGACCGCTCCCTGCCCGCAGCCGCGCGGTTGCGGCGCTATCTGGACGCGATCACGACCAAGCTCGAAGCCGGCGATTGGTCGCGCGGCTGCATGATCGGCAATTTCAGCGTCGAGACCTCTCCCAATAGCGAACGGTTGCGGCAGCGACTCTCGGAGATCTTCGTCCTTTGGCGAGAGCCCTTTGCGGCATGCATTGCCGAAGGCCAGGCCACCGGCGAGATCGCGACGGATTTCAGCGCCGACGACCTCGCTGATTTCCTGCTCACCGCCTGGCAGGGCGCGATCCTGCGCATGAAGGTCGATCGCAGCCCGGTTCCGCTCGAACGCTTCAAGGCCATCCTTTTCGCAACGCTGTTTGGAAGAAGGGCATCGCCATGACCCAGTCACCTGGACTCGCATCCGAATGGCTGCGCCGGGAGATTCCCGTCCTCGGCTCGACCATGTCCTATGTCGAGGCCGGCTCTGCGGGGCCGACCGTACTCTTCCTGCACGGCAACCCGACCTCCTCCTATATCTGGCGCCATATCATTCCGCACGTCGCGCCGCTGGCGCGCTGCATTGCCCCCGACCTGATCGGCTACGGTCAGTCCGGCAAGCCAGACATCGCCTATCGCTTCACCGACCAGGTCCGCTATCTCGACGCCTTCATCGCAGAACTGGGCCTAGAACGGATGGTCATCGTCGCCCAGGACTGGGGCACGGCACTCGCCTTCCACCATGCCTCCCGTAACCCCAGCGACATGATCGGCCTGGCCTTCATGGAATTCATCCAGCCCTTTGCAAGCTGGGATGCATTCCATCAGCGGCCGCAGGCGCGTGAGCTGTTCAGGGCGTTCCGGACGCCGGGACAGGGCGAGAAGCTGATTCTCGAGGACAATGTCTTTATCGAGAGGGTCCTGCCCGCTGCCGTCCTGCGGGCCTTGAGCGATGAAGAGCTGGATGCCTATCGAGCGCCGTTTCCAACACCCGAATCGCGCAGGCCGATCCTCCGACTGCCCAACGAGCTCCCCATTGCGGGCGCCCCGGCCGATGTCCATGCCGTCAGCGAGCGCGACCACGCAGCATTACGTGCGTCCACCTATCCGAAGCTATTGTTCTGCGGCGATCCGGGGGCGCTGATCTCTCCGGCCGAGGCGGATCGGTTCGCGGCGGGGCTGCATGATTGCCGCCTGATCAATCTCGGCCCCGGCGCGCATTACCTGCAGGAGGATCACCCCAGTGCAATCGGGACGGCGATCCGTGACTGGCTGGGTGAGATTACTGCAACGACAAAAGCGAGTGAACGCGCTGCGGCTTAGTTCTGCCGCGCGGCCGTGGTGGTGGTCGGATCGACCCTGAAGCTCGAGGCCTCGATGACCGCCGTCCCGATCATGGTCTTCACCGAGATGCGGATCGGCACCATCACATTGGTGCCGTTGACGGGGGCGAGCCAGGTGTTGATCTCGCGATTCTCGGTCATGAACTTGGTGCTCGGCCGCAGGGCCCGATGCCCTGCGATCGGCACATACCGCGCCTGGCAGATCGTGACCGGGCCGCTATAGCCCTCGAGCTTCACCTGCCGCGAACCGGAATAGCTCAACTTGATATCATAGCGCGCAGCGCCGTCGAAGATTGGCAGCGTCCGGTTGCAGGCGGCACCATTCCCGCCCTTGCCCTCCACGGGCATCAGGAAGGCGCTGATCGGATCGACCACATTGCGCTTGTGGCTCTCGTTGAGCGGCACGCGATCGGGCTTGTCGTCGATCGGCGGCGCAATATCCACGGCCTGCACCGTGCCGCCGTCGAGCGCCATGCGCACAGTGCGACTCTCGCTTGAGTTCGCCGACGAAACCGCGAAGGTCGCAGGCGACAGGCGCCCGCCATGAAGATTGCCGGTTGCGGCACCTGAGCCGCGTCCGCCCGTGAAGCTGCCGACCAGGCCCGTCATCTTGGCGACGATATCGAGCTTGTAGCTGCTGCCGTCGATGCCGCCACTGAGATGGGCGGTGCCGAGCGTCAGGCCGAGCAGGGAGACATCATATTTGGCCTCCAACGAGGCCGCCGCGGCCGAAGACGCTCCAAAGCCGGAGGCCAGGGCCAGCGCAGCGAGACCACGTCCGGCCAGGGACGACGCGATGGCGGGCTTCATCCAACTCCTCCGGACGGCATGCTTCGCACCGGCATGCACTGCGAATCGGTCCGAATCGTGACCCCTTTTACCGAATTTGGCGAGTGGCAATGCCGCCACGCTGCGGCCGCCCCGATCGTGCTATGGAATCAGTCGCGGTCCTTGACGCAGCAGCCGGCCTTGGCTATAGACCCGCGACTTCAATTTGACTTCCGGTGCTCGTGGGCCGGCACGTCGCGTGTCGGCATTTTTGTTTGAGACAACCGGTTCCAAGGGAACGATATCATGGCTCGCCGTTGCGAACTGACCGGGAAAGCCACCCTCACCGGGCACCTCGTCAGCCACTCGAACCGCAAGACGAAGACCGTCTTCCGGCCGAATCTCGTCAATGTTACGCTCCGTTCGGACGCGCTCGGCCGCTCCGTGCGCCTGCGTGTCTCGGCGAACGCCCTGCGTACGGTCGATCACCGTGGCGGACTTGACGCCTTCCTGGTCAAGGAGCCGGCAGGCAACCTCTCGACCGGCGCACTCACGCTGAAGCGTGACATCGAGAAGAAGCTCGCGACCAACTGATCGCGCGGCTCCTTCACGGAATGAATGAAGCGGCCGCAAGGCCGCTTTTTTCGTTTGCATAGGACGCAGTGGCCAGCCCCGTATCATCCGTTCTCGGTGCTTGATCGCCGGCACATTCAGGACTTGTGCTCGCCGCAAGAGCGAGCTTGAAGTCACGCTCGTCCCCTTATCCCAACTCGAATTCCAGCAGCACGGTGCGCTGCAGGAAAGAGAAGTTGTCGTCCGAGATCAGGGTCAGGATCGTCCTGCCATGATCCTGATGGACGCAAAGCCCTTCCATATTGTCGATCTCCTGGCCGAGATCGGCCTCGATCAGGGAGGGGCCGTCAAGCATCGCACCCGGCCGGAGGCTTGCGCCGGGAACGCGGCGAATCCGCATGCCGACACCACGCAGAGGCTTGTACCAGCGCTCCAGCAGAAGCATGTCTCCGCCGGGCAGGAAGGCCAGATCGGTGATATCGAAGCCGCCATGGTGCCGCACCTGAAACAGGCCGGGCTGCCGCCCCCCGATGATCACGCCGAGCGTCGGTTCGTCTTCCCCGCCCGAGCGCTCGGCAATGGCGACGAGCGCGCCCGCAAGCGGCTGCCCGGCAGGAACGACACCAATCGCCTCCAGCCCGCGATTGCTCGGCAGGCGCTTCACCTCGCGCGGTACCGGGACGATGCGGGCACGCGCTTCGACTCCATACCGCGCCCATTCGAAACGCAGGACGTCATGCGTCCGCTCGACGCCGATATAGGCGACGCCATCGGCGATCGTCAGGCTCTCCGTGTCGAAATAGCGCGAACGATGCAGCGGCCGCCCGGAGGCGCCGAGGATCGGTGCGAGTTCGGCCTGCTCGAAGCGAACGATCCGCCCCTTCTCGAAGACAGTCTTCGCCGTCAACCAGAAGCCGTTATCGGTGATCGCAACCAGATCGACGCCGTTGCGCGAGCGCCAGAGGCCGGAAAACCCGCCGAAGCGCGGATGGTCGCCGCGCAACACCAGCCCGCCCCGGAAGCTGAGCTGGCCGAAGTGTGTCTTGCCGGGATTGCGCGGCTCGAAGGCATCGAAGCCGCGCACGCTGATGGTGAGCGGTATGCGGCCCGGCTCGATGCTCTGAGCCTGAGCGGCAGGCAAGCCCAAGCTAGCGGCGCCCAGCCCCTGGAGGACGCCGCGTCTGGTCAGCCTCATTGCATGCGACGAGAAACCGGAGCCTTGCCGGTGGGGCCATCCTCCTCGAAGAGCTCGGCCAGCTTCTCCGTCATCACCCCGCCGAGTTCCTCCGCATCGACGATGGTGACGGCGCGGCGATAGTAGCGCGTCACGTCATGGCCGATGCCGATGGCGATCAGTTCGACCGGCGAGCGCGTCTCGATCTCGGCGATGATATGGCGCAGATGCCGCTCGAGGTAGTTGCCGGCATTGACCGACAGCGTCGAATCGTCGACCGGCGCGCCATCGGAGATCACCATGAGGATCTTGCGCTGCTCGGGCCGCGCGAGCAGCCGCTTATGGGCCCAGTCGAGCGCCTCGCCGTCGATATTCTCCTTGAGCAGGCCTTCGCGCATCATCAACCCGAGATTCTTGCGAGCCCGGCGCCAAGGAGCGTCCGCCGCCTTGTAGATGATGTGCCTGAGATCGTTCAGCCGGCCCGGATTGGCCGGCTTGCCGGATTGCAGCCAGGCCTCGCGCGACAGCCCGCCCTTCCAGGCACGCGTGGTGAAGCCGAGCAGCTCGACCTTGACGCCGCAGCGCTCCAGCGTCCGCGCCAGGATGTCCGCGCAGGTCGCGGCAACCGTGATCGGCCGGCCGCGCATCGAGCCGGAATTGTCGATCAGCAGCGTCACGACCGTATCGCGGAAATTCGTGTCCGATTCCTGCCGGAAGGAGAGCGGCTGGAACGGGTCGATGATGATCCGCGGCAGGCGCGAAGGATCGAGCGAACCCTCTTCGAGATCGAACTGCCAGGACCGGTTCTGCTGCGCCATCAGGCGGCGCTGCAACCGGTTGGCAAGCCGTGCCACCACGCCCTGGAGATGGGCGAGCTGCTTGTCGAGATAGGCCCGCAGCCGGGTCAACTCCTCGGCGTCGCAGAGCTCCTCGGCCGTGACCGTCTCGTCGAACTTGACGGTGTAGGGCTTGTAGTCCGTTTGCGGCCGGTCGTTCTGGCGCCCCTCGCGGGGGCGCGGCGCCTCGCCCGCCTCCTCGGATTCAGAGGAATCGTCCTCCTCGTCCCAGTCGCCGGCCGGAGCATCGGTCGCTTCCGACGCACCCTCCTGCAACTCGTCGGTCGCATCCTCGCTGACCTCGACCTCCGAGCGCTCGCCGCCGCTTTCCTGCTCGGCCTCGCCATCCTGCTGCTGCTGATCCTCGGAGGACTGGTCCTGGTTGTCCTCGTCCTCTTCCTCGTCCTGGCCCTGCGAACTCTGCTCGGCCATGTCGAGTGAAGCCAGCATATCGCGAACCGTCCGCGAAAAGGCGCGCTGATCCTCGACCGACTGCGACAGCCGGTCGAGATCGGCACCGGCCTTCGCCTCGATCACGTCGCGCCAGAGATCGACGATCTTGGTCGCGGCCTGCGGCGGCTTCAGCCCCGTCAGGCGCTCACGCACCATCAACGCGAGTGCGTCTTCCAGTGGGGCGTCGGCCCGATCGGAGATTTCCTCGTAGCGGCCACCGCGATGATAGCGGTCTTCCAGCATGGCGGTGATGTTGCCGGCCATGCCGCTCATCCGGCGCGAGCCGACGCATTCGACCCGGGCCTGCTCGACGGCGTCGAAGACAGCGCGCGCCGCATCGCCCTCCGGCGCGGCGCGGCGGTGAATCGAGGCGTCATGGCAGGCGAGCCTGAGTGCCATCGAATCCGAGTGGCCGCGCAGGATCGCGACATCCTGGACCGTCAGCTTGCGCGGCGGTTCGGGCAGACGGGCCCGTTCGCCAACGAGCGATGGCTTGTCCGCCGCGAAGACGATTTCCATCTCGGGCTTGCGCGCGATCGCCTTCATCGCACCGGAAATGGCGCGCTTCAGCGGCTCGGCTGGTGCTTCCTTGGGCTGACCCGGCTTACGATTGGAGATGGACAAGGCGGAGCCGTCCTTTGACTTGATGCTAGCGCGAGCGCCCGTCGAACATCGTCGAATCGAGTTCGGCGGGCTCGACACCCTCGAGGCAGCGTACATTCACCGCGACCATCGGCGTGCCGTCCGGCATCGAGCCGCGAGCGAAGGATTCGATGCCGCAGGTTTCGCAGAACAGGTGCTGGATCTTCTGCGTGTGGAAACGGTATTCGGTCAGCGCATCCTCCCCCTTTTCAAGGGTAAAGGCCGTCGCTGGCGAAAAGGTCAGGATCGAGCCGCGACGCTGGCAATAGGAACAGTTGCAGGTGATCGTCCGCTCGAGGCTGGCCTCGACCGTGAACCCGATCCGCCCGCAATGGCAGCTCCCTTGATAGCGCGCGCTCGCCATGACCCGTTTCCCCTCAGCTCAGAACGACGTTGACCGCGCTCTCCGGCAATTCCTTGCCGAAGGAGCGCTGGAAGAACTCCGCCACGAGCGTGCGCTCCATCTCGTCGCACTTGTTCAGGAACGTCACCCGGAAAGCGAAGCCGATATCGCCGAAGATCGCGGCATTCTCGGCCCAGGTGATGACCGTGCGCGGGCTCATGACGGTCGAGAGATCGCCGTTCATGAAGGCGTTGCGTGTCAGGTCGGCGACGCGGACCATCTTGTTGACGATGTCCTTGCCCTCGGGCGAGGCCTGATAATGCTTCGACTTGGCGAGCACGATCGCGACTTCGTTGTCGTGCGGCAGGTAGTTCAGCGTCGTCACGATCGACCAGCGGTCCATCTGGCCCTGGTTGATCTGCTGGGTGCCGTGATAGAGGCCCGACGTGTCGCCGAGGCCGACCGTGTTCGCCGTGGCGAACATGCGGAAGGCAGGGTGAGGGCGGATGACGCGCTTCTGATCGAGCAGCGTCAGCTTGCCGGACTGCTCGAGCACGCGCTGGATCACGAACATCACGTCCGGGCGACCGGCGTCGTACTCGTCGAAGACGAGCGCGATGTTGTTCTGCAGCGCCCAGGGCAGGATGCCGTCCTGGAACTCGGTGATCTGCTTGCCTTCCTTCAGCACGATCGCGTCCTTGCCGACGAGATCGAGGCGCGAGACGTGGCTGTCGAGGTTGACGCGCACGCAAGGCCAGTTCAGGCGGGCCGCGACCTGTTCGATATGGGTCGATTTGCCTGTGCCGTGATAGCCCGAGATCATGACGCGTCGATTATGCGCGAAGCCCGCGAGAATCGCGATCGTGGTGTCACGGTCAAATCGGTAGTCGACGTCGAGATCGGGCACATGGGCGTCGGCCTGCGAGTAGGCCGGCACTTCGAGATCGGAGTCGATCCCAAAAGTCTGGCGCACCGACAGCTTCATATCGGGAAGGCCCTGGGCAATCGTCGTCGTCATTGTCTTGTCTCCGGGCGCAGAACAGTGCCGGGCGAACCACCGGTTGTCCCACTGCCGACCGAAAGGGGAGGCGTACGAAACCTAATTAGTGCGAAAGCGTCGGAGCGGCAATTCGCAAACCGCCGCAACGGCAATACGCAGGAGGCATGTCGCAAAAGACATGCCGAGCGTTCAGGCGCGTTCGGCCAGCAGCTTCGCAATGATCGCGACGGAGGTTTCGGCCCCTGCCCTGTCGATCGTGAGCGGTGGGGGCGCATCTGCCCCCAGCATCTCCGTCACCGCTTTCTCCAACCTGCTCGGTGTCAGCGAATCAGGTCCGGTCAGGCGCAGACAACGTGCGAGGCCTGCATGCTCCATCGCCTCGGCGCGGATCGCCTGCTCGGTCTCGTTTCCGGCATCGAAGGGCACCACGATCGCCGGCCGCCCGGCGCGGACCAGGTCGAGCACCGTGTTGTAGCCGGCCTGGCTGATCGAAAGCGCACAGCCTGCAAGCAGTCCGGGGAAATCCGGTCTCGCACGTTCGACGCAGACATGCGCCGGCGCCTTGCCCTCCAGGTCGGCGAATTCCTCTGCGCCGATGCCCTGACCGCCAAGGATACGCCAACGCCTGCGATTGCCCATCAGGGTCGCGGTCGCGATGGCAAGCTCGAACAGCGGCAAGCCAGCAGCCGAACCGCCTCCGGACACCACGATCTCGCCAGGCTCCAAGGGAGCGGCGCACTCCTCGGGGCCAGTCAGGTAACCGGTATAGCGCAGCTTTCGCGCCAGCTCTGGCGCAACCGGCCAGGACCGCTCCAGCGGCAGGAAGGCTCTGTCGCCATGGACGAGGACCGCGTCGAAATGTGCCGCGATGCGCGCTTCGGCCTCACGGATGCGATCGGCGCGCGGCGTCACCAGGACATCGCGCACCGAGGACAGGACCAGTGCCCGTGGATTGGCCGCCGCCGCCACGCTGATGAGGCCCAGAAACTCATCGCCCAATTGTCGGCGTCCGAACGGAAAATGCTCGGTGATGACGACATCGGGCCGGTGCTGCGCCGTGAGATCGCAGAGCATCTTCCGGCGCAAGGCGCGATAGTCCTGCGAAACCGGTCTCCCCTCCGGGTCGAGCAGGTTCCGGAAGTCAACACCCTCGACCTTGACCGGCGGCAACTGGGCAAAGGTGAACGAACCGTCCGGGACGGATCGCGGCGCGGCCCCGCCACTGACCAGCACGGTTTCGAATCCGGCGGCCCCAAGGGCGCGCGCAAGATGAGCGGCCCTGACAAGATGGCCGCTGCCGAGGAGGTGCGTGACGGCGATCAGGACGCGGGGCGTCATGATCGCCGCCGGTTCGCCGCGTCCAACAGCATCGCCTGGACCCGGTCGAGTCCCGCCGCTGCCGAAAACGCCTGCGCCAATCTCTGGAAGGCGGCCTCCCCAAGGGCGACGCGCCGTGTCGGGGACGACGCCAGATCGGCCAATTGCCGCGCCAGGGCCTCCCGATCGCCCGGCGCCACGAGCACACCTTCGACGCCTTCGCGTACGAATTCGGGAATGCCCGCGAAATCGGTCGCAACGATCGGCAGGGCTTGGCTTGCGGCCTCCATCACGACATTGGGCAGGCCATCGCGATCGCCATCGCCCGCCTGCTTCGAGGGCAATACGAAGAGATCCGCATCGCGCAGGGCCGCAATCACGTCCTGCTGCGCCTTCGGCCCCGACCAGGTGACCCGCTCCGCCAGTCCGAGATCCGCGGACAACGCCTTCAGCGCAGAGAGCTTCTCGCCGCCGCCGATATGGGTCAGCCGCCAGTGAAGCTCAGCCGGCAGCGCCGCCAGAGCTGCGAGCAGATCGTCGAAGCCCTTCTTCTCCACCGCCCGACCAATGGTGATGAAACGAACCGGATCGGCAGGGTCGCGACCATCGCGCATGATCCGCGCGACCGGAGGCGCGGGAAACCGCGCCAGGTCGAGCCCATGATAGAGCAGAGCGACCTTGTCGGTGCGATCCGCAAGCCGCGTCAGCTCCGCATGTCCATCACGAGTGCAGGTGACGCCCCATGCCGCGTCGGCGATCTTTTCGCGCTTCTCCCAGTCCGGGGTCGTCCAGATATCCTTGGCATGGGCCGAAAAGGACCAGCTCAAGCCACGCAGCAGCGCCGCGTAACGGATCACCGAGGCCGGCGTGTGCAGATAGTGAACGTGCAGATGGTCGATACTCCCCGGAAGTTCCCGCGCCATCACGCAGGCCTGGCCGAAGCGGCGCACCCTGTTGCGCGTCGGATCACGGGCAAGATCGCGCAGGAAAACCGGCAGGAGCCGAAGGAATCCTGGCCGGAACAGAGCCCGCCCGATGCCGCGCAGCACACGCCCCGGCTCCTCGTGCAGATACTCCGGCAGGTATGTCACGGTTGCCGTGATCTGCTTGTGCATGAGGTGGCGTGCGCCATCCGTCGGCTGACGCAGCGACCAGATCGAAAAGGGCAGTGCGCGCTGCTGCAGGCCCAGCAATTCCTGCGCGATGAACGTCTCCGACAGGCGCGGATAGCCCTTCATCGCAATCGCGATCCGCGGCTCCTTCGCCTCGTTCATCGCCGGCCGATCAGCATGAAGCGCGTATAGTTCCTGCCCGGCAGCGCGCCGGAGAAATGGATCTCGGACAGTCCGACCTGCTCCTTGAACGCTTCAAGACTGGCGACGCAGCTTTTGTGGTCCGGCTCGCGATAATAATCGTTCGACTGCAACAGCACCGGCAGACCGGGCGGCAGCGATGCGACCCAGCCGGGCACATCGGCAAGATGCTCGCAGCTCGTGTTGATCACTAGGCCGGGCCGCTCCGGCTCCCTCGTGAAATCAAGCTGCATCATATCGGCAGTGACAGCGCCGAAGCGCTCTTCCGCAACATGGCGGCGATTCAGGCGTTCGGCGATCTCCGCACACGCGGGATCGCGGTCGAGGCTGACCACCCTGCCGAGGTCGAGCCGCGGATCATCCAGCAACAAAGCGCCGAGCACGCCATACCACGCCCCGAGCACCCAGACCGGCCCCTCCGGTCGCGGCAAAGTCTCGGCCAGCGCATCGACCAGCCAGCGCTTGGACGCGATCTGCTTGTGGTTGAAGGCGATCCAGAGTTCCGGCGGCATCCCCTGGCCGATCAGCCGCGCGAGATCGGCCACGACCCTGTTTCCGGTCAGGGCTGCGACACCGCGCAGAATGTCGTAGAAGGCGTCCGAAGGCGTGTCCGTGGTCATGCCATATCGCGAAGGGATGGGATGAATTCGGCCGGACCATATGCAAGCCCGGATATAAAGGCCAGTCACGAGAATGACGGCGCAATGGCCCCTTCGGGAACCTTGTTGCCCCATCTCGCCGGCCCCGGCGCCTGCTTGAGACAGGTGCTCGCCGCGCACGCGGTGCGGCACTGCCCGCATATCGTGGAGATCGGGGGCGCCGGGCTGCCGATCACCGGCTTTCTCACCCATTCCCCGCAATCGGTGACGGTGATCGACCCGAAAATACCGGCTTTCAAAGCAGATATACTGAACGGAAAGCCCTGCACGGTCCTGCATCGGGCCGCCAAGCTTCAGGCCATCGCGCTTGCCCCGCCGAAGCCCTATGCATTGGTGCTGCTCGGCCTGTCGCTCAAGCCCTTCGGGGGAACCGCGGCGACCCCGCCCGAACTGCTCGCCCTTGCGGAAGCAGCCGAGACCCTTGTGATCGACTACGCGCTCGATCTGGAACGCGCCTGCGGCCAGATCGGCGCGATCACGGCGACGCGGCCGGCTCCGCCGCTTATCGATCTCGCCATGACGATCGACGATCCGGCATTGCGCAGCGCCGGATACGACCGCCGCCGCTTCCTGGTCTATGGCCCGCCCTGAGCCTCAGACGTCCTGATTTTCGGGCTTCTGGTCAGCCTGCGTCTTGGAGCGCCGTCCAGCCGGATTCGCGGGGGTGGGCGTCGCGGTGGGAGCCCGCTGCTCGCCATTGCCAGCATCCTGCGTCGCGCCTTGCGTCGCCACTGCGCTGGCGTCCACCGCGTCAGCCTCATCCGCAGCGTCGATGCGTGGCGTCCTGGCGAAGCCATAGGCCGCCATCGGCGCATCCCGGCCCTTGATCATCACCTTCAGCGGAACGGCTTCGGCAAAGCTCCGGCCGGTCACTGCAACAGTCGTCTCCGAAACCACGATATCGGCGAGAACACGCCGTGTCGCGGCCTCGAACTGGCTCGCGATCGCCACCGTCTCGCCGACCGTGATCTCATGCCGGCCGAGGCTGTCATTCTCGACCGCGCCGACGACAGCCTGGCCGGTATGGATGCCGATGCCGATCCGCAGCGGCAGCGGCAGGGCCGCGCTGAACTCACGATTCAGGGCGTCGACCGCCCGCACGATGTCGCCAGCGGCCGCGATCGAAGCCAGTGCCGCCTTGGCCGGGCTGGCTTCCAGGCCGAACACCGCCATGAAGCCATCGCCATAGAGAGCATCGATGCGCCCGCCATGAGCGATGATCGCCTGCGCCATCTCGTCGAAGAAGCGATTGAGCAATCCGATCAGCTCATGCGGCAGTTGACGCTCCGACAGCGCCGAGAAAGCGCGCAGATCGGCCACCATCACGGTCAGGCCGCGCCGGGCAATGGAACTATCCAGTTCGACGGCTCGTATGGCCGATCCCAGTTTGGATGCGAGCAACAACTGCACCTGCAGGTCGTCGCGCGGTCGGATCTGGCAGGCGAGGCGGACACGCGGCGGCGCCGAAATCCGACGCAGCAGCTTCGCCTCGTTCGGCCCTGGCGCCGGAAGCCCATCCGCACCATCGAGGACCAGCACGCGGCAGGTGGCACAGCGCGCCCGCCCACCGCAAAGCGCCGCATGCGGAATATTGAAGCGCCGGAACAGCTCAAGCACGGTCGGGCCGGGCACGACCTTGCGCACGCCATGGCCGACGAAGCGCACCGTGATCGCACGGGTCGTCCGCACCCGGAACTCGCGAAACGCAACGAAGATCGCGAAGGCGCCGACGAGCCCGAAGAAGCCACTCTTCACCCACATCTCATGCCAGTTGGACATCGCCGAACGGGCGTCGTTGCGCGCCTCCGGCGGCAGGGCCATTTGCACGGCCTCGCGCGCGGCGACGGAGAAGCCGATCAGGGCAAGAACCGGAATGAGGATCGCGACCAGAAGAAAGGGATCGCGCCACCGCGCATAGCTATCCCGGCTGCGCAGGATGAAGTGCAGGCCGATCATGCCATGCGTCCAGACCAGGAGCAGGAGCAGCGACTGCGCCAAGGCGTGCCCGGGCCAGAGCCGTCGCAGCACCGCGTGGTAGCTCTCGTCGATATGGAAATAATGCCCGATGATCCGGGTGCTGACGATATGGTCGACGAGCAGCAGGGGGATGGCGAGGCCCAGCGCGATCTGCAGGATTTCGCGCACCGGCATGCGGAAGGTCCGGCGCTGGGCGACTCGCACCAGGGCAAAGAGCGGGTGAACGATCAGAGCGCCATAGAGCGCGACGGTTCCCGGCCAGGAATGCCAGACAGCGTAGCGCCATTCCTGCACCTGCTCCATCGCCGCAACACCGGCGATCCCAACGGCATGGTTGAGGAAATGGGTCGTCGCGAAGACGAGCAGGACGAACCCTGACACCAGGCGGATATCCCGGCTCCAGGACGAAACCTGGCTCATGCCGGCATCGAATCCAGGCGAACGCTTCGTGCCGGTCTGCGGCAGACTCATGAGTTTTCCCGTGTCCTCAATGGACCTTCTCGCTATGCAGGACGTAATTGGCCAATCGGTACAGGCGCGAGGCCAGATCACGTGACAGCGCAACGCTGAAATCGGGAACGGTGCCGAGCAGTTCGAAGAACAGATCCTTCGGCAGGCGGAGCGCGCAGACCTCGGTCTTGGCGACAGCTTCGCCGAGATAGGCCTGGTCGCTCAGCATCGGCACGTCTCCGAAGATACTTCCCGTCTCGAACTGGAAGCGCTTGGCGGGGCGTTCACCTTCCATGTGGAGGAGCTCCACCTCTCCCTCCAGGATGAAGTAGACGCCTTGCGGCCTCTCTCCTTCCCGGATGATGACGGTCCCCGGCTCGAAATGCAGGCGTTCACCCATCAAGGCCACAAGCTTGAGCCGTGGCGCCGGCAGGCTGCGAAAGAGCGGTATGCTCCGCAGGCAGGCGATATCGCTTTCGAGCGTCATTGTCGCACCTCTACCCCCTCGGCGACCCGCAACGGAGATGAAACGGCCCGATGTTCCGTTTCGTCCTCGCCATCGCTGTCGCCGTCTTCAATCACGCCGAAGGATCCGTTGAACACGAGCCTCGGCGAAATGTCCCTGGCGAGACTACCATCACCAAGAAGTAGAAACAGTGTCATGCCGGCACAATGCTTGCGCAGGCGGCTGATGATTTCACCACCCTTGTTTGTCGTGGCAAGCAGCGCACTCGGATCGAGAATCGCGATCTGCGGCGTCTTGATCAAGGCTTGGGCGAGCGGGATCGCGAGCCGGATCCGGGCCGGCAGATAGCGGCCGCGCAGCCCGCAATCGGTGTTGAGTCCGACGCGATAGAGCGAGCCGTCCAGACCTGCGCGAGACAGCGCCGTTCGCATGATGTCGGCAACCTTGCGGCCGGCATCGCTGATGCCGAAGCCGATGCGCCCGAACAGAAGATTGTCGCGGATGCTGGCCCCATCCATGACGCGGTCCGGGTCATAGAAATCGACCGAACTGGCAGCATCCGCCGGCAAATGGGCCTTGAAACTTGCCCGCGCACGCAAAATCCGCCGCCGCAGGGCATCGTCCAGCAAGTTGAGGCGGTGCTTCGGTTCGATATAGCCGAGCGCGAGCGCCATCAGGTTTCGCTCCGTTTCCGGATCGAGCGGGCTGCGCATATCGTGCTTGGCAAGAACCGAGGCCAGGCTCTTCAGTATCTCGAGGTCGAAGTTCGTGCCAAAGGAATACCTTTCGAACAAGGCATGGCCGGCCGGCAGTCCCTCGAAGATCTCGACCACCGTCGAGACGATGCGCGCACCCACTTCGACGAGCGGCTCGATCAGCGCTTCGGCCTGCATCAGGGCGCGCGCATAGGGCTCCGCCAGCAGGGTATCATTGGCGAAACGCGCCCCCTTGCGCGCCCCGAAGATCAGGTTCTCCGCAATGGTCGCGTTGGCATTGTAGCGTTTGGGATCGAATGTCTCGACCAGTCCGGCAAGCTTGCTCTTGGACAGTTCCGCCGCCACGACCTTGCGGGCTTCGGTGATCCTGTCGATGATCGACTGGTCGAGCGGCAGGACGACCTTGCCGTCCAGTCCGAGCTCGTAGACGTCCTCGTCGCAGCCAAGGACCTCCAGAATCCGCTGGACATGCGCTTCAAGCTCGGCGGCGTCGGCGAGCCCCACCCCTTCATAGTCGGTCCAGTCGGCCGCAAACGAGAAGGGCGTATTGCCGGAGCGGACCGCTTCGATCAGCCGCCTGTGCTCTTGCGGCGTGATCGGTTCCTTTGGCTTCAGGCTCGGCCGCCGGCGCCTGAGGGGCAGCAGGATGTTGTCGCGCAGCGTGCCGTTGATGATCTCGACCTCCTGGCCGGCATAACCGATCAGATGGCTTGCCTTCTCGACCGAAAATCGCGCGAGGCTGGCCCTGTCGATCAGGACCCGTCCCGAATAGGACATGATCTGGCGGCCGAGGATGCGGCCGAAGACGTCGCGCGCTCCCCCCGGCGGCCCGATGACGGCAACGACGCTGGGACGGGGCACCTGAAACGACAAGGGCGACAGCAGCGGCTGGCCGCGGTTATCGAGCATCTGGACGCTGTCGAGCCTGATCTCGCCCTTGTCGGGCAGGTTCGAACAATCCTCCTCCTCGTCGAGCACCATTGTCTCGTCAGGGTTGAACTGGCCGACGACCTGTTCGTACTTGATGGTGACGTCGTTGCGCTGCTGATCCCAGTCGATCAGTTCCTTGATCGGCGGCGGCAGATCGCGATAGGCCGCGATCACGGCAACGAGCTGGCCGATATCGAGCCGGCCCTGCAGGGCAAAATAGCCCCCGACTGCGTAGAAGAAGAATGGCGTGATCTGGGCCAGCAGGTTGTTGAGGAACTTGACCGCGAATTTGCGCTTGTAGAGCGCGTAGCGGATGTCGAAAAGGTTGCCGAGACGCCCGGCAATATCCGACTGCATATAGTTGGTGACGCCATGCCCCTGAATGGTCGGACCGGCATCCACGATCTCGCCGATCCTCCCCGCGAGCAGGCGCGATGCGATCTGCCTTTCGCGGCCAAGCCGTAACTGCTCCCGCCGCAGGATCGGGATGATGATCGCCTGGGCGATCACGATGAACAGTGCGATCGAGCCCAGCCAGACGCTTTGCACCATGATGAAAACCAGCGCCGTCAACGCCTGGCTAAGCAGGAAGACCGGCTGGATGAAGGCATCACCGACGAAACCGCCGATCGGCTCGACCTCGTCCTTGATCATGCTTGCCACTTCGGCCGGCTTGACCGCCCTGATATCCTCCGGCTGGAAGCGCATGAGCTGGCTGAACAGGTCGTAGCGCATGCGCCTCAGCATCCGCTCGCCGAGGATGCCCTTGCGCACGTTGATCACGTATTTGAAGACGCCGTTGATCAGCACCAGCACAAGGAAATAGAAGCTCAGCCCGAAGAGCAGCCCGAGCTGGCCGACCTGGAAGCCGTCGAACAGGTGGACGCTGCCGCCGCCGAAGATGTCCGGCCAATGCAGCGTGATGTCCATCAGCGTCGCGCTGGTCTGGCCGTCCTTGAAGGCTCCGCCCTGGATCGCATCGTTGACGATGCGCTTCGGCACGACGAACGAGGCCCAGTTGAATGGAATTGAGGCAAGGATGATCAGCAGGACGACGATCTGTTCGCCACGGCTCTTCTGCCAGATGTAACGAAAGAGGTTCGTCTCCAAGGGACGTCCTGTCTGGCGAACCGGATGGTGCACCGCTTATTGAGTTTCGCGTCATATGTGTGTCAGTCACGGCCCTTGCGCAATGTCGCAATGCGGCATGCCCACGGCTTGCTTGGCGCCCGGCCGCATGTTTCGATCACAATGCGCGGAGGAACGACGATGCGGCTGAGAGGTGTCGGACGGCGGTTGGCAGGGATGTCAGGGATTGCCCTGCTCGCGCTGACACCGCCGTCATTGGCTGCGGCACAGGACGGATCTTCGCTGCTCCTGAGGGATGCGTTCGATGCCGGGCGCTTCGCCCTCGAAGGCGGGCTCTATTATAAGGACAATGCCGAACAGCGCGCCGGACAGGTGACATTTCAGGAGAAAGGCGCCCTGGATGGCAGGGGCGCGCTCACCCTGTCGGTCAAGCCGCTCTGCGCGAAGGGCGCGCGCAATTGCAGCGAAAGGGCCGAGGTCTGGGAGAAGCCCGAGGTCCTGGCAAGCTACGATCAGACGGTCTGGCACGGCTTCGCCATGCGCCTCGACGATCCCGTGCCGCAGGACGATGCCCGCTATGTCATGGCGCAGTGGAAGCGCCAGATCACGCCCGGAGCAGAGGGAGATTATTCGCCCTTTCTGGCGCTCAGGCTGTTTCAGGGGCGGCTTGGTGTCACCGTAGAGACCGACATGATCGAGGTCTTTCCGATCGGCGGTGCAGAACGCCCAGACGGCTGCCTCCCCGGAGAGGCCCTGGCCGTGAACCGTCGTGTCGCGCGGCAGACCCGCGCTCTGGTGGCGCTTGAGACCGGCAGCACGCGGGCCGACTACCCCGCCTATTTCAATGCCTGCGCGCCAGGAATCCAGGTGACCCATCACGCCGGACTGCCGCCTGCTCGCGCGGGCTGGATCGACTTCGTTTTTCGCTCGAGCCCCGGCCCGCAGGGCAACGGCCATGTCGAGATCGTGGCGAACGGCCGACACGTCGCCACGATCAAGGGCCCGATCGGCCATCGCGGCCCGGGCCTCGGAAAGAAGCAGTATTTCAAGTTCGGACCTTACCGCGCCGCCAACACAGGCTCGTGGAGCGTAAGTTACGACGATTTCCGGCGCGGGCCGCGTTGCGCGGATGTCATCCGGAGTGGGCAATGTCCGCCGGAATGAGCGCGCGCAAGACAGAGATTGGCAAGACGCAACTTTCCACGTCTAGTGCCAGGGGACCCGGTGACCCGGGAGTGAATACGGGGTTCAGGCGCTAGCAGCTCATGGATATCTTGCGGATCAGCGATTTGCGGATCGGCTTCACGGTGCACGGGTTCGCCCGGGATGTCGTGAAGGGGGTCAGTCTGCGTGTCCCCGCGGGGAAGACAGTTGCCCTTGTCGGCGAGTCCGGATCCGGCAAATCGGTGATCTCGCAGGCGATCATGGGGCTCCTGCCTCGCGCGGGCGCCGTCACCGGCGGAGAGATCCTGTTTCGCGATCCGCTCGACCGGAGCACCGTGATCGACATTGCGGGCCTGACCGCCGAAGGCGAAGCGATACGCGCGCTGCGCGGCGGCCGTATCGGCATGATCTTCCAGGAGCCGATGTCCTCGCTCTCACCGGTGCACACCATCGGCAACCAGATCGAGGAAGCCCTGCAACTGCATCGCCCGACCGATGATGCTTCGGCACGCCGGCAGATCGAGACGATGCTTCGGCGCGTCGGCTTCAAGGACCCGGTGCGCGCCTACGGCTATTACCCGTTCGAGCTTTCCGGCGGTCTGCGTCAGCGCGCCATGCTCGCCATGGCCCTGATCTGCCAGCCCGCCCTGCTCATCGCGGACGAGCCGACCACTGCTCTTGACGTCACCATCCAGGCCCAGGTGCTCGACCTGATGCGAGATCTCCAGGCCGAGATGGGCATGGCGATCCTGCTCATCACCCATGATCTCGGCGTCGTTGCCAACATGGCCGACGAGGTTGTGGTGATCTATCACGGCGAGATCATGGAAAGCGGTCCTGTCGAGGATATCTTCCGACGTCCGCGACACCCCTATCTCAAAGCGCTGCTGAAAGCCTCGCCGCATTTCGACATGCAGGAGGGCGAGCGGCTGGTCGCATTGCGCGAGGCACGTGCCCAGCCTGTGGCAACGCCGCGTGCCGCCCCGCTCATCTCCCGGCCTGCCAATGCGCCGCCATTGCTGAGCGTGCGCCACCTGCGCAAGACCTACACGACCGGGTCACGCGGTTTCTTCGGCAAGGGCACCCAGGCTACGGTGCTTGCGGTCGACGATGTCGGGTTCGACATCGCACGCGGCGAATGTCTCGGTCTTGTCGGCGAGAGCGGCTGCGGCAAGACCACCGTCAGCAAGATCATCATGCGCGCGATCACGCCCGATGCCGGGGCGGTGACCTTCAATGACGGTTTCGGCCCGACAGACGTCCTCTCCCTGCAGGGCGAGGAGCTGCGGCGCTTCCGTCAGCGAGTCCAGATGATCTTCCAGGACCCGGTCTCGTCTCTGTCGCCGCGCATGACCGTCATGAACATCCTGCGCGAGCCGCTGGTGATTCACGAGCGCGGTGACGGCGCCGAGCAGACGGCCCGCGTGCGCAGCCTGATGGAGAGCGTCGGGCTCGATCCGCGCTTCCTCAGCCGCTACCCGCATTCCTTCTCCGGTGGCCAACGTCAGCGCATCGGCATTGCGCGCGCGCTCGCGCTCGACCCGGACCTGATCGTTTGCGACGAACCGGTATCGGCGCTCGATGTCTCGGTACAGGCGCAGATCCTCAACCTGCTCAAGGACCTGCAGGCCGAGCGCGGCCTCACCTTCCTGTTCATCTCGCACAATCTCGCCGTCGTGAACTACATGGCGGACCGGATCGCGGTCATGGCCAATGGCCACATCGTCGAACTCGCGCCGCGCCACGCCCTCTTTGCCTCGCCAGCTCACCCCTATACGAAAGCCCTGCTGCGCTCGGTGCCCTTCGCCGATCTCGACCGCAAGCTCGATTTCAAGCTCGTCGCACCCGGCGGCGCCTCCGATTACAGCCATTGGGCGCCGGCCTTCAGACCGGAACCCGGCGTCAGCCTCGAGCCGCTATCCCTGGGCGAAGGCCACTACGTCCTGGCCCGTCCGGAAGCAAACCACAGGGAGTTGGTCTGATGACATCCCGCCGGCAGCATCCCACACGCCGTACCGCTCTCTTGCTCGGAGCCGGCGCTCTCGCCGTTCAGGGCCTGCCGCGCGGCGTGCTCGCACGCGAACCCAACCCGATGGATTTCATCGACAGCCCATTCTGGGCCGAGAAGGTGGCGGCAGGCACCATGCCGGTGATCGCGCTTCGCCTGCCGGAAGAGCCCCGCGTGATCGAAGTGTCCGGCCCCGACCGTGTTCCCGGGCGGCATGGTGGCACGATGCGCATGCTGATGGGCGACCAGCGCGACATCAGGATGATGACGCTCTACAGCTATACCCGGCTTCTCGTCTATGACGACAACCTCGAACTCGCGCCGGACATCCTGGAGGCGGTCGACGTCAAGGACGGCCGTGTCTTCACGCTGAAGCTGCGCAAGGGGCATCGCTGGTCGGACGGCAGCCCCTTCACCACGGAGGATTTCCGCTACTGGTGGGAGGATTTCGCCAATAACCGGCGCCTCTCACCTGGCGGGCCGCCCCAGGCGATGCTCGCGGGCGGCGAGAAGCCGGTCTTCGAAGTGCTGAGCGAGACCGAGGTCCGCTACAGCTGGAGCAAGCCGAACCCGGTCTTCCTGCCCTCGCTCGCCGACGCCCAACCGACCTATATCTACATGCCTTCGGGCTACCTGAAGCAGTTCCACGAGCGCTACGCCGACAAGGTCACGCTCTATGCCCGCGTCAAGACGGCGCGCGTCAAGGACTGGGGCTCGCTGCACGAGCGGTTCTCGCGCATGTACAGGCCCGAGAACCCCGATCTGCCGACGCTCGACCCCTGGCGCAATCTGACATCGCTCCCCGCCGAGCAGTTCGCTTTCCAGCGCAACCCCTATTTCCACCGCGTCGACCAGGCCGGGCGGCAGTTGCCCTATGCCGACGAAGTGACAATCACGATTGGCACGAATTCGCTGATCCCCGCGAAGACCGCAGCCGGCGAGAGCGACCTCCAGGCGCGCTATCTCCGTTTCGACAACTACACCTTCCTGAAGGACGCCTCGAAGCGGATGAATTTCGACGTCAGGCTCTGGAAGCGGGCCGAAGGCTCCTGGTTTGCGCTGATGCCGAACCTGAATGCCATCGATCCGATCTGGCGCGATCTCAATCGCGATGTCCGTTACCGCCGCGCCCTCTCCGTCGCGATCAATCGCAAGGACATCAACCAGGTGATCTTCTTTGGCCTTGCCAAGGAAAGCGGCAATACGGCGCTGCCCGAGAGCCCACTTTATGACGCCGCCAACGCCAATATGTGGATGCAGGCTGACCGGGCGCTGGCCAACCGCCTGCTCGACGAGATCGGGCTGACCAAACGTGCCCCGGACGGCATACGGCTCCTTCCCAATGGCCAGCGCCTCGAATTTACCGTGGAAACCGCAGGCGAGAGCACCGAAGAGACGGACATCCTCGACCTGATCAAACAGGATCTGCAGGAGGTCGGGATCAAGATCTATCCCCGCTCGACCCAGCGCGACGTCTTTCGCCGCCGCATCCTGGCCGGCCAGACCGTGATGTCGGCCTGGGCGGGCATGGATAACGCGCTGGTCGCGGCCGAGATGGAACCCGATGCGCTCGCCCCAACGTCGTCGATGCAGTTCAACTGGCCGCGTTGGGGCCAGTTCCTGGAAAGCGGCGGCCGCGAAGGCGAAGAGCCTGACCTGGCCGAAGCGCAGGAACTGGTCAGGCTCTACCAGGCCTGGCGCGTAAGCGTGACCCATGACGAGCGCAGAGCGATCTGGCGCGCGATGCTGAGGATCAATGCCGAGCAGCTCTTCACCATCGGCGTGGTCAATGGCACGCTCCAGCCGGTCGTGGTCTCGCGCAATCTGCGCAATGTTCCCGAAAAGGGCCTTTACAGCTTCGAGCCGGGTGCCTTTTTCGGTCGCTACCTGCCCGATACCTTCTGGTTCGACGATGCTCAGGTGAAGAGCTGACCGATGCTGCTGAAATACATCCTCAAGCGCATCCTGCTGATGATACCGACGCTGCTGGTAACCAGCGCGTTGATCTTCACCGTCATCAACCTGCCCGAGGGCGACTATTTCGAGACGCTTGCCGCCGAGATGCAGGCCCAGGGCGAAAAGGCCGACCTCAGCCGCATCGAGTTCCTGAAGACGGAGTATGGCTTCGACAAGCCGCCGATCGAGCGCTATTTCCACTGGGTCACCGGGCTCATGCGCGGCGACATGGGCTATTCCTTCGAATATCAGCGCCCGGTAAGCGAGATCGTCGGGGATCGATTGCTGCTGACGATGATCGTCTCCTTCGTCACCATCATCTTCACCTGGGTCGTCGCCTTCCCGATCGGCATCTATTCCGCCACCCATCAATACAGCTGGGGTGACTACGGCCTCACATTCCTCGGGCTGATCGGGCTTGCCGTGCCGCATTTCCTGCTGGCGCTGGTCTTCATGTATTTCGCCAATGTCTGGTTCGGCACCTCGATCGGGGGGCTCGTCGATCCACAATATCTCAACCAGCCGATGAGCTGGGCAAAGCTCCGCTCGGTGCTGGAGCATCTCTGGATTCCCGTCATCATCATCGGCGCCGGCGGCACCGCCGGCATGATCCGCGCCGTGCGCGCCAACCTGCTCGACGAACTCCAGAAGCAGTACTACGTCACCGCCCGCGCCAAGGGGCTGCCGCCCGGCAAGGCGTTGCGCAAATATCCGCTGCGCATGTCGCTGAATTTCTTCATTTCCGATATCGGCGACATTCTGCCCTCGATCGTCTCCGGCGCGGAGATCGTCGCGATCGTGCTCTCGCTTCAGACGACCGGTCCGCTGCTGATCCGCGCCCTGCAGGCGCAGGACATGTACCTCGCTGGTTCCTTCCTGATGTTCCTCTCGTTCCTCACCGTGATCGGGGTGCTGATCTCGGACATCGCGCTGGCGATCCTCGATCCGCGCATCCGCCTCCAGGGAGCGGCCACCAAGTGAAGCCCGCTCTCCCGCCAGACGGCGCGCCGCTGCTGCATACGGCCTCGACCGCGCCGTTCGAACCCTACGCCGTCGAACGCATGACGCCTGAGCAGGAGCGCGTCTATCTCGCGTCACAATGGCAGTTGATGTGGTGGAAATTCCGCAAGCATCGGCTCGCGGTGATCTCCGGCGTCTTCATCATCCTCATGTATCTGACGGTGATATTCGCCGAGTTCCTGGCGCCCTACCATTACACCACCCGCAATACCGAATTCATCCGCGCCCCGCGGCAGGAGGTGCATCTCTTCCACGAAGGTCGCTTCCTCGGCCCCTTCGTCTATCCCTACACGCAGCGCCTCAACATGGAGAACCTGAAGCGCGAATACGATGTCGACCGCAGCCGGCCGCAGCCGATACGCTTCTTCTGCCGGGGCGACGACTACGATTTCTGGCGCCTGGTACCGGGCAGCCTTCACCTCGTCTGCCCTCCCAAGGACGGCACCCTGTTTCTCCTCGGCACCGATCGGCTCGGGCGCGACATGCTCTCGCGCATCATCTATGGCGGCCGGATCTCGCTCAGCATCGGCCTGCTCGGGGTCGGTGTCAGCTTCATACTCGGCGTCATCATCGGCGGTATCGCCGGCTATTACGGCGGCAAGATAGATCTCTTCATCCAGCGCGTGATCGAAATCGTGCAGTCCCTGCCGCATATCCCGCTCTGGCTCGCGCTGGCCTCGATCATGCCGCCATCCTGGAGCCCGCTGCTCGTCTATTTCGGCATCACGATGATTCTCGGCCTGATGGACTGGACCGGCCTTGCCCGCGCGGTCCGCTCGAAACTGCTCTCGCTGCGCGAGGAAGACTATGTCGTTGCCGCCCAGCTGATGGGCGCCAAGCCTGCGCGGATCATCGGCCTGCACCTCGTGCCGGGCTTCATGAGCCATCTCATCGCCTCGGCCACCATCACCGTGCCGAAAACGATCCTGGGCGAGACGGCGCTCAGCTTCCTCGGACTTGGACTCAGGCCACCGATCACCAGTTGGGGCGTGATGCTGAACGAGGCGCAGAACGTCAATGTGGTGGCGCTCTATCCCTGGTTGCTCTATCCGGTCGTTCCGGTGATCCTGATCATCCTGGCCTTCAACTTCCTTGGCGACGGCTTGCGCGATGCGGCCGATCCCTACCGCTGAGCGCGCCGCCACCTCCTGCTCGCGGACCTGACATCCTGTGCGGATCGCATTTCACACGCCGCTCAATGCGTATGAGGACGGCAGGATTTCCGGTGACCGGCGCATGGCGCACCAGCTCGTCGAGGCGATGACGCGCCTCGGCCATGCCGTCGCCCCGATAGCGGATGCGCGCTCCTATATGCGCAGCGCGGAGCCCGCGCTCCTGGATCAGCGCCTCGCCGAGGCGGCCGGCCGGCGCGATGCCTTGCTGGCCGCCTGGGAGACCAATGGCAACCGGCCGGGGCTCTGGTTCACCTATCACAGCTATTACAAGGCCCCCGACCTCCTGGGGCCCGAGATCACGAAGCGGCTCGACATTCCCTATGTCGTCGCCGAGGCAAGCGATTCCGGCCGGCGCTCCGAAGGGGAATGGGCCCGGCATGTCGCACTTGCAAGGCGCGGCTTCCGCGCCGCCGATCTGCATTTTTGTTTCACCGAGCGTGATCGTGGTGGCGTCGAGGCCCGCTCCTCGGACAGCACGCAATTCCTCGAGCTGCCCCCCTTCGTCGCGTTGGAGCCCTCCACTCCCCACCGCCGATCCGGTGCCGCGGCCACGCGCCTGATCACCGTCGCGATGATGCGCCCAGGCGTTAAGCTCGAAAGCTATCAAGCGCTTGCCGCCAGCCTCGCCCGCCTGATCGATCGTCCCTGGACGCTCACCATCATTGGCGATGGACCCGTGCGCGATCAGGTCGAAGCGGCCTTCGCGCCTCTCCCGCGCGAGCGCATCGAATGGCGCGGTGCGCTGGATCGCCCTGCCGTCGGCGCGGCGCTGGCGGAGCATGACATATTCGTGTGGCCCGGCATCGGCGAAGCCTATGGCCTGGTCTATCTCGAGGCCCAGGCTGCGGGTCTCCCGGTCGTCGCCTTCGACAGCGGCGGCGTTGCAGCCACCGTCCGGAATGGAGAGACCGCGATCCTGGTGCAGGATGGCGATCTCGCGGCTTTGGCAACAGCGTTGGTGGAGCTCGTCGAGAACACGAACCGGCGCGAAGATATGGGTCGCGCCGCGCGAAACTTCGTCCTGCGGGAACGGACGCTCAACCGGACGAGCGAGATCATCTCGCACGGTCTCGCATTGGCGCAGGCGGCTCGCGCCGCACATCGGGTCGCGCGCGCGGAATCGACCGGGCCATGAGCAACCCGCTCTGGGCTCTGCTTCTCGCCGAACTCGACCGCTGGAGCACGCAGGGCCGGCGCCTGCAGCTCTGGCTTCGCGATGACGACGCGATCGCCCCAAGCCCGCAGCTCGACAGGCTGGCAGCCCTGGCCGAACATTTCGATGCGCCCGTGCTACTCGCGGTCATCCCCTTCCTGGCGCAACCCGCTCTCTGCGAGCGCTTGCGGAGCGCCCCGCTCCTGCAGCCCTGCCAGCATGGCGTATGGCATCGCAATCACGCTCCCCAGGGCGAGAAGAAGTCGGAGTTCGGAAGCCACCGGTCTCGGGACATCATTGGCGCAGAGATCGCGGCTGGGCGACGCCGGCTTATGGATCTGTTTGGCCCGACCCTGCTGCCGGTCTTCGTCCCCCCGTGGAACCGGATCGACAGCGATATCGCGGCAGGCTTGCCGGAGCTCGGCTTCAGCGGGCTCTCCTGCTTCCGCCATTTCGGCTTCGCGGCGCCCCGCGGTTTTTCCGTCGTCAACACCCAGATCGACATCATCGACTGGCATGGCGGGCGCATCGGTCGCCCGGCCCCCGCCATTTCCGAGGAGATCGTCACGGAACTCACACGAAGACGTGAGGCTGGAATAGGCAACAGCCCACTTGGCCTGTTGCTGCATCACCGCGACCATGATGACGGGGCCTGGGCCGTTCTCGATGCCTTGCTCGGCTCAATGGTCCATCACCCCGCCGTGGAGTTGGTCGGCCCTCGACAGTTGTTTTCAGGCTCGAACACTGCCTAGAGTGAAGCTGCGACGCTGGGTGAGCGTCCGCCACCTAGCGAAGCCGGACTTGGATGGACGCGCGTGTGGCGCTATATCCGAATCCGAACAATTCTAGGTGCGTTCGCCCTCGCTCGAGGTCGTTTGGCCGTTTCGCGGAGGGCGAGCCGTCTATGCCGTATAACGTCATCGACATCGGCGGTGCCGACCGCGCGCCGCGCAGCCCTCAGGCCCCGAGGGTGCTGATCTACAGCCACGACACCTTCGGGCTCGGCCATATCCGCCGCTGCCGCGCGATCGCCAATTCCCTGGTCGCCAGCTATTCTCATATATCAGTGATCATCGTCTCGGGCTCGTCGATGATCTCGAGCTTTCAGTTCGGCGACGGCGTCGACTATGTCCGCGTTCCCGGCGTCGAGAAACAGGATGACGGGGGCTACGCCCCGCATCATCTCAATCTCGATCTCGGCGACACGCTGCGCCTGCGCGCCGACCTGATCAGACAGACCGTGCTGTCCTTCGATCCGGACGTCGTGATCGTCGACAAGGAGCCCGTGGGCTTGCGCGGCGAACTCTTGTCTTCACTCGAGATCCTGCGCCGGCGCGGTGCCCGCATCGTGCTCGGTCTGCGCGACGTGCTCGACGAGCCGAGCAAGGTCCTCGAGGAGTGGCGACATAGCGGCGCGCTCGAGGCACTGGGTTCGGTCTATGACGATATCTTCGTCTATGGGCTGGAAAGCGTCTATCAGCCGCTTCAGGGCCTGCCCGACCAGCATCTCTTCGCCGACAAGATCCGCTATACCGGCTATCTCAAGCGCGCCGTGCCAAGCCCGATGCCGCCGACCCGTCACCCGAAGATCACCAAGGGCCCTTTCATCCTGGTCACCCCCGGCGGCGGCGGGGACGGCATGGGCCTGACCGACTGGGTGATTTCGGCCTACGAATCCGACCCGACGATCGAGCTGCCGGCGCTGATCGTGTTCGGCCCGTTCATGTCGCGCGAGAAGCGCAAGGATTTCGCCGAGCGGATCGCTCGCATCCCGAAGCTCGAAAGCCTCGGTTTCGAGCCGCGCCTCGAACTCCTGATGAATCGCGCTCACTGCGTGGTCGCCATGGGCGGCTACAACACCTTTTGCGAGATCCTCTCCTTCGACAAGCCGGCGCTGATCGTGCCACGCGTCCGGCCACGGCGGGAGCAGAGCATCCGCGCCGAACGCGCCGACAGCCTCAAGCTTGCCACCATGCTGCACGACCCGCTTCAGGATGGTCAGGCTACGCGCGATCCGGCGATCATGGCTGCCGCCCTTCACGCCCTGCCCAAGCGCATGCCGCCGTCTCAGGCCTTCGTCCCGAGCCTGCTCGACGGCCTGCCCGCCATCAACCGCGCGCTTGCCGACGATCTCTCGATGCCGATCCGCGGCCGGGCGCTGGCCCAGAACAGCGCGGCGGTCAGCTGAGCTTGCGCGGGCCGTGCTCCACGGCCGCAAAGAGCGCCCGAATTCGCTTGAGAAAATGGGCTGACAAGGCTGCGGAAACTTCGTAATATATCAGCCAGGGAGAATGACGGTGCCGCACCGGCGCCTCTTCATGGGAGATCGTTCTCGATGGCGCAGCTGCTGTTCAAGAATTTCGCCATGCTCGAGCCCGACCATGGCGAATTGCGCCGCGGCTACGAATTGCTGGTCGAAGGCGATACGATCCGCGAGGTCTCCGACAAGCCGATCAAGACGGCCAAGGCTGATGTGATCGATTGTGGCGGGCGTACCCTGATGCCCGGCCTGATCGACAGCCATGTCCATGTCTTCCTCTCGGAAGTCTATATCCGCGCCATGGAAAGCATGCCGCTGACCCTGATGACGGCCCGCTCTGTCCGGCTGATGAAGGGCATGATCGATCGCGGCTTCACCTCGGTGCGCGACACCGGCGGCGCCGATTGGGGCATCAAGGAAGCCGTCGAAAAGGGCGATATCTCGGCTCCGCGCCTGTTCATCGCCGGCCAGGCGATCGGCCCGACCGGAGGCCACAGCGACCCGCGCCGGCGCACGGATTTCGGCGCCCGCTGCCATTGCTGCAACGCCATGGCCTATACGATGAACGTCTCCGACGGCGTTTCCGCAGTGAAGAAGTCCGCGCGCGAGCAGATGCGGCTCGGTGCCGACCACATCAAGATCATGATGTCGGGCGGAGTCGCGTCGCCCTATGATCCACTGGATTCGATGCAGTTCAGCGTCGACGAGGTGAAGGCGGCCGTCGAGGAGGCCAAGGCATTTGGCCGCTATGTCTGTGCCCATGCCTACACGCCTGAAGCGATCACCCGTGCCGCGCAATGTGGCGTTCGTGCCATCGAGCACGGCAATCTGATCGACGAGGCCTCCGCCAAACTGATGGCGGAGAACAATATGGTGCTCACCGCCAATCTCGTCGCCTATTACGCCATGAAGGAGCGTGCCGCCGAGTTCGGCATGACGGGGGATATGCTGGCCAAGAACGATCTGGTCATCGATGGCGGCCTGCGTTCGCTCGAGATCTGCAAGCGCGCCGGGGTTCCCGTCGCCTATGGCAGCGATCTGCTCGGCCAGCTCCAGGTCGATCAATCCCGCGAGTTCCTGCTGCGCAGCGAGGTTCTCTCGCCGATCGAGATCATTCGCTCCGCGACGACCGTCGGCGCCCATCTGCTGCGGATGGAGGGCAAGCTTGGCACGCTGTGTGCAGGCGCCTTTGCCGACATCATCCTGGTCGATGGTGACCCGTTGAAGGATCTCGGCCTCTTCCAGAACCAGGGCGCGGCTCTGTCGGCGATCATGAAGGGCGGGAACTTCCACAAGAACCGCCTGCAGTGAGAATCGGGCGGCGACAATGGGTCGACAAAAACCGGCTTGATTGTTTGTAAGTTGAACCGCAGCCTGCTGTCGGAGCGGATCGAAGGGCGGAGGGCATGGCAGTGACGAGCCGGCGGCAATCGCAGAGCGACCACAACACAACACGCCCGGCGTGGTCATCGCGGCTGGCCGATGGCCGGGCTGGATTCGCCGCTTGAGCGCCGCCCAGCGCCCAAGCTTCGGCCGAATCGCGCTGAATGGCGCTGCCGGCCTGTCGTTAGGCTTCATCCTGCTGCCGCTGGTCTTCGTGATCTGGCTCGCCTTCTTCCGGCAGGAGATTCCGTCCTTCCCGCCCGAAGGCTACTCCCTGAAATGGTTTGCGGCCGTTCCCGGGCAGAAGGCCTTTGTCGACGGCTTCATTCTCAGTCTGCAGGTCGGCGTGCTGGCGACCTTGATCGGGCTTGCGCTCGGGGTCCCGGCGAGCCTGGCGCTCGTCCGCCACCGCATCCCTCTAGGCCCGCTGGTGAATACCCTGTTGCTGCTGCCGCTGGTGATGCCGGGCATCGTGCTCGGCACCGCACTCTATGTCTTCCAGATCGAAACCGAGATCGCGACCGGCTGGCCGGTCCTGGGCTCGGCGGGCGGCCTCATCGCGGCCCATACGCTCGTGGTCGTGCCCTGGGTCGTCAGGCTGGTCACGGCAAGCCTTGCCGGCTTCGACCGCACCATCGAGGAAGCTGCTCAGAATTTGGGCGCCGGTCCCTGGAAGACCTTCTGGCGCGTCACCTTGCCAAGCATCCGGCCGGGTATCGTGGCAGCCGGCCTGTTCGGCTTCGTCACCTCTTTCGGCAATCTCGAAATGAGCCTGTTCCTCGTCGGACCGGGCCGCACGACCCTGCCGATCGCGATCCTGCAATATCTCGAATGGAAGATCGATCCGACGGTTGCTGCCGCCTCCGTCATCCAGATCGTTCTGATCGGCACCGCGATGATCATCACCGACCGTTACGTCAAGCTGAGCCGGGTGGTCTGACCCATGGCACGGCTCTCGCTCACCCATCTCCAGAAGGTCTATGGCGACTTCAACGCCGTCGACGACGTCACCATCGACATCGCCGATGGCGAGTTCCTGGTCCTGCTCGGTCCGTCCGGCTGCGGCAAGACCACGACCTTGCGCATGGTCGCCGGTTTTGTGCCGCCGAGCGCCGGCACGATCACCATCGGCGAGCGCGACGTCACCGTGCTGCCGCCCTGGAAGCGCAATTGCGGCCTGGTCTTCCAGAGCTACGCATTGTTCCCCCATCTGACCGTCGCCGAGAACGTCGCCTTCAGCCTCGAGATGCGCAAGGTCCCTCCCGCCGACCGCGCCCCGCGCGTCGCGGAGGCGCTCCGTCTCGTGCAGCTTTCAGGCTTCGACGAGCGTTACCCGCGCCAGCTCTCGGGGGGGCAGCAGCAGCGCGTGGCGCTCGCCCGCGCGCTTGCGATGCAACCCGACGTGCTGCTGCTCGACGAGCCTCTCTCCAATCTCGACGCGAAACTCCGGCAGGAGGTCCGGGTCGAGATCCGCGACCTGCAGCGCAAGCTCGGCCTCACCACGATCATGGTCACTCACGACCAGGAGGAGGCGCTCACCATGGCTGACCGGCTGGTGGTGATGGAGAAGGGCAAGGTCCGGCAGATCGGCAACCAGCGCGAACTCTACGAGAAGCCGGCGGACCGCTTCGTCGCGGGCTTCATTGGCCGCAGCGCCTTCCTCGACGGGGAAACCACAACGCCTGGCCGCTTCCGCAGCCTCGGCGGGCTCGACATCACTGTCGGCGCGGCGAGTGGCACGGGAGCGGCGACACTCGCGCTTCGACCAGAGCGCATCTCGGTGGCAGCCGAGGCCGGAGCGTGCGTCAATCGCTTCGAGGCCCGTGTCGAGCACGTCTCCTATCTCGGCGCGCTGCTCGATATCGATGTCCGTCTCTCCGAGCACGACCGGATGCTGCTGCAGCTCCCGAACCGCCAAGGCAGCATCGAGCCGAAGCCGGGCGACACTATCACGATAGGCTGGGCCGAAGACGCCGGGCTCGTCTATCCGCGCGAGCCGTAAGGCCATGATCGGGAAAGGCGCATTGCGGCTCTCCGTCCGAACATGGCTCGATCACGGTCTCTAGCTCGACAGGCGTCCAACAGGGGAGAACTCATATGAACTCGATGAACAGGCGCCATGTCCTGCAAGGTCTCGCGGCGGGAGCAAGCGCCGCTGCGCTGGGCGGTCCGGCCTTGGCCCAGTCAGGCGGCAAGGTCGTGGTCGGAACCTGGGGCGGCGACTATGCCCGCCTCCTCACCAAGAACATCGAGGACCCGATCCTCAAGCCCAAGGGCATCGAGGTCCTGCAGGACCAGGCCGGCGACGCCCCACGCCGCGCCAAGATGGTCGCCGAGCGTCGCCTGCCGCGCGGCACGGTCGACATCCACGGGCTCTCGGCCGCGAACATGTACGAGATGAACGAGGCCGGCGTCGTGGAGCAGCTCGACTTCTCCAAGATCCCGAACGCCAAGAACCTGCTGCCGACGATGAAGTACCCCTATGGCATCGGGCACATCTATTCCGGCAACGTCGTCATCTACAATCCCAAGCTGATCAGCCCCGCGCCGACCGGTTTCAAGGATTGGCTCGACCCGAAATGGGGCAACAAGATCGGCTTCATCGACATTCAGTATCAGTCGATCATGGTCGCCGCCTCGATGGCCGCAACGAACGGCGCCAGCATGAACGACCTCGACAAGGCGAAGGAGGTTCTGCTCGCCGTCAAGAAGACGGGCGCGCGCGTCTACCCGACGAACGAGGCATTCGCCCAGGCGATGAAGAACGAGGAGGTTGGCATCAGCGCGATCTGGAAAGCGCGCGTCGTCCAGTGGCAGGATGCCGGCATTCCCTGCGAGGCGGTTTCCCCGGTTGAAGGCATCCCGGCCTATGTCTCCGGTTTCGTCATCCCGAAGAATGCTCCGAACAAGGAGAATGCCTACGCCTATATGAACGCCATGCTCGAGAAGGCGCCTCAGGAGGCCTTCGCGGTCGATATGGGCTATAACGGCACTGTGACCGGTCTCAATGTCGCGGCCGCCCTGCAGAAGCGCATCGGCTTCACGCCCGAAGAGGAAAAGCGCCTCAAGGATCTCGACTACGGCTTCCTCGCCAAGAACGATTCGGCGATGAAGGAGTGGTGGGACAAGGTCTTCAAGGCGTGATGCGGCCATGAGCACGACTGCCCCCGAAGCTGTTGCGGGCGGCCGCACCGGACTTGCCGGGGCGCTCGTCGTGCCGGCGACCATCTTCGTCGCGATCGGGCTGATCGGCCCGGTCGCGATCCTGTTCCGCTATTCGCTGAACCAGTTCATTCCGGGCCAGTTCATGGTCGACGGACTGACCATCGAGAACTACGTCAAGTTCTTCACCGACACCTATTATCTCAACGTGCTCATGCGCACCGTGCGCGTCGCGGTAATCTGCACCATCGCTTGCCTGATCATGGGCTTCCCCCTGGCCTATGTGCTGGCGCGCACCGAAAGCCGGTTCAAGAACCTGCTGATCATGGCCGTCGTGCTCCCCCTGTTCGTCGGCAACGCGGTTCGTGCCGCCGGCTGGATGACCGCTTTTGGCAACAAAGGCGCGCTCAACGCCTCCCTGATGGGGCTCGGCCTGATCAATCAGCCGATCGAGATCATGTTCACCGAGACGGCCGTGATCATCGGCATCGTCGCGGTCAACCTGCCCTTCATGGTGCTGACCCTGCAGAGCGTCATCGAAGGTATCAACCGCAATGTCGAGGAGGCAGCGTTCAGCCTGGGCGCTGGCCCCGTCGCAATGTTCCGCCGCGTCCTCTGGCCCCTGGCACTCCCGGGGATTCTCGCTGGCACGATCCTGACCTTCATCCTGGCGATGAATGCCTATGCGACCCCAGTTCTGCTCGGAGGCCCGAAGTTCCAGACGATGGGGCCGCTCGTCTATGGCCAGTTCGCGCAACAGAACAACTGGCCCTTCGGCGGTGCGATTTCCTTCATCCTGATGACGGCGACGCTCCTGCTGACCGTGGCGGCCCACCTGATCGTGCAGAGGCGTTATCGCTGAGGGCGCCGCCGGCCGCAGCGGCATGTTGCCGCCGGTCTCAGTGGCGCTTCCACTGGTCAAGCGCGCGGCGGCACTCTAAATCTCGCGCATGACCATTTCCGGATCGCTCGTCCCCATCGCAGTCGGCGCCGTCGCCCTGGTGCTGCTGCTGGGTCTCGCCAACATGCTGCGCGGCGGCAGCGCCAACACATCGCAGAACCTGATGCGACTGCGCGTGGTGCTGCAATTCGTCGCGATCCTAGTGATCATCGGCGTGCTCTGGTGGCGCGGAGGCTGAGCCCGCCTCACTTTTCAGCGGGCGCGACATCTCTGACTGACGATGCGTAAGCTGTTGATAAATCAGATATTCTGGAAAACCCGCCAGGGGTCTCAACCGCGCTTGCCGCATTCTGGACACGAGTCTATGCGTTTCACTAACGTCCGTTCAAACGATAAAAAGAACCTGTAGCCCATGCCGCGCGTCGCGTTGCTGATCCTTGCCGGCTTCCTGGCTGCCTCGCCTGCCCTGTCGCAGTCGCAGGCCTTGCCTCCCGGAGTTTCCAGCTACGCCCCCGCAACCGAAACCCCCGTTCCGTCCTGGGAAGCGCGCCTCGGCATCGCTCCCGCGAATCCGGGCGGCCGCGAAAGCGGACTGCTGAACTTCAATGGCGAGGTGGTGACGCCGCGCGTCATCCCGCTTAATGACCGCATCGCCTCGGCCTTCGTGCCGCGCTTCCATCTTGGCTCCAGCATCAATTTCAATGGCACGCGCTATGCCTATGCGGGCGCGACCTGGACCGTCGATCTCTCGAAGAATGTCTTCGTCGAAGCCAGCTTCGGCGCCGCCGTCAATGACGGCAAGACCGGTGCGGTCGTCCCGGAGAACCGACTCGTCGTCGGCTGCGATACCGGCACGCGCGGTGCTGCGGCGCTCGGCGTTCGCCTCAGTGATCGCTGGAGCCTGATCGCGACGCTCGAGCAATTCGGCACCACCGGCTGCTCCGACAAGGACAAGCCACGCGGCCCGGCCAATTTCGGCGCCAAGCTCGGCTACACCTTCTGACCCTTCGCTGGAGCATCGGCCCGAAGAGCGGATTGCGGCTTTCGGGACTGCCGACGCGGACACAGAAGGTTGGCGACCGGATACGAGTTTCGGTCCGATGATCGAAAGCATCTCGGCAGGGCGCGGGCTGTGGCGCTCCAAGCCTTTCGTTGCGGACGCGACGCGCTATAACGCGTCATGGTCAAGCTGAATCGCATCTATACGCGCACCGGGGATAACGGCACGACCGGGCTCGCAACCGGCCCACGCCGGCCGAAATACGACTTGCGCGTCGCAGCCTATGGCACCGTCGACGAGACCAATGCCTGCGTCGGACTGGCACGGCTGCATGCCGCAACCGAGGATGGCGAGGTCGATGCCATGCTCGGACGGATCGCCAACGATCTTTTCGACCTCGGAGCCGATCTCTCGACGCCCGACACCGGCGAGACGCTCGCCTATGAGCCGCTGCGCATCGTCCAGGCCCAGGTCGACCGCCTCGAAGCGGAAATCGATCAGCTGAACGCGGCGCTCGCCCCGTTGCGCTCCTTCGTCCTGCCCGGCGGAACACCGGCAGCCGCCCATCTCCACCTCGCCCGCACGGTCAGCCGGAGGGCCGAACGCCTGATGGTCGAGCTCGCCCAGACCGAGGGGGAGCGCGTCTCCGCGCCGGCGCTGAAATACATCAACCGGCTTTCGGACTTCCTCTTCGTTGCCTCACGTTTCCTCAATGCCAGGGCCGGGGGCGATGTGCTCTGGGTTCCCGGGCAGAACCGCTAGGGCCGGATATGTTCGTACCGCTGCATGACGGCGTTCCGCTGCGCTTCATGCGCGCGCCCTATGTGACCTATGCCCTGATCAGTGCCTGCATCGGCATCCATCTCGCGATCTGGATCCTGCACGAACCGCCGGGCGAGATCGCCGTCATGGCCGGCTTCGGCCTGATCCCTTCCGTCTTCTTCGGCACCGCGCAACTGCCCATCGAGATCATGCAGGCTCCGGCCTGGCTGACGCTGTTCAGCAATGTGCTGCTGCATGCGAGCTTCGCCCATCTCGTCGGCAACATGCTGTTCCTCTGGGTCTTCGGCGACAATGTCGAGGACGCGATGGGCCATTTCCGCTTTCTGGCCTTCTTCTTTCTTTGCGGCCTGGCCGGGTCGCTGGCGCATGCCATCATGAATCCTGAGTCGGAGCAGCCGCTGATCGGCGCATCGGGCGCGATCTCGGGCGTCATCGCCTCCTATCTGATGCTCTATCCGCAGGTCCGGATCTGGGGCCTCGCCTTCAAATGGATCCCGCTGCACGTCCCGGCGATGTACGCGCTCGGCGCCTGGATCCTCTTCCAGTTCATGTCAGCCTTCGTCGACCCGCAGGGCAATGTCGGCTGGTGGGCGCATCTGGGCGGGCTTGCGACCGGCGCGGCGCTGACCCCGATCTTCATCCATCGCGGCGTTGGGCTGTTCGGGCGCGCTGCAAGAGGGTGACGCCCGCGACTTTGGCGGCGTTGACAAGCCTAAACAGCCATCGCTACGGTCCCCCGGCATTCCAGCCGAGAGCCACGATGCCGTCATCCTGCCGCGTCGCGCGGCGCGGCCTCGATCGTATCTCTCCCGAACGGTGAAGCGACGATGAAGATCCTTGTGCCCGTCAAGCGGGTTGTCGACTACAATGTGAAGATCCGCGTGAAGGCGGACGGCTCGGGCGTCGAGCTTGCCAATGTCAAGATGTCGATGAATCCGTTCGATGAGATCGCCGTCGAGGAAGCGTTGCGGCTGAAGGAGGCCGGCAAGGCGACCGAGGTCATCGTCGTCTCGATCGGCCCGGTGCAGGCCGCGGAAACCATCCGCACGGGTCTCGCCATGGGTGCCGATCGCGGCATCCTGGTGAAGGCCGAGGGCACGGTCGAGCCGCTCGCCGTCGCCAAGCTCCTGAAGAAGATCGTCGAGCAGGAGAGCCCTCAGCTCGTCATTCTCGGCAAGCAGGCGATCGACGACGACTGCAACCAGACCGGCCAGATGCTGGCCGCCCTGCTCGGCTGGCCGCAGGGCACCTTCGCCTCCAAGGTGGTGATCGGCGATGGCTCGGTCGATGTCACCCGCGAGGTCGATGGCGGCCTGCAGACCGTGGGGCTCAAGCTGCCGGCGATCGTGACCACCGATCTGCGACTGAACGAGCCGCGCTACGCCTCCCTGCCCAACATCATGAAGGCCAAGAAGAAGCCGCTTGATGAGACCACCGCCGAAGCGCTCGGCGTCGACATCGCGCCGCGCCTCAAGGTCCTGAAGACCACCGAACCGCCAAGCCGATCGGCCGGCGTCAAGGTCGGCTCGGTCGCCGAGCTGGTTTCCAAGCTGAAGAATGAAGCAGGAGTTATCTGAATCATGACGACGCTGCTTCTCGCCAAGCACGACAACAAGAGCCTCAACGAGGCCACCCGCAAGGCCCTGACCGCCGCCAAGGCGCTCGGCGCGCCTGTGCATATCCTGGTCGCCGGTACGGGCTGCAAGGCGGTTGCCGAGGCCGCAGCCAAGCTCGACGGCGTCGAGAAAGTGCTGCTGGCCGACGATGCTGCCTACGAGCACCGGCTTGCCGAACCGCTGTCTGCCCTCATCGTCTCGCTGGCCGGCCCCTACGACGCGATCGTCGCGCCGGGCACCACGACCGGCAAGAATGTGATGCCGCGCGTCGCTGCCCTGCTCGATGTGATGCAGATCTCGGAAATCACCAAGGTCGTCTCGCCCGACACCTTCGAACGTCCGATCTATGCCGGCAACGCGATCCAGACCGTGCAGAGCGGCGAGGCCAAGAAGGTGCTCACCGTGCGCGGCGCGTCCTTCGCGGCGACCGGCGACGGCAGCGCGACCGCGCCGATCGAAGCGGTTGCCGCTGCCGAGCACGCCGGCACCTCGAGCTTCAAGGGCGAGGAAGTCGCCAAGTCCGATCGTCCGGAGCTCGCGTCGGCCAAGATCATCATCTCGGGCGGCCGCGCGCTCGCCTCGGCCGAGAATTTCGGCAAGGTGATCGAACCCGTCGCCGACAAGCTCGGAGCCGCCATGGGCGCCTCGCGCGCCGCGGTGGATGCCGGCTATGCCCCGAATGACTGGCAGGTCGGCCAGACCGGCAAGGTCGTGGCGCCCGACCTCTATATCGCCGTCGGCATCTCGGGCGCGATCCAGCATCTCGCCGGCATGAAGGATTCGAAGGTCATCGTCGCCATCAACAAGGACGAGGAAGCCCCGATCTTCCAGATCGCCGATTACGGCCTCGTCGGTGACCTCTTCACCATCATGCCCGAGCTTGCGGCCGAACTCGCCAAGATTGGGCGCTGACCGATCGGCCGCTGACGCCAGCGGCACGAATGTGATATCCGGGCCGCTTGCTCTGGGCGGCCCGCGTCGCTTTCACGATGAAGGCGATCAGACGAAAGATGGATCAGGACATGTCGGACGAGGCGATCAAGACGATCGGCATCATTGGCGCGGGGCAGATGGGCAACGGCATTGCCCATGTCGCGGCCGTCGCTGGCTTCGACATCCGGCTGCACGACCTCGCCGAGGACCGCATCAAGGCCGCTCTGGCGACGATCGACGGCAATATGGCGCGTCAGGTCAGCAAAGGCGCCATGGATGACTCGCTACGGCGCGAAGCCATGGCCAAGATCGTCGCGACGCCGACCCTGGAAGGGCTTGGCGACTGCGACCTGATCATCGAGGCCGCGACCGAAAGCGAGGAGGTCAAGCGCAAGATCTTCACCGCCGTCTGCCCGCATATCAAGCCGGAGACGATGCTTGCGTCCAACACCTCGTCGATCTCGATCACCCGGCTTGCCGCGGCGACCGACCGGCCGGAGCGCTTCATCGGTATCCATTTCATGAACCCCGTGCCGCTGATGCAGCTCGTCGAGCTGATTCGCGGCATCGCCACCGACGACCACACCTTCGAGGCGGCCCGCAGCTTCATCAGCAAGCTGCACAAGACGGTGACGGTCTCGGAGGATTTCCCGGCCTTCATCGTCAACCGCATCCTGCTGCCGATGATCAACGAGGCGGTCTATACGCTCTATGAGGGCGTCGGCTCGGTCGAGGCGATCGACACCGCCATGAAGCTCGGCGCCAATCATCCGATGGGCCCGCTCCAGCTTGCCGACTTTATCGGCCTCGATACCTGCCTCTCCGTGATGCAGGTGCTCCATGATGGCCTGGCGGATTCGAAATATCGCCCCTGCCCGCTGCTGGTAAAATATGTCGAAGCCGGCTGGCTCGGCCGCAAGACCAAGCGCGGTTTCTACGATTATCGCGGGGAAAAGCCGGTCCCTACCCGCTGACCAGCATCCCGACCCGGGCATTAAGCCCGGTATCGCCCCAGAATTCGGAATGGATGGCGTCGGCCGGCTCAGGGCCGGCCACTATGACGCACATCAACTTCGCACTGCGGCATCTTCACATTCCTGTCGTCTCGCGCGTACATTGAGCTGTGAGCAGGATTCGTCCTGCTTCGATCAGCGGAGGTGCGACGGGTTTGACGGCGCATGTGATGCATCCGATGGCCTCTCCGGATGGCTGTCCGGCTCTGGTGCTCAATGCCGATTTTCGGCCGCTGAGCTACTACCCTCTCTCGCTCTGGAGCTGGCAGGACGCCATCAAGGCGGTCTTCATGGACCGGGTGAACATCGTCTCGGAATACGACACGATCGTGCACAGCCCGAGCTTCAACATGAAGCTCCCGTCGGTCGTCTCGCTGAAGACCTATATCAAGCCGTCCCGCACCCCTGCCTTCACCCGCTTCAACGTCTTCCTGCGCGACCGCTTCTCCTGCCAGTACTGCGGCACGCGCGACGAACTCACCTTCGACCATGTCGTGCCGCGCTCGAAGGGCGGCCTGACGACCTGGGACAATGTGGTCGCGGCCTGCTCGCCCTGCAATCTGCGCAAGGGCGACAAGATGCCGACCGTCGTCGGCATGTTGCCGCTGCAAAGGCCCTTCGCGCCGACGGTCAACGACCTGCACCGCAACGGCAAGCTCTTCCCGCCGAACTACCTGCACGAAAGCTGGCTCGACTATCTCTACTGGGATTCCGAACTCGAACCCTGAGATGCTCGGTGCGGATTATCCGCCTTGTTTCGAGGCCTTGAGCAGGCCCAGCAGGGCCAGGGCAGCAAGCCCCAGCGAAGCCAGAGCATTCCAGCCCGCCAGGGACAATCCGAGAAACCGCCACGCTGCTTCGCCGCAGGACACCACACGCGTGGTCTGAAGCTGCTTCATGAAATCCTGGACGCCTGCGGCAGCCGCCGGGGCACCGCCGCCGCAATCATTCGGCCCGAGGAACCAGCCCCATTCCACACCGGAATGATAGGCGCCGAGCCCGGCGCTCCAGAGCATCAGCACGGCGAAGCCCGCGAGCACCGCCATTTGCAAGGCACGCGAACGAGCGACCACCAGCGCCGCGACGGCAAGCGCCATGGCGGCGTAATGCGGAATGCGCTGCTCGAGGCAGAGCTTGCAGGGCACGAGATGCCAGACGAGCTGCGACCACCATGCTCCGGCGATCAGGGCCGTCGAACCGAGACCGAGGAGCAGGATCAACCGCATCGGGCGCATCAGCATATCGAGCCGGGAATCGCTGCCGGGCATTGCATCATACCGCCGGGAACAGATGTTTGAAGGCGAAGAATCCGCCCACGATCCCAACGACCAGGACGATCATCGCCGTGGTGAAATGCTCGTCGAGAATGCGCCGGATCGGGCCGCCGAACCGATTGAGCAACCCGGCCAGAAGATAGAACCGTGCCCCGCGCGTGATGATCGAGAGCACGACAAACCAGAGCAGATCGTATCCGGCAAAGCCCGATGTGATCGTCACCAGCTTGTAGGGAATCGGCGTCAGCCCCTTCAGCAGGATGATCCAGGCACCATACTGCGCATAGGCCGCCCGAAAGGCCTCGACCCCGTCGCCATGGCCGTAGAGCTTGATGATCCACTGACCGAGCGAATCATAGAGCAACGCACCGATCGCGTAACCGAGCAGTCCCCCGAGCACCGAGGTCACTGTGCAGATCCCGGCATAGAACCAGGCTTTCTGGGGCTTGGCGAGCGCCATCGGCACCAGCATCACGTCGGGCGGAATCGGGAAGAAGGAACTTTCCGCGAAGGAGACGGCACCCAGCGCATAGGGTGCGCGCGGGCTGGCGGCGAGCGCCATGGTCCATTCATAGAGGCGTCGAAACATGCTCATGCACCGGTGCGCGCCGCCCGATGAGGGCCGACATGCGGCTGTTCAGTCCTCAGGAGCGGGCGATAGCCGTTCCGCGCGCCTGAGCGAGCAAAGACCATCTTCCGGCGAGCGTTGCCTACCCACCGGGCTGGCTTCGCTATCGAGGCTGTCTAGCCCCGATGGCGTCAGGCTGTCCATCATTCACAGCTCTGCACAATGCCTGCTCACGATCCGTTGACCGCGCGCGCGCCATCGCTATAGTCCGCCGGCCCGTTGAGGGCATGTACCGCGGTCGAAGGACCGGCGGCCTCGTGCTTGGGCCCCTGTGGCGGAATTGGTAGACGCGCTCGACTCAAAATCGAGTTCCGCAAGGAGTGCTGGTTCGATCCCGGCCAGGGGCACCATTCATTCTCGATACGCCTGCTCACTGGCGTTTTCGGAAGGCTTTCAAGCCCGGTATTCCCGCCTTGTGGCGCGCCCTGGCCATGTCGCGCGCTTCTTGCGGACGACCTCCCATCAGCACTGCATCGCCACGGAGGCTCTTCTGTCAGCGATCGCCTGCGCGCGGCATCCAGAGTCGGCGAAGCCCGAGCGTCGCGTTGGCCTGCACTGACAAGTGCCCCGATCGGCCGCGATATTGCGATCCGCGTTGTCATGCATCATGAAGGAAGAGGGTATCTGCACAGGCTGTCGAAACTGCGACGCGGAACAATTTCAACGCGTCATTCGGCGCATCGGGGGCTGCGCCGGGATGATCTACAATCTGCAATTGCTCAGAGGCTTGGCGGCGCTTGGAGTGAGTTTCTACCACAGCGATTTTCAGATCGTCCGCGGCATCTCAACTGAATTCTATGGCGTGTCCATCTTCTTCGCGATCAGCGGTTTCATCATCACCCATGTGACACGCCAGGATAGCACCGGGTTCCTGCTCAAGCGCCTTGTCCGAGTGGTGCCTCTCTACTGGATCGCAACTGCGGTTTTCTTCATTTTTACACCCTATACGTGGCCGCACTTGCTCGAGAGCCTTCTGTTCGTTCCGGCCGACAAGCCGCCGGTGCTGCGCGTCGGTTGGACCCTCAACTATGAAATGTTTTTCTACGTGCTGTTTGGTGTCGCGCTCGCGATAAGTAAGAGGTGGGCGCCACTGATCGCTGCGGTTGTGCTACTGCTCTTACAGGCGGTTCAGCATTTTGCCCCATGCGGGCGGGTCTGCTCGACCTATGGGGGGAGGGTGACCGGCTTCTTCGTGATCGGCATTGCTCTCTACTATGTTTGGCTTGCCGCCCGCCTCTGGATGCCTCCGTTGCGCAGGACAATGAAGGTCGTGTCCGCGATCGTTGCCGGCGGCGTCGTCACGATCTGCGTGGCGTGGCACGAGCCGCCAGCGGCTGTGGCGCTCATCATCGTCACAGCAGTTCTCTTGACCGCACTCTTGGCCGAAGCATCCGGCCTCGCCTGTCGGAATCGAGCCCTGCTTGCGCTCGGCGGCATGTCCTATTCGCTCTACCTGACCCACCTGATGGTGATCGAGCCAATGCGGATCGTAGCCACCAAGCTGCCCTGGCTCGATCAGGCGCAGAGCATTCCGATCATGCTCGCGTCTGTCGGCATGAGCGTATTGCTGGCCTATGTCGTTTTTCGCTTCATCGAAACGCCGATGCTCGCGGGCTTCCGCGCGTTAATCCAAGTGCGGCGTCGACCAATCCCAACGCCCCCCTAACTGCTCCAACTCGGCGGTCTCTTATCGCCAGGGCGCCAGGAAGCTCAGGCGACTTGTTGATCGCGAGCACCGCTCGCCCACTCCCCCATAACCAAGGCAGCCCCCACGCGTTTCATTATTGGCCCGCCACTGCGAAGGCAGTAGGCGGGCCTCGATCGTGTTGAAAGCGCGAGCTATGGTCCTGTGCAGATCGGTTGTCCCCACGGACTGTGACATCGCTGGGCAGGAACGAGGCCCCTGGCCTGAAACCGCGCAAGATCAACGCACAGAAGCTGATCGCGACACACGGACGCTGTTCGCTGCTGTCGATCGGGCCACGCGAACATGGACACATGAGCCTGCGGCACGAATGTCCGCCGGGGGCGGCGGCGCCAGATCGCCATCGATTTGTACATCCGATGTACCACGAATGGAGACATGGTCGGCGCGTCTCATTTCAATGAACGAAAGCGACGAAAACCTATTTGTGGCGATACAGAATGCGGACTTCAACTGCGCGAAACGGCTTCCTTCACGTTGAAGTGCGACAATGAAACCTGATGCCTTTGGCGTGGCAATTTCGCTTATAATGAAGGGCCCTGCGTAGAACCGGCCCTTCATCACCAGCAGTCCCGAAACAAGTTCATCGGGGCCTCCATCAATGCGCACGGAGAATTTTTGGTCTCGATGCACCAGCAGGCACTGTATGGCCGCGATGACGTATGCGAGTTTACCAATTATCTTCTTCGCATCTTTGTTCAGGCGGCGAACAACCGAACCATCGAATCCAACTCCTAGAGTTTGGACGAATACTCGTTCTCGACGCCCCACAGCAGAGTACAGTCCCGGATAGACCGGCACTGAGTATCCCTCATTGATGAGGCGAGCGGCTTCCACGATATCAAGCGGGATCCCGAGTTCCTGCGCGAACAAATTCGCAGTGCCGAGTGGCAACACACCGAGTTCGGCACGCGATCCGATCATTCCCGACGCGGCCTCCGATATCGTGCCATCGCCGCCGACTGCCACGATGCAGTCATGCCCATCGTCGGCAGCTTGCCGCGCCAGCCTTTCCGCGTCTCCTGCCATCCTGGTCTCGACGACAGTCGAGTTGGGAAAGAGTTTTGCGAGATCGCAAGCCGAGAACCCACGAGCCCTTCCGGCAACCGGGTTGAACAGAACAAACATGGTTATGACCCGGTATTGGTCCTACCGAACCCGAGATACCGGACACTCCTTCTTCAGGTTTGTGCCCCGCACAGCAATGCAATCAATGCCTCGTGGACCTTGATAGCCCGCGATTTGCTCGAGCTCCAGTTACCTGTTCACCGCCTTCTATCAATCGACAGGACTACACTCCATGTGTACGCGCTGGCCGGGTTCGTTATGCGTGCGGCAAGAGACGAGGGCCGGCGGGGTCTTACTGGGTTCCTCGGGCATCGAAGCGGGCACAATAGGTTGAACGGGCCGAGCGACCGGCTTCGGGGCCCGTACAGCGACCGCTGTCAGCTTGGGCGCTGGCCTGGTCACCGTTACCGACTCACGCACGATCGAATCTGGCTTGTTCGCCTCCGGCGCGGGATCAGAGAGAACGAGAGGCGCAGTCTGCGGCTTCTCCGCTTGAGCAGACTGCCAAGGTCGCCAACTCCCCAGCCGAGCAAAAGTCTCGACCGTCGGCTTTGTGATCGCTTCGACCGTTGGCATCGCTTGTGGCGAGCAGCCAGCAACCAGCAAGCCGGCAAGGCTCACGCGACAGACTAAGTTCACCATGCTGGCCCCTTGTCAGACATGTGGCAAAGTTGCGGCATTATGAGCGCGGAATGTAGCCGTTTTGTGCCGCGCAAGGAAAGGCCCCGCACAGCATCCTCGCCTTCGGTCCGCGCGCCCCGCCACAGACCGGAAGCCGACCGCTCCTTACGGTAGGGGGGCTCTCCCACTATCAACCCACAAACGCCTCTCATCGCCCATTGGTCAGCGCTATTCGTGCTTAGATCGCAACGCGCCACTTTGAGCACCTTGTCCAAGCATCGCCTCCGCCCTCAGGCCCATCGAACGGCGCTCTCGGCCGTGGCGGTCGCCCGCCAGAGGCATCGGGGCGCTTCGCAGCGCCCACACCGCGCCTCTGCGAGGCGCCCCGTATACATTCATGACTTGGACCTTGTGCGCGCTGGTCGCTTGGCCTGGGGCCTCGAGCTCGCTAAGCCTGAAGCCTGCACCCTGCCCGAGGCTCTCTTGCGTATCCTGCTGATCAACCCCAACACGACCCAGGCGATGACGGATCTCGTCATGCAGGTCGTGGCGCCGCATGCTCCGTCCAATGTCGCCCTGCATCCGGTGACAGGCCGCTTCGGCGCGCGGTATATTTCGAGCCGCAGCGCGGGGGTGATTGCGGCCCATGCCGCCCTCGAGGCCTATGCCGAGCATGGCGCCGGCTGCGACGCGGTCTATCTCGCCTGCTTTGGCGACCCAGGGCTTCACGCCCTGAAGGAGGTCTCTCCCGTTCCGGTCGTCGGCATGGCGGAGGCGAGTTGCCTGGCCGCCGCGGCGATGGCGCGGCAGTTCTCGATCGTCACCGGCGGCGAGCGCTGGGGACCGATCCTGCATGAATTCGTCGCGATGATCGGCCTCGACGGCCGGCTTGCCTCGGTTGAAACAGTCACTCCGACGGGGGCCGATATCGCCCGTGACCCGGATGGCTCGATTGCACTGCTCGCCGCAGCCTGCCGCAAGACGGCGGAACGCGACGGCGCCGGAGCCGTCATTCTCGGCGGCGCCGGACTTGCCGGCCTCGCCGCACGCGTCCAGCCACATCTCGATATTCCGGTGATCTGCTCGGTCCAGACCGGCATGAAAGCAGTCTTGGCCGCTCTCAATGGTGGTACGGCGAAACCGGCGAGCGGCGATCTCGCCTTCCCGGCGCCGGTCGGGAGCGTCGGCCTGTCGCCCGCGCTTACGGCCCTTCTCGCCAGGTCCTGAACCGGGGAAGGTCCTGAACCGGGGAGCTGCCGCCGGCATGCTCAGCGCAGCAGGAGCGCCGAGCAATAGAGCCCCACGCCAAAGACGATATGGCCCGCGATGTTCATGGCACGGATCTGGCCGGCATTCGGCTTCTTCGACGCCGCGATGCCGGCGCCCATTCCCGGCTGCAGGATGAACCAGCCGCAGCCGACCGTGACGAGACCGACGATCAGAGCAGGCGCGAGGCTCGGATTGCGGGCCCAGTCGAGCCCCCAGATCGCCAGCAGGACCGCCGCGAACAGGATGCCGATCAGGTAATGCGCGATCCAGCCGAGGGCGCGTTCGTTCGCCACCGGCTCGGAGCGTCCAATATCCTCATGCTCCAGTCGACCTTGCGCCAGATGGCCGAACCAGCGCCCGGTCATGGCCCAGTTCGGAGTCGGCAGGCCGAAGGCGCGGTTCAGGAACTGGGCCCAGAGATCGAACAGGATTGTCGCGCCGACACCGATCAGCACCGCGCGCAGAAGAAACTCAAGCATCGCCTATCCCCGGAAACCAGCCATGGCGCATCGACCGTCGCGCCTTGGCCGCCATGGAAGGGAAGAGGCCCCGCGAGGTCAATCGCAGGGGGCGGTCTTCCCCGCGCGCGCCGCGCAGGGGCGCCATGCGCTGTTCATCCCAGGAGGCGATATGCCGCCAGCTTACGGAACCCTGGGAGCACCGAGGCCGTTCCCTTCGGGAGTCCACACGGGGGATAGCGGAACATGGCAGCCGAAATGACGACGAAAGCACGCGCGGGCGGTCCTCACGGAGTGGATGACCTGCCTTCGGTTGTCGTCACCAGCTATAATCTGGAGGTTCGCGACGAGGACGGCTTCGTTGGCGACAAGGCCAAACGTGGCGCATTTCTCGAGCATCTCGACGCCCTTCGCGAGCACCTGCGCCGGACCGGCGAAGACCCCATCACGGTCGACTCCGACAAGATCGGCAAGAAGGAGCTCGATGCGCTGCTGGGGGAAGGCGAGCCGCGCGAGGCGGCTCTCATCCTCAGCGCCATCGAACGCTACGCCCAGTCGCTGGCCTTCGTCATTCGCCGCTTCGCCAGGCTGAAGCCCTGGAGCACCGTCGAGCGTATCGTGGTCGGCGGCGGATTCCGCCAGAGCAGGGTCGGCGAGCTTGCGATCGCGCGTGCCGGCATCATCCTGCAGACCGACGGACATAGTATCGACCTTGTGCCGATCCGCCATCATCCCGACGAGGCCGGGCTGGTCGGTAGCGCCCATCTTGCGCCGAAATGGATCTTCGAGGCCTATGACAGCCTCGTCGCCGTCGATATCGGCGGCTCGAATATTCGCGCCGGCATCGTCGAGCTGCGCCAGGACAAGGCGCCTGACCTCGCCAAGGCCAAGGTCTGGCAATCCGAACTCTGGCGCCACGCCGACGAGGAGACCAATCGCGACGACGCAATCAAGCGGCTCGGCAAGATGCTCGATGCCCAGATCAAGCAGGCCGGCAAGGCGGGCCTCCGCGTTGCTCCCTTCATCGGCGTCGGCTGCCCCGGCCTGATCGAACGGGACGGCTCGATCGACCGCGGCGCGCAGAACCTGCCTGGCAACTGGCAAAGCAGCCGGTTCAACCTGGTCGAGAGCATCCGCGAGATGGTCCCCGAGATCGGCGGACACGAGACGACGGTCGTGATGCATAACGACGCCGTCATCCAGGGACTGAGCGAGATGCCGTCAATGCAGGATGTCGAGCATTGGGCGGTGCTGACCATCGGCACCGGCCTTGGCAATGCAAGCTACCAGAACCGGACGAAGCCGAAGGGCCGCGGCAAGGCCAAGAATGGAAAGGCCGACGACAAGAAGGGCTGACCGCTCAGCTCCGCTTTGCCGGCAGCGCCCACATCAGCCCACGCGTGATGATCGCGGGGAAGACAGTGAGATGATCCTCGTCCTGGATGATCTCCGTGGTCAGCTTCAGGCCGGGATAGTTGTGCGAGCGGAGCGCCTTCTCGAATTCCTGCAGGTCGGCGATCATGTCGAGCTTGCCGCTATAGCGCGGCGAGGCCTTGCTGATCGTCTCGAAGGAAGCGATCGCCATCAGCACATCGGCCTTCAGGTCCTTGTTCGTCTCGGCATAGGTGCGCTCGCGCGCAAGCATCACCTTCTGGTCGTACCAGAGCGAAGGGCTGCCGATGATATAATGCGAGAACATCTTCGGCTCGGTCAGCAGGATGTGGACGCCGAGCAGCCCGCCATAGGAATGGCCGGCAAAGATGGTGCGATTGGTGTCGGTGCGATAGGTCGAGGCGACGAAGGGCATCACCTCGTCGGCAAGAAAGCGGCGATAGGGCTCTGCTTCGCCGAAGATCGGTGTCCGGCCGGATTCATCCTTCGTCTTTTCGCCATTGGGCGTCGGCGTGTAGTCCCGGCGGCGGCTGAACTGCGGCGTGTCGCCGAGCGCGTAGGAGAGACCGACCAGAATGAACTCTTCCAGCCCCTGGCCGCGATTGCCGACCCGGCGGGCAATGCTGCGCACCAGCGGGAAGGCGTAATCGGCATCGGTGACGAACAGCACGGGAAAGCGCCGGCGTGGCGAGGAGTGATAGGAGACCGGCAGGCTGACATAGATCTCGTAGTCGCGCTGCAGCGTCTTGGCATGGATCGTCCGGACCTCGGTGTCCTTCAGAACGAAGGGCGCCGGACTCGACGGGACCGCAACAGCAGCCGGAGGTTCGGGAGCCGGCTGGGCAACGGCAACGCTGGCGAACCCGAGGGCGGCAAGCAGGACCAGGCTGTTGAAGAAGTCGTCCTAGGGCGGGCGATGAAGGTGGAATCGTCACCGTTGTGGACGCGGATTTCGCCCTTGAGGGAGCCGTCCGTTTGAAGTTTGGCCCATCCGTCGCCCGAGACCTCGTCCATCTCATCATTGCCTTGCCAGGTGAAGTCGATGCCGTTGTCGGTCTCGCGGCAGTGCAACTGGCCGGTGACGCAGCCGAAGGCGAACTCGCCGCCTGTCTTGCCCTCGAAAAGGATGTAGGCCGGCTCCATCATGTCGAGGAAGTCGGTATCCCACACAGCCATCTCGACGATCCGCCACTTGCCCTTGATCATGCCGGGGCCGCCAGAAGCTTGGGCAGACGGATCAGGTTGTAGGCGGCCAGCGCCAGAGTGAACGCGGCATCGACCTTGGGGCGGCCGCGCACCTTCACCTTGGCCAGTCCCGCCGAGCTTTTGATCCAGCCGAACACCTCCTCGATCCGCTTGCGGCAGCGCTGGCTGATCTCATAGCCGGGGTGGCGCTGGACGCGCCGGTCGAGGGCGCTCCGGCGCCGCTTGCCGGTCTTGGTGACATGTTCATTGCTGGCGATATGCGGGGTGATCGATCGGGCTCTGAGATCGGCCACGAACTGCTTCACGTCATAGGCCTTGTCGGCGCCGAGTGTGATCCGCCGTGCGCGACCTGGCCTCGCATCCAGCAGGGCGAGCGCCGCTTCGCGTTCCGCCGTGCCGGTAGCCAAGGTCACTCCGCCGCCGACCGCAAGGCCGTGGCGGTTCTCCATCAAGGCGTGGCCGAGGTAACAGAGCCTGGCCGGTTGGCCGTCGCTCTTGCGATAGAGCCTGGCCTCGRGGTCGGTGGTGCTCTGGTGAGTCTCGTTGGATCGCTTCTTGCCATGAAAGTCGCGCTCGGCGTTGCGCCCCGTCCTGGAGCCATCATCGCCGTCGCTGCCGTCCTTGCGCCGGAAGCTCTTGGTCGAGGCCCAGGCCTCGATCAGCGTGCCATCCACCGAGAAATGGTCGCTCGACAACAGCCGCTTGACCTTCGGCTGAGCCAGTACCGCCGACAGGAACTTGGCTGCGATCTCTCCGGCCAGCAGCCGGTCCCGGTTCTTCGAGAAGCTCGAATGGTCCCAGGTCGGGTCATCCACCCCAAGACCAACGAACCAACGGAACAACAGGTCGAACTCCAGCCGGTCCATCAACTGACGCTCCGAACGCAGCCCGTAGAACGCCTGAAGCAGCATCGCCCGCAACAGCTTCTCCGGCGCAATCGACGGCCGCCCCAGCCGCTGCGCATAGAGCGCGCTAAAATCCCCCGTCAGCTCCGCCAAGGCTGCATTGGCGATTTCCCGGATCGGCCGCAACGGATGGCCCACTCCGACCCGAGCCTCCAGATCCACATAGGAAAACAGCGATCCAGAGCGCTCATCCGACCCGCGCATCAAATGCCCCCAGCCAACTCCTCAAGCCGAGTGAATCACGCCAAACGCCGCCCCGCTACAGACTTTTTCAACAGCCTGTCAACAGCCTG
>NZ_JBFRGS010000023.1:0-82962 GCF_052115465.1 Allobosea sp. 2RAB26 | reverse complement strand
GGCAATGATGAGATGGACGAGGTCTCGGGCGACGGATGGGCCAAACTTCAAACGGACGGCTCCCTCAAGGGCGAAATCCGCGTCCACAACGGTGACGATTCCACCTTCATCGCCCGCCCTAGGACGACTTCTTCAACAGCCTGCTAACGCATCGGGCCGAAAAGTGGAATCCGGTTTTCGGAAAAATCCGATGCTTAAACAAAGCGCTAGATCCCCCCTCCTGCGTCCGAACGGACTCACGGCGATCTAGCGCGGACATGCTCCTTCTGACGGAAGTACGCCATGCGCTCGCATTGGCGCGGTCTGGTTCGAAAACGAGCCAGTTGTGGGGCCTCTTCCTACCGCGATGGACTCCGCCTGCGGGCGGGGGCGCTGATCCATCTCTCACGTCGCAGACGGACCTTCAGAACATCCGCTTCTGTCGAGTTTGGGTGCGAAAATCAGCTCATTCCGGGGCGGAAAGATCAGCCTGATACATTTTTGTTCCGATTGATAACTTGTTCGCCAACGCTCTGCTGGCTTCCATGAGTGCTGCGAGATGGTGCGGCAGCTTATCGCCCATGATGCGTTGTAGCGGACCGGTCATGCCGACCGAGTAGAGAACGAGCCCGTCGCTCTGGCATACCGGCGCTGCAATCGCCGCCAGGCCCTCATCGATCTCGCCCACACAGGTGGCGTAGCCGCGATCGCGAACCCGTGCGAATTCCTCCCTGATCCAAGCCTCGTCGCTGCGGGTATTCACGGTAAGCTTAGGCAGCTCGGCAGCGATGGCCTGGCGGATCAAAGTCTCGTTCTGATAGGCGATGATAGCTTTGCCGGTCGCTGCGGCGTGAGGAGGCATCTCGATGCCGGGCTGGACGTAGCTGCGCCAGCGCACCTCGGGAGCCTGCGACACGGCGACGAGGACGCGGCTGCCGACGAGCTTGGTGAGATAGCAGGCCTCGCCGGAATCCTCAGCAAGCGCGGCAAGGGTCGGACGAACCAGCGCCTCGAGCCATCCGTCCTCGGCAGTCGCGTGAAGGATGCGCGAAAGCCGGGGGCCGACGGAATAGGCGCGCCCGCCTTGCCCGCCGCTGGCGAGCTCGGCCTTGACCAGCCCTTTCAGCAATCGGTGCGCCGTCGTCTTTGGCAGGTCGGAAAGTGCCGCCACATCTGTAAGCGCAAGCCGGCCGGGAAAAGCGGCAATAATTTCCAGGAGCCTCAGATAGCGCTCCAGCGGGCTGTCCGCCTCCGTTTGATCCGTCAACTCAGCCTCCATGTCCGATCCCGGTTGACAGGGTCGGGACGCGCTTCTACGTTCATATCGATTTACGGAACACTATTCCGAAAATCGGAACGAGTCAAGCGATCTACGCGACGAGTGCCGTGCCGGCCAGAGCTGGCGAATACGGGTCGAACGCGATGTCTGAGGGGACAAGTGATGACGATGACGAGGCAGGGGTTTCTACGGCTCGTATTGGCCGCGAGCGTCGCTCCGGTGGGTGCGGGGCTGGCTTTGGCTCAGCAGGGCGACATCCTGGTCGGGGCCACAGTACCGATCACGGGGCCGTTGTCGCTGACCGGAAAGCAGTATCACAACGCGCTGCAACTGGCCGAGCAGGACATCAATGCTGCGGGCGGCGTAAACGGCCGCAAGATCAAGATCGCGTTCGAAGACACACAGGCGTCGAACAGCACGGCCGTGAATGCCTTCATGAAGCTGGCGCAAGAGACCAAGCCCGCCTTCTACTTCTTGTCGAGCTATTCAACGCAGAACCTCGCCACGTCACCCGAACTCAAGAAGATCGCTGTCCCGGCCATGTATGCCGGTGGAGCCGACATCGTCGCCGAGGGTGGGAATGAGTGGTTGTTCCGCGTGCGCCCGGCCGACGCGGTCTCGGCGCGCGGCATGGTGGAAGCCGCGAAGCTCCTCAATGCGAAGAAGCCCGGAATCATCTTCATCCAGAACGATTTCGGCCAGGGCGGCGCCCAGATCGCCGCCAAGCAATTCGAGGCCGCCGGCACCCCGGTGGTCGGCATGGAGGCCTATGGTCAAAACGACAAGGATTTCTCCGCCCAGATGATCAGCCTGCGCGGCAAGGGGGCCGACGTCATTCTGCTGTTCAACTATCCGCAGGATGGCGCTCTTCTCCTCCGGCAGGCCAAGATGCTGGGCCTCAAGATGCCACTGGTGACGTCTTCGGCAGCGCTCGTTCCGGCCGCGCTGCAACTGATCTCGCCTGCGGACCTCGACAATGTCTGGGGTGTCGTGGACGCCTATATGGACCCCAGCGTCGGGGGGCGCATGGCGGAGTTCGTTGCACGCTACAAGAAGGCGTTCGGGATCGATCCGGATCCTTACGGCCTCGCCTATTACGACGGCGCCCTGATCATGGCCGAAGGGATGCGGAAGGTCGGACTCGACCCCAAGGCGCTTCGCGACTGGCTGGCCAACCTCCGGGGCTGGCCAGGCATCGGCCACGTCTACACTTTCGACGCGAAGGGTAACGGCGTGAGCGACCTTGCGATCGTCAAGGCCAGGCCGGGCACCAAGACGCTCGAACTGGTGAAAGCCGTCAAGCTCGACTGACTCACGCAGAGGCATGGCCGGTCCAGGCAGCCCTGCGCGCCTGGCCGGCCCAGCTGTCCGAAATCGTCGCTGTGAGCCCTGGCTCGCAGCCGCAAAGATCGATCGAGACCGCGAGCGGGACATGGCCGATTTCATCCAACTCTTCATCAACGGGCTGGCACTCGGCAGCGTCTATGCGCTCGCCGCGATCGGCTTCGTCATCGTCTATTCCGCCACGGGCGTGGTGAACTTCGCCGCCGGGCAATTCGTCATGTTCGGCACCTTCGCCGGTGTCGCCATGCTGGCCAATGCCGGGCTGCCCTGGCCGGTTGGTTATGCTGCTGCCCTCCTCGCGATGGCGGCATTCGGCGCCCTGTTCTTCATCGTCGTCTACTTGCCGCTGAGAACGAGTCCGGTTGTCACCGTGATCATCGGGACGGTCGCCGTCGGCATTGTCATGCAGAATGCGGCGCTGCTCGGCTTCGGGTCATGGCCGTTTCGCCTGGTTTCCCCGCTCGAAGGCATCACCATCGACATCGGCGGCGCGGCGATCTCCGCCCATGCCGCGATGGTCGTGGTCGTGACCGGTTTGCTCGTAGGACTGATCTGGCTGCTGTTCTATCGCACAGCGCTCGGCATCGGCATGCGCGCCGTTGCGCAAGATGTCGAGGCCGCACGGCTGATGGGCCTCAATGTCAATCGGCTGCTGGCCCTGTCCTGGATGCTTGCAGCTGTGCTTGCCGGCATCGCCGGGCTTCTGCTCGGACCGATGTGGTTCGCTGACGTCAATATGGGGGATCCGATTGCGCTTAAGGCCTTCGCGGCGACGATCATCGGGGGCTTCGGCAGCCTGCCAGGTGCGATTGCCGGCGGCTTGTTCGTCGGCCTGACCGAACTGCTCGGCGCGTCCTACCTCTCGTCGGCCTACAAGGATCTGATCGCGTTTGCCGTGATGATCCTGTTCCTGCTGGTGCGCCCGCAAGGCGTCTTCGGCGAACGCATCCAGGACAGGGGCTGACCATGCGTCGCTATCACAGTCTCCTCGCCGCGGTGACGATCCTCGCGCTCGGCGGCCTGCTCTCCCTCGTGCTGGCCGACTATCGGCTGCGGTTGCTGAACGTCTCGGTCATTTCGGCGATTGCCGTCATCGGCTTCAACTTCGCGTTCGGCCTTGCCGGACTGATCTCGCTCGGCCATGCCGCCTTCGTCGGGCTGGGGGCGTATACCTTGGCTATCCTGAGCACGGCATTCGGCTGGTCGCCATGGTTGGCCATTCCGGTCGCGATCCTGGTCGCAACGCTGTTCGCCGGGCTGATCGGCTATCCGCTGCTGCGGCTGCGCGGGCATTATCTCGCCCTTGCGACGCTGGGACTGAACGTCAGCTTCACCATCGTCGTGACCAACTGGATTTCGCTGACGGGCGGAACCAACGGCATCTCCGGCATTCCCGAGCTTCGCCTGGGCGAATTTGCCTTCAATGACGAGCGGCGCTTCCTTTGGCTCGGCCTGGTGCTGCTTGCCCTCTGCGCCGCATTCGCGGTCACATTGCAGCGCTCCCGGTATGGGCGAGCGATGATGGCGGTGCGCGACGATGAAACGGCGGCGCGGATGACTGGCATCGACGTCACCCGGGTGAAGATCACCGCCTTGTGCCTCTCGGCGGCGTTCGCTGCGCTCTCGGGCACCTTGTTTGCCACCCATGTCCGCTTCATCGCCCCGGAGGATTTCAACTACGCGCACTCCATCGTCTACCTCGCGATGCTGATCGTCGGCGGCGAGGGGGCTGTGGCAGGGGCAATCATCGGTGCAGCGCTGCTGACCTTCCTCCCGGAATGGCTGCGGTTTCTCGGCGATGCCTACCTTGCCTTCTTTGGACTGATGCTTCTCGCCATCCTGATCTTTCTCCCCACCGGCCTGGTCGGGCTCGCGGCCCGGCTGCGCCGGCTCGGCGGCCACCGCGAAGCGGAGACGACGTCATGACTCTGCTCCACGCCACCACCATCTCGAAGCGCTATGGCGGCCTGATGGCCCTGTCCGAGGTCGATTTCAGCGTGGCGCCGGGCGAATTCGTCGCCGTGATCGGGCCCAATGGCGCCGGCAAGTCGACCTTCCTCAACGTCCTGACTGGCCTGACTCCACCCAGTGCCGGCAGGGTCCTGTTCGACGGGCGCGACGTCACCCGGGCGCCGACGCATCGACGGATTCGGGCAGGCCTCGGGCGGACCTTCCAGCACGGCCGGCTCTTTGCCCGCCTGAGCGTGCTTGAGAACGTCATGACCGGTGCGGCGATCCGCACCGACCGCAACGAGAGCCAGATCCGCGCGCTTTCCTTGGGGACGCTGGATCGGATGGGGCTGGTGGGCGAGGCGCACCGAGCCGTCGGCTCCTTGTCCTACGGCCAGCGCCGCATGGTGGAACTCTGCCGCGCACTCGCCTGCGGACCGAGAATGTTGCTGCTCGACGAACCGGCTGCGGGGCTCAACCTCGGCGAGGTCGAGCAGCTGATGGCACGGCTGACGGCGCTCCGCGCCGAACAGGAGCTCGCGGTCGTCCTCATCGAGCACAACATGGGGATGGTCATGCGGCTCGCCCAGCGCATCCTCGTGCTCAATTTCGGCTGCCGCATCGCCGAAGGATCGCCGGCGCAGGTGCAATCCGATCCCGCCGTTCTCTCGGCATATCTCGGCGAGGGCTACGGCAATGCTCACGACTGACAAGCTCGTCGTCGCCTATGGCGGCAGCGTTGCGCTGCATGGTGTCTCGCTGCGTATCGGGGGAGGCGAGACGATCGCGCTGATCGGTGCCAATGGCGCGGGGAAGACGACCCTGCTTCGCGCCATATCGGGTTTGAACCCGGTCCGCTCCGGCTCGATCCATTTCGACGGCCAGCCGCTGGGAACGCTCGCAAGCGAGAAGCGCGTCAGCCTCGGCATCGCGCAGGCGCCGGAGGGGCGCAGGGTTTTCCCGGGCCTGACCGTCGAGGAGAACCTGATCCTTGGCACGACGCCCTGGCGCCGCTGGGGCCAGTCGCCGGCAAAGGACCTGGAACGGGTTTTCGATCTGTTTCCCCGACTGAAGGAGCGGCGCAGCCAGCTCGGCTGGTCGCTCTCCGGCGGCGAGCAGCAAATGCTGGCGATCGGCCGCGCCTTGATGGCGCGCCCGCGGCTGCTGCTGCTCGACGAGCCATCGCTCGGATTGGCTCCGCGTCTCGCGGAGGAGGTCTACGAGCGCATCAGGAAGATTGCCGCGGAGGGGCTGACCATCCTGGTCGTGGAGCAGAATACGGTCTTGGCTCTCGCCGTCGCCGATCGTGGCTACGTGCTGGAGAACGGTCGCGTCGTGCTCGAAGGCCGCGCCGCCGAACTGAAACAGGATGCCCGTGTCCGCGAAGCCTATCTCGGCCGCTGAGCGAGACGTTTGCGAGATGTTTGAAGGAGACGAGCGATGACGTATCCAGCCCCAACCGCCCGATCGCGCGAGCTCTATGCGCGGGCGCAGAAGAGCTTGCCGGGAGGCAATACCCGCACCACGGTATTCATGAAGCCCCATCCGCTTTACGCCGCACGCGGCGAAGGCTGCCGGGTCACCGATGTCGATGGCGTGGCACGCATCGACTGCATCAATAATTTCACGGCATTGATCCATGGGCACGCGCATCCCGTGCTGGTCGAGGCGGCGACCCGGCAGATTGCGCTCGGCAGCGCCTTCGGCATGCCGACGGAATCGGAAATCCTGCTTGCCGAGCTGATTGCGGCGCGTCTTGCGAGCGTCGACCATGTCCGCTTCTGCAATTCCGGTTCGGAAGCCGTGATGATGGCGCTCAAGGCCGCCCGGGCTTTCACCGGACGGCCGAAGATCGCCAAGTGCGAAGGCGCTTATCACGGCTCCTACGACTATGCCGAAGTGAGCCTCGACCCGTCGCCCGCGGATTGGGGGGGCAATGCTCCGGTCTCTGTCGCCTATGCCAAGGGCACGCCCGCAAATGTTCTGGCGGACACGCTCACCATCCCCTTCAACGATATCGGCGCGGCGGTCAGCCTGATCCGCGAACACGGCTCGGAGCTTGCCTGCATCCTGGTCGATCCGATGCCCAACCGGGCCGGGCTCGTTCCCGCCGACAAGGCCTACCTCCAGGCGTTGCGCGAGGTTTCGCGCGAGGTCGGCGCCCTGCTGATCTTTGACGAGGTCATCACTTTCCGCCTCGGCTTTCATGGTGCACAGGGGCTCTGGGGCATCGAGCCGGACCTGACGACGCTCGGCAAGATCATCGGCGGCGGTTTCCCGGTGGGCGCTGTCGCCGGCGGCGCCACTTTTATGGCGGTCTTCGATCCGACGCAGGGCAAGCCAGCACTGCCCCATGGCGGCACGTTTTCCGCCAACCCGGTGACAATGATGGCCGGGCTTGCCGCCATGGACCTGCTCGACTCGGCGGCCTTTGCGCGGCTCGACGCGATCGGCGATCGGCTGCGCTCCGGAACCAACGAGGCGTTCTCCCGCCACGGGGTTGCTGGGCGCGCCGTCGGCATGGGCTCGCTCGCCAAGATCCACTTCACCGACAGGCCGGTGCGCGACTACCGAAGCGCCTATGCGGGGTCGGAGGAAACGGCCCGGATGGCCCATTTCAATCGCGGCTTGCTCGACCGCGGTGTGCTCGCCGCCGGCTACGGCCTGATTGCCCTGTCGACCCCCATGACCGATGCCGACATCGAGACCGTGGTCTCCGCGATCTCGGAAGCGGTCGCAGACGTCGCCACCATGTAGCTGGTCCAGCCGACACTTCGCATCCCCATTGCAGCCGTTTCAGGTGGCGTATCACTGCGCCACACGGACTCTTGCGCCCGAAAAGAAGGCATCACCCATGTCAGCCATGGTCGATCCGATCACCCGTTCCGTCGTCCAGCACCGGCTCTCCTCCATCGTGACCGAGATGGGTGAGGCTATGCTGCGCACCTCCTACTCCCAGATCCTGAACTCCAGCCGGGACTTCTCGATCGGGATCTGCGACACGCGCTCGCGCCTGATCGCACAGGCCGATCATATTCCGGTCCATGTCGGCGCCTTGCCCTGGGCGACGCGCGCCATCGAAGCGCGCTTCAAGGACATCGCGCCCGGCGACGTGTTCCTGCTGAACGACCCCTACCATGGCGGCAGCCACCTGCCGGACCTCACTGCCTTTGTCCCGGTATTCGCCGAGGGGCAGCGCATGCTCTGGACGATCGTGCGCGCTCATCAAAGCGATATCGGTGGCGCGACGCATGGAGGCTACAACCCCCAGGCCACGGAGATCTGGCAGGAAGGCCTGCGTGTCCCGCCCTTGCGGCTCTATGAGGCTGGCAAGCTGCGTGACGACCTGCTCGATATGCTGGCGCTGAATGTGCGCAACGGCCGTGACTTCCGCGGCGACCTTGCCGCCATGGTCGGCGCCGCCAATCTCGGTCGGCGGCGGCTCGACCGACTCTTCTCCGAATTCGGGCGCGCGATGGTCGAAGCGGCGATGGAAGGCATCCTGGACGCCGCCGAGCAGCAGGCGCGCCAGGTCGTCTCCGGCTGGAAGGACGGGGTCTATCACGGCGAGGCTTTTCTCGATGATGATGGGCGCGGCCGGGAGGATCTGCGCATCGCGGCCAAGGTCACCAAACGGGGCAGCGACATCGAGGTCGATCTGAGCGACTCCGACCCGCAGACCGAGAGCTTCGTCAATTCCTCCCATGCCAACACCCAGGCGGCAGTCGCGATGGCCTTCGCCTATCTGATCGACCCGGAGACGCCGAAGAACGATGGGGCGCTGCGCCCACTCACGGTCGTAGCCAAGCAGGGCACCATCGTCTGGGCCGATGCCGACCGCCCGGTGACGATGTGCACGAGCCACCCCTCCAACGAGATCGTCGAGGCGGTCATCAAGGCGCTTTCGGCCTGCTGCCCGGACCGGGCGATGGCCGGCTGGAGCCGCCGCTTCCGCATGGCGATTCAGGGGGAGGATCCGCGCAACGGCCATCGCTTCATCTGGCACATGTTCCAGGCGCGCCCAGGCGGCGGGGCATCCCCCGGCGGCGATGGCTGGTCATCGATCGGTGAATGGCACACGGCCGGAGGCATCAAGTTCGGCTCGATCGAAGTCGCGGAGGTTCGCTTCCCGCTTCATTTCCGCCATCACGAGTTCCGGGCAGATTCGGGCGGCTGCGGCCAGCATCGCGGCGGGCTCGGCGTTGCGCTCGATCTCGAACTGGAAATCGCGCAGGGCGCGCTCGCCAATACCGCAGGGGATGGCGTCCGGCACGGTGCCTGCGGCTTGCTGGGCGGCGAGGATGGCGCGCCTCACAGCTATCGCCTGCTGTCTGCCGGAAAGCCGGCGCGGGCCTTGAAGACCAAGGAGGTCGGCATCGTGCTGTCGCCGGGCGATGTGCTCGAAATCCGCTCCGCTGGCGGCGGTGGCTGGGGTCCAGCCGAGAAACGGGACGAGGCCGCGCTCGCGCGCGACCGTGCCCAAGGCCTAACGACCCAAAAACTAACGACAGAAGACCTCACGACCGATACCCGGAAGGACATGTGACGATGTACACGATCGGCATTGATGTCGGCGGAACCTTCACCGATCTCGTCGCGATCGGCCCGGATCAAGGTGCTGTCTTCGCCAAATCTCCCTCGACGCCCGCGGACCAGTCGCTGGGGGTCATGACAGGGCTGGCTGAATTGGCTGGAAAGCTCGGTCTCGATCGGCTCGATCTGCTGGCGAGAACCACGCGTCTCGTCCACGGAACGACGGTCGCTACCAATGCGCTGCTTGAGCGCAAGGGCGCGAAGGTTGCCCTGCTCACCACGGAGGGCCATCGCGACATCCTGGAGATGCGCGAAGGCCTCAAGGGCGATCGCTATGATCTGCGGACGCCGCCGCCAGAGCCCTTGGTCCCGCGCGAGCGGCGCTTCGGCGTCCGGGAGCGGCTCGGGCCGGATGGTGCCATCCGAATCCCGCTCGACGATGCGTCCCTCAGCGAAGCCATCGAGGCCATCCGCCGGTCCGACGCGACCTCGGTTGCCGTGTGCTATCTCCACGCCTACCGCAATCCCGCTCACGAGATCGCCACGGTCGAGCGTCTGCGCCGCGAACTGCCCGAAATCTATGTCTCGCGTTCGAGTGATGTCTGGCCGCAGATCAAGGAGTTTGAACGGGTCTCGACGACGGTGGTCAACAGCTATGTCGGACCAGCGGTTCAACACTATCTCGGCAACCTTGAGCGTCGGCTTGCCGAGGCTGGCTTTGCGGGAAGCCTGTTCATCATCCTCTCGCATGGCGGGATGGCTCCCATCGAGGAAGCGTCGCGCCTCGCCGCAGGAACCGTTCTGTCGGGTCCCGCCGGTGGAATTTCCGGCTGCCGGCGCTGCGCCGAACTCCTTGGCGTCACCGACCTGATCCCGTTCGACATGGGCGGCACGAGCACCGATATCTCCCTGATCGCGGATGGCCGCGCGATGCTCACCGCCGATGCCGGGCTCGCCGGCGAACGCATTGCGCTGCGCAGCCTCGACATCGCCAGCATCGCAGCCGGCGGCGGGTCGATCGCATCGGTCGATGCTGGCGGAACGCTGCATGTCGGCCCGGCCAGTGCGGGGTCCCAACCTGGTCCGGCCTGCTACGGCAACGGCGGAACTGCGGCGACCGTCACCGACGCCAACGTCGTGCTGGGATATCTCGGCGCCGAGACGTTCATGGGCGGCCGCCGCCGGCTCGACAGATCGGCTGCCGAGGCGGCGGTCGGCAAGATCGGCACGGCACTCGGCGTCTCGCTCGAACAGGCGGCGGCCGGAATCCACCGCATGGTCAATCTCGGCATGGCGGACGGAATCCGGCTCATGACATTGCGGCGTGGCGTCGACCCTCGGCGCTTTGCTATGGTCAGCTTCGGCGGTGCAGCCGGCCTGCATGCGGTCGAGGTCGCCCGGGAGCTGGAAATCCCGCGTGTCATCGTTCCGGTGGCCGCCTCGGTTCTGTCCGCCTGGGGCATGCTCGCGAGCGACCTGCGCTACGAGGTCGGCCGGACCAGTATCGGCACGGGCCGGGTCGGCGCCGAGACCATCCGAACGGTCATCGCCGACCTGGAGTCCGTTGCGGTGAGCCGCATGAAGGCCTGGTTCGAGGGCCCCGTGCGGATCGAGCGCTCGGCCGAGATGCGGTACGGCGAGCAGATCTTCGAGATTGACGTCGACCTCGATGGGATCGAGCTGTCGGCTCCTGATCTGGTCGAACAGATCGACCGGCGTTTTCACCAGCGCCATGAGGATCTGTACACTTATGCCTCGCCCGATCAGGAGGTCGTCTTCGTCAATGCCCGCGTCTCGGCGGTGGGTGACGTGCCCCGGGTCAATGAGAACGGAGCAATCAAGGAACTGGTCGGCCCCGCAAGGCCCAAGGGCGTTCGCACGGTCTTTCTCGGCGGTCCGGCAGAGGTTCCGGTCTATGACTTCGCCTCTCTGGGGCCGAACCATCGCATCGCGGGACCGGCCCTGATCGAATCTGAAACGACCACGATTCTGATCGGGCGCACCGACGCTTTGAGTGTAAATGCGTTGGGCTGGCTCGATATCGAGATCGGGCGCGGCTGATTCTGCGCGATGGCGAGACCAGGCGGGTACATCGATGACTGAAGCTTTCATCTGCGATTTCGTGCGCACGCCGATAGGCCGCTTCGGCGGCGCACTGGCATCGGTCCGGGCGGACGACCTCGGCGCCGAGCCGTTGAAGGCGCTGATCGCCCGCAGCGCGGGGCTCGACCCGGCCGCGATCGACGAGGTTATCTTCGGTTGTGCGAACCAGGCCGGCGAGGACAACCGCAATGTCGCGCGCATGGCGTTGCTGCTCGCTGGGTTGCCCGTCAGCGTGCCCGGCACGACGATCAACCGGCTGTGCGGATCGGGCATGGATGCGATCATCATGGCGGCGCGTTCGATCAAGGCCGGGGAGGCCGATCTCGTCATCGCCGGCGGGGTCGAGAGCATGAGCCGTGCGCCCTTCGTCATGCCGAAGGCCGAGAGTGCCTTCTCACGCAATGCCGAGATCTACGACACCACGATCGGATGGCGCTTCGTCAATCCGCGGATGAAAGCCCAGTACGGCATCGACTCGATGCCGGAGACCGGTGAAAACGTCGCAGCCGAATACAAGGTCAGCCGGGAGGCGCAGGATGCCTTCGCCTTGCGTTCGCAGCAGAAGGCGGTAGCGGCACAGGAGAATGGCCGTCTGGGCAGGGAGATCGTGCCGGTGCTGATCCCTCAGCGGAAGGGCGATCCGATCCGCGTCGAGATCGACGAACATCCGCGCGGCGACACGACACTGGAGAAGCTCGCCAGGCTGCCGACCCCCTTCAGGAAAGAGGGTGGCACCGTTACGGCCGGAAACGCCTCCGGCGTCAACGATGGGGCCGCGGCCCTGATCATTGCGTCGGAGCAGGCGATGCGCCGGCATGGCCTGACACCGCTGGCCCGCATCGTCGCGGGAGCGACCGCAGGCGTGCCGCCGCGCATCATGGGCATCGGCCCGGCGCCGGCGACACGGCGGCTATGCGAACGGACCGGCCTCATGCCGGCCGATTTCGACGTGATCGAACTGAACGAAGCTTTTGCCAGCCAAGGGATCGCTGTGCTGCGCGAACTCGGCATCCCGGAAGAGGCCGATTTCGTCAATCCGAATGGCGGCGCGATCGCGCTCGGTCATCCGCTCGGCATGTCGGGTGCGCGCATCACCGGGACAGCGGCGCTCGAACTCGCGCTGACCGGCAAGCGCCGCGCCCTCGCCACGATGTGCATTGGCGTCGGGCAGGGCATCGCGGTCGCGCTTGAACGGGCCTGAACGCATTTCATTTGGGCCGTTTGTTTATGCCGGACCGCCGCTCCGCTGCGGGGCCGGCCAGGTGCCAAGGTCAAGAGCAAGGCAGGTAGGAACACGATGGCAGACAAGATCTACGACAGCCCGGCGGCTGCGCTCGAAGGGGTCCTGTTCGATGGGATGACGATCATGTCGGGCGGCTTCGGCCTGTCGGGCAATCCCGAGAGCCTGATCCCGGAGATACGCGATTCCGGCGTGAAGAACTTGACGGTGATCTCGAACAATGCCGGGGCTGACGGCTTTGGCCTATGGATGTTGCTGCAGACCAGGCAAATCGCGAAGATGATCGCGTCCTATGTCGGCGAGAACAAGCTCTTCGAGCAGCAGTATCTTTCAGGCGAACTGGAGCTCGAACTCAATCCGCAAGGGACGCTGGCCGAGCGCATCCGGGCGGGAGGAGCGGGCATCCCGGCCTTCTATACCAGAACCGGCGTCGGCACAGTCGTTGCCGAAGGCAAGCCGGTCGAAGAATTCGAGGGACAGCTCTATGTCCGCGAAACCTGGTTGAGGGCAGACCTGGCGATCATCAAGGCCTGGAAGGCCGATACCGCCGGCAATCTCGTCTTCCGCCGCACTGCGCGCAACTTCAACCCGAACATGGCGACGGCCGCCAAGGTGACGGTGGTCGAGGTCGAGGAGATCGTCGCAGCCGGCAATCTCGATCCAGAGGCCATCCACACGCCGGGTATCTATGTCGACCGGATCGTCACCAGCACAATCAACGAGAAGCGGATCGAGAAGCTGACTGTCCGCAAGAGGGAGGCCGTCTGATGCCCTGGACCCGCGAAGAGATGGCTGCCCGCGCCGCGTGCGAGCTGCAGGACGGCTTCTACGTCAATCTCGGCATCGGCATTCCGACGCTGGTGGCAAACTACATCCCCGCCGGCATCAACGTGACGCTGCAATCCGAGAATGGCATGCTCGGCATGGGACCTTTCCCATTCGAGGGGGAGGCGGATCCCGATCTGATCAATGCCGGAAAGCAGACGATCACATTGCTGGCCGAAACCAGCTTCTTCTCCTCGGCCGACTCGTTCGCGATGATCCGCGGCGGCCATATCGACCTGACTATTCTCGGCGCGATGGAGGTGGCAGCCAATGGTGACATCGCCAACTGGACCATCCCCGGCAAGATGGTGAAGGGCATGGGCGGCGCCATGGACCTGGTCGCGGGCGTCAAGAAGGTCGTCGTCGTGATGGAACATGCCAACAAGCATGGCGATCCAAAAATCCTCGAACGCTGCACCTTGCCCCTGACCGGCGCTGGCGTCGTCGACCTTGTTGTGACCGATTTGTGCGTCATGGCCTGCGACAAGGCGAAGGGCGGGCTGACCTTGCTCGAACTGGCACCCGGCGTGTCCCTTGACGAGGTCAAGGCCAAAACTGGCGCGCCCTTCGTGGTCGCGGCCGCCCTGAATGGAAAAGCTGCCTAAGACGTCGGGCCAGCATCCGCGAAAATGCAGGCCGCCTCTCTGAAGGGCGAGGCGGCCGTTTGTTACAATGTCCTGTGTGGATGGCTCCCGCGTTGCAGGTGGCGATGTGAGGCTGGCGGTTTGGTCGGTGCAGTCTTGTTGCCGGCCTGTTGGCGCAGTTGCTCAAAGACCGTTGGCCAAGACGTTCATGAACGACGCGCTCGGCCGCTGAGCCCCAAGGATCGGGACAGTCCGCTCCCGACCGTCCCTGACCCTGTCCGCGACCGCGCGGGCCCGCGGCGGATATGCCGCGCTTGCGATCGCCGAGGCCAAAGGCGAGTCTGAACCGATTACGGCCGCGCCATGCGAGACCGGACATCCGGGGCGTGACATTTGGGCTCGGTTTATAGCCGAATCAGCCTCATGATCCCGAGCGGTGCAGCCTATCGTTCCCGCGAGGTCCCATGCGCCTTGTCTTGACCACGACTGCCGCTCTTCTGTTCACGGCTCTCCCGACCCATGCCGATGAGCGCAGCGAGTGCCTCGCCGGCATCGCGCGCCTGCGCGGCGCGACTGCCGCAAGGCCTGTCCCCGCCAACCGCGACACGCTCCTCGGCACGCTTCGCCGGGCGGAACGCGAGGCCGGCGAGCGCCAGTTCGACGACTGCGTCGGGATCCTCAAGGCCAGCGCCAGTGGCGGCGGCAAGAGCAGCCGGGATGACGATGACGCCGAGGAGGGCGCCGAAACCGAGGATATGTTCGGCTTTACGGAGGGCACCAGCATCCTCGAAAGGGGCAAGTTCGAAATCTCCGGAGCGGGCGAGGGTGCATTCGGCAAGCGCCTCGGCCGGTATCGGACGGGAGGGCTGGGCGGCAGCTTTGCGTTAGCGCCGGTCGACGGGCTCAGCATCGAGTTGGGGGCGGTCGGCAACAGCGTCTCGATCCGCGACGTACCGGGACTGGATAGTCGCAACGGCGGCGGCTTCGGTGGCTTTTCCGCCGAGTTGAAATGGGAGGCGATCAAGCGGGGCGCCGGCTCGCCCGTCGGCCTGACCTTTATCGTCGAGCCGGGCGCGAGCTTTCGCGACGCGGAGGCTGGCGGACGTGGCCGGGGCGTGGGGCTGGAGGGGCGGATCGCGCTTGATGCCGAACTTGTTCCCAGGAGGTTGTTCGGTGGACTCAACCTGATCTACGAATTGGACAAATTCCGCCCGCGCGGCGTGAACCTGTTCAATGGCGAAGCCGAGCCCTTGGAAGGTGTGTCATCCGGGCCGTGCCAGCCCTATGCCGAGGACGACGCCCTGGAGACATGCGTCGCGTCCGCGCGGCGCAAGTCAGCGGAGCGGTCCTCTCTCCTCGGGCTCTCGGGAGCACTCGCGTTCCAGATCAACCCCAATGTCTTTATCGGCGGCGAGGTTCGCTATTTGCGCTCCTATGCCGGGCTCGGGTTGAACAGCTTCGAAGGACACGCCGTCTTCGTCGGCCCGACCCTCTACGCCAAGCTCAGCGAGAACGTGTCGATCTCCGCAGCCTACTCCGCCCAGATTGCCGGGAAGTCGGAAGCCACGCCAGGCCGGCGGCTCGATCTCGACAACTTCGCCCGTCACCAGGCCAAACTGAAGATCTCCTACGAGTTTTAGGCAGGACCACGCTCGAGCAGGCGCTCATCGTGCCAGTGCCTTGCGGGCGTCGTTGACCGCATCGAGACACTCGTCGAATTCGCCCTCCTGTTCTTCGCGCCGCGCGACGCGCAACGCCGTCTCCAGCTTGCGCAGGGTGGCCGCCGGCGGCTTCCTGGCGATCTCGGCCTCGATCATGACGATGCCGTTCGTGCATTCCGACCTGTCATCGGCCATTGCGGGGATCGGCACCAGGATCAGGACGGAGGTGAGGGCGAGCATGCGCATGGCTTGCCTCCGTCACTTCACGATGAAGGTGCCGGTCATCCCCTGAGCCTCCAGGCCCTGGATATACCAGGGGTACTCGCCCGGCCGGATCGCCACGAACTCGACATGGATCGTGCCCTGATCGTCGAACTCGAGATGATGAGGCGCACCCTGCATGTGCACTTCGAGATGGTTGATGACGATCTGGTTGATCCAGCTGTTCCGGAAGAACTCCGGTGCGAAGAACTTGTATTCCTTGCCGCCCTTCGCCGTAATGGAGAGACGGTAGGACTTGCCGGATTCCATCTCGATCTGCTTTTGGGAGACGACGTAGTCGCGGCCTTCGTCATTCCCAAGCACCAGTTCGGGCAGATTTGTCCGGCCCTTCACAAGGTCGGCGGCCGTCGCCTGGCTCAATCCGAGCAGGCCCGCCAGCAAGAACCACAGCAGATGCATGTCATCCTCCCCGTTCTTGTTGCTTTGGAATAACCTGGGATCAGTCGACCTTCGTTGGATCGTCGCTCGCGGCATCAGATATTCGATCGCGGGTCTCTCCGTCTTTGCCGGGAGCTGGCGTGATATTGCAGACCGGGCAAGGACTGGCCCGAAGCCTCTCCCTCTGTAATGATACCCAGCAATCGCCAAGGTCGACAGTAACACGGGCGCGGACGTGAAGAAGACAGAACCGCTGCCATTGTCGCTGAGGTGATCGCGATGCCGGTGGCTCGCGTCCGGAGCGTGAAGGCAGTCTTTGTCAGCACCATTCCGTTCTTAGCACAATCGAAGGAGCCGGACATGTCCTGGGTCGCATGCGGAGTGGAAGCAACGGCGTGTGCAACAGCGCGGGCAATGCAGTCTTTCGCGCCGTGCACTTGCGGGAAGCCGGCGGCCTGAGGCGCCCCGATGAAAGCCATCGTTCTTGGCGCGGCTGCAGGGGGCGGCTTTCCGCAATGGAATTGCCGGTGCCGGGTCTGCGCGCTGGCCTGGAGCAGGGATCCCCGCGCGCCCTGGCGGACGCAATCGAGCCTCGCGGTGACGCTCGATGACGAGAGCTGGATCGTTCTGAACGCGTCCCCCGATCTTGGCAGCCAGATCCGGACGACGCCGGCCCTGTGGCCGCGCGCCGAGCGCCATTCGCCGATCGGCACGGTCATTCTCAGCAGCGCCGAGATCGACCATGTCGCCGGGCTGCTCACCCTGCGCGAGCGGCATCCCTTCGATCTGGTCGCGCTCGCACCCGTCCTTGACGCGGTCGAGGCCAACCCGGTCTTCGCCGCTGTGCCGGCGCGTCGCATGATCGCGACCGCCGCCAGCCCCATCGCGCTGGCCGGCGGACTGACGGCCGAACTGTTTCCCGTCCCAGGCAAGGCACCGCTCTATCTCGAGGAGAGCGCATCCCGGCTCGAGTCCGAGGCTGGCGAAGCGGCGGGCATCCGGATCCGCGGCGCAGGGCGCTCGCTTGTCTATATCCCGGGCTGTGCCGCCTTGTCCGACAGCGTTCGTGACGCGGCCGAAAGCGCGGACGTGGTGTTCTTCGACGGCACCCTGTTCACGGATGACGAGATGATCTGCAGCGGCGTCGGCGAAAAGACCGGCCGGCGGATGGGGCATATGCCGATCACGGGCCCTGGCGGCTCGCTGTCCTGGCTCGCCAAGCTGCCTGCGGCGCGAAAGATCTACGTCCATCTGAACAACACCAATTCGGCGCTGATCGAGGGGTCGCCGGAGCGTCTCGTGATCGAAGCCGCGGGTATCGCGGTGGCCTATGACGGCATGGAGGTGCGGCTGTGACTGCTTTGCTATCGCCCGAGGAACTGGAACAGCGCCTGCGCGAGGTCGGAGAAGCGCGCTATCACGACAAGCACCCCTTCCACACCAGGCTGCATTCCGGCCAGTGCACGAAGGGCGAGGTCCAGGCCTGGGCCCTCAACCGCTTCACCTACCAGGCCCATATCCCTGTGAAGGACGCGTTCCTGATCGCCCGGACCAGCGACCCCGCGCTCCGCCGGGTCTGGCGCCAGCGTCTCGTCGACCATGATGGCGAGGGGGACGGTGAGGGCGGCATCGAACGCTGGCTCAGCCTCTGCGAAAGCCTGGGCCTGGCACGCGCCGATGTGCAGGCCCATCGCGGCGTCCTGCCGGCGACGCGCTTTGCGGTCGAGGCCTATGTCAATTTCGTGCGCGAGCGCCCGCTGCTCGAAGCCGTCGCGTCCTCCCTGACCGAGCTGTTTTCGCCAAAGGTCATCCGGCACCGCGTTGAAGGCATGCTGGCGCATTACGACTTCGTCAGCCCGGAGAGCCTGAGCTATTTCACCGCCCGCCCGGAACAGGCGCGGCGCGATGTCGAGACCGCACTTGCCTATGTCACGGCCCATGCCCGCACGCCGGCCGAGCAGGAGGCGGTGATCGCGGCGCTCGAATTCAAATGCGACGTGCTCTGGGCCATGCTGGATGCGCTCCATCACGCCTATGTCGAGCCTGGCCATATTCCGCCCGGCGCCTTCGTGCCGGCGCGCTGATCATCGCGGTCATGAGCGGCTGAGCCTGCAAAGCTGATTGCTGCGCCGGGCGCCAAGCCTTATCCTGCTGCCTGCGTGGCCTGCTCGACCTGCTATGATGTCAGGGAGATGCGATCGTGAGCGGAAAAGCTTTCGCCGTCTTGCTCTGCCAGGTCATGGCTCTGGTGCTGGCGATCGCGCCATGGCCGGCGCAGGCGCAGGAAACGCCGGTCGATATCTTGTTCGCGCGTCCCCATCTTTCCGGCGTGTCTTCGGGCACGGAGCTGACCTATCGGCTTGAGCGCTTGCCCTCCGACACGAAACGGCTGGGCGAGCCCTTCGGCGACGATATCAAGCTCGTGGTCAGATCCGTTGCAGCCAACGGCAGCCGCAATGTCGACCTCCGCCTGTTCACGGGCGAGCGGGCGCGCGAGCCTATGTCGATTACCGATCTGACCGGCAATCCGGTGCTCGTCATCTTCCTCGATCGGGCAGTGAGCAACATGGCGCAGCTCACCGGTGGAACGACGCCCTATTTCAAGGACCGGCTGCGCGCCGGCCTGCGCGACAAGGCAACAAGCGAAGCCACCAAGGTGGAATTCGAGGGCAAGACGCTGGATGCGACGCGGATCACCGTCAGGCCCTTTGTCGACGATACCAATATCGGGCGGATGCTCGGCTATGAGGACAGCCAGTTCGAGATTCTGGTGGCTGAGGCCGCGCCGGGCATGCTGCTCGACATGACCTCAAGGTTCGTCAGCACATTGCCGGATGCGCCGAAACTCGAGGAGCGCATCGTCCTGAAATCGGCGAGCGCCCAGCCATGAGCACGGTCGGGACGAGAGCAGGGCGGCACCACGGGTTTCTGGCGGCTCTGGCCGGGGGGCTGCTGGCGACGATCCTCGCTGCGGGCAATGGCGGCGCAGCCGAGGCGCCGGTCAACGACTATCCGACGGTCGCACGCGCCGATTACATCTTCGGGTGCATGGCCGCGAACGGCCAGACCCGTACGGCGCTGGAAAGATGCTCCTGCTCGATCGACGTGATCGCGTCTGTGCTGCCCTACAAGGCCTATGAGGAAGCCGAGACGATCATGTCCGTGCGCCAGCGCGGCGGTCAGAACGCCTCGATGTTCATTTCCATGCCTTTGATGCGCGAGAAGGTCGCACGCCTGAAGCGGGCGCAGATCGAAGGTGAATTGCGCTGCTTCTGATGTGGCGATGTCCGAACTGCCGGGGCCTCGGACGACCGGTTCAGTAGACCACGACGCTTCGGATCGACTTGCCCTCATGCATCAGGTCGAAGCCGTGATTGATCTCATCCAGGCTGAGCTTGTGGGTGATCAGGTCGTCGATATTGATCTTCCCCTCCATGTACCAGTCGACGATCTTCGGCACATCGGTGCGCCCGCGGGCGCCGCCGAAGGCGGTGCCTTTCCAGACCCGCCCGGTGACGAGCTGGAACGGCCGGGTCGCGATTTCCTTGCCGGCTTCGGCGACCCCGATGATGATCGATTCACCCCAGCCGCGATGGCAGCATTCCAGCGCCTGGCGCATCACGTTGGTATTGCCGGTCGCGTCGAAGGAGAAATCGGCGCCGCCGCCGGTCAGATCGACGATCGCCTGCACCACCTTGTCGTTGCCGATCTCGGCCGGATTGATGAACCCGGTCATGCCGAATTTCTCGGCCATGGCGCGCTTGCCCGGATTGATGTCGACACCGATGATCTTGTCGGCGCCGACCATGCGGGCGCCCTGGATGACATTGAGGCCGATACCGCCGAGCCCGAAGACCACGACATTGGCGCCGGGCCAGACCTTGGCGGTGTAGATCACCGCGCCGATCCCCGTCGTCACGCCGCAGCCGATATAGCAGATCTTGTCGAAGGGCGCGTCGTCGCGGACCTTAGCCACGGCGATCTCCGGCAACACCGTGAAATTCGCGAAGGTCGAGCAGCCCATATAGTGGAAGACCTCGCCGCCGTTGCAGGAGAAGCGCGAGGTGCCGTCCGGCATCACGCCCTGGCCTTGCGTCGCGCGGATCGCGGTGCAGAGATTGGTGCGGCGTGACAGGCAGCTTTTGCAATTCCGACATTCCGGCGTGTAGAGCGGAATGACGTGGTCGCCGACCTTGAGCGTGGTCACGCCGGCGCCGACCTCGCGGACGATGCCGGCGCCCTCATGGCCGAGGATCGCCGGGAACTTGCCCTCCGAATCCATGCCCGACAGCGTGTAGGCGTCGGTGTGGCAGATGCCGGTCGCCATCACCTCGACCAGGACCTCGCCCGCCTTCGGTCCGCCGATCTCGACCGTTTCGATGGTCAGCGGCTTCCGGGCCTCCCAGGCGACGGCTGCGCGTGTCTTCATGACCCGGGCCCTCCCAAGCAATCCCGATCAGGATTTCAGAACCCCCGACGCCTTTGCGATATGGGTGGAGATGAAATCCATCAGGGGCGGGGAGAGGCAATCATAGGGCTCGAGGCGAATTTCGCGCAGGCGTGCGCGTACCGCGCCCTGATTGGCCGGATCGGCCCCCGACTCGATGATCGAGGAAACGAAGGCGGCAAATTCCGGGGGCGACCAGCCGGTTTCCGGCGACAATTCGGTATGAACGAAATCAAGCCCGTAGAACGGATGGGCAGCCTTCTCGATGCGCCCGTACATATGGACGCCGCAGCCCTTGCAGGCGTGGCGCTGGATCGTGGCGGACTCATCGACGATCGCGAGCTTGTCGCCATTCTCGATCACGGTCACCTTGTTGCGCGGCGCCACCGCGACCATCGCAAACAACGCGCCCTTGGGCTTCCAGCATTTCGTGCAGCCGCAGGCGTGATTATGGGCCGATTGCGAGTCGACGCGGACCTTTACCGGGCGGTCCGTGCATTTGCAGACGAGCGTTCCGCCCTTGAAATCGGCGGAAGCCGGCGGGAGGCCGCGATCGATCGAGGGATGGATGGCAACGGTCTGGGTCATGATTTCGTCCTCCCTGTCGCCGGTATGATCACGCGTCTGGAACCACCTCGATCCCGCGCATGGAAATCCGGTGCTCGTCTACATGCGTCTGATGGCGCATGTCCGGCGTGCAATGTGGTATTTTTCTCTTCGCGACGCTTGCCCTGAAGGGAAGCAACCCTTGTCTGCCCGCGAAGACACGCCCCGGCCGGACGCGCCGAAGGCCATTCCTTGTGAGGGGGCGGCGATGTAGAGTGGCACGGTCGAAGCGGAATGCGCGACAATGACCCACGCGATCATATCCTTGAGCACCGCCACGACAGCGGCTCCGCTGCGGTCCGAGTACTGGGCTCAGGCGCTGGGCACGCTATGCGGGCCGCTTCGCGTCGATGCCTTCGGAGCCGGCACGATCGACGGGCATATCGATTATGCGACGATCCGGCGGCTGCGGCTCTGCCAGATCGAGGTCAGCCAACACCGGATCGCGCACCCCGCTTCATGCACTGAGCTGGGCGGTCGCCCGATAAAGGTGCTGTTTCAGACCGATGGCACCTCGCTGTTCGAGCAGGATGGCCGCCATTGCGTCATCACGCCCGGCGACTGTCTGATCTACGACGTGTCCAGGCCCCATGTGATCACGAGCGCGGCCCTGACGAAGCATCATGTCGTCATCATACCCCGGCAATTGCTGGAGCAACGTGGCGTGTCGCTCGATCCACTCCTGGCGCAACAGGTTTCGGCTCGCGAGGGCGCGGGCCGCCTGGCCCATGATTTCGTCCTGTCCGCCTTCAACGAGGCCCCGGCACTGGCGGCGGGCTGCGAAGTCCAGGTCGCCGACACCTTGCTCGATCTCGTGCTGATGCCCTTCTTTTCGCAAACGTCCTTCAGGACCTCGGGGCGCGCGGCTCTTTCATCCCGGATCAAGGCCTTCATTCGCGAGAACCTGAGCGATCCGGACCTGGGCATCGAGCAGCTCTCGTCGGCATTGGATTGCACGAAGCGCTATCTCCACATGTCCTTTGCCGATGAAGGCACGACGATCACCAGCTACATCTGGCAAGAGCGTCTGGAGAAATGCCTGGAAGAGCTCGAGTTCGGTTCGCGAACGGGCAAGACCCTGACCGATATCGCCTTCTCCTGGGGCTTCAGCAGCTCCTCGCATTTCACCCATCTGTTCAAGAAGCGCTACGGCATGCCGCCTTCGGCCATCCAAAGGCAGGCCGGTGATCCCGCGGGCTTCGGCCACGCCGGGCCAGTCGAACGGGGCAGCCATGCGAGCGGTCCCCGAGGCTGATCACAAGCATGATCCGCTCTTGGCGGTTCAGGCAGATGCTCCAGCGCGGCAGCCTCCCCTATGCGCTGCCCGTTGGTCTTCGCATTTCCGGTCAAAGGCCTGTAGGATGAGCCATCTCCGATGGCGGCTGGCGCGCGGTCTGCCTTGTCGTCGGGCGGGCTGGGCCACGCAAAAGTGGGGGAGCAGTCGATGCTTGCGATCGTCATCTCCGTTTGTCTCGTCACGGACCCCTCGATTTGCCGGAATGAGCGGATTCCGCTGGCGATCACTGTCTCTCCGAACCAGTGCGCGAAGAGCGCGGCGCCCTATGTCGCGCAATGGAATGGCGAACATCCCGACTGGCGCGTCGTCCGCTGGCGCTGCGCCGGCGCGGATGAGAAGGACATTTGACACGCGGACCTGGAGACGGTTGCGTCAAACCCCCTGATAGGTCCGGTAGATGAAATCGCTACGCTCGGATGCGGCTTCGGCTTCCGCCAGCGCAACGACCTCGCGATGCAGCGGCGACAATGAGCAGGCAGGGTCGGTCGCGGCCGCGTCGCCGGCCAGCGCCATGGCCTGGCAACGGCAGCCACCGAAATCCAGCTCCTTGCGCGCACAGCTGCGGCAGGGCTCCTGCATCCAGTCCGTGCCGCGGAAGGCATTGAACGCCCTGCCGCGATACCAGATCTCCGACAGGCTGGCGTCGCGGACATTGTCGAAGACCAGCCCCGCTATCGTCTCGGCCGCATGACAGGGCAGGGCGCGCCCTGTCGGCGTGATGTTCATCAACCGCGTGCCCCAGCCGCCCATGCAGGCTTTCGGGTAGCGGGCATAGTAATCGGGCAGCACGCAATCGATGACGAGGCGCCCGGCCGTGCGGCTTCTTGCCTCCTCGACATCCACCATCGCAGCTTCGACCTGCTTGCGCGTCGGCATCAACCTGGGGCGGTTGACCAGGCCCCAGCCGTAATACTGCACATGCGCGATCTCGATGCGCGCAGCACCCCATTCTTCCGCAAGCTCTACGAAGGCCGGAATCTGCTGCACGTTGTCCCGATGCACGACGGCATTGACGGTGAGCCGCAATCCGAGCCGGGCGATGGCGGCAGCGACTTCATGCTTGCGCTGCCACGCGCCCGTGTAACCGGCAACGCGATCGCAGGTTTCGGCATCGATCGCCTGAATGGAAAGCTGGATATGGTCGAGGCCCGCCTCAGTGACTGCGTCCAGCACGGCCGGCTGAAAGCCGACGCCGGAGGTGATCATGTTGGTATAGAGCCCGGCTTGATGCGCATATGCGACCAGTTCGGCGATGTCGCGCCGCAGCATCGGCTCGCCGCCCGAGAAATAGATATGCAGCACGCCGAGCGCGGCAGCCTCATCGATCAGCCGCTTCCACTCGGAGGTCGCGAGTTCGCCCGAGCGCCTGTCGAGCTCGAGCGGGTTGGAGCAATAGGGGCAACGCAGGGAACAGCGATGCGTCAGCTCCGCCAGCAAACCCATCGGCGGCTGCAATTCGGGCCGAGCAGGCTGGGTCTGTGGAAGCGTCTCGACATCGCTCACAGGTCGACCATCCTTTGATCGGCAAGGCCGCGCAGGAACGTCATGACGTCGGCGGCGATCTCGTCCCGGTCCGCGTCGAAGGTCGTCGCCAGATCCTGGACGATGGTTTCGACGCAACTCACCCCATCGATGCGCTGCAGGATCTCGAGCGCCATCTCATCGGGCTCGAACACGCGCTCGGGACCGAGAAGGAACCATTGCCGGCGGCTATCATCAAAGCGCAGGCGCACGCCACGGGGCAGTACCGGGACGATGCTCGCGACGTCAGCGGTCGTAATGCCAGCAGTCATGGGCCAGCGCCTCGTTCAGGTTCGTCAAGCGTATCGGTGCCAGGGGCGCGATGGCGGGATCGACGCCAGACCTGCCGCGACCACGCCGCCACGGCTGGGGGGCACCTCAACCCGTCGCCTCCACTGTCGAGCGCGCGCCGGACCGCCCATCGTGTGACAGCAAGCGCAGGGCACAGCACGCGCGGCTATGAGCCCGCCATCCGCGATGCTCACAAATAGACGCCGCTTGCGACCGCACCCGACGGCTTCCCGCCTGACACGTGAACGGACACCAACAATCCCATCGTGGCAGCCATCCCCGACGGCGGAACCGGGCGCCAGCGCCCGCAACCGCTCCCGGGTCGACGGCCTGTTACTCAGAACGGACGCTTCAGAACTGTGCCGGAGCGTAAGACGTCACTTCGCAGCCGACTGTCACTTCGATGATTGCGGGTTTTTTCCACTTGCGCATGATCGGTTTCTCCAGATCGTCGCCAGCCTTCTCAAGAGTAGGCGCCGGGAGCCTACACCCGCCGGCAGCCTGTTGCAAACAGAGCCCGCCGTCTGTCCGGAACTCACTGGCGAGGGCCGATCAGGGCTGTTCATGCGCGGCAAGGCGCGAGGGCGGGCGGCCCGGAGCGGCGGGCCATGCGCTGATCTCGGTGATGAATTTTTGCCGGAAGGCCCGCCCGAAATCCTCAAATCCCTGCGCCGGGAGCACGAAGGCGCCGGGGCCGCCGACGACGTTCTCGCCATACCAGCGCGCGAGCGTCTCAGCCTCGCTCCCTTCCAGGATCGGCAGCCCGTTGATGGTCAGGCCGATCGCGACCAGTTCATCGCGAACCTGCATCGGGGCGGCCTCGGGGTTGCAGTTTTCTTGTCCGTCCCCCGACACATCCAGGAGGACGCGCGTCGCCCGCATCGGGATTTGCGGCGTGATCTTGTCGGCGACGAAGCGCATCATCTGCGCCACGCAGGTGAATTCGCCGCCTTGCCGGGCGAGCCGGCGCAGTTTGCCTGCCAGCGCCCGCGCATCGGCGGCGCTGGCGACCCTGACCCACGGAATCGAGAAGCTAGGCTTGTCGGCCCAGAGGATGACGCTGATCGCGATCGCCTGGCGCGGCCCGCCGAGAATGGCCGCCTGCACGGAGGGGGCATCGAGTGCGTCCGCGATGCCGTCGATCTGCAGCCGATAGCGCCGCGCATCGACGGAATTCGACACGTCGATCGCCAGGATCAGGGCGGTGTCGACGCTTGCCCGTGTTTCAGCGCTGCCGTCCCGGGCGCCGGGCTGCATCACCAGCGCGGCCGCGAGGGCGATCAGCAAAGGACGAACAGATCGATCGAGCAACAGCACCGGCATGTGCTCCGCAACGCGTTCGACTGAGCTACCTTAACGCCTTGTCGAGATTATGCGCCAGGGCAAGGCCCCGAGCGCTCTCCAGGCCCTTCACCCCGGTCAGGATCGCCCCGTCGAAGTCGACGCCGGTCAGATCGGCTTCGCTCAGATCCGCGGCGGTGAGGTCGGCCTTGGACAGATCGACATTGACCAGCATCGCCCCGGTCAGATCGGCATGCCGCAATTTGGCAAAGCGCAGCACGATGCCTGTCAGGTCGGTATGGCGCAGGATCGCGCCTGTCAGGTCGCAGCCGAAGAGCTCGGTGCGTAGCGTGGTCATCAGCGTTCCCCGCATATCCGCATAGTTGAAGACGGCTGCGGTCAGGTCGGCTCCGCGCATATCGGCGCCGCTCAGGTGGGCGACAATGACGGCGCGTGCAAGATTGGCGTTCCGGAAGCGAGGCGCTTCGCTTGCATCATAGGACAGGCTCGAAACGGCGCTGGGCAGCAGCAGGGTCGCGTCGGAGAGGTCGGCGCCGCTGAAATCGGTGCCGATGATCACCGCCCGGTCGAGCCGGGCACCGTGCAGATCGGTTCCAGAAAGATCGGCACGAACCAGATCGGCGCCAAAGAGATCGCTGCCGGCGAGCCGCGCCCGCCGGAAATCGAGGCCGCTCAGATCGAGGCCGCGCAAATCCTGTCCGCCGAGATCGGCACGCGCGCCGGGCGCGAGCTGGAACAATCGCTGCGTAACCTCGCGAACGGTCAGCTTGGCTTCGGCGACCGCCGGCATGGGCGTGCAGAACAGGCAGAGCGCGACAAGCGCGGCTGTCCTGCGGGCGCGTCTGGCTGGGTTATAGGGCTGCGTGATCAGCTTTCCTTTCCGCTCTTGACCGGCCAGCTGCCGTGCAGCACGCGGCCGTCCGTATCCTTCGCGACCGCGGTGAGCACATCATCAGGACCTGTCGACCGGAAGGTGAAGCGGATATTGGGGTCCGCGCTTAGCGAGATGCCGCCCTCCATGCGGAAGACGAGCGCATCGCCGCGCTTTACCTCGACATCCGTGATGAATTTCGCCGGGATGTAGTAGCCGGTCAGCTGGTTCATCTGCATCCCGGAATAATTCGGGTGCCGGATCATCAATTGCGCCTCGCGGGAGGTCGAGGCCGGGAGGCTTGCCTCGAATTGCCGCAGCTGCATCTTGCCGAGTTCGGCCTCGGCGAGCTCGGCATCCTTCGGTGCCGGCGCCGAGCAGCCGCCGGATGCCTTCACATATTTGGTGGTCATGTGCAGCGCCCCGGTGCTGGTTTCGACCACGGCGCGCACATTCGAATAGGCGTCGATCCGTACGCGCGTCGACAGCATGATCTCGCCCGAGCCCTCGCCAAAGAAGAAGGTGGCGGCAACCGGCGCCGGGTTCTTGTCGATCAGCAAGGTCAGTGTGAGCGGGGCCGATGCCTTGTCGCGGTCGATTTTCACGGTCAGCGGAACCAGGGCCGCGTCTTCGGCGCGCACGGGCGCTTCCAGCGTCACCAGCCCGTCCTCCTCGCTGATCGGCCGGTTCTGGAACACGTCCTGGTGGAGGCCGGGCCAGGGATCGTCCTCGGCCCGCGCCAGCGTAACCGGCAGGCCCGTGACCATGGCGCCGACAAGATAAAGGACGCTGCGGCGTGCGATGAGCTCAGTCATGGCATCCTCCGGATCAGGCTGGCGGCGCTGCGATCACTCCCATTCAAGCTCGGCAAACGCGGCCGTGACATTGCGGGCGTTGAACTCGTCGAACAGGAGCCAGCTCTCCTTCTCGGAGAGCCCGGCGGTCGCGGCGGCCTCGGCAATCGATCGCCCCTCTTTTATCATGCGCCGCACATCCGCGGAAATTCTTTGCAGGTACTGCTTCTGCGGTTGCACGGCCTCGGGCCAGGCCGCCGTCGGTGGCCCATGGCCGGGCACGACACGCTTTGCCGCGACCTGTTCGAGGCGGCTGATCAGCGCCAGCCAGCCGCGGATCGATCCGTCGAGGACCGGAACATGCCGCATGAACAGCAGGTCGCCGAGAAAGAGCGTTCCCGAGGCCGAATCCCGAACGGTCAGGTCGTTGTCGGTATGCGCCGTCGGTTGCGCTTCGAGGATGAGCTCGCGTTCGCCGAGATCGATGACCGACCGGTCCTCGACGGCACGCGTCGGCGCGATCAGGCGGGTGCCGGCAAAGGCGTCCGGACCGAGCAGTTGCGCGTTGAGGGCAAGATAGCGCTCGGCCCGCGCGGCCAAGGCACGCGCCAGCTTGTGATGGCCGATGAATTCCGGCCGGTCATCGGCAAAGGCGGCGTTCCCGAACAGATGGTCGGGATGCATATGCGTGTTGATCACGTAGCGAATGGGCTTGTCGGTCACCGTCCGGATCGCGGCGCGCAGCGCCTGCCCGATGGCCAGGCTGCCGCCGGTGTCGATCACGGCGACGGCATCGCGACCGATCACGAAGGACAGGTTGGCGATGTCGCCCCGATTTGACGGCGCAAAGAGCGCATAAGCGCCCTGATGCACGAAAACGCCAGGCGCGATCTCGGTGACGCTCAAGGGCTGGGCTGCCGGGGTTGTCTGGGCCGCCGCCGGGGAAACGGGTCCGCTTTCACGGCCAGGCAGTGCCAGTGCGAGACAGAGCATCGCTCCCAGCACAGCCCGGATGCGCCGGCCCCGTCTTGCACATGGCCGCCGATTGAGGGCGCGCAGCGAAGATCGCAGATCTGGGCGCGATGGCAGGGCAGCGGCGGCCATCCGCTCTCTTAGCATGCGGAAGAAGGCAGTGCCATTTCGCGCTTAGGTCGTGCCGTGTCTCAAGTTGATCTGTCTCCTCCCCGAATTGTGCGATGCAGCATTCATTGCGATTGCATTTGCGTAGGTCAGTAATCGTGACGTGTCGGCGCGTGTCCGGATCGTGTTGTGACGTAATTTTGTAGGATTGGAGGGGGTGGAATCTTGCTGCGATCTTGTCCGTCATTGAAAAAGGGCTTACACATGCACCGGTAGAAATCGGCTTCTATGACTGACGCCCGGTTGGCGTCGATGCAGCCGTAGCCTGAACGCATGCCGAAACGCCTGGACGCTTCGGGTGTTCAGCCGTGACCACGCTATGGAGCGCTATCGCAGCAGACAAAAAACGCCAGGAGGAACGTCATGCGCAAGCTTATACAATCGGCAGCTTTGTTGACGACCGTGGCCTTTCCAGCGCTCGCGCTGGCTAATTCTGATGTGATCAAGCAGACATCTGATCCCAATCAATGGGCCATCCAGACTGGCGACTACGCGAATACGCGTTATTCCAAGCTGGACCAGATCAATCGGGACAACGTCAAAAATCTGAAGGTGGCGTGGACCTTCTCGACCGGCGTGCTGCGCGGCCATGAAGGCGCGCCCCTGGTCATCGGCAGCACGATGTATGTCCACACGCCGTTTCCAAACATCGTCTATGCGCTCGATCTGGATCAGGACGGCAAGATCCTCTGGAAATACGAGCCCAAGCAGGATCCGTCGGTCATTCCGGTGATGTGCTGCGATACGGTCTATCGCGGTGTCGCCTATGCGGACGGCATGATCTTCCTGCATCAGGCCGACACCACGGTGGTGGCGCTCGATGCCAAGACCGGCAAGGAAATCTGGAAGGTCGTCAACGGCGATCCGAAGAAGGGCGAGACCAATACGGCCACTGTCCTGCCGGTGAAGGACAAGGTCATCGTCGGCATTTCCGGAGCGGAATTCGGCGTGCGGGGACATGTCACCGCCTACGACATGAAGACAGGCAAGCAGCTCTGGCGGGCCTATTCGACCGGCCCCGACAGCGAGATGATGATCGATCCGGAGAAAACCACGTCGCTCGGCAAGCCGGTCGGCAAGGATTCCTCGCTGAAGACCTGGACGGGCGATCAGTGGAAGATCGGCGGCGGCTCGAGCTGGGGCTGGTATTCCTATGATCCGGAAACCAACCTGTTCTTCTACGGCACCGCCAATCCCTCGACCTGGAACCCGGTGCAGCGCGCCGGCGCCGACGGCAAGCCGATCGACCAGAAATGGACCATGTCGATCTTTGCCCGTGATGCCGACACCGGCGTCGCGAAATGGGCCTACCAGATGACGCCATTCGATGAGTGGGACTATGACGGCGTCAACGAGATGATCCTCGCCGATATCCCGGTTGGCGGCCAGCCCCGTAAGGCGCTCGTTCATTTCGACCGCAACGGGCTTGGTTACACGCTCGATCGTGTCACCGGTGAATTGCTCGTCGCCCAGAAATTCGACCCGAAAGTCAACTGGACGACCGGGGTCGTGATGGACAAGAACAGCCCGCAATATGGCCGTCCGCAGGTCGTGTCGGCCATGTCGACATTCCAGACCGGCCAGGACAAGAACACGAAGGGCGTCTGCCCGGCGGCGCTGGGCTCCAAGGACCAGCAACCGGCCGCCTATTCGCCGCGGACGGGTCTGTTCTACGTGCCGACGAACCATGTCTGCATGGATTACGAGCCGTTCCGCGTGTCCTATACGGCCGGCCAACCCTATGTCGGCGCAACCCTCTCGATGTATCCGGCACCCGGCAGCCATGGCGGCATGGGCAATTTCGTCGCCTGGGATGCGGGCCAGGGCAAGATCGTCTGGTCGGTTCCGGAGCAGTTCTCGGTCTGGTCGGGTGCGCTCGCGACCGCAGGCGGGGTGGTCTTCTACGGCACGCTGGAAGGTTACCTGAAGGCGGTTGACGAGAAGGACGGCAAGGAACTGTTCAAGTTCAAGACGCCGTCGGGCATCATCGGCAACGTCATGACCTATACCCACAAGGGCAAGCAGCAGGTCGCGGTCTTGTCCGGCATCGGTGGCTGGGCCGGGATCGGTCTCGCTGCCGGTTTGACCAATCCGACCGACGGTCTCGGCGCAGTCGGCGGCTATGCCGCGCTGCGCGACTACACCGCGCTCGGTGGCGTGTTAACGGTCTTCACGCTGCCATGATCGGCGCGTGACGGATGGCCGGCGCGGCTGAACAGGTTGCGCCGGCCTTTTTGATGCCCGCCCCGGCTGTCACGGCCGACAATCGACGATGCAGCGGCTACCGGAGAGGCTGAAAGTGAAACATTTCGGCATCGGCTTCGCACTTGCAGGTTTCGCTCTTTTGGCCGTGTTGTTGCCGGCGACCGGCGGGTCGTCGCAGGACAAGCCGGCAAAGACCGAACAGGATGGAAAATGGACGCTGGAGGACGGCACGCCGACCTACAACATCACGGCTGACGGCAAGGTCGACTGGTATACCTATTCCGGCTTCCGGCGGTACCATTCGGAATGCCATGTCTGTCACGGGCCGGAGGGGGAAGGGTCGAGCTATGCCCCGGCCCTGGTCGGGTCCCTGAAAACCATGAAATATACCGACTTCACGGAAGTGGTGGCTGGCGGGCGCACGATCACGCGCCCCGACAAGACGAGCGTCATGCCGGCGCTCGGCGATAACGCCAATGTCATGTGCTATCTCGACGACATCTACGTTTATCTCAAGGCGCGCGCCGATGGTGTGCTGCCGCGGGGCACGCGTCCGGAACGCGCCGTCGAAAAGCCGGAGACGGCCGTCCAAAATGAAAAGACCTGCATGGGCTCCTAGAGCGAGGCCCGGACGGCTGCGCAGCAGCTGCGTGTCCGGCCCTGCCACCACCCGGCCACCAGTGCGGGCATGGCGGCCCGCTGATGTCTTTCGCTGGCTGATCTGCTGCGCGATCCTGCTCTTCGCCGCGGGGGGCGCCAGCCACGCCGCCGAGACCGGCCGTGCCGATCTGGTCAATCACGAAGTCCTCCGCGTCTGCAGCGACCCGGCCAATTTGCCCTTCTCGAACGAGGCGGGGCAGGGCTTTGAGAACAAGATCGCCGAACTCGTCGCGGATGATTTGAAGCTTCCGCTCGAATACACTTGGTTTCCGCAGGCGACGGGATTTGTGCGCCAGACGCTGTTCGCAAAGCGCTGCGACCTGATCATCGGTTACGCGCAGGGCGACGATCTCGTCCTCAACAGCAACCATTATTACCGCTCGAGCTATGTCCTGGTTCATCGGCCGGGGCAGGGGCTCGACGGCGTCGTTACGCTTGCCGACGAGCGGTTGAAGGACAAGCGCATCGGCATCGTCGCCGGCACACCGCCCGGGAACAACATGGCGATGCTCGGGCTGATGCAGAAGGCAAGGCCCTATCCGCTGACGGTCGACCGGCGCTTCGACTCTCCCGCGGAGCGCATGATCGCCGATATCCGTTCCGGAGAGATCGATGCCGGGATCCTGTGGGGGCCGATCGGCGGCTATTTCGCCAGCCGCGGCGGCGAAAAGCTGACCGTGACGCCGCTGCTGAGGGAAACGATGGGGCCGCGCATGGCTTATCGGATCACCTTCGGCGTGCGTCATCAGGAGGATGACTGGAAACGCAAGTTGAACGAGATCATCGCCAGGAGGCAGGGCGATATCGATGCGATCCTGCTGGATTTCGGCGTCCCGCTGCTGGACGAGGACACGGTGCCGATCACAGCGCCGCGGCGCTGAGCATGTGGCGCGGCACTCCCCTGTTGGCACTCTGGCTGGCGGCGGGGTCAGCGGCCGGCGGCCTGGCGTGGGCCGTCCCGGACGAACCCGCAGGCTATCGTACCGAGAATTATCGCGCGCCGGTTCCAGCGATGCTCCAGGGCGCCCGCGTCATCGACACACGGGCGGCAGAGCTGCTGTGGCGCGGGAAATCAGCCGTCTTCATCGATGTCCTGCCACGCCCCGTGAAACCCGACAACCTGCCGGCGAACATGGTCTGGCGCGAGGCGCCGCATCGCAGCATTCCGGGCGCGGTCTGGCTGGCCAATACCGGCTATGGCGTCATCCCCGAACCGTTGCTGCAGGCCTTCCAGGCGCAGCTCGCGACGCTCAGCAGCGGCGACAAGGCGAAAACGCTGGTCTTCTTCTGCCTGAAGGATTGCTGGATGTCCTGGAACGCAGCCAAGCGCGCCGTCTCTTGGGGGTACAGCAATGTCATCTGGTTTCCCGACGGCAGCGATGGCTGGGGCGAGGCGCTGCTTCCGCTCGTCGAGATTGCGCCGGCGCTATGAGACCCGCGCCGGACCGAAGCGCCCGGCACCGAAGTGCCGTGGCCGCGGCGAGGCGGCGTCAATCCTTCATCAGCGCCCGGATTTCGCGGGCGAGATCGAAGGCGCGCTGCTCGATCTGCACCGGTATCTCGCAGGCGAGGGGCAGAGATTCCTGCCTCTCGGCGAAGAACCGCGTATCCCACTTGTACCTGTCCTCCGCCACGGTGAGCTCCGCCTTGGCCTTCTCGTCCAGCGCCGCCTTGGCGCGCAGCGCACCCAGCGCCGCTCCCTGCTCCTGGATCCGCTCGGCGAGCTGCCTTTGCCGATGCTGAAACCGGCCGATCCCTGCGAGCACGATGGCGCGGTCGTCATTGATGGTCTTCAACACGCCGGCGAACAGCATTTTCAGCTTCTCGTCCCGGCTTGAGTCCGGCTGGGCCTTGGCCCATTGCGCCAGGCTCTCGCTTGCTTGCTCCATCGGGTTGGCGCGGCTGACGAGTGCCTTGATCAGGCGCTCCATCTCCGCGTCGTCCTGCCAGCCGGTGAGCGCCTCGACATCGGGGCCATCCCACATCTGCGCCGCAGTGAGCGTCGCGACCCTGCGCTGCACGCAGGGCCATTCCGGTTCGTCCGGGCGCGCCGGCAAGGCTGCGAACATGCCTGCCAACAGGGCCGCGCCGCAGGCGATCCGGAGCCTCGTGCGGATCAGGCGTTGGCTCGGGACAAGACCTCTCGGGAACGTCATGCCGTGCCTCCGGGAGCACCACGCCGACCCAGCAAACCCTTCGATGGATTATAGGCGTAAATGGCAGCAGCGAGAAAGACGGCGGTAAAACCCAGCACCGCCGCAAGCGAGACAGGATCAATCTGCGCGTAGAGGGCGAAGCGGATCAGTTCGACCGCATGGGTGAAGGGATTGAAACGGCAGATCTCATAGAGCAGCGGGCTCGATTCCCGGATGCGCCACAGCGGATAGAGCGCGGACGAGGCAAAGAACATCGGGAAGATCACGAAGTTCATGACCCCGGCGAAGTTCTCCAGCTGCTTGATGATCGACGACATGAACAGGGCGAGCGCGCCGAGCATCAGGCTCGCCAGGAACAAGGCCGGCAGCACCGTGAGGTAGCCGAGCAGGGGCGGCTCGATTTCCCAGAAATAGGCGATCAGCAGAAAGACATAGACCTGCAGCAGCGCCACCGTGCCGCCGCCGATCAGCTTCGATGTCAGCAGGAACCAGCGCGGAAACGGGCTGACGAGCAAGGTTCGCATCGTGCCGGTTTCGCGGTCATAGACCATCGAGAGCGAGGACTGCATGGCATTGAAGAGCAGGATCATGCCGATCAGGCCCGGCGTCACGAAGACCTCGTAGAGCACATAGGTTTCATAGGGCGGGATGATCGAGACGCCGAGAACCTGGCGAAAGCCGGCGGCGAAGATGAAGAGCCAGACGAGCGGCCGCACCAGCGCGGAGAGGAAGCGTTCGCGCTGATGGATGAAGCGCAGCATCTCGCGCCAGACGATACCGTTGAAGCAGGCGAGATAACCGGAGAAGCCCGAGCGCTCCGGCGCGTCCGCCAGTGTCGGTGGCGCATGATCCAGCGGGATGGTCTTCATGCCGTCACCGTGCCGGCAGGATTGGCAGCCGCAGAGCCCGTCATCGTCGTGAATGCCTCGCGTATCGTTGCCGTGCCCGTCATGGCGAGCAGGTTGTCGTGATCGCCGGCAAACAGAACCCGGCCCTTGTGCAGGATGACGATGCGGTCGCTCGGCGCGACCTCGTCGATCAGATGAGTCGCCCACAGGACGCCGAGCCCCTGGCTGGCGACGAGATCGCGCACCAAGGCGATGATGCCCTCGCGCGCTCCGATATCGAGGCCGACGGTGGCTTCATCGAGCAGAAGGCAACGCGGCTCGTGCAGCAGGGCACGCGCGATCTCGACCCTGCGCGCCTGGCCGCCCGACAGCGCACGCACCTTGTCGCGTGCCTTGTCGGAGAGCCCGATGATGTCGAGCAGTTCCATGGCGCGCGCCCGCGCCGCGGCGAGACCGAAACCATGCAGCGCCGCATGATAGGCGAGGTTTTGCAGCAGGCTCAGGTCGGCATCGAGCGAGCGGCTCTGGAACACCACGCCGATCTGCCGCAGCGCTGCCGACGGGGCGCGACGCACATCATTGCCGAAGACCCGGATCTCGCCGCTGACATTGTCATAGAGCCGCGTGATCAGCGCAAACAGCGTCGATTTACCCGCGCCGTTGAGGCCGAGCAGAACGGTGAACGAACCGGCCGGAACCTCCAGCGACACATCGACGAGGGCACGCCGCTCGCCGAAGGCATGGCTGACCCCGGCGACCGAGAGCGCCATGCCGACCCGCCGATCGTCGAATGCTGCGTTCACGTGACGATGATCCGCGCCGCGTTAGCCAAAGATGGAGCAACGATGCAAGCCTTCATGCTCTCCTCCGAACGACTCTTGGCCTTCTGCGTGCCGAGGCGCGCGCTGATCAAAATGGGGCGATGGCGACACCCCAGGGGTAGCGTCCTACCTTCACCGACTTGGTGACACGCAGTTTCTCGACATCGATGATCGAGACGTCGTTCGATGTGCCGTTCGTCGTGAAGAGCAGCTTCTCGTCGGGCGTGAAGGCGAGCTGCCAGACGCGCTGCCCGACCAGGAGATAGCGCTCCACTTTCAGGGTTGCGGTATCGACGACGGCGACGCGGTTGGCCGGCCCGAGCGCGACGAAGGCTGTTTTGCCATCCCTGGTGATCCGGATGCCGACGGGCTGGATGGCGTCGGCGTTGACGCCATTGATCTGGAACGACACCTTGCCGACGGGCTTGCGCGTCTTGACGTCGATGACGCTGACCGTGCCGCCGATCTCGGAGCTGACCCAGACCTGCGATCCGTCCGGCGTGAACTGCGCATAGCGCGGGCGGGCGTCGACCAGGACATGGTCGGTCGTCTTATTGCTTCCCGTGTCGATGAAATGCGCCATGTTCGTCGTTTCGGAGGTGTTGACGAGAATGGTCCCGTCAGGGCTGATGCCCATGCCCTCGGGCTCGACACCGACGGGGATTTCCGACAGGACCGAGCCCTTCTCGATATCGACGACGGTGACGATATTGTCGTCCTCGTTGGCGATATAGAGCGGGTTGCCTTTCGGATGCAGGGTGAAGAGCTCCGGGTCAGGACCCGAGGGCAGATTCTTGACGAATTCCAGGGTCTTGGTGTCGAAGACCTGCACGACATTGTCGTCGCTCGCGCAGATCAGCAGCCACTCGCCGTTCCGGGCCAGCACGACCCCGCGCGGACGTTGACCGACCTTGATGGTCTTGGTCACTTCCAGCGTCGTGCTGTCGATGACGCTGACGGTGTTGTCCTTTTCATTGGAGACGAACACCGTGTAGGCGTTGGCTGTGGATCCGAGCAGTAAAAGCGCGCCCGCCGAAAGAAATGATGTGAGCCGCATGGTGTTCCGTTTCCGATGATGATGTCGAAAAACCAGGACGCGATTGGCTTCAGGCTCTGACTTACTCTCCTACAATCTGCATTTCGTTTCCGGCCGGTCGAGCCCGAGCGTATCCAGCGTCGAGAACTGGTGCAGAAAGCCCGGCTGCGGCGAAACCGAGACCGGGAGCTTCGGCGTCGCGATCAGGATCGGTTCGCGCAACTGGCCGTTCCAGTCCCTGAATGTCAGTTTCTGGCCCTTGAAGCCTGCCACGTCGAACTCTGCGGAGCGCAGATAGGCCGCGATCTCGGCAAACGCGGTCGAGCGACGGCGCGCTGCCGCCTCGCCGATGCTGCGGATCGCGAGCCAGGCATCATAGTCGAGCGGGCGCATCGTCCGGTTCGCCGATCGCCTGAAGCGGTTCTGGAACTGGGTCGCTCCCCATTGTTCGAGCGCGGGATGCCAGCTTGTCGCCGTCAGCCCCTGTGTCCCCACCACCGGTCGCGCCTCCCAGGTCCGAAATGGGAAGTACTCGCCGAACAGCCCGGCCTCGTCGGCCACGACCACGACGTCATGGGCCGCCGCATTCTGCGTGAAGACCGGGATCTGCAGCTGAATCTGTTCGTGACCGCCATCGGCGCGCCGCGAGCCGCCTTCGTCGGAGAAAACCCGCTCCTCGACAATGCGGCCGCCGAAGCGCTTTGCCGCGCGTCGCACCGCCCCGGCGAAGGCCTCGTCCTCTGGCCGCGTTCCGAGAACCAGGAACCAGCGCCGCCACTGTTTCCAGACGAGATACTGCGCCAGCGCATCGGCGAGCATCGCGCGTGACGGGGCGGTATGCAGGACATTGGCGCGGCAATCCTCCTCGCGCAGGTTTTCGTCCGGCGCGCCGGCGTTGAACAGCAGCACATCCTTTCCCTTCAGCGCGTCGGCGAGCCTGAGAACGGTCTGGGCGCGCACGTCGAGCACCAGAAAATGTTGCCCCGCGGCGACGCGGCTTTCGGCTTCGACGAGCAGTTCTTCGGCCTTGGCGCTCTCGATGATGTCCAGGCGAAACTCCTGGCCGAGAAAACGCCCCGTATTGGTGTTGTCTGCAATGGCGAGCCGCGCGCCGGCGATACCGTCGTCGGGCGGCGGAATGTCGAGCAGCGACAGCGGGAGAGCGCGCTCCTGGATCTCCCGGACGAGCAGGATGCCGATCGTCCTGGCCTCCGTCGGGGGCGCTGATTGCGCAAGCGCCTTGATCGGCCCGCCGGCGAGCAGCATCACGCCGAAGACCAGAAAGATGGCCGCAAGGCGCAGCATCCCGGCCTTCAGGCGAAGGTCATGGCGATGGGCCTCGCAATCCTCCATGCGCGGCACTCCCCGATGGGCGAAGGCCAGCTACAGCTGTGCGCGTCGCCCACGCCCTCCAAAGCTGCGCCCAGCCGCAATCGACGTCAACCGGGGCACGGCTCGGCAAGCCGATGCCCGGCCGTTCCACAAGGATGTGGAGTGCCGACCTGCGCCTGAGCCACTGCATGGGGTCGGAGCGCGCGCTGAGCGGACATTCGAAAGCGACTCCGTAAACGCTCGCGGGATTCACGCAGTGTGCTTTTCGCTCCAAGCCGAAAGAGCGGGCCGTAAATCCGAGCCCACGTTGGCTGCGGGATACCTATCGCAAGGGTCGTCGCGAGGTTCCTCTGCGCCGGCGACAGTATTCGATTCGATCCTAGGGCGATCGTAATGAGGATTCTCTCAGGAAACGCGGCGCGAATCCGATAGGCCATTCTTGCCGCGGACGGTGAAGGCAGCAACGCCAGGTCCATGTCGTCAAACTGGTGATTGTGAAGCCGAATTTGGGCATGTGGGATAAGTAAATATGTCACACCCATCGCTGCTTTGCGGTGGGAAGCAAGTTGCGCATTGAGCGGGATCAGTCTTCGACGGATGCTGGGTGTGGAATTCGCAGCATGAATCGCAAGAAAAGGGGATTGCGATGACACTCAACCACGCGAGGGCATGCGGCTTCACCTTGTCGATGGTGCTCGGGCTCGGCAGCGTCGTGGCGCAGGCCGCCGATCTGCCGCCCCCGACTACGCCCGTGCCGCCCGTGATGACTTCGGCATGGACCTACCGATTCACGCCCTATGGCTGGCTCATTTCGCTCAACGGAAACCAGACCGTGAAGGGGCGAACCGCGAAGGTCGATGCCAGTTTCATCGATATCGTCGATGCCACACTCGGAGATGGGGGCACGCTGTTTGCCCTGATGGCGGATATCGAGGCCCGCAACGGCCGGTTCTCCCTCCTCGGCAATTTCGCCGGGCTCAAGGTCAGCATCGATCGCGGTAACGTCAGGACGCGGAGCGTTACGCCGGATATCTCGGGCGCGATCGGCGCGTCCGGCGATGCCAAGACCTCGATGGCCATCCTTGAAGCCGGGGCCGCTTACGAGTTCGCGCGCTACGGATCAGTCGGCTTCGACGTCCTGGCGGGCGCGCGCTACTGGTATCAGCGCGCCGATATCTCCTTCGATGCGGGCGCGACCGTCGATGTCGGCGATCTCAGCTTCGGGCGCAATGTCGCGATCGCCCGTTCCGGCTCGGTGGATTGGGTTGACGGTTTTGCCGGCGCGCGCATGCGGATCGGCGTCGCGCCGGGCCACGAAATCTTCCTGCGTGGCGACCTTGGTGGTGGCGGCAGCAAATTCTCGTGGCAGGGCATTGCAGGTTACAGCTTCGATTTCGCGGAGAAGAACGGCATCACCTATTCGGGCATCCTCGGTTATCGGGCGCTCTACGCCGACTATGCCCAGGGAGAGGGACGTCGGCGTTATGCTTTCGATATGTTGATGCATGGCCCGGTCGTCGGGCTCAGCCTGCGGTTCTGAAGCAAGGCCAGGATACCGGTTCCTGGCGGCGGGCCGACGTTGTCGAGGTGACAACGCGCGGCAGGGACGCCGACCGGGAGCAATTTCCTGACAAGAGAGGCCTGCGCGCACACGCAATCGGAAGGGGAGATGCGGATGAGGACCGAGCTTTCTCTCTTCGTGGGCACCTTCACGACCTTGCTTGCCATCATCAATCCGTTCGAGGTCCTGCCGGTCTACCTCAAGCTGTTGTCCGGCAAGGATAACGCAACGCACCGCACGGTCGCCCTGAAAGCCTCGGTCTACGCGCTGCTGCTTTGCTTCTTCTTCTTCATTTTCGGAACGCTCCTGCTCCGGATTTTCGGCGTTCCGCTCAGCATGGTGCGGGTCGTCGGCGGCATCATCCTGATGAAGATCGGCTTCGAGCTGTTCATGCCGAAGAAATCTGGCGACGATCTGGGTCTCTCGGGCGCCGATACCGGCGAAGCGAACATCGCTTTCGTGCCGCTGGCGATGCCGATCATGTTCGGTCCCGGCGGCATCGCCACGATCATCGGGATGACCGCGACGATCAAGGATTCATCCAAGGAAATCCTCTCCTTCATCGCTATTTCCGCGGCAATCCTGGCAACGATGTTCACCACCTATATCTGCCTGATCTATGCCGAGAAGCTCACGCAAAGAATCGGCCCGATGGGGATCGACGCCATCACCCGCATTGTCGGGTTCTTTGTCTCAGCGATCGGGGGCGGCCTGATTTTCGACGGCGTGGTCGAAGCCCTGGAAATGCATGGCATGACCACTTTGCACTGAGCGGCGTCTCCGTCCGCGAAGCGTGCCTGCGAAAAATGGACGGGCAAAATCTGTTATTGGGCAGGGCGGCTTTTGCCCGCGCTGCGAGGGCAGGCTCGGAACAGGCCGGGGCCGGCTTCAAGCGGGCGCCAGCTTCGGCAGGTGGCGGCGGACATGGGGCGGCGAGACCGGCGATGTCGGGCGCGGCGTTCAGCCGGCGCAGCCCTGGCTCGCGCCCCGCGCTTTCGAGCGGCCGTCTGATGGGCGTCTCAATCCTGCCGCGCATCGAGCGCGTCGCGTAGTCCATCTCCGATGAAGTTGAACGACGTCACGGCGAGCGTGATCGCGGCGCCGGGGATGATTGCCAGCCAGGGTGCGCTGGTCAGGTAGCTCTGCGCGCTTTCGAGCATGTTGCCCCAGCTCGGCGTCGGCGGCTGGATGCCGAAGCCGAGGAACGAGATGTAGCTCTCCGCCAGGATCGCATGCGCGACATTGAGCGTGGCTGCGACCACGATCGGCGCAACCGCATTGGGCAGCAGGACACGGAACATGGTGCGCTTGCTGCTGGCCCCGAAGGAGACTGAAGCCTGCACGAATTCCCTGGTCTTGAGCGAGCGGATCTGCGCCTCGACGACGCGGGCGACCTCCATCCAGGAGGTCATCGCGATCAGCAGCACGATCGAGGGCACAGAGGGCTGGATCAGCGCCGAGACCGCCAGCAGCAGGAAGATCGAGGGGAAGCACAGCATCGCATCGACGAAGCGCATCAGGGCGGCGCCCAGGGCCCCCTCGTAGAAGCCCGCGACCAGCCCGACCACGACGCCGATCGCCATCGCGATCGCCATGGCGGAGAAGCCGACGGCGAGCGAGATGCGGCCCGCCATCAGGAGCCGCGCGAGGATGTCGCGCCCGAGCGGGTCGGTGCCGAGCACATGCGGGCCCGAGAAGGGCGCCGCGAAGCGGGAGCGGATGTCGATGAAAGTGTCGGTATAGGGCAGCAGCCACGGCCCGACGATGCAGGCGAGCGTGAGCAGGGTGATGGTCGCAGCCCCGAATACCGCAAGCCTGTGGCGCCGGAAGCGCCGCATGCCCGGGCTGTTCCAGAAGCCCGGGGCGGGCGCAAGCATCGGTTCGGCCATGCTCATGAAGGGCGCCTCTCGCTCATCGGTGACATCCGGCTCATCAGTGGCTTCCGGCGATGCGCGGATCGGCGACGCCGTAGAGCAGGTCGGCGATCAGGCTGCCGAGCAGCACCAGCATGGCGGAGAACATCAGGATGCCCATCACCACGGGATAGTCGCGGTAGCTGATCGAATCGAGGAAGAGCCGGCCCATGCCCGGCCAGGTGAAGACGGTCTCAGTGACGAGTGCGCCCGACAGCAGCGTCGGCACATGCAGTCCGGTGATGGTGATCATCGGCAGCAGCGCGTTGCGCAGCACATGCCGCAGCAGGATGGTCCGCTCCGGCACGCCCTTGGCGCGGGCGGTGCGCACGTAATCCTGGTTGATCACGTCAAGCATCGAGGAGCGCATGTAGCGGCTCCAGACTGCGGTCGAGACCAGCGCCAGCACGATGCAGGGGCCGATCAGGTGATGCAGCTGGTTCAGGAAGGAGCCGTCGCCCACCGTGTAGCGGTTGCCGGCGGGCAGCCAGCCGAGGCCGACCGAGAAGACATAGATGATGACGAGCCCGAACCAGAAGGTCGGGATCGAGAGCGCGATCATCGCGCCGATCGTCGCCAGCGAGTCGAAGATCGAATAGCGCTTGATCGCGCCGAGGATGCCGACCCAGGCGCCGAGCAGCATGGCGAGCAGCGTCGAGGTCAGCATCAGCTCCAGCGTCGCCCCGATATGGGAGGCGATGACGTGCAGCACCGGCTGCTGGTCGCGATAGGAGCGGCCCCAGTCGCCGCTCAGCATGCGCCAGAGCCATTCCGCATATTGCACGGGGAGGGGTCGGTTCAGGCCGAGCTGTTCCGCGATGCGGTCGAGATCGGCCTGGGTCATGTCGCCACCGGCGGCGAATTGCGAGAGCGGCCCGCCTGGCGCCAGGTGCAGGATGGCGAAGCCGATCACCGAGACGATGAGCAGCAACAGCAGCGACTGGCCGAGGCGGCGCAGGAGGAATCCGATCATGGCGCCGTTCTCCCGGCCGCTCCGCGCTTCATGTCACTTCGCCCGTTCAATCACTTCACCCGGTGCCAATCACTTCGCTCGGTGCCAATCACTTGGCCCAGTACCAGCTGCCCATGTTCCAGGCGTTCTGGCGCTGGTTGATATTGGGGCGATAGCCGATCAGGCCTTCCTTCACGCCCTCGATCGGCGCGTATTGGAAGATCGGCAGGATCGGCAGCTCCTCGCGGACGATCTCCTGCAGCCTGAAATAGATCGCCTTGCGCTTCTCCTGATCGAAGGTTTCCTGGCCTTCCTTCATCAGCGCATCGGCCTCGGCATTTTCCCACTGCATGTAGTTGCCGCCGCTGCCACCCTTCACCGGAATCGCATCGGAGGCGAAGCGCGAGGCCGGGTCGGGGTCGACGCCGGTGCGGAAGGTCGTACCGACCAGCAGCGACTCGAATTTGGAGCGTACGTAGAACTCGCCCCAGATCACCGCTGCCGGCATGTTGTTGATCGTCATCTTCGCGCCGACCTGCTGCCAATCCTGCTGGATCAGCTGCTGGCATTGCTCGCGCAGCTGGTTGCCGGTCGTCGTCGAGACCGCGAATTCGAGCGGCACGCCGTTCTTCATTCGCGTGCCCGAGCCGGAACGTTTCCAGCCGGCATCGTCGAGCAGCTTGTTGGCCCGGGCAAGATCGCGCTGTTGGACGGGGAGGGCGGGGTTGAACGCCCAGGATTCGCGCGGCGCGAAGGATTCCGTCGGCTTCGGCACGCCATAATAGATCGCGTCGATGATCGCCTGCTTGTCCATCGCCGCATAGAGCGCGTGCCGCACGGCCTTCTCGGCGAAAACCTTGTTGCCGAGATTCGGCATGATGATCTCGAGATTGCCGCTCGGCGCGACCGCGACCTTGCGGCCGGGAAGCTTGATCGCCTCCTGGTAGAAATTCGCGGGAATGCCCGAGATGATGACCAGGTCGACCTGGCCGGTGCGGAACTGGGCATAGAGCGCCGTCAGATCCGGGATGTATTTGAGAACTGCCTTCTCGAGATAGGGGCCGTCGCCGTGATAGCTCTCATTGGCGACGAGCGTGATGTTGTCGCCGGGCTGCCGCGTGCTCCAGCGGAACGGGCCGGTGCCGACGGGAGCATTGTTGAACGGCGCCGTATTCGGGTCCGCGGCCTTGCCCAGGATGTGCTTGGGCACGATATGCGTGTTCGCCAGCATCGCGAGATAGGGGGCGTAGGCCTTCTCCATCCGCCACGAGATCTCGTGCGGGCCCTTGACCACGATATCCCTGACGAAGGCATGGCCGACGCGCGTGCGCGCCTTGAAGCCGGCGGTGTTGATCAGTTCCAGCGAGTATTTGACGTCCTCGGCAGTGAAGGCCGTGCCGTCATGCCATTTCACGTTGTCGCGGAGCTTCACGGTCCAGGCGAGGCCGCCTTCCGAGATGCCGCCATTCGCCTCGCTCGGCACCGCGAGAGCGAGATCCGGGCGCAGCGTGCCATCGGGCTCGGCGACCCAGAGCGAGTTGAAGACGCTGGTCCAGACGACTTCGTCGACCTCGACGCCCGGCATCAGCGGGTTGAAGGAAACCGGTTCCTGCGAGAGCCCGACCACGACGACGCCGGTCGGCTTGGCAGGCGGCGGGGCAGTGGGCTTAGTCGCAGTCTGAGCCTGTGCGGCAAAGCCGTAGGTCGCGGCAAGTGCGCCGGCGCCGAGGCCGAAGAGATCGCGCCGGTTCAGGTTCCAGTTCGAAAACCGCCGTGGATCGTGACTGTCTCGCATCGTGCTTCCCCTCTCCCAAGGCAACCGCTTTCAGCGAATGCGCTGAAAGGCATCATCATAATAATGAACACAAGCGGCGACCCATTTTCACAATGGGCGTCATTCGGCTAAAAATCTTCATCATATGATATCGTGCGTCAAGGTCTGAGGGCGCTCCGGTCTGTAGAATTTGGCCGTTATTACAAGCAATGCGTTGTATTTAAAGGGTAATTTTATAAATCATCGGAATTTCATCAAAATAGTTGCGCGGGCATTTTCATCATCATATCGTTTGCGGGCCTTCAATTGCTTCCCTGGGACCCCATGCCGGATACAGTGCTGCCCGCCGAGAACACCGACGTCGACAGCGACGAGCAGCTCGAGGCCATGAGGATCGGGCAGCGGCTGCGAGCCCTGCGGGCCGAGCGTGGACTGACGATCCTGGAGTTGGCGGCGAAGGCGGGCGTTTCCTCCGGCAGCATCAGCCAGATCGAACGCGGCGCCTCCAACCCGTCGGTCAGCACGCTGCAGAAGCTGCGCGCCGCGCTTGGCGTCACGCTCTGGTCGTTCCTGGAAAGCGACGCGGCCGAACCGGCCCGCGAGTCGCAATATGTCCGGCGCCAGGCCAATCGCCCGCGCATCGTCGTCGGCACCAATCAACTGACCAAGGAGTTGTTGTCGCCGCGCGACAACAACGAGCTGCGCTTCATGATCCTCACCGTACCGCCGGGCGCCGAGAGCGGCAGCTTCCTGAGCGGGCCCGGCGACAAGGGCGGCTATGTCCTCTCCGGTCGGGTCGAGCTCAGCATCGGCGACGAGGTCTTCGAAATCGGTGAGGGGGACAGCTTCCAGTTCCCCAGCACCATTCCGCATCAGGTCGTCAACCGCTCCGCGAGCGAGGCGAAGCTGATCTGGATCATCAATATCCGGGAATCGCACCTGTAGGGCGATCGTATCAGGCGGGGCCGGCAAGGCCGCCTTCGCCTGCCATTCCAGCAGACCCAGAGGAAACATGATCACGCGTCACGAAGTCACCGGCCGTCTCAGCAAGGTGCTGGTCGCCAATGGATTTGCTTTCCTGTCGGGCCTCACCGCCAAGGACCGCAGCGGCGGCGTCAAGGAGCAGACCGCCGATATCCTCGCCCAGATCGACGCCTATCTGGCGATGGCCGGCACGGACAAGACCCGCATCGTCGTCGGCAATATCTGGCTGAAGGACATCAGCACCTTCAGCGAGATGAACGCGGCCTGGGAAGCCTGGGTCGACCCGAAGCAGCCGCCGGCACGGGCGACCGTCGAGTCGCGCCTGGCTGCGGACGACATTCTCGTCGAGATCCAGGTCCAGGCCCTCGTCTGAGCCTCAACGTCCGCCGCGGGTGATCGCGGCGGACTTTTTCGCGTGTCCCCAAATCCTCGCGTCCTCCAGCGCAAGCGGTCCGCCATGCCTCAGTCATCTGCCCTTCCGAGCGTCGTCCCCGGCGACCCGTCCTGGTGGTTCATCGAGGCCATCAGCGCTGAAGCAGGCCGGCCGGATTCAGCGCCGCTGTCGGGCAGCATCACGGTCGATGTGGCGATCATCGGTGGCGGCTTCACCGGGCTGTGGACGGCGCTGGCCTTGAAGGAGCGGGCGCCGCAGCTCTCGGTCGCCCTGATCGAGGCCTCGCGCTGCGGCTCGGGGGCAAGCGGCAAGAACGGCGGCAAGGTTTCGGGCTATTGGGGCTCGCTTGCCGGGATGGAAGCAAATATCGGCTCAGACGGCGCGCTGGCGGTCGCCCGCGCCGGAGCCCGCGCCCAGGACGCGATCCGCACCTTCGCGACGGCTCCCGGTCGCGATGTCTGGTGGCGCGACGGCGCCAGCATCCGCGTCTCGGCCTCGCCGGCGCAGGATGCCAAGATCAAGGGGTATGTCGAGACCGCGCGCCGTCTTGGCGTGCCGGATATGGCCCATGAGCTCTCGCCCGACGAGGTGGCAGCCTATTGCCGCTCGCCGGTCTTCCGCGGCGGCGTCTACCTGGCCGAGGGCGCCACCGTTCAGCCTGCCAGATTGGCGCGCGAACTGCGGCGGGCCGTGATCGATGCCGGCGTTTCCGTCTTCGAGAACACCCCGATGGTCGCGCTCGATGCCGGCACGCCGAGCCGCGTGCGAACCCCGGATGGCGAAATCATCGCCCGGGAGGTCGTGCTCGCCACCAATACCGAGCTGGCGAAGCGGCCGGAGGTGAAGCCGCATGTCAGCGTGTTCTCCTCCTTTGCGCTGATGACCGATCCGGCGCCCGAGAAGCTCGCCGCAATGGGCTGGACCCGCGATGAAGGGCTCGCGGATCTCCGGATGTTCGTCCACTATTTCCGCAAGACGGTCGACGGGCGCATCCTGATGGGCTCGGGCTCCGGCCCGATCAGCTTCGGCGGCAATGCCCGCGATCCGCGCCTGACCACCGACCTCGCCTCGGCCGCCCGGGCCGAGAAGGGGCTTCGCAGGCTGCTGCCGGGCTTCGCGAATGTGGGCATCGCCAAGATCTGGGGCGGCGGCATCGACGTCTCCTCCGACCGGCTGCCATTCTTCCGCACCGTGCCGGGCACGCGCGTCCATTATGGCTGCGGCTATTCCGGCCATGGCGTGAACCCGACCTATATCGGCGGGCAATGCCTGGCCTCGCTGGTCCTCAATGCCAGGGACGACTGGGCGAGCCTGCCGCTGTGCACCCGCAGCCTTCCCTCGCTTCCGCCCGAGCCGTTCCGCGCCGTCGGCGGCCGGCTGGTGCGATGGGGCATCATTGGATGCGAGGAGGCCGAGGAAAGGGGCGAGCGTGCCGGCCCCGCGATGAGCGCCGCAGCGGCGATCCCGAAACTCTTCGGCCTGCGCATCGGAACGCGCTGAGAACCGCGCTCCGATGACCTAACCCTTTGTGCCCGCATCGGCTTTTGGGGGCGATGCTTTAGCCCAGCTGGACCTTGGCGACCTTGTCCCGGTAGTCGTCCTTGGGGTCGACGCCGAGCAGCATCTTGATGCCGGCAACCAGGTTGTTGGCGTTCTCCCAGATCTCGGCGCTGCTCGGGTCGAAGCGCAGCAGGGCGAGATTGGGGTCATCCTTGCCGCCTTCGAACCAGGCCGCGATGAAGCTGTTCCAGAGCCGGTCGATGACCTGGCGGTCCATGTCGATCATGAGATCGCCCTCGACCGAGACGAACAGGTCATGGCCCTTCGAGACCAGGCTGAAGGCCGCGGGCTTGCTGCCCGACAGCGCCTTGACCAGCTCGGTGTCGCGGGAGGCGAAGAACCAGATCGGCCCATGATCGGCCTCGAGCTGCGCCGTCATCGGGCGGGTATGGCCCTGCTCGGAACCGGCCAGGCCGAGCATGACGGTCATGTCGGACTTCAGGGCCTTCCAGAATTTCGCTTCCAGTTCGCTTGGCGTCGGCATGGCATTACTCCTGCTTCCCTTGCGTTGAACGGCCGCGTGATGGCCATGTTCGGGGTGGTCCCCGCTGGCGGCGGATACGCGGAAAAACCCCGCGGCGAGGCCGCGGGGTTTCCGGTTCCGCCCTCAGACGACTGGCGGACGATAGGCGGTGCCGTTCTCGTCGAAACGACTCCAGCCGGCGGCGCGGTATTCGGCCTCGCGGGTGGAGCGATCGATCGGCGTCGCTCCGTCCATAATCGCGACGACGGTGGCTTCGTGCTCGGGCTCGGCCCTGACCGCAATCACCGTGCCGCCGCGGCGCACCGTCTCGGCATGGTATTCGGCCTCGTCCTTGTCGACGCCGGCGCTGGTAAAGGACCCGACGATCCCGCCGGCCGCCGCGCCGGCGACCGCCCCGGCCGCGGTTGAGGCGAGCCAGCCGGCTGCCACCACCGGGCCAATGCCCGGGATGGCGAGCATGCCGAGGCCGGCGAGCAGACCGGCCGCGCCGCCGACGCCGGCGCCGATCCCGGCGCCCTCGGCTGCATTGCTCTCCTCGGGTTTGCTGTGTCGGCCGACGAGGCTGACATCGCGGCTGGGAACGCCTGCGGCCTCGAGCTGCTCGACGACCGAGAGAGCGGTTTCATAGCTGTCATAGGAACGGGTGATGGTGCGGGTCATGTTCAACTCTCTTGCTTTGAGAAAGCGGGAGGCGCGATCTGGCGCCGGGCGAGCCGGCGGCGAGTGATCTGCGCTCAGTGATCTGGCGCTCAGTGGCGGACGATGTTGCCGCGATAGTCGACGGAGACGTCGACCTTGGCGCCGGCATTCATGGCCGTGCCCTTCCAGACGCCGTTTGCGTCCTTCTTCAGGCCTGTCACGTTCGAATAGCCATTGGCTTCAAGGCGGCTCTTGGCCTGGCCTTCGGTGAAGCTGTTTGCGCCCGGCAACGGGGCGTTTTTGTCCGCCTCTGCCTTTGGTGCCGGCATTGGCGACGTCGTCGAGGTCTGCGCAAGCGCTCCGAAAGCAGTCGTCGAGGCGATCAAAGAGGCGATGAGAAGCTTTTTCATGGTAATTCTCCGCAGGTTCGCGATTGTACGTCCTGATGTCGTATCAACCGGCACCCCCGGCAGAGAGTTCCGCAAATAAATACTTCTGATGGGTGGAACACATGGCTGCGTCGCCGGTTTCGCCAGCGCTATCCTGAAATCGCTGGAGGACACCCGATGGCCACAACACCGAAGCCACTCGATGAGCTGTTTCACGACATGCTCAAGGACGTCTATTACGCGGAAAAGCAGATCCTGAAGGCGTTGCCGAAGATGGCCAAGGTCGCCACTTCGCCCGAGCTGAAGAAGGCGTTCGAGACGCACAGGGCCGAGACGGAAGGCCAGGTTGAACGCCTGAGCGAGGTCTTCGATCTGATCGGCAAGGCGCCGCGCGCCAAGACCTGCGATGCCATCCTCGGCATTCTCGAGGAGGGCAAAGCCGTGATGGAGGACTATGCTGACAGCCCGGCTCTGGATGCGGGTCTCGTCGCCTCCGCGCAGGCAGTCGAGCATTACGAGATGGCGCGCTACGGCACTCTGAAGGCATGGGCGCAGCAGCTCGGCCACAAGGATGCCGTCAAGCTGCTCGACGCGACCCTTGCCGAGGAGACCAGGACCGACAAGGCCCTGACGCAGCTTGGCGGGCCCGCCAATTCCGCAGCGGTTGCCAAGGCGGCCTGAGCGAACGGCCGATCCGGCCCCGGCGGCCAAGGCTGCCGGGGCCGTTTCTTTGGCTCGATCTCGCGCAGGGGGCGCCCGGTGCCCTTGTGCTTCGGCCAACTCCATCCATATACCATCCCTATGGATGGTATATGGATGACCAGATGAAAATGCCCGATAGCGAAAAGCTCACGCTCAATCTCGGCTTCGTCGATCTCGGGCGCATCGACCTGCTCGTCAGGGACGGGTTCTATTCGAACCGCTCGGACTTCATTCGCACCGCGGTGCGCAACCAGCTCGCGACCCATGCCGATGTCGCCGCGCAGGCGACGACGCGGCTTTCTCTCGAGCTTGGCCTGCGCGTCTTCACGAGGCGCGATCTCGAAGCGGCCAAGGCCGCCGGCGAACGCCTGGAGATCCGCGTGCTCGGCCTCGCCGTCATCGAGCCGGATGTCTCGCCGGACCTCGCGCGGGAGACGATTGCCTCCCTGACCGTGCTCGGCGCGCTCCATGCCGCCCCTGAAATCAAGGCCGCCCTGGCCGACCGACTGGCATGAAAAGGCACAGCGACATGAACATCCGCATCCGCTCCGCTGTGGGCGAAGCCATGACACGTCTGAGAGGCGCCGATGTTGCAGGCGCGACTGCGGCCATTCAGCAGGCGCTCGCCGGGCGGCCTGTTCAGCCCCCCCAAGAACCCGGCGGCGACGAGACGGGGAGGGCCGGGTCGATCGTCCCGCGCTGCCTCGGTGACGTCCTGCAATCGCTTCGGACTGTACAGGCGCGCGTCGCCGATCAGCCCGGCACGGCGCGTCGCCAGCCTGGCCCCGCAGAGGAGGACGGGCGCTTTCGTTCCCGCAGCTTTCGCAGCGCCGCCGGAGCTCTGGCCTACAAGCTCTACGTGCCGGCGGATCATGCCGGGCGCGAACTCGCGCTCGTCGTGATGCTGCATGGCTGCACGCAGGATCCCGATGATTTTGCGCGGGGAACCCGGATGAACCGGCTCGCCGACGAATTCGGCATCATCGTCGCCTATCCCCACCAACCGCGTTCGGCCAATGCCCAGGGCTGCTGGAACTGGTTCGATCCGCGTCATCAGCGGCGGGGGGCGGGAGAGCCCGCGGCTCTCGCGGGCCTGGCCCAGGAACTCGCTGCCGAGTTTGGCATCGATCGCGCCCGCGTCTTTGTCGCCGGCCTGTCTGCGGGCGGCGCGATGGCCGATGTGCTGTCCTCGACCTATCCCGATATCTTTGCCGCCGCCGGCATCCATTCCGGCCTTCCCCATGGCGCCGCAAGCGACGTCATGTCGGCCTTTGCGGCGATGAAGGGCAATGCGAAGCCGATATCCCGGGGGACGGGAAGCGGCGCCCGGCAGATCATCTTCCACGGTACGGCCGATGCCACCGTTCACCCCTCGAATGGCGAGACGCTGTTTGCTCGGGCTAGCGCCCGCAATGGCGCGCTGGGGGAGTTGACGACCGATGTCGTCGTCAACGGCCGGCATGTCACCCGCACGCTGGTCGGACCCACCCATGGTCCGGCCACCACGGAATACTGGCTGGTCCAGGGAGCCGGTCATGCGTGGTCGGGCGGGGATGGGGCGGGAAGCTTCACCGATGTGTCGGGCCCGGATGCCTCGCGCGAGATGATCCGGTTCTTCCTGGAGACCTGACGGGATCGTCTCTCCTCGCATGCTGGGGGGCGGGAAAAGGAGCCTGATGTCAAAGTCGCTGGGGTAACGATCGTGCTTGCTACTGGCCCAAGGGACAGGTCGACAATCCTCGGCACGCGCCCTTAGTTTGGCACGGCCAAGCCAAGTCCAAGCCTGCCCTACCATCTCTGGATGAGGAGTCTGCGCTTTGCGACGCTTTTCCTTGTTATCATTGATGGGGGTGATCGCCTGTGCTGCGCCAGCTTTGGCGCACACGGAGGCGGATGCCTTGGGTGGATTCACCGGAGGCTTCCATCACCCCCTGACCGGGCTCGACCACGTCGCAACGATGCTCGCGGTTGGTCTTTGGGGCGCTTACCTCAGTGGTCGGGCCATCTGGGTCCTGCCGATCGTCTTTCCCCTCGTCATGGTTCTGGGGGGGGGGATCGCTGTCCTTGGCCTTCCTCTGCCTGGTTTCGAAAGCGGAATAGCAGCATCTGCGCTTGTGCTTGGCCTGATGGTCGCCTTCGCCGTGCGCGCGCCGCTCTGGATCGCCGCCGGTCTCGTCGGGGCGTTCGCCGTCTTCCATGGCTATGCGCATGGTCGTGAGGTGCCGGACGCCGCGGAGGCGGTAACGTTCTTCGTCGGCTTCGTTGTCGCGACAGGCCTGCTTCATCTCGCTGGCATCGGGATGGGCCTGCTGACGCGCTGGAACTGGGGCTCGGTCCCCGTCTGCGCCGCAGGCGCCGCCATCGCGTGCACCGGGATCGCCTTTCTGACCGGCACGGTGTGACGCTCATCGAGGCGCGGTGGCACCCAGCCGGATCACTCAAGCCAGTCCTCAGGAGCGCTCGCATGAAAAAGGCAAACTACGCGTCGCTGCTCGCCGTTGGATCATGTCTGGCAGTATCGGCAAGCGCACAGCAGGCTGCTCCGCCTGCGACGAGCCCGTCCGTCGTTTATCTCAACCAAGCTTGGTCGCAGGAAGATCGCGAGTGGTATTATAATTTCTCGCAGGGTTCCGCGATTATTACGTACGATCTTTATCTGAACCTGGAAGTCGCCAACAGCCAGGATTTGTTTCGATCCGACGCGAACAACAAGGCCCACGGACTTACCCCCCAATCCGCGAGCGCCAATAACAGGGATAGCTTGCCGATCGGCGTCACCAAGACCGCTGTTTCTGAAACCGTAAAGGGTTGGCCGGCTGGTGATTATGCTGGTCTGACCTGCGCCGCCTGCCATCAGGGGCAGCTGAACTACAAGGACAAGGCCATTCGCATTGATGGCGGCATCGCGACCGCGTTCGATATACAGAGGATGATTCAGAGCCTGAACGATGCGGTGCAGGCGACTTTGACCGATGCGGCGAAATTCGACCGTTTGGCGGGGCGGCTCGGAGCCACTGCCCCTGACGGGAAGGACAAGCTGCGCAAACGGGTTGAGAGCGAAGCGGAGCGGGTGAATCAGTATGCCACCCGAACGTCCCGCACTTCGCACCCATGGGGTCCCGGCCGCATGGACGCGCTCTCGCTGATCATCAATCGCACGACCGCGACACTACCGGGAATCCCCGAGAACTGGGCGATGGCAATTGCACCGGTCAAACCGCCGTTCCTATGGAACGCTCCGCAGGGATTATGGACACAGTGGGGCGCGTTCGCCCAGAATCCGATCGGTCGCAATTTTGGAGAAACGCTGGGCGTCTACCTGCCGGTTGACCTGAGCTCCAAATCTCCCGCCGAAGGACTGTTTCAGTCCAACGCAGCCATCCTCGATCTTGGGCGGGTCGAGAAGCAACTGGAACGACTGGCGCCGCCAAGTTGGCCGGAAGAGGTGTTCGGCAGGATCGACCGTGACAAAGCGAAGGTGGGCAAGGGCTTGTTCGTGGAGCTTTGCGCGAGCTGCCATAATGCCTGGCCTTATCGCTGGACCGAACCGAACAAACACGGGAAGCAATTCGTCCTCGTTGGACTGACTCCACAGACATATGTAGGCACCGACAGGGCCCAGATCGAGGCGCCGAAGCCACTGGCGTTTACCGGCGAATTGAGCAAATTCCTGCCCCCCGAATTCCGCGGCCAACCATTCTTGCCGCCGATGCTGTTGAACGCACTGATTGGTGACGAGGTGCGCGGCCTGGCGATTGCAAAGCTCAAGCTCACCGAAGCCCAGCTATTGGACCTGCGCGGTTATCGCGAGCTTCCTACGCCACGCCCGGCGGAACATGTCTACAAGGCTGCTCCGCGGGACGGGGTCTGGGCTACACCGCCATTCCTGCACAACGGGTCGGTGCCCAACCTCTACGAGATGCTGATACCGGCGGCAGAACGCACCAAGAAATTCTACCTCGGCGGCGACTTCGATCCCGTCAAGGTGGGCCTCGATACCACCGCGACGTCCGGGACCTTCCTCGTGGATACGTCACTGTTGGGGAATTCGAACGCTGGTCACTCGTTCCAGAACGGGCCGCGCGGAAACGGCATCATCGGCCCCTTGCTGGCGGAACAGGAGCGCTGGGCGCTTGTCGAGTACCTGAAATCCATTCCGGAGGAGCCCGGCCGCGTGACGCCGTTCGGAGGCCCAGCGCAAGCCAGCCTTCCCCCGAGGCCGTGACCTTCGGGGCGCGTGGGGAATCGTCCGGCATCAGGCCGGGCGGTCGCGAGGTTTTGACAGCGTAAACGGGAGCCGGGCGATGTCCGATCATATCGATGGGCCGAGGCAGATCGGCGACCCCTCGGCCGATCTCACTGACCTGTTCGCGTTCACGAGCCCCGAAAACCCGGCTCGTACGGTGCTGGCCGCCAATGCCTTTCCGACCTGTGGTGCGGACGCGATCTTCTCCAATGCTGTCGGCTTCGCAATCGTGGTTCGTCGCGCGAAGGTAGCCGGGGTTGGCGAGGCAACGAAATTCGAGACGAGCGACCCGGAGATCCGGTTCTCCTGTCGGTTCGACGCGCTGGAACATGGCGCGGCCGGACAGCCTCCGATCCAGCGTGGCACCTGCACCCTGCCTGATGGTCAGACGCTTCGTTTCGTCGTCAACGACGAGCGCGGTGCGTCCACGCCCGATGGCGTCTTCAGGGTCTATGCGGGGGTGCGGTCTGATCCATTCATCCTCGCGTGGCTGCTCGGGGGCGATGGCATGAGGAAGTTCGAGAACCTCCTGTACAACGACAACGTGCTCTGCATCGCTATCGAATTTGATACGCAACGTGTGCTCGATCCCGACAGGGGGTCTCTTTTTGGAGTGATCGCCGAGACGGTGCCGTTGCCCCATGCCGGCGCTCTTGTTGGGCACGAACCGCCACGCCTCGATTGGGTCGGCCGTCCCGAACAGACCAATGTCCGGCTCAACAATGGTGGGCTGGCCGGCGTGGACGATCTGCGCGATCTCTGGAACCAGCAGACACCGTTTGCGATCGACGAAACGCTCAAGCCCCTGTTCCTTCAGCGCTTGAAGGACAGCCTGGCCAACTGGGATATGCGCGACGGCAGGCAGGATTGGACCCCGGCCGCGCTGGCATCCAACGCCAGCATGTTTCTCGACGACTTCATGCTGTTCGACGTGGCGAAGCCGATCACCGATACGAGCCATTTCGAAATCGAAAGAAGCACACTGAACGGAAAACCCTATCAGACCGGCGGCGGACGCACCGTCGATGCCGATGTCATCGATGTGCTTCTGACCTGGCTGGTGAATCGCGACCGCACCCCCCTCCAGGGCGGTACGACCAAGGCAACGAAGCCCGGCACCAGGAATTTCCCCTACTTCGCCACACCCAACACCGACTTGCAGACCATCATGGAAACCGTCGAGCTCAGTGCTCCACCCGACCGGGTCTGGGACTTGATCGGACCATTCGGCGGCACCTGGCACCCGCTGATCGCCCAGATCGTGCTGACGGGCACGGGTGTTGGCCAATTGCGCACGATCCAGACGACGGAAGGCAAGCAGATCATCGAACGTCTCGACGCAAGCGACAGCACGGCCAGATTCTACCGCTATACGATTATCGCAGGGCTGCCGGTGGCGAATTACACGGGAATGCTCTCGGTCAAGCCGAGTGGCTCAGGCAGCACCGTCGAGTGGCGCGCACAATTCGTTCCGAACGGCCAAGGCACGATTATCGTCAAGACGATTGTGTCGACGCTGTTCAAGACCGGGCTCGATAGCCTCAAGTCGCGCTTTTGAGGACAGGGGTATGATTGCGCAAGCAGAGTCCGACAACGTGGTCTTTCAGACCACCGACGGCGAGATCGCCGCGATTAATCTCAATAGCGCGCGCCTGCGTTCCTGGACGCGTTTCGAACAGGATCCGCAACGAACGGGCGTCTCCGAAACCGTGCTCGAACACGAGCAATTGAAGGCGCAGTACCTGGGCGACATGTCGGCATTCGACCGCATGGAAACGCTGGCCGAGCAGCTCGCCTGGCTGGACCCGTCATCGCCACGGACCGCACTGGTCCAGGCCCAGGTTGCGTCGGCCCTGCATCGCTTTACCGAGGCGCGGCGCCATGCGGAGCTCGCCAGCCTCGGCGACGCCTTAGCGGCGGACAATCTGCTGCTGACGATTGATCAGGCCTGCGGCACCGGGCTGGACGCGGTGCTGGAGAAGCGGCGCCGCATCGCGGAGCAATCCGGGCTCTTGCCGGATCAGGTGGCGCTCGGCGCCCTGCTGGCCGATCTCGGCGACTTTGCCGGCGCCGACCAGATCTATCGGCAAGCGCTCCGCGACTACCGCGAGGTTTCGCCATTCCCCGTGGCCTGGGCCTGCTTCCAGCTCGGCGTGCTCTGGGGCGAGCTCGTGCCGGAACCCGATTTGGCCCGCGCCGAGCGCTGGTACCGAAAGGCAGTCGCCTGCTTGCCCTCCTATGTGAAGGCCCGCGTGCATCTGGCCGAAATCCAGACCGGTGACGGCCGGACGCGGGAAGCGGAAGCCACTCTTGTTCCCGCTATTGCAAGCGGCGATCCCGAGGTGCTTTGGCGGCTCGCCGATACGCTCGTGGCTTCCAATGGCCGTTGCAGCGAGGCCGACGCGCATCTGGACGCCGCACGATCGGGCTTCGAGGCGCTCCTCACGAAGCATCTGCTGGCATTTGCCGATCACGGCGCGGAGTTCTACGCCGGCAGCGGCAACGACGCGAGGAGAGCTTTCGATCTGTCGCGGCTCAATCTCGAAAACCGACCGACGCTGCGCGCCTTCGAGCAGGCTCATGAGACCGCCATTGGCGCTGGCGAAACCGAGGCCGCCGCCGCGATCGCCGCGTCGGCGCGTGGGCGTTGGGCCACCACGGCCGCATTCCGACTGTCGTCGCTCGCACAACACGGTGCTGCCGAAACCGATGGAGCCGTCGCATGATGATCGACCGTCGCAGGTTCGTAGTGGGCGCAGGCCTGGCTGCCGTCACGCCCGCCATCGCCTTGTCCCTGCCGCAGCCTTCTCGGGCGCGGGCAACTGTAATTGCGCCTGTCCTGATGGTCGCAGGCTGGAGCAATCCCGACGACAGCGACCCGGAGAGTCAGGTCTGGCTGCGCGTCGGTCATGGATGGCGAACGGCCTGGCGATGATGAGACGAGGGCTCTGACGACGACACGGAAAGCTATGTGCGGAGAATCACCTTGGCCGACACGATCAAGCTATCCGTCAATGGCGAGGCGCGTGTCCTAAGTATTGACGATCCCAATATGCCGTTGCTCTACGCGTTGCGCGAGCAGCTTGGCCTGCATGGCTTGCACTACGGCTGCGGGCTCGGTCAGTGCGGAGCTTGTACCGTGCACTATTACGGGGAGGCGTTGCGTAGCTGCCTCATGCCGGTTTCGGCGGTCGCCGGGGCCGAGATCGTGACCCTGGAAGGCCTGGGGACGGCGGAAAAGCCGCATCCGGTGCAGCAGGCCTTCATCGACGAACAGGCTGCCCAGTGTGGCTACTGCATCAACGGCATGATCATGCAGGCGGCCGCGTTTCTTTCGACCACGAAGCGGCCGACGGAGGAACAGGCCCGACTGGCACTGGCGAGCAATCTCTGCAAATGCGGCACACATGTCCGGATCCTGCGCGCCGTGATGCGCGCCGCCGAGCAGATGTCATGAGGGCGGGGGGGCAGATCTCCGGGGCGCCACTCTCTCGTCGTGCAGTCTTGACCTATGGCGGAGCGCTCGTCGTAACGTTCGAAGCCCTGCGATCACCGTCATGGGCGCAGGCCCCACCCCCGACGAATGTCGGCGTCGCAGACGAAGTCGGCGGTTTCATTGCAATCGATACTGACGGGCGCGTCACGATCAAATCCGGGAAGGTCGAGCTCGGCACCGGTGCGATCACCGCCATCGCCCAGATCGCGGCCGAGGAGCTGTCCATCCCGATGGGCCGGGTAACGATGATCCAGGGTGATACCGAACTCACGCCCAACCAGGGGCCCACCTATGCCAGCCTGACCATTCAGGACGGTGGCATGCAGATTCGCCGTGCTGCGGCCACCGCACGCGCCGCATTGCTCGATCAGGCTGCAGTTCGCCTCGAGGTCGCCAAGGACATGCTTGAGGTGCGTGACGGCGTGATCACGCCCCGGCAAGGCGGCGAGAGCCTTTCCTATGCGCAGTTGGTCGGCGAACGAAGACTGAAGATCAAGGTCGATCCCGCTGCGGCGCTGAAGGACCCGAAAGATTACACGATCGTCGGCACGCCCGTGCCTCGCCTTGATATTCCCGCGAAAGTCCTTGGCAGGTTTACCTTCATCCAGGATTTCACGTTGCCTGGCATGCTGCACGCGCGGATGGTTCATCCAGCGGCGCTCGGCGCCAAGCTCGAAGCCTGGAACGATGCCGCCTGCCGCAAGATCCCCGGCTATGTGCGGACGGTCCGCAAGGGCGACTTTCTGGCCGTAGTCGCCGGCAATGAATGGGCGGCCATCCGGGCATCGACCGCGATCGTCGCGACCTGGTCGGCCTGGGCGGGCCTGCCCGACGAGGCCAGGCTGTTCGAATATGTTCGCAGCTCGAAAGTCGTCCGCAACGAGGTGCTGCAGGCCACCGGCGATACGACCGGCGACGAGAGGGCGAGCGGTAGAATAATCGAAGCGACCTACGACCTGGCCCTCAATACGCATGGCTCGATCGGCCCGTCCTGCGCGGTGGCCGACTTCAAGGATGGTGTTCTCACGGTCTGGACACCATCACAGGCGAGCCACCTCCTGCGGTCGCAACTGGCCACCATGCTGGGACTGTCGCAGGAGCGCGTGCGCTGCATCTTTGTCGAAGGCGCAGGATGCTATGGCCGCAACGGAGCCGATGATTGCTCGTCCGAAGCCGCGTTGCTTGCAAAGCTGCTCGGCCGGCCGGTCCGGCTGCAATGGATGCGAAGCGACGAACATGGCTGGGATCCGAAGGGGCCGCCGGTCCTGCTCGATTACCGCGCCAGTCTTGATGACCAGGGTCGAATTGCCACCTGGCAATCGGACATCTTCCTCAGCGAACGACCGATGCAGCGCTCCGGAGCGACGCTCCTGGCGGCCACTCTCGCGAAGCTGCCGAAATTCGGGTCGGGAGCCGGGGTGTATAATCCGGGCCTCGGCATCCCCTATGCCTTGGCCAACAGCAAGCTGACCGCGCATTGGCTCGCCGACACGCCACTCCCGGCGGCATGGATTCGCGCGCCTGCCCGCATGCAGAACACGTTTGGCAATGAGAGCTTTCTCGACGAGATCGCGGCCGCAACGGCTGTCGATCCGTTCGATATCCGCACCCGGAATCTCAAGGACCCGCGCGGGCTCGAGCTGCTCGAGAGCCTGCGGAACCTCGCGCAGTGGGAGCCCCGCGGCTCGCGGCCGCGCGATGGCGGCATGCTGGTGCGGGGGCGGGGCGTGTCCTACGCCAAATACGAGCTGGTCCGGACCTATGTCGGGATCGTCGCCGATGTGACGGTCGATTGGTCGGACGGCCGGATCAAGGTCGATCGCGTCTTCGTCGTTCACGACTGCGGCCAGATCATCAACCCGGACGGGCTGCGCAATCAGATCGAAGGCAACGTCGTCCAGACGATCAGCCGGACGCTGGTCGAGCAACTCACCTTCAGCCGCAGTGCGGTCACGAGCCTCAACTGGGGTAGCTACCCCATCCTGACCTTTCCGAACGTCCCTCAGGTCATGATCGACCTGATCGACCGGCCAAACGAAGCGCCATGGGGAGCGGGCGAGCCGACTACTTCCGTCGTGCCCTCGGCCATAGCGAATGCGGTCTTCGACGCGACCGGCGTGCGCTTGCGATCGGTGCCGTTCAGAGCGGCCAAAGTTCTGGCGGCGATGCGCCTGGCGAAAGCGAGATAGCGGGATGAGCACCGTGGAAGCACAGGATCACGAAGGAGAGGACTACGTCTCCTCCGCTTTTCGGCGTGAAAACGTCGCCATCGTGGGCAGCCCCGACGAAATCCGAAGGGTCGCCGCAGAAGGCGTGAGCGGCGCCATGGCCGTTGCCGGCCTGGCGGTGGCCGCCATCCTCGTCATCTGGTTCGCCTTCTTCCTGTTCATCTATCTCCCGCGAGGCGCCGTTGACTGATCTGACAGGCGAATCCGAACGAAGATGGGCCTGGGTCGTCACCGGGGTCATGGTCCTCGTGCTTGCGGTGATCACGTTCAACGGCGTGCACTGGGCCGTGCAACCCCCGTCGAATGTCGAAACGATCGATGCGGATCGCCTCCATCTCGCCGGGGAGTTTGTCGAGACCAATCTGGGCACCGAGGTCGTGGCGGATCAATCGGTGGTCGTGCGCGTCGTCGCCGAGCAATATTCGTTCGTGCCGGCCTGCATCGTCGTTCCCACCGAGACCAGGGTGGTTTTCCGCGTCACCAGCCCCGACGTGGTGCATGGCTTCCTGATCGCCGGCACGAATGTGAACAGCATGGTGGTGCCCGGGTTTGTCTCCGAGGCGCGTACGCGCTTCGAGCGGCCCGGCGAACACCTGATGCCTTGCCAGGAATATTGCAGCGTTGGGCACCAGGGTATGTGGGCGCGGGTGAAGGTCGTCGATCGCCTCGAATTCGCCCGATCCTATGGCGGCAGATTGCGAGCATCCTGTGCAGGGTAGCAACCGCCTCGTGCTCGCCCATTTCTGGACCGCCTTCGCGGTCTTCGCCGTCATGATTCCGCTCGGCGCCTGGCAGATGCTGGTGCGTAGCCCGCTGCATCGGTGGATAGACCCGGAACTCTACTACCGGGCGGTCACGGCGCACGGCACCTCGCTCGCCTATGTCTTCCCGACGCTCGTTGCGATGGGCTTTGGCTATGCGGTCTGCGCGGTGTCGCTCGGCCGGCCGATGCACGGGGCGCGGCTTGCCTGGGCGTCTCTCGGACTGGTGATCGCCGGGGGCGTGCTGGCGATCGCGACCGTGGCGGCCGGCAAGGCGACTGTTCTCTACACCTTCTATCCACCGCTGCTGGGCAGCCCGTATTACTACCTGGGCATCCTGATTGCGGTGATCGGTTCATGGATCTGGGTCGGCCTGATGATCTCGCATTTCAGGCGCTGGAAGCGTGATTATCCGGATCTCCCGGTTCCGCTGGCGATGTTTGCCACCACGGCCGGCGCATTGCTCTGGGCCTGGACGTCATTGGGAGTCGGGGCGGAGATCGTCTTTCTGATCCTGCCCAATGCCTTCGGCTGGACGGACACGATCGACCCCGCCCTTGCGCGTCTGCTGTTCTCCTGGACCTTGCATGCCATCGTCTACTTCTGGCTGATCCCCACCTATATCGCCTTCTACGTGCTGCTGCCGCACGCCGCCGGCGGCCGGCTCTACAGCGACAAGATGGGCCGGATCGCCTTCCTGCAACTGCTGATCTTCGCGATGCCGATCGGCCTTCATCATCTCTTCGCCGATCCGCAGATCGGTGCCGGCTTCAAGTTTCTCCATGCCGTCTTCACGGGAATGGTGGCGGTCCCCACGCTGCTCACGATTTTCACCATTTGCGCGTCTCTCGAAATCGCGGGCCGCCTGCGGGGCGGGCGCGGTCTTTTCGGCTGGATCGCCGTTCTGCCATGGGACCGCCCACTGGTGCTGGCTTCCGTGCTTTCGCTGGTCATGCTGGGCATGGGTGGGGCCAGCGGCCTGATCAACATGAGCTATGCGCTAAACCTGACGATCCACAACACCCAATGGGTCACCGGGCATTTCCACCTGATCTACGGGGGGGCGATCGTGATCATGTATTTCGCGATTGCCTATGAACTCTGGCCGCGCCTGACCGGTCGCCCGCTCGCATCGCCGCATCTCGTCCGGCTGCAGCTCTGGACCTGGTTCGTCGGCATGATGGTCGTCACGCTACCCTGGCATCTGGTCGGTGTCATGGGACAGCCGCGGCGCATGGCCTATTACGACTTCACCAATTCGGCGCTCGCGCCGCAGGCGATCTGGGTGAGCGTGTCGACGATCGGCGGCTTCATCCTAGTTGTCTCGGCGATGCTGCTCGTGGGCGTGCTGCTCGCATCGCATCGTGCCCCGAAAGCCACGATCCCGCCGCTCAGATTTTCCCTTGCGGTCAATCCTCCTCGCCGGCTGCCCAAATCCCTGAACAGTTTCGGGGTCTGGACGCTGCTGGTCGTGGCCCTGACCGCCGCGAATTATGGCTATCCACTGGCCCAGTTTCTTTTCCTGAACAGGACGAGCGTTCCTGCCTATTCGAGCCAGGTACGATGAGCAGCGGGGGGCGCCAAGCATCGCGCGATTCCCGCTTCGCCGTATGGATCAGCGCCACCGTCGCGCTGTTCATCGTCGCGGTGCTGATCGGCTTCATATGGTTGCCATCCGTCCAGAGGGACGCCGAAGGTCTCGATCTCTGGAGCGTGATTTGCCGTGCAGTCGGCCTGCCCAACGCAAGTGCGCGGGCTCCCGTCGCGATAACCACACAGCCCGCTTCGACGGTTGCCTGGACCGCCTCGACGCGACAGCAGCTTGCGCAAGGTAACGCCGCGCGCGGTGCAGCGCTTGCGGTCAACTGCAACAACTGCCACGGCCTGAACGGCATCAGCACTGACGCGGCCTTCCCAAATCTCGTCGGTCAGAGCGCGGACGCGATCTACAAGCAGCTCGAGGATTACCGGAGCGGCAAGCGCAACCCGGTGGTGATGGGCGTGTTCGTCTCATCCCTGTCGGAGCAGGATGTTTTCGATCTCGCGAAGCACTTTGCGTCGCTGCCGCTCCCCGTTGCCGGGCGTCCGGAAAAGAGCGATCCAGCGACCTCCAACGTCCGGAACCTGATTGAAGTCGGCGATCCCCGACGAGGCATGGCGCCCTGCGCGGCATGTCACGGACCGCTCGGCTCGACGATTGGCGCTCCGAGCCTGCGAGGCCAGCAGCGTGCCTATCTCGAACAGGAACTGCAGGCCTTTGCGACGGAGAGCCGCCGCAATGACATCAGGGAGCAAATGCGCTCCATCGCTCGCCAACTGACGAGCGCAGAGATCGCGATGATTGCTGCCTATTATTCCGGCCTTGGCCAGCAATGACCGCGGGGAAGCGTTTCCTTATCAAAAAGGATTGCCGGCGCGCGGCCTGCTGATTGCAAGCGGGTATCGGTTCCTGCTGGGCTAGCCTCGCGAAACCATGCGAGGGGGAGTGAGGAATGGGCCGAACCAGTCGCGGCTGCCATGGTGCAGCCCTAACCAGAACGGTACTGGGTTGAACGTTCGATGCGGCGTGTTCGCCGGGCTATTTCGGAAACAGGAACTGCACCTGGGCCCGGAGTTGCCAGTCGGCGCCGCCGCTGGGCTTTGCGACATTGTAATAGGCTGCAAGCTGCGCGTTGATGGCCTGATGGCCGATCTTGAACACGCGCCCGAAACCGCCTCCAATCGGCACCGTCCAGCGGTCGCCGTGGCCGGCTTCCCAGTCGGCGGTGATGATGGGAGACGAGGTCAGATACCAGCCGCCGTGGAAATTGTAGTTCACGAAGGGCTGGAGCGTCATCGCATTGACCGCGCTGCGGTTGCTCTTGCCCGCGAAGGACCAGACATTGTTGGCGAGGACGCCGACGACCCAGGGCCCTTCGATCGCCAGGGCAACGAAGGCCGGGCCCGCCGAGTACTTGCCGCTGGTGAGGGTCTTGTCGGTGCCGGTCGGGAATACGAAGGTCGGCCCGATGCCCCAGATGATGCCGTGCGTCGGCTGCTTCGGCGAGAAGAAGAAGCTCGGGTTGATGTCGCCGAGGCCGAACTCGCGGTCACCATTCACCGTCAGGGCCGGTTGCGAGATCACCGGCGTGATCCAGCGCGTGATCAGGTTCCAGTCCTTGTTCAGCGTAATCGGGATCACGGGCTGGATGTTGAGGACATTCTGCAGCTGCTTATGCGGGCCGACATTGAAGTTGGAATTGTTCTGGAACGGCAGGCTGATCATGTCGGCAACGGGGTTTTGCGCCGCCTTGGCAAGATCGTCGGTGCTCTTTTCGGGGCCCTCCTGGGCGATGGCGAAAGAGCTCGCCAAGCCGATTGAGATGGCGAGCGCGACCCTCAGTCCGAATCGTCCGCAGCCTGTGCGTCGTCCAGTCATGATGTGCTCCGTCTGTCATCCAGACCATCTTTGACCATTGGAACAGAGTTCGCTGCTGAGTGCCAGATTAGGTATTGCTTGCAATGCGCAATCATCACCGTGTGTTGCTTGTGTGATACATGTCGACAATGTTGTGGCGGAGGCTCCGCTGTGTCTGCGCCAGTATTCGATGCATTGGGATTGCGAGACAGTTCGATGGGAGAAGCTCACGCAAAGAATCGGGCCGATGGGGATCGACGCGATCACGTGTATTGTCGGGTTCTTCGTCTCCGCGATCGGGGGCGGCCTGATTTTCGACGGCGTAGTTGAAGCCCTGCAAATGCACGGGGTGACCACTTTGCACTGAGCGTCGCATCCGTCGGCGTGGCTTGGCTTGCTCATTGGGCGGATGGCTGTACCTGAGAAATCTGGGCCTGTCGCAGCCCATCCCAGCTACGAACCTTTGTTCGCGATCGCGAGTTTGCTGGCGCCATCGACGCCATGCTTCTGCAGATCGGCCAGCAACCCTTCGTCGGACAGGTCCAGCCGGTGCGAATGCTTCCAGTCGTGATGCGAGACTTCGACCAGGCGCTCGACAAGGTGGCGGGCGTCGGTTTCGATGGCGAGCTCGCGCCGTGCATCGAAGCTGCCGGGGGTCAGGTTGATCGAGCCGACGATCGCGCGTTTCTCGTCGGCCAGGAGCATCTTGCCGTGCAGCTTCAGATTCTTCAGCCGATGGATCTTGGCTCCCACATCTTCCATGATCCGCAGGCCGCCGACGCCTTCCACCAGCTTGTCGCTCTTCAGCTTGTGCGGCTGCCGCGCCATGATGTGGACCTCAACACCGCGGTTCAGCGCCCGGACGAGGCGCTCGATGATCACCGTGTCCTGGTAACGCTCATTCTGCAGCCATAAGGTTTGCTTGGCGTCGTCAATGAAGGCCGCGATCCGTTCTCGGCCGTTATTGGGGCACCAGATCAGCTTCGATGCAGGATCGGGCTCGAACTCCGTCTGTACCCAGTCCGCTTCGAAGCAGCGCACCATCTCCGCGACTTCCAGCTTGTCGGTGGTGGTGACGGCATAATCACGCGTCTCGGTGAGATCCCGCGTCTCCCAGTTCAGCGACTCGACGAAGCCGATCGTATCGTCGATCACCATCGACTTCTGGTGGGTGAGAGCAAAGGCCGGGCTGCTGTCGCGCACCTCTATGCCGGCAGCGTCGAGCACCTGGCGCGTCTCCTCGTTCTCGCTCGCGCCGTCGCGGCGCGCCGGGTTGAGCATGACGCGCACCTGGACGCCGCGTTGCTTCGCTGCGAGCACAGCGCCAAGCAGGGTCGGGTCCGTGAACAGGAACATCCTGATATTGAGCACCCGCGTGGCGGCGTTGATCGGTGCGAGGATGGCATCGGGGGTGTCGTCGGGAAGGACAATCAGCTTGTGCGACATGGCCGGCACTCCTTGATTTGCGCAGGAAGGGACGGGGCGACCTCACGTGGCCGCGGTCGTTTCGAATTGGGCGCGGTTGAGTTCGGCATAGATCCCGCCGCGGGCAATCAGCTCGTCATTCGAGCCCTCTTCCGCAACGATCCCGTCTTTCAGCACGATGATCTTGTCGGCATTTCGAATCGTGCTGAGGCGATGGGCGATCATGATGACGGTGCGGCCCGCCATCAGCCGCCGCAGCCCCTCGATCACCAGGTGCTCGGACTCGGTATCGAGCGCCGCTGTCGGCTCGTCGAGGATCATGATCGGGCTGTCACGAACGACGGCCCGGGCGATGCCGATGCGCTGGCGCTGGCCGCCCGACAGCGTATCGCCGCGCTCCCCGACCATGGAATCATAGCCATGCGGCATGCGGGCGATGAACTCGTCGGCATTGGCGATCCTGGCGGCCGCCACGATCTCCTCGTCTGTCGCACCTGGCCGCCCATAGGCGATGTTCTCCCGGATCGTCCCGCGAAACAGCACCGTCTCCTGCAGCACGAAACCGATCTGGGCGCGCAGGGCGGCGAGTTTGAACGTCCTGACATCCGTGCCGTCGATCAGGACGCGCCCGCTCTTCACGTCATAGAAGCGTGGCAGCAGGCTGAGCACGGTGGATTTGCCTGAGCCCGTGGGCCCGACGATGCCAACGACCTGCCCAGGCGCGATCGAGAAGGAAACATCGCGCAGCACGAGCGCATCGGCCTCGTAGCCGAACGCGACATGCTCGAAGGTGATCGCGCCCTTGACGCGCCCCGGATCAACCGCATCGGCGCGTTCGAAGACGATCTCGTCGGCTGCGAGGATCGTCTGGATGCGTTCCAGCGCCACGGTCGTCTGCGCGATTGCCGTCGTGGCGCTCGCAAGATCCTGAACGGGTTTGAAGAATTTCGAGAGATAGGCGAGATAGACCGTCAGTGACCCGGCCGTCATGGTGCCTGCGATGATCAGCGCCGTTCCCTTCCAGAGAACGATGGCGGTGCAGAACGCGACCACGATGCTGACCACCGGCGAGAGCAGGGACTTGACCCGCCGTGCCTTCAGCGCCGCATCGACTGTCGCCTGGCTGACATCCTGCAGATGCGCGAGTTCGAGATCCTGCCGCCCGAACGCCTTGACCGCGCGAACCGAGCCCAGGCCCTGTTCGACGACCGCCAGAACTTCGCTCTGCCTGACGCGCACCACGCGCGTCGCCTCTTTCACCGCCCGCTTGAAGCGCATGATGAAGACCAGGAGGAAGGGAATGACGGCGATTGCGATCAAGGTGAAGTCCCAGTCGAGCCAGAACATCAGCCCGACCATGAAGACGATCGTGAGAAGGTCGACGACGATACTCAACGTCGACGACGAGGCGAAGCTCTGCAGGGTCGAGACATCGGAGGTGATGGTGGAGATCAGGGCGCCGATCTTGGCATTCTGATAGTATCGCAGCGACAGACGGTGCAGGTGCTCATAGATGCGGATGCGTAGATCATTGGCAATCCACTGGCCAATGCTGGTGGTGTAGTAATTGTCCAGGTAGGTCGCTATCCCGCCGATGATGGCGATGAGCAGAGTGGCAACGCCCGCAAAGAGCGCGACACCGGTCGTGTTGCGGCTGAAACCGTACTGATGCAGCCATGCTAGCCATTCAGGCAAGTGATGGTTGCCGAGCGCATCGTCCAGGACCAGCTTCAGCGGCCAGGGCGCGGCGAGGCTGGCGGCAATTTCGACCAGCATTGCGCCAAAGGCGATGAGCAGCCAGCCACGATAGGGGCGGAGCAGGTCTAGAACCAGGCGTGTCATTCGCCAACTCCTGCACGGGGTCAGTCTCGGCTCGGCACACTCACAGCATCATTTTTTCCAGTTGATCCGAGTGCAATCACGAGCGCGTCGAATAGGTTCGCATTCCGCAACGGCTTCGAAAGAACGGCGACGATGTCCGAGGGGTGAGACGGCTCGCGCATCCCGTCACCATGGGCCGTAATGATGATGGTCGGAATATGGACGCCAGCCTTGACCAATTGATGGTGCAGCTCGAGGCCGGTCATCCCAGGCATTTGCAAGTCAAGGATCAGGCAGGCAGGCGTCCCCGTGGGCAAGGCCTCCAGAAACTCGCGGGCGGAGCTGAAGATCTTCGTCTCATAGGCGCGAACCCTCAGCGTCCGACTCAGGGACTTCAGCACGGACGGATCGTCGTCCACGATAGCGATCCAGGAAGAATCCTGCCCCATGGGGCGGAACGTGAGGCGGTTTTTTCCCGTTGTCGACCTGACCGTTGGGCCAGTACGCATCGCGGGGCGACTACGCGGAAATGCCGGCCTTCTCTGTCAGGCGCACGAGGTCGGCGACCATGCGAACGCCGAGCTTCTTCATGATCGACCCACGGTGGAATTTGATCGTCTTTTCGACGGTGCCGAGCTGGTATGCGATCTGCTTGTTCAGCTTTCCAGCAACCACATGTGTCAGAACCTCACGCTCGCGGGGCGTCAAGGTTGCAATTCTGCTCTCGACCGAGTTCAGCTCGGCTTGCACCTGCCGGGCACGAGAATCCGCTTCCCTCGCGCGTTCTATGGCGGCCACCAGATCCTGGGCGCGGACCGGCTTGGTCAGGAAATCAACGGCGCCCGCTTTCATGGCACGCACTGTGGTCGGAATGTCGCCCTTGCCGGTGAGAAAGATGACCGGCCGACTGGTCGCTTTGGCGGTCAGTGCCTGCTGAAGTTCAAGGCCGTCGAGGCCTGGCATGCAGACGTCAATGACGGCGCAGCCTGGAATGGAAGCGTCATGTTCGGCGAGAAACTCCTGCGAGGATGTGAAAGCCGCAATCGTGTATCGCCTTACGCCAAGGAGGCGGGACAAGGCCTTGATCACTGATGTGTCGTCATCAACGAGGAAGACTGTAAACATCGGGCGCTCACTCGGCTGAGATCGGCGATTTGGCTGGCAGCAAGAGGCTCGCGACCGCTCCACCCGCCTCGTCGTTCGCGAGTTCGACCTCGCCACCATAGGCCTCGACAACAGTTGAGCAGATCGCCAGTCCGAGGCCAAGGCCGTTTGGCTTGGTCGTGTAAAAGGGCTCGAATACGTGGCTTACAGCTTCCGGCTGAATCCCGGGTCCGCAATCCTTGACGCGGACTGCAATCATCCTCGTCGGCGTACGCAACGTCGAAACGGCGATGTTTCGTTCGGGCGTGGGGGTGGAAGCCATCGCGTCCATGGCGTTGACCAGGAGGTTGAGCAGGACCTGCTGCAGCTGGACGGGGTCTGCGACCGTCGCGGGCAATTCGCCCGCCAGTTCGAGGCTTACACTGATCCTGCGACTGACGAGTTCATTATGGAGCAATGAAAGCGTCGAGGTAACGAGCTCGTTCACATCGACGGAAACAGCTGTGGTCTCGCCCTTCTTGAGCAGGTTACGCAAGCGCTGGATGACCTCGCTGGCCCGGCGATTATCGTCGACGATATCCTGCAGCACATCGCGGAGCTCGGCCAGGTCTGGCGAAGCCGCGGCAAGCAAATCGAGCCCCGTTTCCGCATTGGATTGGATTGCGGTGAGCGGCTGATTGATCTCATGGGCGATCGCGCCCGACAGTTCGCCCAGTACCGAAACCCGCATCAGGTGCGCCACCTCCTGGCGCTGCAGGGCCGTTTCGATCTCGGCCATTTTCTGGTCGGTAACGTCGATGAAGATTCCGCTGAGCTGCTTCGGATCGCCCGCGGGGTCGGGATGAAACCGCGCGCGAATCCGTATCCAGCGCGGCTCCCCATCTCGCATGACGCGAACGTCAGCGACGGCCGACTGGTCGCTGTTTGCCGCCTTGGTCAGCGAGTTGATTGCTCCCGTGCGATCTTCGGAATGGATTGCGGCAAGGAGCGCATCGCGGGTGAGAGGCGTATCCTCCCCAAGACCGAACAGGGCCCGCGCGTGCTCCGTTGACCAGAGTTCGTTGGTCTCGCGATGGAATTGCCAGAGGGCCAGGTTCACGGACGCCGCTGTGAAGGTCATCCGCTCCTCGCTCTCCTTGAGCAGGGCTTCGGCACGTTGTCTTCTGCGCCTCTGGAGCAGCAGGGCACCGGCAACGGCCATCTGCAATGCAGAGATGCCGAGAGCCGCAAGCACCAGATTGTGATGCTGGTCCCAGATCGTCGGCTTCTTGAACAACACCGCAGCATCGGCCGGAAGATTGCTTTCCCGCAGATTCCAACGCTGCATCGCCCTGGCATCGACGCGGTAGCTCTGTCCGGGATTTGTTCGTGGCGGGAGCGCGGCCGGGTCAGCGCCTGCAATGATTTCAAGTGCGAGGTCGGCTGCGGCTATGCCGACAGACTCGAACGTCTCTATGAAGCCGCCAACCGTGCCATTGCCAAGATAGGTATCGTAAGGTGAATAGACGGGAGCAGGAGAAAGCGCGGCCAGCGCAGTCGCGACTTCGGCTGGAACAAAACTCTTGCCCGTGCCGTCCGCGAATACCGTCAGGACGATAACGATCGCGTCCGCGGGAACACGTTCCAACTCTGCAACGAGAGTGTCAAAAGGCAGTCCAAATAGGTACGTGGCTTCCAATTCGGCGTGAGCCTGCATCGTCGCCCGCGCTTGGGTTTGCCAACGGCGATCCACTTCGGCGCTCCCAGCAATCATCACGACGCGCCCTGAGTTGGGTTGCAGCGCCTTCGCCAATGCGAGCGTCTTTTCCAGATTGAACTCCGTGATGATCCCGGTGACATCGGGAGGCGGCCGTGAGACGGCATAGGTTGCCGACGAGATGCTCGTAAACACGACGGGTACGGCGGGCGCGATCGTGGCGCGATGCTTGATGATGAAGGGCAGTGCCAGGCTCCCCAGGGTCACGATGACGTCCGGGGGGGAACGCGCGTACTTGTCACGCAGGAACGACGCCATCCGATCCTCATGCGCGGGGTCGGAGCTGCGCGCGAGGTCAAGGAACTCGGCATCGATCTCGATCTTGTGAGGAGCGCGTTCCGAGAACCGATTGCGCGCGGCCTCGCTGATGGCCGCCGTGGCCGGAAATGTATAGTTGAACGCATGCAGAAAGAGGATGCGCGCTGGTTTCCGCTGCGACCGCGCAGCCGGAGCCAGCCAAGGGAAGGCGAGCACCAGAAGGAGCAGGCCCAACGCTCCCACACCTCGCGCTGCATCTGCTCGAAGTTGTAACCGAACTTCCATCTTTCCTACCGCAGCGGCACGTGAAAGGTCTCGAAGTTCTGGAAGGCGGCATTATTCAGCGTCATCTCTACCCTGTCGAGATGCATTTTTGCCGGGGTCGAAGCTCGTGGGCGCCCAGTCCTTTTCGGCACAGGCATGGTGTCCGCGGTTGAACCTTGACCGCGGAGCCTCGGGAAATCCCGGAGGCCGGAGAGCCCGGCAAGCCTCGATACTGGGCCATGGTCCAGTAGAGCGACCCCCGATTTATCGGTACAGCCTGCCTGAGAGCCGAGCACTCAGAGAGTGTTTCATGCGAAGTCTTGAAATCACGGAACGACCGCCCGCGGCCCCCAGCGATCCTCTGAATCGCGCGTTGAGTGCGGGTACTGCGCCTCCGCGAGATATGCTCGTCATACCCGGCGGCACGTTCCTCATGGGGTCGGATCGCCACTACCCTGAAGAGGCTCCGGTCCACCGGGTGACCGTGAACAGCTTCTGGATGGACCGGACGCCCATCACGAACCGCCAGTTCCGCGACTTCGTTCGCGCCACCGGACACGTCACGTTCGCGGAGCGGTGTCCGGATCCAAAGGACTACCCGGCGGCCCGGCCAGAGATGCTCTATGCTGGTTCTCTCGTCTTCTCGCCCCCCGACAATCCCGCTGACCTGCGCTTCTGGGGCGAGTGGTGGACTTACTTGAAGGGCGCTGACTGGCGGCATCCCTACGGCCCGAGGAGCAGCATTCACGGGCTCGACAACCATCCCGTGGTGCACGTGGCATTCTCCGATGCGCTGGCCTATGCGCACTGGGCCGGGATCGACCTGCCGACCGAGGCTGAATGGGAATTCGCGGCCCGCGGCGGCCTCGACGGCGCGGAGTTCGCCTGGGGGGCCGAGTTCACGCCCGGCGGCCAGCACATGGCCAATACCTGGCAGGGCGACTTCCCACGAGAGAACCTCGCGCAGGACGGGTTTACGCGCACCTCGCCGGTTACCGCCTTCCCGCCCAACGGCTACGGCCTCTACGACATGATCGGCAATGTCTGGGAATGGACGAGCGATTTCTACGTGGCGAGGCACGCCGCCGATGCGCCAAAAGCCTGCTGCATCCCGGAAAACCCGCGCGGCGGGCGCGAGGACCAGAGCTACGACCCATGCCATCCGGAACTCAGGATCCCGCGCAAGGTCCTGAAGGGCGGCTCACACCTGTGTGCGCCCAATTACTGCCGCCGCTACCGCCCGGCGGCACGCCACCCCCAGCTCGTCGACACCTCGGCTAGCCATATCGGCTTCCGCTGCGTCCGGCGCGGAGTCTCGAAGATCTAAAAGAGGAGGATATGCCGTGAAGCATGACATTCTCGCCGGAACTACGAGCACTACCCCTGATGATAATCGATGGGGGCTCAGCCGCATTCTTGCCAGCGCGCGCGACACCACGCGAACGGCTCTCCTGGGAGCTACCGCGCTCATCTGTGCAAGCGCCTTGACGCCGGCCGTCGCACAGGCCCCGGCACAGGCGCCGGCCCCTGCCCAGGCGCAATCCCGACCGAACATCCTGTTCATCATGGGCGACGACATCGGCATCATGCAGCCGAGCATCTACCACCGCGGCCTGATGGTCGGGGAGACGCCCAATATCGACCGGATCGGGCAGGAAGGCGCGCTCTTCACGCACTACTACGCCGAGCAGAGCTGCACGGCTGGCCGCAATGCCTTCTTCACAGGCATGCATCCGCTGCGCACCGGCATGATCCCGCCCCAGTTGCCGGGCAGCCCGTCCTATCTGCGGCCGGGTACCCCGGCGCTGGCGAAATTCCTGATCGATCTCGGCTACAACACCGGCGAGTTCGGCAAGAACCATCTCGGCGACCATACCGACGCGCTGCCGACCGCGCATGGCTTCCAGGAATTCTGGGGCTATCTCTATCACCTCGATGCGATGCAGGGTGTGAGCTTCCCCGACATCAACAGGACCCCGACACAGCAGACGGTCGCTCCGCCATGCCTGAACACGCCGATCCCGGGCCTTCCCGCGGTTCCCGGCGCGGTGGATCCAAGAACAACCGTTTGCCTGACGCCGCCACGTCCCGTGATTTCCTGCACATCCTCCAATGGCACCGCGGCCAATCAGACCTGCCGGGACGAAGGTCCGCTGACCCTGGAACGCTCGAAGACCGTGGACGAGGAAATCTCCGCCAAGGTCGTCGACTTCCTCGAGCGCAATGACCCAAGGCGGACCAACAAGCCGTTCTTCGCCTGGTACAACCCGGCCCGCATGCACATCACGACCATGCTGTCGCCGAAATACGAGGCCATGATCGGCGAGCCCGGCGGCAAGGACTGGGGCCTCAACGAGGCCGGCATGAAGCAGCTGGATGACAATATCGGCGTCGTGCTCAAGAAACTGCAAGACATGGGCCAGCTCGACAACACGATTGTCGTTTTCACCACCGACAACGGCGCCGAGACGATCACCTTCCCGGACGGCGGCACCACGCCCTTCAAGGGCGGCAAGCTGAGCACCTGGGAAGGCGGCATGCGCGCGCCTGCGCTCGTGCGTTGGCCAGCCGGCGGCATCCGGCCGGGCACAATCAAGAATGATATCTTCGCGTCACTCGACTGGCTGCCGACCCTCGTCAACCTCGCGGGCGGAGACAAGGGCGACGCGCTGAACCAGCGCATCATGGCCGGCAGCTATCCCGGCATCGTCAAGACCAAGCTCGATGGCGTCGACCAGGTCGAATACCTGCTCGGACGGTCGGAAAAGTCGGCACGCGATACGTTCTTCTACTATTCCGGAAAGGACCCCTCGGCGGTACGCTACAAGAACTGGAAGATCTATTTCGCGATGGTCTCAGATTCGCCGGCCGGCTTCATCTCCGGGGTATTGCCCTTCCACTGGGCCCAGGTCGTCAATATCAAGCGTGATCCCTTCGAGACCGCGATCGGCTCGCAATACAAGACGCTCCTGGGTATGGGCGGTTCGATCGGCTCCCCTTCCACCGCCTATATCTACGATTGGAACATGCTGCCGATCGGCCAGGCACTGTGGATGAAGGAGCTTCTCTCCTACAAGGACTTCCCGCCGATGCAGGACCCGGCGAGCTACAACCTCGATCAGGTCATGGACCAGATCAAGAACTCGAAAGGCCGGTCCGACTGAGCGCTGGCGAAAGCAACCAGGCAGGCGTCCTGCTCGGGGGCGCCTGCTCCCTTCCATCAGGCTGGCGAGCACCAGAACCTCTTTCAAGGGAGGACGTCATGAAGACCTATGTCATGACCGGCATTGCGTTATCGATCGGATTGATTTTGTCAGGCTGCCAGAGCTCGCAATCACGAGCGCAGCAACTCGCCGCGATCTGCGCCGATCCCAACAACCGGGCGCCCAAGTCCGGCTATTGGCGTGAATGCCAGACGCTCTATCCGTCAAGCACGCGGCAATTGCAGAAGGATTATCTGCTCGGCGCTGCGGCCGGAAACTGAGGCTCGTCCTGGGCCGGGTCTTCCGATCCGGCCCAAGCCTTTCCGGCTGAACCTTCCCTCGTCACACCTGGGTCCCGGTGCGAGTCCGCGAAGCCCCGTTGAAAGGACCTCGAGTCCATTCGACCCCGCATTCCCCCAAACTATCCGGAGGACGTCATGCCATCCTACGCCTTCACTGCCCTTGCGCTCTCCGCCGGGCTCGCCCTGGCCGGTTGCCAGTCCACCTCCCAGACCGTGCAGCACAAGGAGGATCTGCTCTCGGCCGCCGGCTTCACCCCGCAGCCCGCAAACACGGCGGAGCGCGTCGCGGCGATGAAGAAGCTGCCGCCCAACAAATTCGTCCAGCAGGTCAAGAATTCACAGATCATCTACGTCTACGCCGATCCGATCGTCTGCCAATGCGTCTATTTCGGCAACCAGGCGGCTTACGCCCAGTTCCGCCAGATGGTCTTCGCGCAGAAATTGGCCAACGAGCAGCAGATGACGGCAGTGATGAACCAGAACGCCTTCGATTTCGGCCCCTGGGGTGGACCGGGACCATTCATGTACTAAGTTCTGTTTCTCGCCGGCATTGAAGGGAGGCAAGGATGAAGCTGATCGGTTCTTCCGCCGACATCGACCGACGCATGCTGCTCAACGGCCTGGCGGCTCTGCCGGCTCTCACCATTCCCTTAAGTTTCACAGTCACTTCGGCCTCCGCCCAAACGGACCCGTTGCCGTCCTGGAACGAGGGCCCGACCAAGGCATCGATCATCGATTTCGTCACGCGGGTTACGACCCAGGGCGGAGCCGATTTCGTGGCGCCCGCCGAGCGTATCGCGGTGTTCGACAATGACGGCACGTTGTGGGTGGAGCAGCCGATGTATGTCCAGCTCGCCTTCGTGCTCGACCGGGTCAAGGCGCTGGCGCCGCAGAACCCCGGCTGGAAGACGAAACAGCCGTTCAAGGCGGTCCTCAGTGGCGACATGCGGGCGTTGGCGGCATCAGGCGAGAAGGGGCTGATCCAGCTCATCGGCGCCACCCATGCCGGCATGACCTCGGAGGAGTTTGCGAAGATCACCACGGACTGGCTGGCGACGGCCCGCCACCCGCGCTTCAAGCGGCCCTATACCGAGCTGGTCTACCAGCCGATGCTCGAATTGCTCGCCCATCTGCGGGGCAATGGCTTCAAGACCTATATCGCCTCCGGCGGCGGCATCGAGTTCATGCGCCCCTGGACCGACAGGGTCTACGGCATTCCCCCCGAGCAGGTCATCGGCTCGTCGATCAAGACCCGCTTCGAGATGCGCGATGGCAGCCCGGTGATCTTCCGCCTGCCGCAGATCAACTTCATTGACGACACGGTCGGCAAGCCCGTGGGTATCAACCAGCATATCGGCCGCCGGCCGATTGCGGCGTTCGGGAATTCCGACGGGGATCTCGAAATGCTGCAATGGACCACGCTGTCGGGTGGGCCGCGCTTCGGCCTGATCGTCCACCACACCGACGCCGAACGCGAATACGCCTATGACCGCAATTCCCATTTCGGCAAACTCGACAAGGCGCTTGACGCCGCGGCCGTGAACAAATGGACGGTGGTCGACATGAAGCGGGACTGGAAGAAGATCTTTCCGTTCGCGGAGTGAGGACGGCATTCGGCGGCCGCGCGGGGCAGGGAGCATGTCCCGAGGCGCCAAACGGGTGCAGGGTTTCCGTCTGGCTGCGCGCAATGTGAAAGGGGACATCTCATTCATTCTGACACGCCGTGAAAGCGCATTGCGCCGAGCGATCTGGGCTTTTTGCACGCGCGCCGGCGGAAGGCGTGCACACCCACAAGGGAGGCTCCAAATGCTCACGAAACACTTCACTTGCGTCATTTTTCTGCTTGCTGGGCTTGGATCGGTGCGGGGTGAGGCTCAGACGCAAGGCACCGAGCCTCGGCCGAACATCCCCCTGCAAAAGACGATCGGTGTAGCCACACCCACGGGGCCAGTTCCCTCGCTCGCCGTCATCAACTCGACAGGCGCAAAGCTGGAGGGAAACACCCTGACTTTGACGGGTGTTTCGGCGAATTCGATCGTTTTCGCTGATCGCCCCGTGCGCGCCGCCGGCCATGTCGCCACCAGGCAGTTCATCATGCAGTGGGACGAAGGAAAGGACAATTTCGCCAAGGATCCTCCGAACGCCACCATATCGGTCCTGGGCGGGGATGGTTCGAAGGTCAGTGACGCTGTGGTGACGTTGCGATCGCCGAAACTCGATGCGGGCAACCTGACCTTTGAGGTCTCAATCCTCGAGGGGAGCCTCACCGGGGCGAGCGGGCCGGCGGCGTTGTTCATCGACCGCTTCGGAGGCTTCGGCGGCGGCGGGTTCGGCGGCCGCCTCGGAGGCGGCGATTTTGGCGGGCGCGACTTGGGTGGCTTCGGCGGAGGCGATCGGTTTGGAGGCGATGCGCGACTGGGCGATGCGCGATTGGGTGACGATCGCGTCGGCTATGACCGCTGGGGCGCCTATGATCGCGCCCGGGTTGGCGGCGCCTACTGGCATGCGCCGGTCTACAATGGCGCCTGGTATGCCAGCGGGGCGGCCTTGGGCGCAGCCGCCGGAATCGCCGCGACGCGGCCCTATGGCTATGGCTACGGCTATGGTCAGTGCGGGTACTATCCCTATCCAGCCTGCTACTAGATCCCCCGTGATGCGCCGGGCCGGTGGGACAACCGCAAACTGCTCGGGGTCGTTCCCTTCGCGTCGAGGCGGTCCTCTGCGTGGATCGACCCGGGATGTCCTTGGATGCCGGCAAGGCAGGTGCGGGTCGCATCCAGCAGCCACGCTGCGTAGCAAGCTCTCACTTTGCCGCACGTGGACAGGAGAGACACGCTGGAGAGGCCCGCTCCGTCGAAGTCTCGTCTCCGCGTCTGATGTTTCATTCGGCCAATACAGAGGGCTAGAAAATGAGCGGCTCATTGAGAATTCTGGCGCTTGTGCTTGGCGCAGTCGTCGCTGGAGCATTTGGTGATGCCTCGGTCGCGCAGGAGCAGCATTTCCATCCCAAGGGGAACATGCCTTCGCGATTCACGATCGAAGCGCAGGAACAGCAGCGGCGGATATTGCCCCTTGCCGACAAGCAGGACTTCCAGGAAGCGAAGCGCGGCTTCATCGCCTCGCCGCCCTATCGCAAGATCATGAATGACAAGGGCGACGTGGCCTGGAACATTGATAACTGGAACTTCCTCCTGAACGGGAAGGACTTTGACAGCATCCATCCGTCACTGCAGCGCCAGGCCTTGCTCAACATGGAGTATGGCCTGTTTGAAGTTGTGCCTGGCATCTATCAGGTCCGTGGCTTCGACCTCGCCAACGTCTCGTTCATCCGAGGGAATACGGGCTGGATCGTGATCGACCCCCTGACGGTCAAGGAAACGTCACGGGCCGCGCTGAAATTCATCAACGAGAGGCTCGGCGAACGCCCTGTCGTGGCGGTGATCATCTCCCATTCCCACGGTGACCATTTCGGCGGGATCCGCGGTGTCGTGGACGATGCCGCTCTGGCCGCAGGGAAGGTCCAGATCCTTGCGCCCAAGGGCTTCATCAACGAGGCCATCTCCGAGAATCTCTACGCCGGCAACGCGATGACCCGCCGCAAGAGCTATACCTACGGCGACGTCCTGTCCCAGAGCCCCTACGGCCATGTGGATTCATCGATCGGCAAGGGTGTCGCCAGCGGGGATGTTGGCATCCTGCCCCCGACCCGGAGCATTGAGTTGCCCATCGAGGAACTGACCATCGACGGCGTGCGGATGGTCTTTCAGAACACACCCGGCACGGAAGCGCCGGCGGAGATGAACACCTGGTTTCCGGACCTCAAGGCATTCTGGGCCGCCGAGAACATCGTCGCCGGACAGCACAATGTCCTCACCTTGCGGGGCGCGCCGGTGCGCGATGCGCTCGCGTGGTCGCAATATATCAACGACGCGCTGTACCGGTTTGGCGATCAGGCGGAGGTGATGTTCGCATCGCATAGCTGGCCGCGATGGGGAAAGGCGCGGATTGGCGAGGTGATGCGCGGGCAACGCGACATGTATGCAAACCTGAACAACCAGGTCCTGCATCTGGCGAATTCCGGGGTGACGATCAACCAGATCCACAATGTCTATGAGCCGCCCAAAAGCCTGCTGCAGCAATGGTACGACCGCGGCTATCACGGCTCCTACCTGCATAACAGCCGAGCCGTGATCCAGCGTTACCTTGGATTCTGGGATCTGAACCCGGCAACACTCGTCCCGCTGTCGCCGGAAGACTCCGCGCCGCTTTACGTGGAGATGATGGGCGGCGCCGCGAAGGTGATGGCGAAGGGCCGCGAGCTCTACGACCAGGGCAAATACCGCCACGCAACCGAGATTATCAACAAGCTGGTCTACGCGGAACCGGGCAACCAGGACGCAAAGAACCTCCTCGCCGACACGTTCGAGCAGATGGGCTACCAGTTCGAGAGCCCGAGCCTGCGGAACAGCTTCCTGTCCGGCGCCAAGGAACTGCGCGATGGCGTCATCGCGGTGAAGGCGGCAAAGGCGGGCAGCCCCGACTTCGTACGCGGCACCACCACCGAGCTGTTCCTGAATTACCTCGGGGTCCAGATGGACAGCCGCAAGGCCGACGGCATGAAGTTCAAGATCAATATCTCGACGCCGGACAATGGCGAGCGGTTTGTGGTCGAGATGAGCAATGCGACGCTGACGACGATCGCCGGCTATCAGGCCGCGGATGCAGATCTGACGATCACGATCGACCGCCGCGAGCTGGAGGACGTGATGATCGGCACGGCGAAGCTGGCCGACAAGGTCTCGGCCGGAAGGGCCAGGATGGAAGGAAATCCCGCCGTGCTCGCGCAGCTCGGTTCGACAATGGTCAAGTTCGACAATTGGTTCGAAGTCCTGCCGGGCACGAAGAAGGAGACCGGAACTTCGCCAAGGCCCGGAATCCTGCAGGACGACGCGACCTATTACGAGGGGCCCTGACTAAACGAAGGAAGGGCTCAGTCATCCCGGAGCGCGAAAGCTCCTCGGTTTTCTTTTCGGACCTCTATTGCGGCGAGCCTTGTTGCTTGCGGCTGCGCCAAAGCCAGACGAGGAGCACGATCGCGCCGATGGCAGCCAGGACGAGCGGGAGCACCCTTATCCCAACATGACCCCATCGCGGGATATAGGCCGCGATCCCGGACATATGCGTGCCGAAATAGAAGGCGCCGGCACCCCAGACGGCCACCCACAGCGCGCCGCCGAGCGCGTTGAAGAGCAGGAAGCGCCGCCAATCCATTCCGGTCGTGCCGGCGGCGATGCCATTGAACTGCCGAAGGATGTTGACGAACCGCGCCGCGGCCACCGTCGCGGGACCATAACGTGCAAAGACCGCTTCGACATGATTGAAGCGCTCAGGTGTCAATCCGATCCGGGATCCATGCTTGAGTATGACGGCTCGGCCGAAGGTCCGGCCGATCAGGTAGCCGAAATTGTCGCCGAGGACAGCTCCCACCCAGGCATTGAAGAGGACGGCGGACAAGGACAGCTCGCCGCGGGATGCGAGTACGCCGGCGAAGATCAGCGCGGATTCTCCCGGCAAAGGTGCCCCGAGCGACTCCAGAAAAAGGATCACGAAGATGGCGACAGCGCCATATTCGCGAATATAGGGCTCGACGGCCGAAAACAGATGTTCCATTCCGCGCGTCGCCTCGCTGGACCATCGGAGCCGATATCGTATCCTGCCCGAAGACAAATCGGCACATCTGCGGTGATTATGGGCGAAGCGCCCGGCCTGTAAATCGACTGGTCGCGGCGGAAGGCTCCACGGTCGACCGGCGCGAAACCCTCCCATGGATCGTCGGGCGCCAGGCTGCCCGGAGCAGATGATTGCCTGGCCGGTCGCCGGGCCAGGACTGTCCCCCGCAGTCCGGTCGCGGGGCCATCTTCATCTTATTGTGGACGTTGAGTCATCGCGCGCAAGGTCTTCGGCGGACTCACGTTTTAGCCTGACCCGCGAGCGTGTGACTTGAGCCGCCGGCTGTCGCGGGCGCAAACCGGGCGGCCGGATCCCGCTCCCCGGCTCGGCGCCGTCTCGCGCTGCTATTTGAACGCCATCGGGGCGACAAAGAGTGCAGCGAGTGCCAGCACGACCCCGATACGCAGCCAGACAGCCCTGACGTGATGTCTCACAAGCATGCGACGCTCCCTCAGACACAACGACGGAACTCACGTAGCGAACCCGTCGCGGACCTGCATTCCGGTGACGGAGCCAGCCAAGCCTCGATCTCATCTTGAACCTGCCCCTGCGCGGCGCAAGCGGCGTTGAGGCTGCCGGGCTCCTGGCCGGGGTCACGACTTCGTCAACGGGCAACGCGGTCCCGCGGCTTGCGCGGGGGGCGACGAACTCTCCCGTCAGGAAACCGCCATCATCCACGAGCACAACGCGGGCATCATCCCGGCATGCGGCGCAGCCTCATCCCAGACTGCGGCGGGCCGCGGTTGGTTCGTTCGCGGATATCGGCCGCGCTGTCCACGGTCGCCGCGATGGGACGATCCGATCTTGGCTAGGACGGCCCGAAAGCGGCCCGAGCGCGGCCACCTTCCAGGCGCTGTCGTCCCACCATCACAGCAAGGGAGACGCGACCATGCCTGAGCTCTCGAACACCCTGATGGACCCATTGCAAAATTCTCTGACTGTCGCAGTCGAGACGAACAGGCTCGCCCTGGACGCCGCCCAGAAGCTTGGCGTGCTGCAGATGAGGATGCTGCGGAGCTGCATGGACCTGGGCTTCGCGCGGCTGAGCGCAGCCGCCGAGATCAAGGACGCGGATGGCCTCATGGCGTTCCAGGCCGGCCAGATCGAGGCCGCGATGAGCCTGTCCGAAAAGCTGATCGACGACAGCATGGCGCTCGCCGATCTCGGCGAGGGGATCATGGTGGAATGCGGCCGGCTGACCGAAGACGTCATCGGCCCATCATCGCAGCCGCTGTCCCTGCAGGGCAGAGTCTCGCGCAAGGCTGCGTGAGCAGGGTGCCCGATGCGCGATTTCGCATGCGGTGAGCCAAGGGCCGATTGTCATGAACTGCTCGATCGCGCCGGCTTCGAGCGGCCCGAAGGCTTCTTCTCGAGCCTGCTCTGGAGCGCGTGGCTCGCCTGGCGCAGGGCGTGATCATGTTCCGCCGCCGAAGGCGGCGCCAATCTAGGGCAGGGGGTGCCGCCACGCTCGCGAGCCAGGTCTGCAGCGGACAGGTTCCGGCTCCCCGGAGGGCCGCAAGGGGCGGCCCATCGGCTCGCGATGGATCCCGGACCTCATCGCCACGTGCCGTCAGCGCGGCCCAACGATCCTCGTGAGGAAGGACCAGACACTGCTTTCCGCGTTCCGGATCGCCTCGGCCCGTAGATCATGAGCGCGGTTCCGGTAGAATTCCATGAGCTCCGGCGTGACCTGCAGCGGGGCCGCGGCAGGCCCCGCCTTCGTGGTTGCCGCAGTGCCGCAGAGGTCAGAAGGCGGGTGGACCGGCGGCGGGACAGGCTGCAGCCGGGGGATTTCGAGGGGGCAGTCTGTAGCCAGCGGGAGCGCAGGAGCCGAAGCGAGCATGGTAGCCTCCTGGAGTGGCGATGTCGGAGCGTGGTGAGGCGCGATGCTACGCATCCGACTGAAGCTGGCACATCGTCGGAACCAATGAGCCTGCTTGCTGCTCCGCCTGCCGCTGACCTAATCCGGGCGCGCTAGCATGAAACGGTCTGACACCGCATTGGATCTCGCGCCGCGCGTCGGATCCTGAGTGCTGGTGCAGGGTTTCGCCGAAACTGCGAACTTTCATTCCGCGCGCTGGAGCGACAGGAACGAGCGACGGAAGCGATGATTAACCTTGCGTCATATTACTTGGAAGAAAGCACAGGGATCGAGTATTTCGAGTCAATCCGGTTGCGTCATTCTTCAGTGTGGTGCAGCATTTTCCCACTGGCGACAATAACAGCAGGTACTCGCGGCAACTGACGGGCTGGGGATTGCACATGGCTGATCTCGACGGAGCCTCGGCCCAGGCGTTATCCGACACAATCGGTAGAATCTATGATTGTGCGCTCGACCCCCAACATTGGCCCGACACCTGCCGAAGCATTGCCGCCCTCTGCGAAAGCACGGCAGGTGGAATCTGCGTCCACGATCTCCGGCAGGTGCTGAACGACCAGCTCTTCGTCTTCGGGTATCCGCCGGAGTTCCTGGTGCAGCTCGGAACGCATTATGCGAAAAGTCCTATGGCCGCTGCCGATGTCGTCGCGAATCTCGGCGATGTCAGCGCGCTCTCGATGAATCACTCCGAACTGGTCGAGAGCAGGTTCTTCAGCGATGTGCTGAAGCCCTTCGGCGTGCAGGACATCATCTGGTTTCCGGCCCTGCGGACCGGTGGCCGCATGGCCTCGCTGCACGCCTCTCGCGGCGAAAAGATCGAGTATTATCAGAAGTTTGATATCGACCTCTTCAAGCTGCTCGCGCCGCATGTCTGCCGCGCGCTCGCCATCTCCGATGCGCTGGATATCAGGGTGCTGAAATCGGAGATGCTGGAACGGACGCTCGATGCGCTTGCTGCAGGTGTTTACCTCACCGCCCGCGATGGCCGCGTCGTCTATATGAATGCGGCCGCCGAGCGCCAGGTCAGAACCGGTGGCTCGATCCGGCTCGTGAACAACCGGCTTTCCCCCACGGATCCGGCGGCGCGCGCCAGCCTCTCGCGGGCCATCGACCAGGCCGGGCGCGACGACATCGCGATTGACACGAACACGCATTCGCTGGCCCTGCCGGATGCCGGGGGCACCGGCTATGTCGCAACCTTCCTTCCAGTCGCGTCCGGGCAGCGCCGCAGCACGGTTGCCCCCTTTGCCGCATCCTGCGCCGTGTTCATGCAGGACCCTGCCCAGGCGCCGCTGATGCCGGGCGAGGCCTTTGCCAGGCTGCATGGGCTCACCGGTGGCGAACTGCGCGTGCTGCTGGCGCTGGCCGAGGGATTGGGCGGCAAGGAAGCGGCCGATATGTTGGGCATAAGCGAGCCGACCCTTCGCACCCATCTGCAGCATATCTTCGCCAAGACCGGCACCTCCCGACAGGGCAAGCTCCTGCAGTTGCTGCACAACTCGACGCCGCCGGTTCGTGCCTCGCAGGGGCCTGCTCTAAGAGCCTGAACACGTTCGGGCGGGCTTGTACGCCTCCTCGGCCCGCACTTCGGTGCGGGGACAGGAATATGAGCCCTATCCGCTCTCGGCCATGATCCGGTCGCTGGCCTCATCGGTTTCGATGATGCGGATGCGAAGCGTTTGCCTAGCATTGTGCATCGGTCCGAAACCGGGCCGGAGTTGGCAGCCTCCCACAGCTTCGGATGGTTGCTCCCTGCACGCAGGACGAGGAGAGACGTGATGGCTGCTTCGAGAGCCGCTGGCCCGATCACCGGAATTTGCCGTGTCTTTGCCGCATCTGTCCTGGGCGTCCACCTGGTGATGGTGCCGGGTGCAATGGCGCAGGGCCAGCCAGGGTTTGCCCGCGAATGCGCCGCGAAGGAGATCACGACCATCACCCTGATCGAGGATCATGGCGAGGCCGCGATCCTGCCGTCGGAGCGGCTGCATGACGCAGCTGAGACGCAGCTCCGCGCGCGCTCGGTCTGCTATGCCGGTCGCGTCGACGAAGCGCTCGCGCTCTATGACAGCATTCTCGCACTGGGACCGATCACGACGGCAAAGCGCTAGCAGGCTGTTGAAGAAGTCGTCCTAGGGCGGGCGATGAAGGTGGAATCGTCACCGTTGTGGACGCGGATTTCGCCCTTGAGGGAGCCGTCCGTTTGAAGTTTGGCCCATCCGTCGCCCGAGACCTCGTCCATCTCATCATTGCCTCTT
>NZ_JBFRGS010000022.1:0-85098 GCF_052115465.1 Allobosea sp. 2RAB26 | reverse complement strand
TAGAACCCGCCCAGCCTGATCCAGACCAACCACGCTGCAGCTGTTCTTGCCCAAATCGACACCAAGAATCTGAATGTCCTTCATGCCACCCTCCTGTTGCGACCCGATCAGCATGGAGGAGAGGGGCGGGCCATTCCATAAAGGGGGGCCAAGGACCAGGCGCTGGGGCGTTCCAGAGGGGGACTGACCACCAAGGTCCACATGCTYGCCGACAGGCTCGGTCGGCCCTTGCGGTTGCGCATCACGCCCGGCCAGGCCAGCGACATCACAGCCGCTCCCGATCTCCTCGCAGGTCAGGAAGCCGATGCGGTGCTGGCCGACAAAGCCTATGACAGCAACGATTTGCGCAACCAGATTGCCGCAATGAAGGCACAGGCGGTGATCCCGTCCAAGCGCAACCGCAAGGTCTTCATCCCTCACGACGGCGAGATCTACAAACACCGCAACCGGATCGAGCGATGCTTCAATCGCCTCAAGCACTTCCGCCGCTTCGCCACACGCTACGACCGCAGAACCATCCACTTCACAGGCTTCGTCCACCTCGCCGCAGCAATGATATGGCTACGCTGAATGTCGATCCGCTCTAGTCTTCGGAAGCCTTGAACCTGTTCAGCCCGCTCATCACGAAGGGCGCGACGAGCCCGATGAAGGCCAGGCCGAGCAGGATCGCGGAGCCAGGGTTCTCGAGCAGGATCATCGGGTCGCCGAGGCTGATCTGGAGCGCGCGGCGCAACTGCGCCTCCGCCATCGGGCCGAGGATGAGCCCGACCACCATCGGAGCGACCGGATAGTCGTAGCGGCGCATCAGAAAGCCGAGGAAGCCGAAGACGAAGAGCATCGAGAGTTCGACCACCGAGGCCTTGACCGCGAGCGTGCCCATCGCCGCGAAGACCAGGATGCCGGCATAGAGCCAGGGCTGGGGGATCGCCAGAAGCCTGACCCAGAGCCCGATCAGCGGCAGGTTGATGATCACCAGCATCGTGTTGGCGATGAAGAGCGATGCGATCAGGCCCCAGACGAGATCGGGGCGCTCGGCGAAGAGCAGCGGGCCAGGGTTGAGCCCGTATTGCTGGAAGCCAGCCAGCATGATCGCGGCCGTCGCCGAGGTCGGCAGGCCGAGCGTCAGCAGCGGCACCAGCGTGCCCGCCGCCGAGGCATTGTTGGCGGCTTCCGGGCCGGCGACGCCTTCAATCGCGCCCTTGCCGAACTCGCCGGGATATTTGCAGAGCTTCTTCTCGGTCGAATAGGACAGGAAGGTCGGCACCTCTGCGCMGCCAGCGGGCAGCGCGCCGATCGGGAAGCCGAAGGCGGTCCCGCGCAGCCATGGCGCCCACGAGCGCTTCCAGTCCTCCTTGGTCATCCAGAGCGAGCCCTTGATCGGGACGATCTCCTCCGGGTCCCGGAAGCGCTTGGAGGCGACATAGAGCGCCTCGCCGACCGCAAACAGGCCGACGGCCAGCGTCGTCACCTCGACGCCGTCGAGCAGTTCCGGCACGCCGAAGGTCAGGCGCGCCTGTCCGGTCAGGCGGTCGATGCCGATCAGGCCGAGCGTGACGCCGATGGCGAGGCTGGTGATCCCGCGCAGAGGTGAATCGCCGAAGGTCGCCGATACCGTGACGAAGGCGAGGATCATCAGCGCGAAATAGTCCCACGGCCCGAACTTGACCGCGACCTCCACCAGCCATGGCGCGAGGAAGGCGAGGCCCAGCGTCGCGATGGTGCCGGCGACGAAGGAGCCGATCGCGGAGGTTGCCAGTGCCGGGCCGCCGCGGCCGGCCTTGGCCATCTTGGAACCTTCGAGCGCGGTTGCGAGCGAGGCACTCTCTCCTGGCGCGTTGATCAGGATCGCAGTGGTCGAACCGCCATACATGCCGCCGTAATAGATGCCGGCGAACATGATCAGCGAGCCGGCGGGATCGAGCTTGAAGGTCACCGGCAGGAGCAGTGCCACCGTCAGCGCCGGGCCGATGCCCGGCAGGACGCCGACTGCGGTGCCGAGGAAGACGCCGACCAGCGCGAAGAGCAGTTTCGACGGCTCGATCGCGACGGCGAAGCCGTGCATCAGTGCGTTGAATGTGTCCATTGTCCCGGCTCCTCAGAACAGCTTTTCAAGCGGACCGGACGGCAGCGTCAGCTGCAGCAGCTTGGAGAACATCAGGAAGATGGCAAGCCCGAGCACGAGGCCGATGCCGAAATCGACGGCCAGTGCCTGACGGCCGAAGGAGCGCGCGGTCGCGGAGAAGACGATGGCCGTCGCAATGATGAAGCCGCCGCCGAGCCCGATGCAGGCGATCAGGCCGATCAATCCGCCCGTCAGCCAGAGCACCGCGGTGCTGTCGACCGCCTCGGGCTTGGGCAGTCCCTCCCGGAACGCGACGACGAGATGGCACAGGCCCAGCACGCCAAGGACGGCGCTGACCACGTAGGGCATCGCCGTCGGGCCGACGCCATAGGTCGAGACGATCGTCTGCGATTTCGCGTCATAGGCGACGAGAGCCGCCGGGATCAGCAGCAGAGCTGCGACGACGAGGGCGGGGATGTCGGCGCCCTTGGCCGAGGAGGTGGAGGCCATGTCGTTCCTTACCTGGTTTGACGCGGACCAGAACCGGTGCGCCCAGCTGATGGCAAAGCGGCGACTGCCAGAGATAACTGGCAGGAGAGAATGGGCGGGCGGTGATGGCACCGCCCGCCCATGCCTATGTTCGTCAGTCGCCTGTGGCGTTACTTCACAAGGCCGACGTCACGGAGGACCTTGCCGACGCGGGCATCTTCGGCCTTCAGGAAGGCTTCGAACTCGGCGCCGCCGAGATAGGCGTCATCCCAGCCGCGAGCCTTGAGGATCTCGGCCCATTCCTTCGACTTGGCCATCTTCTCCATGGCATCGGCCAGCACCTTGCGCTGCTCGGCGGTGATGCCGGGAGGGGCGACGACCGAACGCCAGTTTAGCACCTCGAGATTGACGCCGCCCTCCTTCAGGGTCGGAGCATCGGGGGCGTTGGGGAGCCGGGTGCCGGAGCTCACGCCGACGACGCGCAGCTTGCCAGCCTTGATCTGACCCTCGAACTCGCCATAGCCCGAGATGCCGGCCGTGACGCGCCCGCCGAGCAGCGCGGCCAGGGCCTCGCCACCGCCGGAGAAGGGGATGTAGTTGATCTTCGTGGCATCGCCGCCGACAGCGCCGGCGAAGAGGGCAGCCATGATGTGGTCGACGCCGCCGGCCGAGCCGCCAGCCCAGGTCACCTTGGCCGGGTCGGCCTTGACGCGGTCAGCGAGGTCCTTGGCGGTCTTGATCGGCGAATCCGCGGGAACGACGATGACCTGAGCCTCGGCGGTCAGGCGGGCGATCGGCGTCACCTGGCTGAGATTGACCGGCGACTTGTTCAGGAGGATGGCGCCGACCATGACGAAGCCGTTGACCATCAGCTGCGAGCCGTCGCCCTTGGCGCCGTTCACGAACTGCGCAAGGCCGATCGTGCCGCCCGCGCCGTTGACGTTGTTGACCTGCACGCTCTTGGCGATGCCGGACGCGGTCAGCGCCTGCTGCATCGAGCGGGCGGTTCCGTCCCAGCCACCACCCGGCGCGGCCGGAGCCATGATCTTGAGTTCGAGCTGCGCAAATGCGGCAGTCGTCAGGCCAGCGAGCGCCAGAGCCGTCACGGCCCCGCGCGACAGAATGGATTTGAGCATGTTGTTCCTCCGCTTGCGGATTCCCGCACTGTTTTGGTGTCCGCGCTCCGCGAGTGACACTTTGACGCTCCGCCGGTCAATTGCGCCTGATTGCATAATCTCAAGTCAAGGTCTTTTGCGCATCAACGCACGCGAGCCGGCGGAATTCACGCTAGGCGGGCTTGGTGCGATCGCGTAATCGCATGACCATGAGCTTGAACTTCAACTCGCGGGATGTCGATCGCGCTGTGATCACCGACCCTTCCCCGTCGCGCCAGGCCCTTCGACTCGCAGCGCTGGGCGGCATCCTCATGGTCGCGTTGCCGCTCGTCATGTGGGCGGCAAATCGGTCCGCGCCGCTGATGCTCGGGCTGGCGGCAGCGGCATTCGCTGCCGCTGCCGTTGCCGCTGCGGGCCGCGATGTCGGCCCCCTGTTGCGGCGCATCCTTGCAGGCTTGCGAAGCCCGATCGGCCTCGCACTGACGGCCTTCCTTGCCTGGGCCCTGGTCTCGCTGCTGTGGACGCATCGGCCGGCATCCGGCTTTGCAGCCTGGGCGGAGTTGCTGCTGCCTCTTGGTTTTGCCCTGGTGATCGCGGCGAGTGCCTGGTTCAGGCCGAAGCAGGCACTGATGCGGGCCCTGGCCATTTGCCTGATACTGGCCTCGGGCCTGATCTTCCTGGAGCTGCAGAATGGCCTCGCTCAGCGCATTACGCTGGGCCTGGGCGGCAAACAGATGAGCTTTATATTCAACCGGCCGGTCATCGCCTGCCTCGTGCTCCTGGCTCCGGCTGTGCACTTGCTCTGGAGCGGCGGATCGAAACGCGTCGCCGATCGTCTGCTGGCGGGGGGCGTAGCCGCAGCGGTTGCGGGCATCATTCTCTATTCCGATAGCGGCACTGCGAAACTTGGATTGGGCATTCTCGTCCTTGCCTGGCTGCTGGCCCGCCTGCTTCCACGCCTGACACTGGCTGCGACGGCACTTGGCTTTGCGGCGACGCTGGTGCTGGCGCCGGTGATCGGACAATTGGTCGATCGGCTTCTGCCGCCCGCGCTCTATGAGCAGACGGCCGAATCCCATTCACGTGACCGCGTCGACATCTGGCTCAGCTTCGGGGAGGCGATCGCGGCCCGCCCGTTCATCGGCTCTGGCTTCGGCTCCTCCTCGGCCCTCCAGACGCACCCGGTCGCAGAACAGGTCTCGCCGCCACGTCGCTTGCTCCTGGCGGTTGGACACCCGCATAGCGCGCCGATTCAGCTCTGGACGGAAACCGGCATCGTCGGCGCCGCATTGCTGCTGGTTGCTGGGCTGTTGTTCTTCCGGAGGCTTGGCGCCTTGTCCGCGCGCGAACGCGCCCCGCGGCTTGCACTTTTTGCGGCAGCCTTCGTCATGGCATCGGTGGGACATGGCGCCTGGCAGGGCTGGTGGATCGCGGCCCTGGCTGCCGCCGCCCTTTGGTTCGAGTCGGGCCGAGATGTCGGCCGAGGAGCAGAGCATGGCTGATTTCGATGTCGACCTTTTCGTGATCGGCGCTGGTTCCGGCGGTACGCGCGCGGCGCGGATCTCGGCCGGTCACGGGGCGCGCGTCATGATCGCCGAGGAAGACCGCATCGGCGGCACCTGCGTCATTCGCGGCTGTGTCCCGAAGAAGCTCTTCGTCTATGCCAGCCGCTTTGCAGACGAGTTTGAGGATGCTGCCGGCTTCGGCTGGACGCTCGACAAACCGAGCTTCGACTGGCCGACCTTGCGGGATGCCGTTGCCAACGAAGTGACCCGGCTCTCCGGCCTTTACCGCAAGGGGCTTGAAGGCGCCAAGGTCGCGATCCGCGAAGAGCGCGCTGTGGTCGAAGGGCCGAACACGGTGCGCCTGCTGAAATCCGGCGAGACCGTCCGGGCCCGGCACATCCTGGTCGCGACGGGAGGCTACCCCGCCTTCGATCCGCCGATCCCTGGCGGCGAACTCGGCATCAGCTCGAACGAGATCTTTCATCTTCCGAGCCTGCCGCGGCGCATGCTGGTGGTGGGCGGCGGTTATATCGCGCTCGAATTTGCCAGCGTGTTCCGCCGCCTCGGCGTCGAGGTGACGGTGCTGCACCGCGGCGACAATGTCCTGCGCGGCTTCGAGGAGGATCTGCGCGTGCGCCTCCGCGATGCGCTGGTCCATGCGGGCATCACGTTGCGGCTGGGCTGCACCATCGATCGCATCGAACAATTGGCCGATGGTACGCGCCGTGCCCATTGCGCCACGGGCGAGCCGATCGATGCGGACGTGGTTCTCGTGGCGACCGGCCGTCGTCCCAATACGGTGGGGCTCGGCCTGGAGACCGCCGGCGTCAAGCTCGGGCCCATCGGTCAGGTCATGGTCGATGCGAATTCGGCCTCGACCGTGCCGTCGATCCACGCGGTCGGCGATGTCACCAATCGCATCAATCTCACGCCCGTCGCCATTCGCGAGGGCCACGCCTTCGCCGACTCGACCTTTGGCGGAAAGCCCTGGGCGATGGACCATCACGTGGTGGCCTCGGCAGTATTCACCACACCGGAGATCGGAACGGTCGGCCTGACCGAGCAGCAGGCGATCGCCGCTGGTTACGAACTGCGCGTCTTCGAGGCCGGTTTCCGGCCGATGAAGGCGACGATCTCGGGCCGCCACGAGCGCATCTACATGAAGCTCGTGGTCGACGCGAAAACGGACCGGATGCTGGGTGTCCACATCATCGGCCATGACGCGGGCGAGATCATCCAGGCGGTGGCGATTGCCGTCACCATGGGAGCGACCAAGGCCGATTTCGACCGCACCATCGCGCTGCATCCGAGCGCGGCCGAGGAACTCGTGACGATGCGGACGGCGCGCCACTGAGCAGCAAGGCGGCGCCCCTTGGGGCGCCGCCTTGCATCACTTGGTCAGTCCCTTCCGGACGAGCCAATCCTGGACGACCTGCGCCACCTCGAGATTGTTCTTGTCCATCATCAGCATATGGGAATTGCCCTTGATGCCGATGCTGGGGAGGTTGACGACATCGACTGAGCCGCCCGCCGCCCTGATCTTGTCGCCGAACTCGGTGCCGTTCTTGCGGATCGTCGGCCAGCGCGCATCCTGTTCGATGTAATCGCCATAGATCATCAGGACGGGGATGTTCTTCAAAACATCGGCCTTGGCGGGGTCTCCGAGGCCTGCCGGTTCCACCGCGATCAGGGCCTTGATCTTGTCGGGCCGGGCCTGGGCAACCTTGAAGCCGAACTGGCCGGCCTGGCTGTGGAACACGATCACACAGGGGCAGATCTTGTCGACTTCGGCCAGATAGGCGTCGATGATCATCTGGTCCGTCGACGTCCAGCGCGGCACGATCTGCTTGACGAAATTGTCGTAGCCATCGGGCGGGAACTGGCTGCCGGCCAGGAATGTCCGCTTGGCCGGGTCTTTATCATAGGCATTTGCGCCAGCGCCGATACGGAAGCGCTCGAACGGGTTCGCGGTGGTCAGGAAGACCGGCTCGCCGGGGATGACGTCGGGATACATGGCCCAGCCGGCACGGCCGCGCTCGACGGCATCGGAATTATAGACGGCCCAGCCCTTGCGCAGGAAGTATTCGAGCCAGCCTTGCCGTCCATCCGGCGTGCTCTCCCAGTTCACGCCGGTCATGCCACCGCCATGCCAGAACAGCAGCGGCGCTGCACCGCGCTCGTTCTGCGGCAGGTAATACTGCACATACATCTGGCCGGTCTGGTAAGTGCCGTTGGGGTCGACCTTGGCCGGTACCCCGCCAGGGGTGAAGGTGACCTCCTTCACGGGACGGCCCGAGATCTCGACCAACTTGCCGCCGACATGGAACGAGCCCATGCCGCGAAGCGCGAGGGGCTCCTCGGCCCGTGCAGCCCATGCTGCGGCAACCATGAAAGCAGCAACCGCGAACGCGCGAATGACCATGCCTTGTTTCTCCCTGCCGATGTTCTTGTGATTGGCAGGTGACGTTAGGGAGCTGTCGAGGCGAATACAACGATGCCCGGCAGCCGGCGGCTTGCATCGCCGACGGGATGAACTCCTCGGCCGACACGCAGAGGCGAACGAAGGGGCATGCCCTTGCCGTGCTCTTGGGCGCTCTCGTTCACGCGGCCCGGTCCTAGTCGCCGGAACAGCTCCGCCCTGCGACGCCCAGCTCGCGCATACGTAACCGTCAACGGCTTTATGGTCTTTGCTGCGGTGCGGGTGTATAGCGCCGGGATCACACTGCCTTTCCGTGGGGAGGGGTGGGCGTGAGATGTTATCATCAGGAGCAAGTGAGATGTCCGAGCGGTGGACGCCCGAGAGCTGGAGGGCAAAGCCCGTCCAGCAGATGCCGGAATATCCGGACCAGGCAGCCTTGAAGGCGGTTGAGCAGCAGCTCGCCGGCTTTCCGCCGCTCGTTTTTGCAGGCGAGGCGCGCAAGCTCAAACGGGCGTTGAGCAAGGTTGCCGCCGGTGAGGCCTTCCTCCTCCAGGGCGGCGACTGCGCCGAGAGCTTCGCCGAGCATTCGGCCGATAATATCCGCGACTTCTTCCGCCTGTTCCTGCAGATGGCGGTCGTCCTGACCTTTGCCGGCGGCTCGCCGGTGGTGAAGGTCGGCCGCGTCGCTGGCCAGTTCGCCAAGCCGCGCTCGACCCCGACCGAGACGATCGGTGGCGTCGAGCTGCCGAGCTACAAGGGCGATATCATCAACGACAACGAGTTCACGGCAGAATCCCGGATTCCGGATCCGCGCCGTCAGCTCGAGGCCTATCGCCAGTCGGCGGCGACGCTGAACCTGATCCGCGCCTTCGCCACCGGCGGTTATGCCAATCTCGACAATGCGCATCGCTGGATGCTCGGCTTCGTCAAGGACAGTCCGCAGTCGGGCCGCTACCAGGAGGTGGCGGGGCGCATCACCGAGGCGCTCGATTTCATGCGCGCCATCGGCATCGATCCTGAGACGCATCCCGAGATGCGGAGCACGGATTTCTACACCAGCCACGAGGCGTTGCTGCTCGGCTACGAGCAGGCGATGACCCGCGTCGATTCCACCTCCGGCGACTGGTACGACACCTCCGGCCATATGGTCTGGATCGGTGACCGCACCCGCCAGCTCGACCATGCCCATGTCGAGTTCTTCCGTGGCATCCGCAATCCGATCGGCCTGAAATGCGGCCCGTCCCTGACCCCGGACAACCTGATGAGGCTGATCGACACGCTCGATCCGCAGAACCAGGCCGGACGCCTGACGCTGATCGCACGCTTCGGCGCCGACAAGGTCTTCGACCATCTGCCGGCCCTGGTACGCGCCACCAAGCGGGAAGGGCGCAATGTCGTCTGGTCCTGTGATCCGATGCACGGCAACACGGTGAAGGCTGCGAGCGGCTACAAGACGCGGCCCTTCGACCTGATCCTGAGCGAGGTGAAGAACTTCTTCGCCGTGCACCAGGCCGAAGGCACCTATGCCGGCGGCCTGCACCTGGAAATGACCGGCAAGAACGTCACGGAATGCACGGGTGGTGCACGCGGCATGACCGACGCCGACCTGAACGACCGCTACCACACCTTCTGCGACCCGCGCCTCAATGCGGAGCAGGCGCTGGAGATGGCGTTCCTGGTTGCAGAACTGGTCAAGCGCGAGCGCTCGGGCCGGGCCCGGCCCGAGGCCGAGGCAGCGGAATAAGCAGGCGTCACCCTGGCAGAAACAAGAAAGCCGCGGCGTGAGCCGCGGCTTTTCCTATTAGTCCGGGTCTTCAGATCAGAATTTTACGCCCGCGGCGACGCGGGCCGTGTTGACCGTCGTCGTTGTCCCTTCGACGTCCGCGAAGCGGATCAACTGGTATTCGCCGCGCAGGAAGAGGTTGTCGGTCAAGGCCATGTCAACGCCGGCGCCGACCGCGAGGCCGTAGCCATAGACGTTCTTCTTGGTGGCCCCGACTGTGAGCGGGTAGCCAACCGCCATGCCGGAGTTGATGGCGCCGGTGACAGGATTCGCCTGGGTGATGAAGTTTGTCGCTGTGATCGTCGATGCGGTGTCGAAGCGACCGACGGCGCCACCGAATGTCGCGAAGGGCATGATGCGGCCATAGGCCCAACCCATGCGAATGCGCGCCGTCGCGTAGTCGTTCAGAACCGCTCCCTGGCGGGTCGTCATGGACCAGTCATTTACCGTGCCGTTCGAGGTGATCGTCCGGCGCGCAATGAAGTCGTTGATGCCGTAGCTCTGGTCGGAGCGGGTATAGTCGGCCTCGATGCCGAGTACGGCATCGCCAAAGGCAATGTTATAGCCGGCCATGCCAAAATACGTTGCGCCGCTGTCCCTCTTCGACGGCAGGTTGTTGACGAACGAGCCCATATTGCTCTCGGCGCCAAGCAACGTGTTCCGGAAGGCGAAATTGGCCAGGTTCTGCAGGCCGGTTCCGGGCTCGAATTTCGTCTCCGAGACCCCGGCGCCGCCGCCCAGATAGAAGCCCGTCCAGTTGACCCCGCCCGAGAAATACTCCGATGGCGGCGGTGGTGCATCTTCGATCTGCGAGCCGCGCAACACCGGATAGTCGGCCGAAGCCGCCGGCATGGCGGCCACGGACAGTCCGAGCGCGGCAAGGCCCAGGGCCGGCGCAATGGAGCGGATACGCATCGTGGTCTCCCCGAGCAGGGGCCGCAACCCGGCCTTTGTCGCACTGCTCTGGGCGGTATTGATGCATTGGTAACCCTAATGCGGCGTTAACGTGCTCATCTCTGTCGGGCCCTGTTTGTTTGGCGTTTCGCGCCGGAGTTTTCAGATCGGCTATAGAAAGTTTGCAGTCCTTGTTCTCTGAGCGTTCCGTTCCAGACCGCGGCTTGCGCGCCGAAGCCTCTTGGTCGATGTGCTTGGTGTAGCGCTCGACCATTCCAATCGACATGCCGAACAGGGCGGCAAGTCACTCATGCCATCGTCTGTGACGACCGGGACGAGGGCTATGTGATGCCGTTCCACCTGTCTCCGAAGCCCACCGGGGCGTCTACTCACTCCGTAAGTGCGGCGCTGAAGGAAAGCCAAACTGACGGCCGGCTGACAAATTGGCCCCAGGGCGCCACCTGACATCCACGATGGCGCCCGATCTCATCGAGCCTAGGCCTTCTGGCACTCGTCGCGAAACTTCTTCCTGGCCTTCCCGTGAAGCCCCTTCTGATCGGCTTGTACAGAGCACGCCTTTGACTTGGCGGTCCTGTCGGAGGAGGTCGCCGTAGCCTTCTTGGCAGGCGCCGCGGGTGCCGGGGAGGTCATGGCCGGCTTTGTATCCGGACCCATCTGTACGGGTGTTTGCGCAAACCCGTATCCCGTCATCATCGCGAGCGCGGCAACCGGCAGCAGATAGTGCGAGAGGTTCATGGCAACGTCCGTCATCAACCCGGATGATCGGTTCCAGGCAGTCGCCGGGTCGGCTGTCGGATGGCGAATGATCGCGCTGCCCGACTTGAATGGCTACTGAACAGCTGGCTGGCCACGTCTTCGACCTGTGGCATTTTCAGTCTCGCTCCGGCGGGGCGTTTCTTTGAGGTGAGACAGTGAACCCGAGCAGGCCCATTCACGGTAGCCGCTGCGGGTGCCGTACGGGACGCTCTTGGCGCCGATCTCGGCACAGGTCACCAGATATTCCGCGCCGCGATGCGGAGCCAGGATTTTGAGCACGGCAATCCGTTTGGCGGTCAGTTGAGGCGCGCGCCTGCTCATGGCGCCACCTCGCGGAGGGGTGAACAGGGCGAGAGGGAGTTTTCAGCGTGCCGCGCGATTCCGCTTTCGTACGCGGCTGTTCCGGCGACCGAGGGAAGCGGAGGCAAGCAAGATTAAGCGCTTGGCTGGATCGATGCCGATGCGGCGTTAACGCAGGTTGCGTTTTGCGCACCGTCGGGAAGACATCGGCCCGAAAGGGCGGCGCGATTCCCGGCTGCCTGCGAGGGAGGGCGCATGATCCGCCACATCGTATTTTTCACGGCGCAGCGGCGCGAGGATGTCGAGACGATCCGCCTGTCTCTGTCCCGGCTCGGCGATATCCCGCATTCGCTCGCCTTCGAGGTCGTGGCCAATGCCAAGCTCGATCCGCTGGGCAATGACATCGATGTCGTCGTCTACGGCGAATTTGCCGATGAGGCGGCGCTGGCGGCCTACAAGGCCCATCCGATCTATGACGAAACGACACGCCGCGTGCGTCCGCTGCGCGAGCTGCGCTATTCCGCCGATTTCCGTTCGACCTTGCGTTGATCGAAGGGCCGATCACGCACAAATGCAGGTCGGGGCAGGGCGCGCGCCCGTTGCTGGCCCTGCCGCCGCGCGGTAAAGCCGAAGCATGACAGCGACCTCGTTCCGCCTGGCTCTGGCCCAGCTCAATCCCATCGTCGGCGATGTAGCCGGCAATGCCGACATGGTGCGCGTTGCGCGGCGCGACGCTGCAACTGCCGGCGCCGATCTCGTGATGTTCACGGAACTCTTCCTGTCGGCCTATCCGCCGGAAGATCTGGTGCTGAAGCCCGCCTTCCAGGATGCCTGTCGCAGGGCTTGCGAGGATCTGGCGCGCGAGACCGCCGATGGTGGTCCAGCTCTGCTCGTCGGGTTGCCCTGGCTCGAGGACGGCAAGCTCTACAACGCCTACGCGCTGCTCGACGCCGGGATGATCCAGTCGGTGCGCTTCAAGGTCGACCTGCCGAATTACGGTGTATTCGACGAGAAACGCGTCTTCGAACCCGGCCCGCTGCCCGGTCCTGTCGTCTTCCGCAACCATATCCGCCTTGGCCTGCCGGTCTGCGAGGATATCTGGGGCGAGGAGGTCGTGGAGTGCATCGCCGAGACCGGCGGCGAGATCCTGCTTGTTCCCAATGGCTCGCCCTATCGGCGCGGCGTCACCGAGGAACGCCTGAATGTCGCGGTCGCTCGCGTCGTCGAGGCCGGGTTGCCGATGGTCTATCTGAACCAGCTCGGCGGCCAGGACGAGCTCGTCTTCGAGGGCGCCTCCTTCGTGCTGAATGCGGACAAGACCTTTGCTCACCAGCTCCCGGCGTTTCGCGAAGTGCTGCGCCTGACCGATTGGGTGCGCGAGAACGGGTCCTGGCGCTGCCTGCCGGGCGAGATCACGCCGATCGAGAGCAGCGACGAGGCTGATTACGCGGCTTGCGTGCTGGGCCTGCGCGACTATGTCGAGAAGAACCGCTTTCCCGGCGTGGTGCTTGGCCTCTCCGGCGGCATCGATTCCGCGATCTGCGCGGCGATGGCGGTCGATGCGCTCGGCGCTGACAAGGTCCGCTGCGTGATGATGCCCTATCGCTTCACCTCGCAGGAGAGCCTGGACGATGCGAAGCGCTGCGCCGATGCGCTCGGCGTCCGCTACGAGATCGTGCCGATTGCCGAGCCGGTCGAGGGCTTCGAAGCGGCGCTCGCCGGCCTTTTCGCCGGAACCAATCGCGGCGTCACCGAGGAGAACCTGCAGAGCCGCGTGCGCGGCACGCTGCTGATGTCGATCTCGAACAAGTTCGGGCCGATGGTGGTGACCACCGGCAACAAATCCGAGATGTCATGCGGCTATGCCACGCTCTATGGCGACATGAATGGCGGCTACAACCCGATCAAGGACCTCTACAAGACCGAGGTCTTTCGCATGTCGGCGCTGCGCAACCGCTGGAAGCCCGCCGGTGCGCTCGGACCGGACGGCGAGGTCATTCCGCACAATATCATCGTCAAGCCGCCGACGGCCGAGCTGCGCGAGAACCAGAAGGACGAGGATTCGCTGCCGCCCTATGACGTGCTGGACGATATCCTGGCCTGCCTGATCGAGCATGAGATGCGTCTCGCCGACATCGTCGCCCGTGGCCACGATCTCGAGACGGTCAAGAAGGTCGAACGCCTGCTCTATCTCGCCGAGTACAAGCGCCGACAGGCCGCGCCCGGCGTGAAGGTGACGCGCAAGAATTTCGGCCGCGACCGGCGCTACCCGATCGTCAATCGCTTCCGCGATCCCGGCGAACCCGCGCATCGGCCGGACGCCGCGCTGGTCAAGGGCGTCGGCAAGGCCGGGGGCGAGAGCTTCGATTTCTGAGCCGATTGTCGGCCTCGCGCAAAGGCGTCATAAGCCTCGTCATGACAACGCCACTCGTTCGCTTCGCGCCGTCGCCGACCGGCTATCTCCATATCGGCAATGCCCGTCCGGCGCTGTTCAACTGGCTCTATGCCCGCCGCAATGGCGGGCGTTTCCTGCTGCGCTACGACGATACCGATCTTGCGCGCTCGAAGCCCGAATTCGCGGATGCGATTTCAGGGGATCTCGGCTGGCTCGGCATCGAGCCCGATCTCGTCATTCGCCAGTCGGAGCGGCTCCCGATCTATGATGCGGCAGCCGACAGGCTGCGTGCTGCCGGGCGGCTTTACCCCTGCTTCGAGACCGCCGACGAACTGGATCGCCGCCGCAAGCGCCAGCTCGCTCGCGGCCTGCCGCCGATCTACGACCGCGCTGCGCTGAAGCTCACGGCCGAGCAGCGGGCGGCGCTTGAGGCGGAAGGACGCAAGCCGCATTGGCGCTTCCTGCTCGAGGCCCGTGAGGTCGCCTGGGACGATCTCGTGCGCGGCGCATCGCATGTCGACTGCGCCTCGCTCTCCGATCCGGTGCTGGTGCGCGAGGATGGCAGCTATCTCTACACGCTGCCTTCGGTCGTCGACGATATCGAGACCGGCGTCACCCATGTCATTCGCGGCGAGGACCATGTCACCAACACGGCGGTCCAGATCCAGATCTTCGAGGCGCTGGGCGCTGGCCTTCCGGCATTCGGCCACCACAACCTGCTGACCACGGCGAGTGGGGAGGGGCTGTCGAAGCGGCTCGGCCATCTCTCGCTGCGCGGCCTGCGCGAGTCCGGGGTGGAGGCGCTCGCCGTCGCGGCATTGGCCGTCCTGGTCGGCTCCTCCGACGCCGTCAGGCCGGTCGCGAGCCTGGATGAGCTCGCGGATCTCGTCGACCTCGCCCATGTCTCGCGCGCACCGGCCAAGTTCGATGAGCATGAGCTTGAAGCACTGAGCGCGCGCACGCTGCATCAGCTGCCGTTCGACGCGGTGTCGCACCGGTTGCAGGAGCTTGGGATCGCGGCCGGCGAGCCCTTCTGGCTGGCGGTGCGCGGCAATCTCGCGAAGCTTGCCGAGGTGCAGGCCTGGTGGCAGGTCGTTCGCGGCCCGATCACGCCCGTGATCACCGATGCCGGCTTTGCGGCGAGCGCAGCCGCACTGCTCCCGGCCGAGCCCTTCGATATGACAACCTGGAAGAGCTGGACACAGGCCGTCGGCGCGGCGACCGGCACCAAGGGCAAGGGGCTCTTCATGCCGCTTCGCCAGGCGCTGACCGGCCTCGAGCACGGGCCGGAGCTGGCTGCACTGCTGCCGCTCATCGGCCGTGACAAAGCGCTGAAGCGGCTCGGGGGCGAGGCGGCCTGAAGGCTTCGCATCGTCCCGGATCAGCGCGGCTTGCGCTACGTGTCCGGGACGACATCGGTCCAGCGGGCAATGGCGCCGTGGATCACTCGTGCCGGTGCATCGCCGATTCATGTTTGGTGTCGCGCATGGTCGCGTAGACCAGCAGCGACAGGAAGATCACGCCCGCCAGGTAGTAGAAGAACCACTGCTCGTGGCCCTGCTGCTTGAAGAACAGCGCGATCGCAGGCGCCGTGCCGCCAAAGATCGAGACCGTCACGGCGTAGGGCACGGCGATGCCTGTGGCGCGGATCGCGGTCGGGAACAGTTCGGCCTTCACCACGGCGTTGATCGAGGTATAGCCGGCGACGAAGATCCAGGCTCCGGAGATCAGCAGGAACGCCATCCAGGGCGACTTGGTCTGGGACAGCATCGTCAGGATCGGCACCGTCAGCAGCGAGCCGGCAACGCCGAAGAAGATCAGCAGCGGCTTGCGGCCGATCCTGTCCGAGATGGCGCCATAGATCGGCTGCAGGATTGAGGCGAAGATCAGCGAACCGGCGATGACATAGGTCGTCGTGATGTCGGACAGGCCGACGGTCTGCTTCACGAAGGTCTGCATATAGGTGGTGAAGGTATAGAAGGCCGCGGTGCCGCCGGCCGTCAGGCCGACCACGATCGCAACCTCGCGCGGGTATTTCAGCAGCCCGCGCAGCGAGCTTTCGCGCTTCTTCGTCTTGCTGGCTTCGACGAAGGATTCCGTCTCATGCATGTGGCGGCGCATGAACATCGCGGTGATCGCGAGCAGGGCTCCGATCACGAAAGGAATGCGCCAGCCCCAGGCGACGAGCTGTTCATGGGTCAGGAACACGTTCTGGAGCAGCAGCAGTACCACGATGGCGGTCAGCTGGCCGCCGATCAGCGTGACGTACTGAAAGCTCGAATAGAACCCGCGATGGTTCGGGTCGGCGATCTCGGTGAGATAGGTCGCGCTTGCCCCGTACTCGCCGCCGAGGCTCAGGCCTTCGATGATCCGCGCGAGAGCGAGCAGCGCGGGCGCTGCAAATCCGATTGTCGCATAGGTCGGCGTCAGCGCGATGATCAGCGAGCCGAAACACATCATCAGCACCGAGATCGTCAGCGAAAGCCGGCGGCCATAGCGGTCGGCGATGTGACCGAACAGCCATCCGCCGATCGGGCGGACGATGAAGCCGGCGGCAAACAGCGTCGCGGCGTTGAGCTGCTGGACGACCGGATCGTGCGACGGAAAAAAATGCGGCGCGAAATAAAGTGCGAAGGCCGTGTAGGCGTAGAAATCATACCATTCGACGAGATTGCCGACCGAGCCCATGAAGATCGCCTTCAGGCGACGACGGGTGTCGGCCAGATCCATTCCGGTATGCGTGTTGGCGGTTGTCTCTGACATGGGACGCCTCTGCTGGGCTCTGCCAAGGAGGCCGTCAGAGTAGGATTGCGCGCTGGAAGAGCAATCCTGACGAGATCTGGCGCGTATCCAGGCCGGCCGGGGTGGTCTTGCCTGTATATGCGCCTGTCGGCGTCATGCGTCCAGCGCTTGATCCGCGGGGTATTTAAACGCCGCTCTCCGCTCTGGCGCATGCCGCAGCCTTCGCCGCCGACGGACGAGGCGCCGTTGCGGCGGCGCTGCCGGCGTCAGGGCCGCGCGACTGCGGGGCCCAGATTGGGTGCGAGGTTGGGCGCAACGATCCTGACCGTGCGCCGCTCGCCGGTGACGCTGCGGCTCTCCTTCTTCACGCCGTCGCCTTGCTGCACGACCTTCTCGGGCTCGACGTTCTGCGGACCCATGCCGGCCGACTCCGTGCCCGAAGTCGGCGAATTCTCGGACGGCATCGGCTTGTCGTCGGCATCAGACAGGATCGGCTGTTGTTGAGCCGGCGCGGGAGTCGCGGTCCTGCGCTTGGGATCGGGCTTGGGCCGCGACAGCTCGGCTGCGCGCTGTTCGGTGACGATGACGTCGCCCTTGCGCTTGTCGAGAAGCTCCTCGGCATTGCGCAGCGCCTGGGACCAGCTCTGGCCCGGCGCCCGGCAGGTGCAGGCGGAATCGAAGCTTCGAATGTATTTTCCGGCGTTCGCCAGCGACGAATAGGGCGTCCCGCTCCCACGGGCGACCGCATTCTGAATGTCGCCGCCGGTGCTCATGCCGAAGGCCAGCGTCTCCGTCCCCGGGCAGAGCGCCTGGCACATTTCATCCTGGCCGTCGCGGCCGCCGGGGCTGTTGGCGAGCGGGAAGAAATAGCCGTCGCAGGTCCGGACGCAGACCGTATTGGGGCCGCCCTGGCGGGGCTTCTCCGAATCGAGCGGCTGCATGTCCGGATCGAGTTCGGGTATGGTCGAATCGATCTCACCGCGGCGAGGCTCGATGCCGAAGATCGTCTCGAAGAAGCCGCGCTGCTGCCCGCCCCCCCGGCAATTGGTCTCGATCGCTGCGGCGAGCTGCATGCGGCGCTGCTCGGCAGCTCCGCCCTGTGCCTGGCGCTGGAGTGCCGTGTACTGGGACTGCAATTGGTTGATCTGTGCCTGCAGGCCGCCGCATTGCGGGGGCGCCTGCGCACCAAAGAAGAGGAAACCGCCACGTTCGCAGCCCATTGCGCGGAACTGGCTGACGCTTTGCGAGAGCTGGGCGCCGACGCGCTGCGCCTGCTGCGCGGCGCGCGGATCGCCGCCGCGCTGGCCCTGCAGGCTCGCGAGTTCGCTGCGCCAGGCATTGCACGCGGGCGACTGCGCCAGCGCCGCTCCACCCATCGCCGAGAAGGCCAGCAGCATCGCGCCGAGGCGCCGGGTTAGTCGTAGTCTCATCGCCGGTCGGGCCATATTACCTGCTTGTTCGATCCGCCCCGGAAACCGGGCAATCGCTTTGCGGGAGTTTCACCTGCCAAACGCGACGGAACTAAGGACGGGTCCTGCGATGGCGCGGCGCGGATTCGGGCGGACGGCCATGGCGAGGCCCGGCATGCCATATTTGGCGGCAAGCGGCAATTCAGCCTTCGCGTTCGTGATAGCTGCCGGCGAGATGGCGGCCCCGTTCGGTGAGAATCGAAAGCACGCGTTCGAACACGCGCAGCTCCTCTGCCGGAAGTCCCTCGGTCCAGCGCGCCTGGAAGGCGAGCGCCAGCGGCACGATCTCGGCATAGGTTCGGGAGCCGCGGGGGGTAAGGCTGATGAAGGCCTCGCGCCGGTCCTCGCGATTCTCGCTGCGCGACGTCAGGCCGCGCTTCTCGAGTTCGCTGACGGCGCGCGAAACCTTGGTCTTGTGCATCTGGGACAGCTCGCCGATGTCGCGCGAGGTCAGCTTTCCGAATTCGCCGAGCTGCGCGATCACGCGCCATTCGGGAATGCCTATGCCGAAGCGCTCGCTATAGATTCGTCCGAGCGCGCGGCTGGCGAAATGGCCGACGACGTTCAGCCGATAGGGCAGGAACTGCTCCAGCCGCAAGGTCGTTTCGTCGCCGGGTGGGGGAGGCTCGGGCTGCGTTGACATTAGTTTCATCTGTAACTAGCTGAGGTCGGGGCGGGACGCCCGCTCCGATCTTTCCGGAACCTGCGTTCTTGTCAAAGCGGTCCGGCAGCGGAAGGGGAAATGCTCATGAATGTCCAGGCACAGATTCATACAGCCCCGCTGCGCCAGGCCGCGACCGGCACGCGCTACATGTCGGGATTCGGCAATAGTTTCGAGACCGAGGCGCTGCCCGGCGCCTTGCCGGTCGGCCGCAATTCGCCGCAGAGGCCCGCCTATGGCCTCTATGCCGAGCAGCTTTCCGGCTCGCCCTTCACCGCGCCGCGCTCCTCGAACGAGAGGTCCTGGCTCTACCGCATCCGGCCCAGCGTCAAGCATGGCGGGCGCTGGAAGAAGGTCGACAAGGGGCTGATCCGCAGTGCGCCCTGCCGCGACGAGGCCGAGCTGCCGATCGGACAGCTGCGCTGGAGCCCGATTCCGATGCCGTCGGAGTCGCTGACCTTCCTCACCGGACTGCGCACGCTGACGACCGCTGGCGATGCCGAGACCCAGGCCGGCATGGCCGCCCATATGGTTTTCGTCACGGCCTCGATGGAACGCGAATACGTCTTCTGCGCCGATGGCGAACTGCTCATCGTGGCGCAGGAGGGGGCGTTGCGCTTCTGCACCGAGTTCGGCGTGATCGAGATCGAGCCCGGCGAGATCTGCATCATTCCGCGCGGCGTCGTCTTCCGCTGCGAGCTGATGGGCGGACCGGCCCGCGCCTATGTCTGCGAAAACTATGGCGGCTCCTTCACCTTGCCGGATCGCGGCCCGATCGGCGCGAATTGCCTGGCCAATCCGCGCGATTTCCTGACACCCATCGCGGCCTATGAAGACGACGAGACGCCGTCGACGCTCTATGCGAAATGGGGCGGGGAGCTCTTCTCCACGCCGATCGGCCAGTCGCCGCTCGATGTCGTGGCCTGGCATGGCAATTACGCGCCCTACAAATACGACCTGCGCCATTATTCGCCGGTCGGGGCGATCTCCTTCGACCATCCCGACCCGTCGATCTTCACGGTTCTGACCGCGCCCTCGGAGACACCCGGCACTGCGAATATCGACTTCGTGATCTTCCCCGAGCGCTGGATGGTCGCGGAGAACACGTTCCGCCCGCCCTGGTATCATCGCAATATCATGTCCGAGTTCATGGGGCTGATCTACGGCGTCTATGACGCCAAGCCGGAGGGCTTCACGCCTGGCGGCTTCAGCCTCCACAACATGATGCTGCCGCATGGCCCGGACGCGCAGGCGTTCGAACATGCAAGCACGGTCGAGCTCAAGCCCGTGAAGCTGACCGGGACCATGGCTTTCATGTTCGAGACCCGCTTCCCCCAGCGCGTCACCGGCTACGCCGCGAGCCTGCCCGCCCGGCAGCCGGACTACAGCGCCTGCTGGGAGGGCCTGAAGAAGCGTTTCGATCCGACGAGACGCGAGGCCTGGTAGCGTTCCGATCCTTGCAAGGCACTTGCGGAGCCCGAATGCTTGTCGCTCAATGCGCTCCCGAACTTCGCAAGGAGCGCGCCTTGGCGATACCCGCGAAAGCACCGGTTCGGCTGAGCGGCGGCAGGAGCCCGCGCCCCCGGACGTCGCGCACTGCGGTGCCCAGTGGTCCGGCATTGATGCGGCTCTGGGCCCAGCATTGGCTCGCAGTTTGTCGCGAGATGCCGTTGCACGGCCGGAGGTTGCTCGACCGCCTGGAGAACGATCCGGCCAAGGGCATTCATGATTTCCGGCGACTGATGAAGGCGTGGCGTTCCCTGCTGAAGCTCTCGCCGGCCGCACTGGAGCAGGATTCGGCGCAGCTCCGGGCCGATATCAAGCGCCTGCGTCAGAACTTCGGCGCGACGCGTGATGCCGCGGTTGTCGCGCGGACCTTGCAGGAGCTGCTGCCCGGCGAACGCGGCAGGCTGCTCGAGCCCCCGCCGGACCCGATGCCGCTGCCGGAAACCATTGTGTCCATGCAGACGGAACTCGACCGTCTCGCCGCCAGGATGGAGGAATGGTCGGTCGCCGGCGAGCGCGGGGGCTTCCTGCTCGCGGCATTCCGGCGCAGTTATCGCAAGGCCCGACGCGCGGCCCGCCGTGATCCGCGTCGGATGAGCCTGAAGCACCTGCACGCCTGGCGCACCCGCATCATCGATCTCGGCTATCAGCTCAGCTTCTTCCAGCCCGCCGATCCCGGTCACTACAAGGAGCAGATCGAGGCGGTCGAGCGCTTACGCACCCATCTCGGCGCGGTCGTCGATCTCGACCTGGCAGAACGGCAACTGGTGGAAACCGCCGCGATCAAGCCCCTGAGGAAGGTCAGGAAGAAACTGCGCCGGCGCGCCGGCAAGCAGCGTGGCAAAGCGGCGGGGATGGTCGAGCCCGTGCTCGACACACGCCCGAAAGCCGTCTGCGCCCACCTGGCCGAGGCGATGGTGGCGCATGCACCGCGCCGGATCAAACTTGTCTGACCCGGCGCCATCTAGTGGTCCCGGCGGCGCCTCAGCGCGACCGCAGCCGGTTCATGAACGAGTCATACGACAGCTCGGCGACCTGCCACCAGAGCAGGTTCTCACCGCGGAAGGCGACCATCGAGTCGTAGCCCTTCTTGAACAACTCACTCTTGGCGGAGGTCTCGGCATAGTACTCGTCCGCCGCCTTGAGAGCCGCTTCCATGATCGGCATCGGGAAGGCCTTGAGCTGTGCGCCCTGCTGGACCAGCCGGCGCAGGCCGCCCGGGTTCACCGCATCGTACTTCGCCAGCATCCAGTTATTGGCAGCCTCGCAGGCGTGGTGGACGATGGCCTGGTAGTGCTTCGGCAGCTTGTTCCAGGCCTCCTGGCCAACGACGAGATGCAGCATGGCGCCGCCCTCCCACCAGCCGGGATAGTAGTAGTATTTGGCGACGCGCACGAAGCCGAGCTTCTCGTCATCATAGGGGCCGACGAATTCTGCGGCGTCGATCGTGCCGCGCTCCAGCGCCGGGTAGACGTCGCCGCCTGCGATCTGCGTGGGCACCACGCCGAGCTTGGCCAGCACGGCCCCGCCCATGCCGCCGATGCGGAACTTCAGGCCCTTGAGATCATCGAGCGAGGTCAGTTCCTTGCGGAAGAAGCCGCCCATCTGGCAGCCGGAATTGCCGCAGGGGATCGAATAGGCATTGAATTTGGCCAGCGCCGAATTGATGATCTCCTCGCCGCCGCCGAAGAACCACCAGGAATGCTGCTGACGCGCATTGAGACCGAACGGGATGCCGGTGCCGAGTCCGAGTGCCGGCTCCTTGCCGATATAGAAATAGGTCGGCGTATGCGCGCATTCGACCGTGCCGGAGGTGACCGCGTCGAGGGCCTGCAGGCCCGGCACGATCTCGCCGGCGGAGAAGGTCTGGACCTGGAATTTGCCGTCGGTCGCGTCCGACATGTATTTCGCGAATTGCTGGGCCGTGCCGTAGATCGTGTCGAGCGCCTTCGGGAAGCTCGAGGTCAGGCGCCACTTCACCTCAGGTTGCGACTGGGCGATCGCCGGCATCGCGACCGGCGTGGCAGCCGCTGCCAGCGCACCGGTTTTCAAAAAGTCGCGGCGTTTCATAAGCTGATCTCCCAGAGGTTTGTTGCGCGCAATCTCGCGTGTTCGTCACGGATTGGAAAGAGATGAAACTCGCTTCCCTCATGCACGGTCGTGATGGCCGCCTTGTCGTGGTTTCCAAAGACCTGACGCGCGCCACGGACGCCTTTCCCGTGGTCGCGACCATGCAGGCCGCGCTCGACGACTGGGGGCGCCATGCGCCGCGCCTGGCCGATCTAGCAGAAGGATTGGAGCATGGCTCCGTCCCATCCTTCCGTTTCCACGAGCATGATTGCGCAGCCCCCTTGCCACGCGCCTATCAGTGGCTCGACGGCTCGGCCTATGTGAACCACGTCGCGCTCGTCAGGAAGGCGAGGGGCGCCGAGATGCCGGAGAGCTTCTGGAGCGACCCGCTGATGTATCAGGGCGGATCCGACGCCGTGCTGGGGCCGCGCCAGCCGATCCGGACCCGCAGCGAGGAGGACGGCATCGATTTCGAGGCCGAGATCGCCGTCATCACCGGCGACGTGCCGATGGGGGTCTCTGCGGAAGCGGCGCATGGCCATGTCCGCCTCGTGATGCTCGTCAATGACGTCAGCCTGCGCAACCTGATTCCGGACGAACTGGCGAAGGGCTTTGGCTTTCTCCAGTCGAAGCCGCCGACGGCCTTCTCGCCGGTGGCCGCGACACCGGATGAACTGGGCGAGGCATGGCAGGGCGGAAAGCTGCACTTGCCGCTGCTCTCGCTGCTCAACGGCCAGCCCTTCGGACAGCCGAATGCCGGCATCGACATGACCTTCGATTTCGGCACACTGATTGCTCATGCCGCGCGGACACGCCCGCTTTCGGCCGGCACGATCATCGGCTCCGGCACGGTCTCAAACCGCGACGACGAAGGTGGCCCGGGGCGCCCGATCGCGCAGGGTGGCGTCGGCTACGCCTGTATCGCCGAGCAGCGCATGGTCGAGATCATCAAGTCGGGCACCGCGGCAACGCCTTTCCTGCGCTTCGGCGATACGGTTCGTATCGAGATGAAGGACGGGGATGGTTCTTCCATTTTCGGTGCGATCGAACAGGACGTGCTGCCCCATGTCGACTGACAAGCCCGCCTTCGCCTCCAGTGCCGATCTCGGTGAGAAGACCATTTCCTTCGATGAGATCGGCCGGGGCATCTACGCCTATACCGCCGAGGGCGACCCCAATACCGGGGTCGTCGTCGGTGACGAGAGCGTGCTCGTCTTCGATGCGCAGGCGACGCCGAAGATGGCGGAAACCGTGATCGAACGCGTCCGCAGGATCACCGACAAGCCGATCAGCCATGTCGTGCTCTCGCATTACCACGCGGTCCGCGTGCTGGGAGCGCCAGCCTACAGCGCCCGCGAGATCGTCGCCTCCGATGTCGCCCGCGAGATGATCGTGGAACGCGGCGAGCAGGACAAGGCGAGCGAGATCGGCCGGTTTCCGCGGCTCTTCCAGGGCGCGGATTCGATCCGCCCGGGCCTGACCTGGCCGACCATGACCTTTTCCGACACCGCCTCGATCTGGCTGGGCAAGCGCGAGGTCAGGCTGATGAAGCTCGGGCGCGGTCATACCGCAGGCGACATCGTCGCCTGGATTCCCGATGCCGAGGTCTCCTTCGCGGGGGATCTCGTCGAATATGGTGCGACGCCCTATTGCGGCGATGCCCATTTCGAGGACTGGCCGACGACGCTCGACCATTTGTCGGCCCTCGGCTCGGTCGCGATGGTGCCTGGCCGGGGCGCTGCGCTGACCGATGCGGCGATGGTCGCCGATGGCATCAGCGGCACGCGCGCCTTTCTCAGCGACCTCTATGACGCCGTGAAGCAGAACGCCGGCGCGGGCCGCTCGCTCCGCGAGACCTTCGAGCGTGTCCATGCCGTTTTGAAGCCAGGCTATGGCGACTGGGTGATCTTCGAGCATTGCCTGCCCTTCAATGTTTCGCGTGCCTATGACGAGGCCAACGGGCTCGATCATCCCCGCATCTGGACCGACGAGCGCGATCGCCAGATGTGGCTCGACCTGCGAGGGTAGGGCGGTGTCGCTCGTCGCCTATCTGCGCAAGGCGGCCCGCAACAATGGCTGGGCCAATGACCGGCTGCTGCGCGCCTGCGCCGAACTGGACGACGAGGCATTCAGGGCCACGCGAACGAGCTTCTTCCCCTCGCTCCACGAGACCTTGAACCACAATCTCTCGGTCGATCAGTTCTATCTCGACGCCCTGGAGCAGGGCGGGCGCGGGCTCGCCGTCTTCGATACCTTCCGGCCGCTCGACGCGGCCGCGCTCCTCATCGTGCAGGGGCAGACCGATCGCCGCCTGATCGCCTTCTGCGATGCGTTGAGCGAGGCAGAGCTGGCACGGCAGGTCGAGACCGATCGCGGCGATGACGGCAAGGTGCCCGAGCGGATCGACGATCTGCTCGCGCATCTCTTCCAGCATCAGATCCATCATCGCGGCCAGGCCCACGCCATGCTCGCCGGCACGACGGTCGCGCCGCCGCAGCTCGATGAGTATTTCCTCGCTTTCGATGCCGGCCGGCGTGCCTCGGATCTGCGGGGGCTCGGGATCGAGGGGCCGGAGGCGATCGGATGACGACGGAGCTGCGCCGTTTCGCCTATCGCCGCAGCCCTGACCAGGATGCACGCGAACCGGCCCATCATCCGGTTGTCATCATTGGCGCCGGCCCGGTCGGGCTGACGCTCGCGCTCGATCTGGCGCGCCGTGCCGTTCCCGTCGTGCTGATCGATGATTCCGATCGCATCGGCGAGGGCTCGCGCGCGATCTGTTTTGCCAAGCGTACGCTCGAGATCTTCGACAGGCTCGGCCTCGCGGAAGGCATGGTCGCGAAAGGCGTCACCTGGCAGCGGGGCAGGGTCTTTCGCGGGCAGGAGCAGCTCTATGAGTTCGATCTATTGCCCGAGCCTGGCCACAAGCAGCCGGCCTTCATCAACCTGCAGCAATATTACGTCGAAGCGGCGTTGGCCGACGCTGCGGCTGCGGAGGCGCTGATCGATCTGCGCTGGTCGAACCGTCTCACCGGCATCCAGCCTCGTAGCGACGGCGCGCTCCTGACCATCGCGACGCCGGATGGGCCCTACCAGTTCGATGCCGGCTGGGTGGTCGCCTGCGACGGAGCGCGATCGCCGACGCGCGCGCTGCTTGGCCTGGAGTTTCGCGGTGAGGCCTTCGAGGACAAGTTCCTCATCGCAGACGTGAAGATGCGGGCGGAATTCCCCACCGAGCGTTGGTTCTGGTTCGCGCCGCCCTTCCATTCCGGACAGTCGGCCCTGCTGCACAAGCAGCCGGACGATGTCTGGCGCATCGATCTGCAACTCGATCGCGACGCCGACCCCGAGCATGAACGACAGCCCGAGATCGTGCGGCCGCGCATCCGGCAGATGCTCGGCCATGACGATTTCGCGCTGGAATGGGTCTCGGTCTACCGCTTCCAGTGCCGCAGGCTCGCGCGCTTCGTTCATGGTCCGGTGGTCTTCGCCGGCGATGCGGCGCATCAGGTCTCGCCCTTCGGCGCGCGCGGCGCCAATTCCGGCATCCAGGATGCCGACAATCTCGGCTGGAAACTGGCATTGGTCGTGAAAGGGCAGAGTCCCGCTTCTCTGATCGACAGCTATGACAGGGAGCGTGTCGAAGCAGCGCAGGAGAATATCCTGCATTCGACCCGCGCCACGGATTTCATCGCGCCGCGCTCGCCAGGCGAGCGGGTCTTGCGCGATGCGGCCCTTGCCCTGGCCGGCAAGGCCGGCTTCGCCCGGGGCTTCGTCAATTCCGGGCGTCTCTCGCAGCCGACGACCTATCTGGCGTCGCCGCTTTCGACGCCTGGCCCGGATTGGCAGGGGGGGCTCGCGGCGGGCACCTCCTTCCACGACGCTGCGCTGCCATCCACAGCCGGCGGGCGGCGCTGGCTGAGCGAGACGCTGGCCGAGGGCCGGCCGGTCATCATCGCCTGCGGGGTGGCGGCCGAGAGCATGACGCCTGCCGCCGCCTTGTGGGTCGACGTTCCCGCCAGAGATGGGGGAGACGAGCCCCTGGCGCGACGTTACGGATTGACGCCGGGCGATGCCGTCGTGCTGCGTCCTGACGGCCATGTCGCGGCGCGGTTTCGCCAGGCGACACCTGTGCAACTGGCGGCCGCGATCGAGAGGCTGGAAGGGCGCGCCGCAGCATGAGCAGCGAACTTGTCACGGAACCGAATCTCTCCGATCCCGACGCGGCGTTCCGGATGATCGCGGAGGCGCATCGCGATCTCTCCGAGGTCGAGAGCGTGGCGCTCAATGCAAGGCTCGTCCTGATCTTCGTCAATCATATCGGTGACGTGGAGATCCTGCGTCAGGCCTTGGCGCTGGCGCGCGAGGCGCGGTAACGTCGCATTTCCTCTGCCGGAGCCTTGGCCGCGATGATCGATCCCGTTCCGCTCTATTCCAGCGCCATCCCGCTCTCGTTCTTCCTGTGGGGGCCGGCGCTGGTGATGTTGATGTTCTGGCTCACCGGGCTCTGGGCGAGCCGTCAGGGCGTGGCCCGCATGCTCGAGAGCGACTGGAACGGCTTCAACGCTGCCGATGTCGAAAAGCTCTTCGCAGCTTATGGCGAGGAACGCCGCAACCGCTACCGTCACCGGGTGCTGCCGGCCGATGTCGCCTTCGCCCTGACCTATGCGATCGTCGGCGCGATCATCGTCGCGGGCGTCGCGATGCGCGGCTATCCCTGGTGGGTGGCGGCATTATGCGGCGGCGGCTGGCTCTTCGGCGGGCTCTGCGATGTCGTCGAGAATTTTGTCATTGCCCGGCTGCTCGACAAATACCCCCGGGTCGAGGCGGGCGATGTCGCCATGGCGAGCGGCTTCACGCAGTTGAAGCTGGTGCTGTTCACGCTCGGCGTGCTCGGCGCGCTGGCCGCGGCCTATCTGGTGTTCAAGCCACTGGCGGTGTGACGACCGGTGCCGCGGCTGCGTCATGGGTGGCAAGCCAGCCGGCGCGGCCGAGGCGGAAGAAGGCGCAGAGGAAGTGCGGATCGCCCATCAGCCATGAGCACCGGTCGCTCTCGCGCTGGAAACCGAGCCTCTCCGCCAGACGAAGGGATGCCGCGTTCAACGGGTGCGTGAGGATGACCACCTCGGTTAGGTCCAATGGGCCAAAACCGTGCTGGAGCAGGCGCGAGGCCGCCTCCGTCGCATAACCCCGGCCCCAATGGCGCGTCTCGAAGCGGTAGCCCAGCTCGATCTGCGCCGTCGCCGGAGCGCCGGGGAACAGCGCGACATAGCCCAGCAACGCGCCAGGGCTTTCGCGCGGGCTGATCGACCAGTAGCCCAGCCCCCGATCGACATGGGTGAAGCTGCGCTTCGCCACTGCCTCCCTGCTCATGAAGGCGGTGCCGACTGGCGCGATGTGTCGCATCACCTCCGGATCGGAATTCATTGCAATGACATGGTCGAGATCCTCAATGGTTCTCGGCCTGAGGATGAGGCGGTCCGTCGCGAGGATCGGCTGCGTCGTCGCCGGCATCTTGCTGGTCTGCATCGGACGCCTCTGGCATTGCTTCGCCTCAGAACCCATATGCGGCGCCGGCTACGCGGAACAGTCAGGAGATCGAGAATGCGCGCCTGTGGTACCACCTCTTCACGCGCCCTGGCCCTGGCTCTGTTGGCGCTAGGGCTCGGTCTGACCGGGGCCGCACAGGCCCAGGAGGACCTGATCTTCAGGAAATCGACCGTCTGGAAGATGCTGACGCCGAACGACAAGCTCGCCGTCTATGGCGTCGACGATCCGATCGTCGAGGGTGTGGCCTGCCACTACACTATCCCCGAGAAGGGCGGCGTCTCCGGCATGTTCGGGGTGGCGGAGGAGGTCTCGGAGATCTCGCTCGCCTGTCGTCAGGTCGGTCCGATCAAGTTCAAGGAGAAGTTCGAGCAGGGCGATGTCGTCTTCCGCGAGCGCCGCTCGATGGTCTGGAAGAAGATGCAGATCGTGCGCGGCTGCGACATCAAGCGCAACGTGCTGGTCTATCTCGTCTATTCCGACAAGCTGATCGACGGGTCGCCGCAGAATTCGACATCCACCGTCCCGATCATGCCCTGGGGCGGGGTAGGCGAGGCGCCGAAATGCTCGGATTGGGTGAGGTGAGCCGCAGGCTCAGCCGCCGCAGGTGATCGAGAGCGGCTGTTCGGCCGGTTCGGTGATGACAGGCTTCGAGACCGAACCGGTGAAATCTTCGCGCGAGGCGATGCCGAAGGCTGTCGCCTTCGCAAAACCCTGGGCCTCGCACCAGGCATCGGCGACGATCTTGCCGCATTCCGAGGTCTTCGAGGACAGGCAGTCGGCCACGCCATAACCGTCGCTCGCCGGAATCAGGAAAATGCGCTGGTCGTTGGATGCGGCCACCGTCTTCGAGGTCGGCAGGACTGCGAGCGAGAGGCCGGCTCCGACGATTCCGAACAGGCCGATCAGGGCGATGGCGCGGCGCATTCTCGATCTTTCCTCGTGACCCGACAGGCCAAAGAACCTTCGAAGCATGAGGATGGTTCCAGTCCGTTAAATTTGAATGAATTCGGCGTCAGCTATGTTGCGGCGCAACAAACTCGGGCGCCCTCTTGACGCAAAGCCCGCGCACAGGCAATCAGTTTTTCATGACGCAGGCCGCCATCCGGATTTGCATTATTTGCCGCTAGCTTTCGCTGGCCGGCTGCTCACGTCATCGTCCTGAAACGACCCGACAGAAAGCGCCCCCGGCCAGCGGCCCGGACCACGCTTCTCGTCGCCTATTCGCCAGGACCGTTTCGATGACGCCGACTTTAAGGCTCTACAACACGCTGACGCGGACGAAAGAGACGTTCGCGCCGATCGATCCCGGCAATGTCCGCATGTATGTCTGCGGTCCGACGGTCTATGACTACGCCCATATCGGCAATGCCCGCCCGGTCATCGTCTTCGATGTGCTCTACCGGCTGCTCCGCCATTTCTATGGCCCCGAGCATGTCACCTATGCCCGCAACCTCACGGACGTCGACGACAAGATCAATGCGCGCGCCGCCCGCGACTTTCCGGGCCTGCCGCTGAACGAGGCGATTGCCAGGGTCACAGAGACGACGACGGCGCAGTTCCACAACGATGTCGATGCGCTGGGCAACCTGCGCCCCGATGCCGAGCCGCGCGCCACCGACCATATCGAGGAGATGAAGGCGATCATCGAGCGCCTCATCGCCCGTGGCATCGCCTATGTTGCCGAGGAGCATGTGCTGTTCCACGTGCCGGCGGTGGCGAGCCTGGGGAAGGCGCCGAAATACGGCTCGCTCGCCCGTCGTTCGCTGGACGAGATGATGGCCGGCGCCCGTGTCGATGTCGCGCCCTACAAGCGCGATGCCATGGATTTCGTGCTGTGGAAGCCGAGCCGCGACGGCATCGACCCCGGCTGGCCGTCCCCGGCCGGCATCGCCACGCCCGGCCGCCCCGGCTGGCATATCGAGTGCTCGGCCATGTCGATGGCGAAGCTGCTCGCGCCCTTCGGCGGCGGGCTCGCCTGCGATGACCCCGCCAAGAATGTCTTCGACATCCATGGCGGCGGCATCGACCTCGTCTTCCCGCATCACGAGAACGAGATCGCCCAGAGTTGCTGCGCCTTCGGCGGTGCCGACGGCGCCGGCCGCATGGCGAATATCTGGATGCATAACGGCTTCCTGCAGGTCGAAGGCGAGAAGATGTCGAAGTCGCTCGGCAACTTCGTCACCATCAACGAGTTGCTGCAGACCGATGCCTTCGGCGGCCGGACATGGCCGGGCGAAGTGTTGCGCCTTGCGATGCTGAAGACGCATTACCGCCAGCCGATCGACTGGACGGTGAAGTCGCTGGAGGAGGCGGAGTCCATCATCGGTGGCTGGGAGGAAGTCCTGCGTGGCATTCCGACGGAACTGCAGGCCGCTCCAAGCGACGTGGATGCCGAAATCATCGCCGCGCTGGCCGATGACCTGAACACGGCCAAGATGATGACGCGGCTTCATGGTCTCGCACGCGAAGCGAAGGCCGGCGATCCGAAGGCTGCGCGCGCATTGGCGGCAAGCGTCGATTTCCTCGGCCTGAACCGTCAGGCCTGGGGGCGAAAGGAACACGAGTTCCTCGTCCGGGCGGCGACCGATGACGGGTTCGCGGCGCGTGTCGACGATCTGATCGAGCGCCGGCTTGCAGCGCGTCGCGCCAAGGACTTTGCCGAGTCCGACCGCATCCGCGACGAACTTGCGGCGATGGGCATCCAGCTCAAGGATGGCAAGGACCCGGCGACCGGCGAGCCCACGACAGCATGGGAAGTGAAACGATGAACCGCGACCAAACCCCCTCTCCCCTTGCGGGAGAGGGTTGGGGTGGGGGGTCGCGCGACGCTTGCCGGCCTTGGTCTCATTCTGCTCCAACCGGAGAGGGAAGCGCGACCCCTCATCCGGCCGCTGCGCGGCCACCTTCTCCCGCAGGGGGAGAAGGTGAGCATGCGCCGTCGCCGCGTGCCAAGCTCGGCCAGCGCGCGCGCTCGATGCGCAAGGAGCCGACCGAGGCGGAGCGCAAGCTTTGGCACCTCCTGCGCGACAGGCGGTTCAGCGGTTTCAAGTTCCGTCGGCAGGTCCAGATCGGTTCCTATATCGTCGATTTCGTGTGTCCGTCGAAGCGACTGATCGTCGAAGCCGATGGCGGCCAGCATGCAGAAAGCACCTATGACGCCGTTCGGGACGCATGGCTGAAAGAGCAGGGCTTTCGCATTCGTCGCTTCTGGAACGCCGATATTCTTCGTCGTGGCGACGAGGTCCAGGACACGCTTTGGCACGATCTCGATGGAGCGACGCTCCATGAGACGGACATGACATGGGAAGTGAAACGATGAACCGGGATGCCCCGAAGATCCGGCGCGCCGGTGCGCTCTCGGTCGCCATGAAACTCGTCATGCTCGCCATGGTGATGCCGCGTGTGCTGCGCTATCGGATGAGGGCCGGGCGATGAGCGCCCGCGTCCATCTTTTCGATACGACGCTGCGCGACGGCGCCCAGACCACCGGAGTCGACTTCTCGCTCGACGACAAGCGCGCGGTCGCGGCCATGCTGGACAAGCTCGGCATCGACTATGTCGAGGGCGGCTATCCCGGGGCGAACCCGCTCGATACCGCCTTCTTCGCGGAGAAGCCGACTTCGAAGGCCAAGTTCGCTGCCTTCGGCATGACCAAGCGGGCAGGGCGCTCGGCCGCCAACGACCCGGGCATCGCGGCCCTGCTCGAGGCGAAGGCGGACGCCATCGTCTTCGTCGCCAAGAGCTGGGACTACCATGTCCATGTCGCGCTCGAGATCTCGCTCGAGGACAATCTCGAGGGGATCACCGACAGCGTGAAGGCCGCGAAGGCGGCCGGACGCGAGGTGATGCTCGACTGCGAGCATTTCTTCGACGGCTACAAGGCCAATCCCGATTATGCGCTGGCCTGCGCGCGGGCAGCCTATGAGGCGGGCGCACGCTGGGTCGTGCTTTGCGATACGAATGGCGGCACCTTGCCGGACGAGGTCGGCGCCATCGTTGCCGAGGTCGCCAAGGTCGTGCCGGGCGATCATCTCGGCATCCATGCCCATGACGATTGCGGCTGCGCCGTTGCCAATTCGCTGGCGGCGGTCGAGGCCGGCGTCCGCCAGATCCAGGGCACGTTGAACGGGCTCGGCGAGCGCTGCGGCAACGCCAATCTGGTGACGCTGATCGGCGCGCTGAAACTGAAGGACAGGTATCGCGAGCGCTTCAGCATCAATGTCGACGAGCAGCAGCTCGGCGAGCTGACCCATGTTTCGCGGGCCCTCGACGAGATGCTGAACCGCGCCCCGAACCGGCACGCGCCCTTCGTCGGTTCGTCTGCCTTCGCGACCAAGGCCGGCATCCATGCCTCAGCGGTGCTGAAGGACCCGCGCACCTATGAGCATGTCGCGCCGGAAGCGACCGGCAATATCCGCAAGGTCCTGATCTCCGACCAGGGCGGCAAGTCCAACCTCGTTGCCGAGCTGGAGCGCATCGGCGTGACGCTTGGGCGCGACGATCCGCGGCTCGGGCGCCTGCTCGACGAGCTCAAGGACAAGGAGGCGCAAGGCTACGCCTTCGAGGGGGCCGACGCCTCCTTCTTCCTGCTCGCCAAGCGGATCCTGCGCGAGGTGCCGGATTATTTCACGGTCGAGCGCTTCAAGGTGAATGTGGAGCGCCGCTACAACGCCAATGGCGAGCTCGTCACCTTCTCCGAGGCGATCGTGAAGGTGCAGGTCGGCGACGAGCTGCTGATCTCGGCTGCCGAGGGCTCTGCCGGTCCGGTCAATGCGCTCGACGTCGCCTTGCGCAAGGATCTCGGCCGCTATCAGTCGCTGATCGGCGGCTTGCGGCTCGTCGACTACAAGGTCCGCATCTTCCAGGGCGGCACCGATGCGGTGACGCGCGTCCTGATCGAATCCGCTGACGAGACCGGCGAACGCTGGACCACGGTCGGTGTCAGCGCCAACATCATCGACGCCTCGTTCCAGGCGCTGGTCGACTCGATCACCTACAAGCTGATGCGGGCCGGCGCGACGGCGTAAGCGACGAGGGCTTTTGATCCGCCGCGATTCCCGGGTGAGGCGCAGCGCCCACCTGGCAATCATTCTGCGGATGAGCGTTCGGCGGTGCCGCCGCGGTCGGGAATGGCCGGGACGCGGCCCGGCCATGATGGCCCTGGCGGCTCAATCCGTCAGGCGGATCGTCTTTTCCCTGCAGAGATCGACGCCGTCATTGTCGTTTTCGACCTCGTCGCTGAAGCGACCGAGCACGAAATAGCTGCAGCCCGCCGGCTTGTTGAGTTTCAGCACGGCGCTCTTTCCGGGAGCGAGCGGCTTGGCGAGTTTGGCGACGAGGCGGGGCTGTTCACCCGAGGTGGTGATTTCGAGCGTGTTCAATGGCACGCTGCGGGCATTGGTTACCTTGATCTGTGCCGGCGGCCGCGCTGATTGCGCCAGGGCGGGAAGCGTCGCGAGGCAGAGTGAGACGCTGGCGCCGATCAGGCCGGCAAGGATAACCCGTTGAGCTCTCATGGCTGTTTCTTTCCCCGATCCGAGCGTTGACCGCTCCGACGCCATCTCACACCGGTCCTTCGACGAGAACAAGGCCAAGCCGGCGCGCGTGTTCCGCAATCCCCGGCTTGCAGCAAGGCTCATGCATTCGCCCGCGATCGCGGATATATGGGCGGTTCAACTTGGAACTGTTTGAAAAATGTCCCCGCCTGCCGCGCCGCCTCCAGCGTCGAACTTCGCCCACTCGGCCGTCCTGCAACCCGGCTCCGGCTTCGTCGCGACCTTCCGTGCGCTCTGGCCCTATCTCTGGCCACCGGATCGCGCCGATTTGCGCAAGCGCGTGGTCGCGGCCTTCATCCTGCTGGTCATTGGCCGCATGGTGCTGATGGGCGTGCCCTTCACCTTCAAATGGGCGACGGATGCCCTGGCGAACACGCCGACCAGTCTCGGGCGCTGGCTGCCCTGGCTGGTCGGCGCACCGCTGACCCTGACGCTGATCTACGGGCTGGCGCGCGTCGGCTCCTCGGCCTTCATCCAGATGCGCGACGCGTTGTTCGCACCCGTGTTCATGCATGCGGTGCGCACGCTGGCGCTGCAGACCTTCGGTCATCTGCATTATCTCTCGCTGCGCTTCCATCTCGAGCGCAAGACCGGCGGTCTGACCCGCGTGCTGGAGCGCGGCCGCAACGGCATCGAAGAAATGGTCCGCCTCGGCCTGAACCAGTTGGTGCCGGTCGTGGTCGAAGTCGCCCTGATCACCGCCGTGCTGCTGACGATGTTCGACTGGCTCTATGTCGTCGTGCTGGTGGTGATGGTGACGACCTACATGGCCTACACGATCAAGGCCACCGAATGGCGCATCGCCATTCGCGGCGCCATGAACGAGTCCGATACCGACGCCAATTCGAAGGCGATCGACTCGCTGCTCAACTATGAGACGGTGAAGTATTTCGGAGCAGAGGCTCGCGAGACAGCCCGTTACGACCGTTCGATGGCGCGCTACGAGCGCAACTCGATCAAGGCCTATACCTCGCTCGCCTGGCTCAATTTCGGACAGGCGGCGATCTTCGCGACGGGCCTGACGATCTCGATGGTGATGGCGGTGCGCGGCTTCCAGGCCGGCACGCATACGGTCGGCGATTTCGTGCTGATCAACGCCATGTTGATCCAGCTCTACCAGCCGCTGAATTTCATGGGCACGGTCTATCGCGAGATCAAGCAGGCGACCCTCGACATAGGCGAGATGTTCGCCCTGATCGGCCGCGATCCCGAGATCCAGGACCATCCGGGCGCCCCACCGCTTCGCGTCGATGCAGGCGAGGTCCGCTTCGAGGACGTGCATTTCGCCTATATCCCGGAGCGGCCGATCCTGAAGGGTATTTCCTTCACGGTGCCGCCGGGCAGGACGATCGCCATCGTCGGCCCGTCCGGCGCCGGCAAGTCGACGATTTCGCGCCTGCTCTTCCGCTTCTACGAACCGGCCAAGGGCAGGATCATGATCGACGGGCAGGATATCGCCGCGATCCAGCAGGTCAGCCTGCGCTCGGCGATCGGCATGGTTCCCCAGGACACCGTGCTGTTCAACGACACGATCGAGTACAATATCCGCTATGGCCGGCCGGATGCGACCGAGGCCGAGGTCGAGGAGGCGGCGCGGCTCGCCCAGATCGACCGCTTCATCCGTTCGCTGCCGGAAGGCTACGAGACCTCCGTCGGCGAGCGTGGCCTGAAGCTCTCCGGCGGCGAGAAGCAGCGTGTCGCCATTGCCCGCACCATCCTCAAGGGGCCGCCGATCCTGGTGCTGGACGAGGCGACATCGGCACTCGATTCCTTCACCGAGAAGGAGATCCAGGACGCGCTCGACCGGGTCAGCGAGGGGCGCACGACGCTGGTCATCGCCCATCGGCTCTCGACCGTGATCAATGCCGACGAGATCATCGTGCTGGACAAGGGCCTGATCGTCGAACGCGGCCATCACCGCGAGTTGCTGGCGGCGGATGGCGTCTATGCGGCGCTCTGGAACCGTCAGCGCCAGGTCGACGAGGCCAAGGCGACGCTGAAGCGCGCGACCGAGGAAGAAGAAGAGAGTGTGAGAGTGACCCTGACGCAGTAATCGGGGCGACGGAATTCTCTCGCCAAACGCGGCCTGCTTCCTGCATGCTATGCTCCGCCGGTTTCGCACGAAGCTGGCGGAGCATTGCGGGGGCTGCTCATGTTCGATCCGACGACCTTCACCGGCTTTCATACCTGGCTCAGCCTGATCGCCATCGTGGCGGGTTTTCCCGTCGCCGCGGCCATGCTGAAAGGGCACACGCGGCCGCGCTGGACCGGAATTTTCCTCTCCACCGCGTTTGCCACCAGCGCGACGGGCTTCGGCTTTCCATTCAACGGCCTCCTGCCCTCGCATATCGTCGGTGCGATCTCGCTCATTCTGGTCGGCCTTGCCGGATACGCCCTCTACGCCCGCAGGCTCGATGGCGCCTGGCGGCGGATCTATGCGGTCACGGCGATGCTCGCCTTCTATCTGCTGATCTTCGTCGCGGTCGCGCAGGCTTTCATGAAGGTGCCGTTTCTCCAGGCCATGGCGCCGACCCAGTCAGAGCCGCCCTTCGCGATTGCCGAAGGGCTCGTGCTGCTGATCTTCGTGGTGCTGACCTATCTCGCCGCGCGCCGCTTCGTCCGCAGCCCGACGGCGCTCGCCTGAGGATTGCGTGGCTTGCGTGGCGATGGCTCGCTCCCACGCAACTGGCCGATCCTCGCCTGCCGCGGTGACACCATGCTGAAGCGCCTGCGCCTGACCGGGGCGCTCTTCCTCTCCATCCTGGCCGCGGACCGGGCCGCTGCCGCGACGGAGCAGGGCTGGGAGCTCTGGATCGTCAAGCCGGGACGGCCGGGCATCGTCCAGACGTGCTCGCTGCTCAAGATGTCGCCGTCGCCGCTTGAATCGACACTTCCTCCCGATCGGCAACCGCTTCGGCTCGATGAGGCGCTCGCGATACGCTGGCAGGGCGGCTATCTCGTGCAGGGCGGCGCTCCCGAAGGCCCGGCAGCGAAGCGGGGCTGGAATCCGGCCGATAGCTGCTTCGTCCTGATGGTTGCGGGCAAGCCCGTTGCGGCTGGCGCTGTCCTGCCGCGAGCCTCCGCTCAGCTGCTTCGCTTCGATACCCTCGTGATCCAGGAGGACCGGGCAGGCCAGCCGCTCGCCTTCGAACTGCTCCCGCATTTTCCGGCGGATGTCATGCAACCGGCCCCTGCGCCCTGGGCGGCGGCGCTCGGTGCGCTCAGCCGCCCTTCAGGGGCCACGCGATGACGGCGGCGAAGCGCTTGCGGGCGGCGCTTCGGCTCGGCGCCAGCCTGGTCCTGGCGCTGTCGGCCATGCCTGTGCAGGCCTCCGGCACGAAGAAGGTCGGGAACTGGGTGGTCATTACCAATGACCGGCAGGGCGGGCGCAAGGATGTCGCGGCGGTGCTGAGCGATAAAGAGGCCCAAGTCGGCCTCGCGATCCGCTGCATCGAGGCCAGCCTGTCCATCGCCTTTCTGCCGCTGAACAATGACGGACTGTTCGGCAAGGCGGGGCGGGCGGCTGCATCCTTCGTTCAAGCCGATGGCCAGCCGGCGGTTGAACTGGCGGGCGCGGTCGGGGCGGACCGGGCCGTGCAGGTCTCGCGACCGGCGCCCCTGCTCAGGCTGATCCTCAGTGCGGCCGAGATGGGAGTGCTGGTTCCGGCCCAGGGCAGCGCGGCGGTTTCTGCCGATTTCGACCTTGCATCCGGCCGGAGCGCGCTGGCCGAGCTTGTCGGGCAGTGCCCGGCCGACTGACGCCTGCGCTCAGTCCAGCTCAAGCCGGTAGCGCAGCTTCAGGCGCTCGCCGCGGGCATAGCTTTCGTAGCTTTCCGGAATCGTGACCTCTTCGACGAGGCTGCAGCCGAGCTTTTCCAGCGTGCGGCGGGAGGCGAGGTTGTCGGGCGTCGTCGTCAGCCAGAGTTCGCTGAGGCCGCACGCCTTGGCCAGGGGAAGCAGCGCCGTCACCGCTTTGCCGGCGAGGCCGCGCCCGCGATAGGCTGGCTCGACGGAAAAGCCGATCTGCCCGGCGAGATGGGTCAGGAGATAGCTCGCGCCTGGCCGCAGGCTGATCGTGCCGGCGGGCTCAGCCTCGGCCAGGATGTCGAAGCGATAGGCGGCGGCGCGCCAGGGCGAGGTTTCCGGCGAATAGCTCCTGCTCAGCCGCAGGCTGACATCGTCACAGCCAAGTCTGGCCAGAAGAGCCGTGTCGATATCGCCCGCCTCCGCCATGTCCCGTACTCCGCACCAATGCCATGGCTGCGCTTCTAGCCGTTCCGCTGCCCCGTCTGGAAGACGCGGCGGCAAAGAGGCGGAGTTTCGTCTGCCACAAGGGGCGCGGCATGCGGCCTCTTCCCCCGGAGCGCCGAACCCCGTAAATCACGCGGCAATGCCTGCCGCCCCATTCGGGCCGCAGGGGAGCGTCACTCTGCCGACGCGCTGACAAGACCAAACAGGATTGCCCATGTCGCTCGTCGATTCCGTCCGCAAAGTGATCGTTCCCATCCACAAGGAGGGCTACGTCTTCATCGCGATCGCGCTGGTGGCGACGATCGTGCTCGCCAATCTCTGGTCGCCCTTCGGCTGGCTCGGCGCGATCATCACGATCTGGGTCTGCTATTTCTTCCGCGATCCCATCCGGATCACGCCGCAACGCGAGGGGCTGGTGATCTCGCCGGCCGATGGCCGCATCAGCCAGATCGCCTCGGCGCTGCCGCCGCCGGAGTTGAACCTGCCGGCCGAGCCGATGACGCGCATCTCGATTTTCATGAACGTCTTCGACTGCCATGTGAACCGCGCCCCGGTCTCGGGCCGCATCATCAAGATGGCCTATACGCCGGGCCTCTTCCTCAATGCCGAGCTCGACAAGGCGAGCGAGGACAATGAGCGCAACGCGCTGGCGATCGAGACCCCGGCCGGCACGGTCGGCGTCGTCCAGATTGCAGGCCTGATCGCGCGGCGCATCGTGCCCTTCGTCAAGGAGGGCGACGCGATTGCGACCGGCGAGCGTTTCGGCCTGATTCGCTTCGGCTCGCGCGTCGACGTCTATCTGCCGACGAGCGTGATCCCGCTGGTGGGCGAAGGCCAGACCGCGATCGCCGGCGAGACCGTGCTGGCCGATGTCTCGGCCAGCGAAACACGGCGCAGCTTCCGCGGAATCTGAGCGCTTTCGACATCCCGGAGCGCCGTGATGCGGCGCCCGGGATGATCGCCGACTGCTCCTAGCCTCCGCGCCTAAAACCGCGTATTCCGGCTGGCATGAGCGATCTCTTTCCCCCCTTCGAGCCCGAGCAGGCTGAATCGAAGCGTACGCGCTTCAAGGCGATCCCGTTTCGGCTGATCGCGCCCAATGTCATCACATTGCTGGCGCTCTGCCTCGGCCTGACCGCGATGCGGCTCGTGGTCGAGGGCAAGCTCGAATCGGCGACGATCTTCATCCTGATCGCTGCGGCGCTCGACGGCGTCGACGGCCGCCTGGCGCGCATGCTGAAGGGCACGTCGCGCTTCGGCGCCGAGCTCGATTCGCTCTCGGATTTCGTCAATTTCGGCGTCGCCACGGGCTACGTGCTCTGGATTTTCGTCCTGCACGATCTGCGCTCCTTCGGCTGGATCATCGTGCTGACGCTGGCCTGCGCCATGGCGCTCCGGCTCGCGCGCTTCAACGTGATGATCGACGATCCCAATCGTCCCGACTGGCAGAAGAACTTCTTCGTCGGCATGCCGGCGCCCGCGGGCGCGATCACCGCGATGCTACCGCTCTATCTGCATTTCATCGGTGTGCCGGTGCAGGAATATGGCGCCCTGCTGGTCGGGATCTATATCCTGTTCATCGCCTTCCTGACGATTTCGCGCATCCCCTGCTATGCCGGCAAGACGCTCGGCACCCGCGTGCCGCGTGAGAAGGTGCTGCCGCTCTTCGTCGCGGTGGTGGTGGTGGCGGGGCTGCTCTTTGCCTACCCCTTCGAGATGCTGTCGCTGATCGTGCTGGCCTATCTCGCGCTGATCCCGATCAGCGTTGCGCGCTATCGCAAGCTCGAGCGCGAATACAACGCCGGCCTGGTGGAAGCTCCGTCCGAGCTCGCCAAGGCGTCCGTGTCGGATACCGACTAAAGCATCGGCTCGAAAAGTGGATTTGCGGTTTTCGGGATAGCCGATGCAAACGCACTGAAGCATCGGCCGGAAAAGTGTCGGGCCGGCGATAATCTAGCGGCGGCGGCTGCTCAGCCGCGCCGCATTGGCACGGGTCCGTTTCGAGAACGGCTCGAGCGTGTTGCTGGTCGCCCTGGCGACAGCCTCGCTCATATCGAGCTGGCTGAATGGGCTGAAGGCCAGATCCCACCAGAACAGGCTGACGGCCTGGCTCGCGGCGAGGCCGCTTTCCATCACCGCGGAAACCTTCTCGGTCAGGGCCTTCGTCGCCTCGCGCTGGCCGCGCCGGTCGCCGAGCGCGCCCTTGAGCAGGATCGGCATCCGCATCGCGATGGTCAGCCCGGCCTCGGCCTGCATCGTCATGACCTTGCTCACGAGCGCCTGCGCTTCCACTCCCGTTCCCAGAGCGGAACGCGGACGTCGGGTCGATGTGGTCATTTCGGTGAAGGGCTCCGGAACACGGGACAGGTCGGAAAGGACTCCGGCCTCGCAAAGAGGCCGCGTCTGCGGGCCGTAGGCTTGAATGTGTCAAGTGAAAGGCTGAAACGCAAGGGCGAGGCTGCGTATTTTATGCGCAGTGAACATAACGAAATGGGTATTGCGCTCCAGGATTGCATTCGGCGCGTGGCGGTTCAGAGAGATTTCGCAACCGGCGAAAATGATCTAGAGGCTTGGTCGGAGGGTGTCCGCCATGGGCGCCTGCGAGCCTCAGAGACGAACGCCCTTGAGTTTCTTCTCCACTCCCAAGCAGCCCGGCTGGCGGCCTATGCTGGTCCTGGCTTCGGCCTCTCCGCGCCGGCTGGCCTTGCTGGAGCAGGCCGGGCTGAAGCCCGACGCCATGCTGCCGTCCGATCTGGACGAGACACCGCTGAAGGGCGAGCGTCCGCGCGATCTCTCGCGCCGCCTGGCGCGCGAGAAGGCGCAGGCCGCGCGGGAGGGCGCGAAGAGCCGCCCCGATCTCGAAGGCTGCTACATCCTGGCGGCCGATACCGTGGTCGCAGTCGGCCGTCGTGTCTTGCCCAAGGCGGAGATCGTCGATGAGGCGGCTGCCTGCCTGCGGATGCTCTCCGGGCGCGCCCATCGCGTTTATACCAGCGTAGCCCTGGTTACGCCGGGCGGAGCGATCCGGGACCGCATCGTCGAGACGCGCGTGCGCTTCAAGCGGCTCTCGACCGAAGATCTCGAGATGTACCTCGCCTCAGGTGAATGGCGCGGCAAGGCCGGCGCCTATGCCATCCAGGGCATTGCCGGCTCCTTCGTGGTCAAGCTCGTCGGCTCCTATAGCGGCGTTGTCGGCCTGCCTCTCTACGAGACGGTGAACCTGCTCGGCGGCGAAGGCTTCCCGATCCGCTTCGGCTGGATGAATGTCGGCTGAGCGTCAGCGCATCTTGCCCTGACCTGCGGTTATCCCGATCCTGTCGCCGCTGCCTCTTCGGCAGCGCAAGGCGCGCAACCAGGGATGGGGCCGATGACGGAACGGTTGAGGGGCAAGGTTGCAATCGTCGCGGGCGCAGGCTCGATCGGGCCCGGCTGGGGCAATGGCAAGGCAACCGCGACGATCTTTGCGCGTGAGGGCGCCAGGGTGGTCTGCGCCGATCTCAACCGCGATGCCGCCGAGGAGACGGCGGCGATCATCCAGAACGAGGGCGCCCAGGCCTTCGCGGTGCAGACCGACGTAACCCGGGCCGATTCAATCGCCGATCTCGTCGGCCAGGCGCTCGGCCGCTACGGCCGCATCGACATCCTCGACAACAATGTCGGCATCGCCGAGGTCGGCAGCGTCGTCGATCTGCCGCAGGAGACCTGGGAGCGGGTCTTCAAGGTCAATGTCACCAGCGCCTTCCTGGCGATGAAACATGTCATCCCGGTGATGCAGCGCCAGTTCGAGGAGACGGGCGAGGGCGGCTCGATCATCAACATTTCCTCGATCGCCTCGATTCGCCACACCGGCGTGCCCTATGCCAGTTACTCCGCCACAAAGGCGGCGCTGAATCACCTGACCCGCACGACCGCGGTGCAATACGCGGCGCAGAAGATTCGCGTGAACGCGATCCTGCCCGGCCTGATGAAGACGCCGATGGTCGAGCATTCCGCCGGCCTCGCGCAGGCCTATGGCGAAGGCGACATCGCCGCGATGTGGAAGGCACGCGATGCGCAGGTGCCGATGGGTCATATGGGCGAGGCCTGGGACGTGGCCTATGCCGCGCTCTTCCTTGCCAGTGACGAAGCGCGCTATGTCACCGGCATCGAACTCGTGGTCGATGGAGGCATCACGCTCAAATATGGCTGAGAATCAGGATACGTCACCCCCGCCGGCGCCAAGACCCTGCCCGATCTGCGGCAAGCCGGCGGTGCATCGCTTCAGGCCCTTCTGCTCGTCACGCTGCCGCGACATCGATCTCGGCCACTGGCTGAAGGGCAGCTATGTCATTCCCGGCGAGCCGGTGGAGGAGGCTGAAACCGGGTTACCCACACGCGAAGACGAGACTTGATCGGAAGCCGGCTGAAGCGACTGGACAGCCCGCCAATCACACTCTATATCGCCCCCACCAACACGAAGCGCCTGGCGCTTCGCCGGATGCCCAGATAGCTCAGTTGGTAGAGCATGCGACTGAAAATCGCAGTGTCGCTGGTTCGATTCCAGCTCTGGGCACCACTCCCCCTTCTCAGGGGTTGATCAGCAAAGAAAAACCGCTCCGCCGAAAGTCCATCTTCTCGACGACGGTGAACGGGACCTATCGGGCCTGAAGACGCTCTTCGCATGGGCTGTAGCAAACCACTGCGTCCTCACGAACCCTACCCTCGGAGTGACAGTTGCCTCGGGTGGACCCCAAGCCTCCAATGCGGAATTCTCGGCGCATGGCTCGAATCATTGCCGCCACGTTGTTCTTTCTCGCGGCTCTCGGGATCGCCCAAGTGGCTCTCGCTGCCGGTGCCTGCCGCCCCACGCGCGACGGCAAGGATCGCATTGAGCTCACAGGTGGCTGCCCAAGCGGCTACTACGTGCGGGGCGCGTGCTGTGAATCCTTCAATGCCATCTCTCCACAGGCACAGCCGAATGCCAGCAGCGCGAAGACCTGCCCGGCCGGCACCGTGTTAAAGCTTGGAGTCTGTGTCGCTGGCCAGTGATCGGACTGGAGGGGTAGCGCGGAGCGGACTTTGCAGCCTGTTCCCTATCGGGAGGGGCGGGGGCCAGTCTGCCGCGGCACGGGAGTACCCGAGGGGGCATGGCAGAATACGCGCGCCTGCGGAGTTCGTCTCCGGCGGTTGTGGAGCCCGTTCGTGGCGGACACCGGCCCAATCACCCAGCTCGCGAAATTGCCGCTTCAGTGTCGCGGCTCGCCACCACCCTTCAGCTCCACCTCAAATCGCAGGAGTTGGTCGAATAACGGCCCCTTCCGGACGTCATCGTCGAGCCCGCCATCGGGCCACTTCTCCGATCTTCGGCTCTCGAGTAGTCCGAGCCATGACAGCGGCCGGAGCACCCGCGTCGTCAGGGCGAACTCGGGAAAGTCGGGAGCGATCGGGTCCCCGATGGTCTCCATGATCGTACAGGCCGGCATCAGGTCCTTCGCATGGGACCAGCCATGCGCCGTCACCGACAGGCCCCACAGGATCACACCCATGTGGTGCTGGGGCCAGAACTCCAGGGGGTTCCGGTCGAAGTCCTGGAGGTTCACTTTCCAGAATGTCGCTTCGAACAGCGCGGCGAGCAGCGCGGGGGCGGCCTCGGGCGCCAGCATGGACTTGCCTGCATTGCTCGCCTTCAGGACCCCCGAGCGTTTCCGCAGGAGCCGGGCCGCCTGCAGCACGATCCGTGTGAACAGGACCCCGTAGGCATCGTGCTCGTTGATGACCTTGTTCGTCGCCAGAGTGGTGGCCCTGTCGTATCCCGGCCACTCCGTCCGGTCGAAGACATGCCGGACATCGGCCCGCTTCAGGGCTCCCGCAGGGGTGAGGACCAGTCCGCCCTTCTCCACGGCAAGCGCCAGCAGGAGCCTCGCGGCGATGACCATGGGAGCCTGAAGGGCGGCCTCGACGGAGACGCTATCGGGCGTGAGGCGGACAGCCTGCGGGACCCTGCCGGGAGGTTCAAGGAGCGCCTTGAGGGAGGCCGGCTGAATAAGGGCCCAAGCGGGGGGAAGGTCTGTCACGGGGAGAGCGTAGGCGGGCCGGAGCGATTGCTCAACACTGCGTTTCGCGGGAGGTATGGGCCTCGGCGGTGACACAGGGCCGGCGACGCAAAGTCATCCCTGATGGCCTATCGACGCCGTGATTTAGTTGCGATTTTTGCGCCGAACGCCCTGTCGAGCCAAGGGGCGCGGGGCTCTTGGTCCCGGGTTTCGGTCCGCCGGCGCAATGGCCCGCGGCAGGCCGGCGCGAAACCTTCGCCGGTCTGCCGAGCGGGCCATCGACCTGGAATCTACCGGCCGAAGATGCTCTTGAAGAACTTCGCGACCGTGTTTCTGCTCTTCTTGCGCTCGAGTTCGGATGCGTCGGTGATCCACGCCGTCTGAACGACACGCCGCTCGCCCGCGAAGGGCTTGTGGCCGTGCCAGGAATTGTCGGAGCGCAGGAAGCCGAAAACGGCACCCATGGTCGGAGGCACCTCGCAGGCGAAGGGCTCGAAATTCGTGCCGTCATAGAGCACGCGCAGCCGGCCTTCCGCATCCGGTGACCAATCGTCATTCAGATAGAGCAGCACGGTCATGACCTTGCTCGGGCCATCGGTGTGAATGCGGCCGTCCTTGGCCTGCGAGAGCTTTCGGACGGTGGTCAGGCGCGGAAAGGCGTGGAGGTCCTTTCCAAAGCGCTGCGAAAGCACCTCGGTGAGGTCCGGGCTCTCCATTTCATCGATCAGCTGTTTAAAGCTTCCCGCCAGCTCGATATCGTCGACGGTCAGATAGCCAGGCTTCGTAATGGCCGGGTAATCCCGACGTATGTCCGGGATGGCCTCAGGCCTGAGAAAGTTCTCACCAAGGAAATGCGGATAAGGTTGCAGTGAGAACGCACTGTCGCGGATCGCATCTGCATTGAGTAGCTTGAGAGCCATAGTCGTGGTCCCTTAGTAAATTACATTCGGTAATTTCGACCGGTGGTAGACATACAAGAGCTGCTGACCGTGCCTGCTCGCGCTGGAGAAGGAGCCAAGGCTTGCAGACAGGAATCGAGCAGCCGAAATCGTATCTTATCCATACATGCGAGCCTTCACGATGCAAAATTGCTTGTCTGGTCCGCGGCGAAACCGTTCGGCGGGCGAGAATTCGCATTGTGTCGGCGCTGCGATTGCCGGAGGCGCGGCCCGCTTTCTGCTTCGATCCGGCTGTCTGGGCGGGCGCGGTCCATCCTCCGCACGCTCATGCCGCGGACCGAGCGTCGCATTGCTGCGCAGCGCCGATGACGAAAATTCGCATGTTCGGGAATAAACGGCGCTGAAGACCTGTCTTCTCAATGAACGCAGCGTGGTTGCGTTCTTGGGAGATCGACCATGACACATCATCGGATCGATACTGAGCGGCCTGCCACCACACGCCGCGAGACGCTCGAATGCATGATCTGGGCCGGAACCGGCGTGCTTTGGACGGTTGCGAGCGGGGTGCCGGTCTCGCTGGGCCTGCTCGGCAGGGCGGAGGCGGCAGAAGCGGTCACCAAGGGGTTCACCTTCCTGCAGATATCCGACAGCCATGTCGGCTTCGACAAGGCTGCGAACCCGCATGCTCTCGACACGCTCACGGAGGCTATCGCCCAGATCGGGGCGCTCCCGGCCAAGCCCGCCTTCATGATCCATACGGGCGACATCACGCATCTCTCCACGGCCGCTCAATTCGATGATGCGGCGCGTGTCATCGGCGGCGCGAGGCTCGACGTTCACTACGTGCCTGGCGAACATGACGTGATCGACGAGGGTAACGGGCAGGCCTATTCGGAGCGGTACGGCAAGGGCAAGCAGGGCGCCGGATGGTATTCCTTCGACGAAGGCGGCGTGCATTTCATCGGCCTGGTCAATGTCGTGAACCTCAAGGCTGGCGGGCTCGGTCAACTCGGGCCGGAGCAGCTGAAATGGCTCGCCGACGATTTGCGCGGCCGCAGCGCCTCGGCTCCCATCGTGGTCTTCGCGCATATCCCGCTCTGGACGGTCTATGCCGATTGGGGCTGGGGCACCGCCGACAGCACGCAGGCGCTTGCGCTGCTCAAGCCCTTCGGGTCCGTCACCATCCTCAACGGCCACATCCACCAGATCATGCAGAAGGTGGAAGGCAATGTGACCTTTCACACTGCAAGGTCCACGGCCTTTCCGCAGCCGGCGCCGGGGACCGCCTCCTCGCCCGGTCCCCTGACCGTCCCGGCTGGCGAGTTGCGCAAGTTCCTCGGCATTACGAGCGTCGCCATTCGCCCGGGCGCAAACGATCTGGCGATCATCGACAGCACGCTCGCGCGCGGCTGAACGAGGGATGGCGTAACCGTGCAATCGGGAGAGCGACATGACTTGCAGGCACAGGCCCCTCTGGGCTGCGGGCGCGATCATCGTCCTGTCGGTCCTCGCCGCATCCCGTCCCGCGGGGGCGGAGGAGGCGCTGGTGAGGATCTCCAACTTCGCTTTCGTTCCGCCGGACCTCACCGTGAAAGCCGGAACGACGGTCACGTTCCGGAACGAGGATGACGAACCGCATCTGGTTGTCGCGGGTGACGGCTCGTTCAGATCCCGCGCGCTCGATACGAAGGACAGTTTCGCGTATGATTTCACCCTGCCGGGGGAGTTTTCGTATTTCTGCAGCCTTCATCCGCATATGCAGGGAAAGATCCGCGTTTCCCGCTGATCGGACCTTGTGGCTGGGTGTCCAGACGGCGAGCCGACAGTGGCAGCAAGCGGCGACCCCGCCGAACGGTTTCGCGAGGTGGTGTTGCCCCATCTTGCGGATGCGCTGGCCTTCGCCCGCTGGCTCACCGGCAGTGCACATGATGCAGAAGACGTCGTCCAGGAGGCTTGCCTTCGCGCCTATGCCGGGATCGGAACCTATGCAGGCGGCAGCGCTCGCGCCTGGCTTCTCGCGATCGTGCGCAATGCCTGTCACACATGGCTCGCCAGGAATCGCGGGCCGATGCTCGTGCCGCTGGACGAGGTCACGGATGCGGATCTCCTGGCTTCTGGCCCATCAGGCGATGACGACGCGGAGGCGGCCATGATCGCCCGCGCCGACGCGGCAGAGATCGAAGCGGCGATTGCAGCGCTGCCCCCGCCGTTCCGCGAGGTTCTCGTGCTGCGCGATATCAATGGGCTGGGCTATCGCGAGATCGCCGATCTGATTTCGGCGCCGATCGGCACCGTCATGTCCCGCCTGTCGCGAGCCCGCACGATCCTGATCCGCCAGCTTGGGGGACGCAATGACCGAGCGTGACGGCCAGCCCATCGATCCAGGCGAAGCGCGGCTGCTTCTGCACGCTCTCGTCGATGGCGAACTCGATGCGGCCAGTGCATCTGCGCTCGAGCGCCGCCTCGCAACCGATCCGCCCCTCGCGGCGGAAAGGGCGCGGATCGTTGCCCTGCGCAGCGCGATGCGGCAGCTGCCCCGGCCGGAGCCCAGTGCCGAGCTGCGCAAGCGTGTCATTGCGATCGGCGCCGATGCATCGGCGCGGCCGGCTCGCCGTTTCGATTGGCGCGCACTGGCCGCAACCGCTCTGATCGCCAGCCTGCTGGCCGGGGGCGGAACCTATTGGGGCGTGTCGAGAGTGGCGCCGGAGGATATGGCGGGCGACATCGCCAGCAGTCACCGCCGGGCCCTCATCGCACCCACTCCGGTCGACATGGCCTCGTCCGATCGACACCAGGTCAAGCCATGGCTTGACGCCAAGATCGGCCTGTCTCCGCCGGCCGACGACTTTGCTCGGGATGGTTTTCCCCTCGTCGGCGCACGCATCGATGTCATCGGCAATCACGTCGCGCCGACCCTCGTCTACCGCCACAATGAGCATCTGATCTCGGTCGTCGCCTTGCCGCGCGCTGTCTCGTCCCAGCCGCCCGCCGGGCCCAGCGGCAGCTCGGCACGGGGGTTTTCACTGGTGACCTGGGAGGATCGCGCCTTCACCTATTGGGCGATCTCCGATCTGGAGCGGGCGGAGCTCGATGCCTTCGTGCGGCTGTTCCAGGCGCGCGCCGCCGAAAAGGGGTGACCACCGGCATCGCTCACCGCTTCCGAGGTGATGGTCCCGAGCTCTTCCGGCGCGTAACCTTGGGCATTCGGCTGGAGCGAGGCACCCGCTCAGCGGGGGCACCAGTCCCAGAAGCCGGTCATGCGCTGGGGCGTGGTGTAGTACCAGCAATAGCCCGCGCGCGGCGCCGGGCCGGCGAGCGAGACAGCCGCTGCCCCGGCGATGAAGCCGAGCGCCGCCCCCGCTGCAACCGCTCCGCCGCGATGCCAGTGACGCCGCGGGTGAACGACGGTCACAGGCCCCGGGCGATGATGCCGGACCTGCGGGCTCGGCCGATGGACATGCGACGGGCGCTTATACGGACGGTGCTGCGGCCGGCTGACATGCGCCCCGTTGCCGGGCCGTTGGGCGCTGGAATGGTGGCCCCTGCGGACAGTCTGCCCCGATATCTGCGGCGAGCTGGAGGAGCGGACCTGCGCTTCGGCCGTGCCCAGGCTGGGCAGGGGCGCCACGACGCTCGCTAGGAGGGCGAAGAGCATGAGAAGCGATTTCAGCTTGAGAGAATGGCGCATGATCTCTTCTCCTCCACGGCAATCGCTCACGCCCATCGAGCCATGGCGCTCCGGTGGCTTCGCGTCGCCGCCCATCCATGCTGGCCTGTCATGTGGAAGTCGATCAACTCATTGTGGGTTGGCGGCCCGGATGGTCCGGCAAGCTTGCCCGGACTCTTCGCGGGCTGTACGTCATCGGTTAACGTGCCGGGCGCAGGTTCCAGATAGACTTGAACCGATCGATCGTGGCGGGGATTTGCGAATTGCCGGGTCAGACTGAAGAGCGCCGCCACCACCGCAAGAAGGTTGTGCAGGAAGCGCGAATCCGTCTTCCCGGCCAGAACAATGAGATTCCCTGCATTATCCGCGATGTCTCGGTGTCCGGCGTCAAGCTGCGCGTGCCGATGGGGTTCGAGGCGCCAGACGTCTTCAGGCTGATCGCTCCGGCCCTGCACATCAACAGCTGCGTGCGGATTGCCTGGCGCAGCCAGCACTCGATCGGCGCGACCTTCATCCCGGATGCCGAGCGCCCCGACTGAACGCTGCGGCAGGCGGAGGCCCTGGGTCGGAATTCGTCATCTTGCCGCGGGTCGGGTTCGATGCTGAGTTTCGCGGGTGCCGGAGGTGCCCGATGCCGTTCAGCTCCCTTCCCGAACTCCTCGAACTCGCAACAGCGCGCGAGGCCTTTGAGATCGCCTGGGCTCATATCGAGCCGTCACTCTGTTTCCAGGCCGCCAGCAGCGAGAGCATGAGGCTGTGGCTGGGCCATATCGTTGCCGGGCTGTCGAGTGCGCAGCCGGATGTCGATATCGTGCCCCTGGCGGTCGAGCAGTTCCTGGCGACGGTGCCGATCTCCCACTAAGCCGGCCTGATCCTCGCGCTGGGCCGCCTTGGTGCCAGGGCGGAGGAGCGCCGTTGCTTGTTGAGGTCAGCCGATTTCACGGCCCGGTCAGTGGCTCGGCCTGGGCGAACTGAGCGGCAGACGCCGTGATCAGCCCGTCATCCGCCATGCGTCCAAGCACCCAGTCGCGCCGCTCCTTGGCGCGACCGCGGTTGTCGGCGATGTCGAGCCGGTAGGTGTTCGGCGCCTTGGGCAGGGCGGCCAGATAGGCGGCTTCCGCGACGCTGAGATCGGCCGGGCTCTTGCCGAAATACTGGGCCGAGGCCGCCGCGATGCCATAGGCGTAGCCGCCGAAATAGATCTGGTTCAAGTAGAGCTCGAGGATCCGGTCCTTGCTCAGAGCGTCCTCGATCCGGCTCGCCAGGACGATCTCCTTCACCTTGCGGGCGAGCGAGGGCGGCTGGCCCGGCAGCAGCAGGTTCTTGGCGAGTTGCTGGGTGATGGTTGCGGCGCCTGCCGGCGTCCGGCTCTCGCCGAGACTTGCGAGGTTCTGGGCTGAGGCCCGCAGGATGGCCGGCAGGCTGTAGCCGCCATGGCGGTAGTAGTCCTGGTCCTCCGCCGCGAGGAAGGCCTTCAGCACATGGGGCGGGATGATCGCGAGCGGCACCGGCCGGCGATACGCCGTCAGGCCGCCGTCCCGGCCGTAGCGCTCGAGATCGGGCGGTACATAGCCTGCGATCTCGGCCGTGCTCGGCAGGTCCCTGCCATGAGCCCAGAACAGGCCGCCGATCGCCGATGCGCTCAGGCCCGCGAGGAGGCCGAGCAGGGCTGCGCCGCGCAGCGCGGTGCGCTTGATGCTGCCCGCCACCGCATAGGGCACCGAGAGCGGCTCGCGCGCCACGCCCCAGGCTTCGCAGAGCTTGGCGATCATCTCGGCCGAGAGATGCCGCCGCCGGTTCAGGACTTCCGAGGCGCGCGAGCGCGAGCCGAGGAGCTCGGCGAGCTCGGCTTGCGTCCGCCCCTGCGCCCGCATCGCGAGCGTCAGATAGGCGATGGGATCCGGCGACGCGATCGGATGGGTCTTGCGCTCGTAATCGGCGACCAGCAGGCACAGAACCTCGAGCCGGTCGGCAGAATCGGAGCCGGGCTCCGCGGCAAACAGCCGGTCGATCTCGGCCAGCGCCGCGTGATGATCCGCTTCGCTCCTGATCGGCCTGACAGGAAGGGTTTCGCGCTCCCTCACCTTGCGTCCTCCTCGTTGAGGGCGGTGACCGCGGTGATGCGGATCACGCCCAGCTCGAAATTGACCCTGAAGGCCACGCTGCAGCCGACATGCGGCAAGGCAAGCGCAACCGCGTCCGCGCTCACGAAGCGGGCAACGGCGCCGCAATCGCGCGCAAGCTCGTCGCGCGCCCGCCAGCTCGCCTGCCGCAGCAGCGCATTCAGGGCGCGCAGAGCAGAGCCAGCCTGTGCGTGAGCCTCGCCATACTCGGCCAGGGCCGAGGCTCCGATGACGATCATGCTGGTGCGATCATAATGTTCCCATGATTGGGAGCAATCGCTCTCATGCTCCCGTTCTCGGGAACATTGATAGGCGCTCGCGCCCGCAGTTCAAAGGATGAAGTGATGCGCCGTCTCCCACGCCTAGCGCTCGCCGCGCTCTTTCTCCTCACGCTCTTCATCCTGATCAGCAACAGCAGTCTCCTGGCCTCCCGGCCGCAGGGCAGGCCGACCTTGCTCGCCCATCGCGGCATCACCCAGCTCTACGACAAGACCGACCTTCGCTCCGATGCCTGCAGCGCCGCGCGCATGCTGCCGCCGCGCCATGATTTCATTGAGAACACGCTGCCATCCATGCGGGCAGCTTTTGAGGCCGGTGCCGACATCGTCGAGCTCGACGTGCACCCGACCACCGACGGCCAGTTCGCGGTCTTCCACGACTGGACCCTGGAATGCCGGACGAACGGGGAGGGTGTCACGCGGGAGCACGCGATGGCGCAGCTGAAGGCGCTCGATGTCGGCTATGGCTACACCGCCGATGGTGGCAGGACCCACCCGCTGCGCGGCAAGGGCATCGGCATGATGCCGACGCTCGACGAGGTATTTGCAGCCTTTCCCGAGCGCCGCTTCGCGATCAATGTGAAGAGCCGGGATAGGAGCGAGGGCGAGAAGCTCGCTGCGGTCCTGGGGGCATTGCCGTCTGAGGCCCGTGCGCGCCTGGTCGTCTATGGCGGCGACGAGCCGGTCGAGACGCTGCGGCGCCTCCGACCGGATATCCCGGCCATGTCCAGGAGTACGCAGATCGGCTGCCTGACACGCTATGTCGCCTATGGCTGGACCGGCGTGATGCCCGAGATCTGCCGGCGAACGATCGTCCTCGTGCCGATCAACATCGCGCCATGGCTCTGGGGCTGGCCAAACCGCTTCCTCAACCGTTTCGACAGCGCCGGCACCCAGGTCTTCGCGCTCGGCCCCTATCAGGGCGGCGGTTTTTCGACGGGCCTGGATACGCCCGACGACTTGTCCCGTGTGCCCGCGGGCTATTCAGGCGGCATCTGGACCGACGAGATCGCCGTGATTGGCTGGGCAGTGAAGCCGACGCGCTGACGACGTGTCCTTAGATGCATCGGCTTTCCCGAAAACCGCAATCCACTATTCGGGCCGATGCTTCAGCGGCGCCGGCAGAGGGCCGCCTCATGCGCAGTCGCGCGGCGAAGGATCTTCGTCGCCGTGATTCGCACCGGCGGTCCGTTCTCCACCGTGCCGGAAAGGACGAGACGCCCGGAATAGAGGCCATTGGCGAGATCACGCCGCGCCGCATCCGCTGGCGGCAGAGCAGACAGGTCCGGATCGGTCTTCGCATAGCGCCGGCCCGACGGGACGAGAACGACATCCTTCGAGGGGCAGGGCGCCTGCACACAGCGCAAACCATTGTCGCAAGCCACGAACAGCGCCTGGGCTGCTGCCGGGTGCGGCATCGCGGCGGCAACCAGGACGACGAACCCGACGCCGAGACAGCGCAGGCGGCTTCCTTTGTGCCAGGGCAAGACGATCACTTTCAGGGCAGCGTGCATCGGCGATATCCTCCGCCCGACGAAGATGGCTGATAATCTTTCACACTGATGGCTTGTCAAAGCGCCGGGCAATCGGGCATAGAGCCGGTAACGGAGACGTGGCCGAGAGGCTGAAGGCACTCGTTTGCTAAATGAGCATACCCCACAAGGGTATCGAGGGTTCGAATCCCTCCGTCTCCGCCATTACCCCCTAAGCCTCTGATCGTCCTTAAAGAGTGTTGTTCCCACTGCCTCTTGGAGGCTTGGCTTGATCGCTTTGCCCTGAGCGGACGGTGCCGTTGGTAACGGCCGCAGCTTCAGTGGCTGTTCTCGGTCAACAGAAGGATGACGGGGTCGTTGAAATACAACGCCTGAGTGAAGCCAGCCCGATCGAACAGATCGTCCAAATTTGGTGCGTTCTCGGCAATCCGGTCCAAATTTTCCTGCGTGGCGTCGATCGGGTAAACGCTCTCTGTCAGATGCCGCCATGAGCTTTCGCAATCGAGATCGAGTGCGCTGAGACCGTTCACATATCGCACTATGCGCGACGCCGGAAGTTCATCGCGGATCATCCAGCCATTTTCAGCAGCATAGTGCTCTTCAGCGATTTTATTGAGCCCAGAACGAATGTCGTTCTTCGGATTTAATACAGTTGCTATAATGCATAGATGATCATGATAATGGCCGCCTGCTTGGTGATGGAGCGCTATCCACTCATAGTTCGGGCTGAGAACCGGAACAGCTTTTGTAAATGCGAGCACGGGAACTACCTGAAGCCCTTCTCCAGTGCCGCGTTGGGCGGCGTTTGGTCGCCAAATCGACCCAAATAAACAACTGCTTTCGGAATAGATGTTCGTAGGCAGGCATTCCGACGGCCACGGTAAAGGACGGCTCCCCTCCCGATAAGGGGCCAACATTTCCTCGGTGACGATCATCGAAGGGGCTCCGCGACTGCCGACCTCGGATTTGTGCGTTCCACATCCGCTTGGGTCAAGGTGGGTCACATGCCTCGTTTGGGTTTATGCCAGCGGGGCACTATTCCGGGCACGCGCGGAGATCGCAGCGTGCATGACCCAGGCAATGGCGATGCACGGCGTGGCGTGGCGGGCTAGGCATGGATGATACGCATCGTAATCGCGTACTCTCCCGGACCGTCGCCTGCCGGCGAGGGCACCTCCGCGATCACCCGAGCCATTCTCCCTCGCCGCAGATCCTACTCGGCAGGACTATGTGGCTTGGCCGCCGCCTCGCCGCCCTGCGGCACAGCCTCCGCCATAGGCTTCGGCCGCGTCGAGGGGCGCAGGCGTTCCCGCATCGACTGGAAGAAGACGTAGAGCGGCGGGATCACGAAGATTCCGAGCAGCGAGGCGAAGATCATGCCGCCGAAGACCGGCGTGCCGACATTGCGCCGGGCGAGCTGCGAGGCGCCGGTGGCGATGACGAGCGGCAGCAGCCCGAGGATGAAGGCAAACGAGGTCATCATCACCGGCCGGAAGCGCAGCCGGGCGCCTTCTGCCGCGGCCTCGAGCAGGGGAACCCCGCTCTCGCGCTGCTCCTTGGCGAACTCGACGATCAGGATGCCGTTCTTCGCGGCAAGGCCGATCAGCACGATCATGCCGATCTGGGCATAGACATCGAGTGTCAGGTGCCCGAGCACCATGAAGGCGAAGGAGCCGAGAATGCCGATCGAGACCGAAAGCAGCACGGGCACCGGAATCGTCCAGCTCTCATAGAGCGCGACGAGGAAGAGGAAGGCGAAGAGCACGGCAAAGGCGAGGATGATAGGCGTCTTGCCCTCGGCCCGCTTCTCCTGAAAGGCGGTATCGGTCCATTCCCCGGCATAGCCTGCGGGCAGCACGCGCGTCGCGACCTCCTGCATGGCGTTGAGCGCCTCTCCCGAGGAAACGCCGGGCGCCGGGCCGCCCTGGATCGTGACGGCCCGCAGGTTGTTGTAGCGGATCAGCGCGGGAGGACCGACGACGACGTGGATCTCCAGGAGGCTGCGCAGCGGCACCATCTTGCCGTCCGCGCTGCGGACATTGATCCGGTAGATGTCGTCGATCGAGGCGCGATCGACCGCCTCGGCCTGGAGCTGCACCTGCCAGGTCCGGCCGAACAGGTTCATGTCGTTGGCATAATAGCCGCCGAGCGAGGCCTGCAGCGCCTGGAACACGTCCTGGAGCTTGACGCCGAGAATCTGGACCTTGTTGCGGTCGATATCGAGATAGATCGAGGGTGTCGTCGCCGAGAAGGTGCTGAACACCCGCGATAGTCGCGGGTCCTGGTTGGCGGCAATGGTCAGGCCACGGACCACCTGTGCCAGGGTTTTGGGGTCGCCGCCGCGCAGATCCTCCAGCACATAGGTGAAGCCGCCGCCGGTTCCCAGGCCGATGATTGGCGGGGGCGCGAGCGGCACCACGGTGCCGCCCTGGACCTGCGCGAATTTCGGCGCCAGCCGGCGCATGATGGCGGGCACGCCGAGATCGGCCCCCTGTCGCTCGCTGAACGGCTTGAGGGTCACGACCATGAAGGCGGAGTTCGCCTGCGAGTAATTGTCGATGAAGTTGAGGCCGACGACGGAGGTGTAGTCGGCGACCGTAGCCTCGCCCTTGAGGATCTCCTCGGCTTGCTGGACCACGGCCGAGGTGCGCCCGACCGCAGCGCCGTCCGGCAACTGGACCACGACGAAGAAGGCGCCCTGGTCATCCTCGGGCAGGAAGCCGGTGGGGGTGAATTTCGAGAGGCCGCCAATGCCCACCGCCGCGATGGCGACGAGGACGAGGCCCATCACGGAGAAGCGGACGATGCGCGCGACCACCGCGCCATAGCCGTCGCGGACCCGGTCGATGCTGCGCATCACATAGCCCATCAGGCCGCGCCTTGGGCCGTGATGGCGCTTGAGCAGGACGCCGCACAGCGCCGGCGAGAGCGTGAGCGCGTTGATCGCCGACAGCACCATGGCGACGACGACCGTCACCGCGAACTGGCGAAACAGTTCGCCGGCAATGCCGGGAATGAAGGCGACGGGAACGAAGACGGAGAGCAGGACGAGCGTGATCGCGATGATCGGCGCGGTGATTTCCCGCATGGCGACCTTCGTGGCCTCGCCCGGCGTGAGCTCCGGCCGCTCCTCCATCACGCGTTCGACATTCTCGACCACGACGATCGCGTCATCGACGACGATGCCGATGGCGAGCACGACGGCCAGCAGCGAAACCGAGTTCGCGGAGTAGCCGATGGCGTTGAGGACGATGAACGCGCCGATCAGGCTGACGGGCACCGCGAGCGTCGGGATGAGCGTCGCGCGGAAACTGCCCAGGAACAGATAGACGACGATGACGACGAGCACGAAGGCCTCGACGAGCGTCTTCTTGACCTCGTCGATGGTTGCGGTGATGAAGGCCGTCGGATCGTAGGTCACCTTCCATTCCAGGTCTTCGGGAAAGCTCTTGGCGAGCTCCCTGATCTGGGCGCGGACGGCATCGAGCGTGGTGATCGCGTTGGCGCCGGGCGCCTGGTAGAGCGCGATCACGGCTGCCGGGCTGCCGCCGAGGCGGGTGTCGCGGTCGAGATTATTGGCCCCGAGCTCCAGTCGCGCGACGTCGCCGAGCCGCAGCACCGAACCATCCGGGTTCGTGCGCAGGATGATGTTGGAGAATTCCTCGGTGGTGGCCAGCCGTCCCTTGGTCTGGATGCTGAGCTGAAGCTGCTGGTCGTCGGAGATCGGCCGTCCGCCGATCCGGCCGACGGCGGCCTGCACGTTCTGCGACTGGATGGCGGCGATGAGGTCGCCGGTCGTCAGGTTGAGTCCGGTCAGTTCGTCGAGCTTGATCCAGGCGCGCATCGCATAATCCTGCGCGCCCCACAGCGCTGCATCGCCGACGCCCTGCGTGCTCTTGATCCGGTCGAGCATGTTGATGGTGACATAATTTGACAGGAAGAGCGGATCATAGGTGCGCTTCGGCGAATAGACGGCGAGCACGCCGAGAAGGGCCGAGGACTTCTTCTTGACCGTGACGCCCTGGCGCTGGACATCCTGCGGCAGCTTCGACAGGGCGATCTGAACGCGGTTGTTGACGTTGACCGCGTTGATATCGGGATCGGTGCCGAGCTCGAACGAGGCGAGCAGCGTGTAGCTGCCGTCGTTGCCGCTGACGCTCTTCATGTACATCATCTTGTCGACGCCCACGACCTGGGCCTCGATCGGCTGCGCGACCGTCGCGTCGACGACCTGGGACGATGCGCCGGGATAGACCGTCGTCACCGAGACCTGCGGCGGCACGATGTCGGGGTATTGCGCGACCGGAATCGCCAGCAGCGAGAGCAGGCCGGCGATCGTGGTGACGATGGCGATGACGATGGCGAGGCGGGGCCGATCAACGAAGATCGCGGAGATCATGGGCTTCAGCTTCCCTTGATCATCGCCGGCACCGGGCGTGCCCGGACGGGTGCCCCTGGCCTGACGGCCTGCAGACCCTCGACGATGATCTGCTCGCCGCCGGCCAGGCCTTCGGACACGACGGCATTGGGGCCGTCCTCGCCGCCGAGCTTCAGCCGCTTGACGACGGCCTTGCCGTCCACGACCGCAAAGACATAGACGCCGGCCTGGTCGGCGATCAGGGCTGCCTGCGGCACCACGATCATCTGCTGCGGATCGCCGACCTCCAGGGCGACGCGCACCAGCTGCCCGTCGGTCAGAGCGCCGGTCGGATTGGGCATCCTCGCCCGGACGAGCACGGTGTCGGTGCCACGATCGACCGAGTTGTTGACAAAATCGATCTGCCCGAGCTGGTCGTAGAGAGTGCCGTCGGAGAAGCGGAGCTGCACCTTGACCGCCTTGGGATCAACATGCTTGCCCGTTTCGGCGCTCTTGAGGAATTCGCGCTGGCTGACCGGGAAGGTCACATACATCGGATCCTGGCTGATGATCGTCGTCAGCACGCCGCTGTCGGGGCCGACCACATTGCCCTTCGTGACATTGGTCAGGCCTATCTTGCCGGAAATCGGCGCCGTGATGGAGGTGTAGCCGAGATTGACTTTCGCCGTGGCGAGATCGGCCTGGTTGGTCATGATCGCGCCGGCGGTCTGCTGTTTCTGGGCAACGGCCTGATCGCGCGCCACGACGGTGCCGGCGGCCTTGGCCAGCAGGTCCTGGGCACGTTCGAGCTGGATCGCGGCCAGGGCGTCGGCCGACTTGCTGATCTCGAGCGCGCCCTCCGCCTTCTCGACCGCTGCCTGGAAGAGGTCGCGCTCGACCCGGTAGAGCGGGGCGCCGGCCTTGACCATGTCGCCTTCCTTGAAGAGCACCTCCTCAAGATAGCCGGTGACCCGGGCCCTGATGTCGACCTTGTCGATTCCCGAGACGCGGCCGACGAAACCGAGAGACTTGGAAATCGGTTTGCGTTCTGCGTTGATGGTGCCGACCTGAACGGCGGCAGGCTCGCCTGTCTGTGCGAGGGCCGGCCCGGCAACGGCGCAGGCGACAGCCGCCACATATGCAATCCGCCACATCGACGCCTCCCTGCCAGCCGTGGTGAACACTTCCCGGGCCGCTCTATGGCGCAGCGGGTCTAGGTTTCGCCGATCTCGTCAGTGACCGTGTGATGCCGATCGAGCGTGACATCCCCGATCTTGATCGCTGCCCCGGCGGGGCCAGGCGTGATCGGCGTCGCGCAGACCGGGATGAGAGCGCGCCTGTTGCCCTTTGGCTTCGGCCCGATGACCTGACAGCTGGCCGAAGGGCGACATCGCCCCTCGAAGAACTCTCGCAGACGCCGTCATCCAGTGACCTCATCGCAAAGGGGATGCTCGATAGGTCCTGACAGTCGTTCCAAACGCTTCTGCCTAGAACTTTGATACTGTAACACCCGCAGTGCGATACAGTAAGTCGGCGCGGTCGGCCTATGGTTCGTCACCACACCGAGATCGGTATGTGCCGCTAGGGCAAACCGATGACGGCTCGTCGAAGGCAGGCAACCTCTCAGGCGTTGCTTCGGCTCCGGGTCCGGTGACGATACGGCATCGGACGGAAGCGGCGGGCAGGCTCGCCAGCCAAGCGCGGCGCCAACCGTCATCGGCGCCGTCTTCGACTCGCCTTTGGGCCATCGATCTAGCGCTTTCTTAAGAGCTCTTCAGGCAGCGTCTGCAGTTCACCGGAGAGCAAGCACCTTCAGGGTAGCCTGTCACGACAGTTGATTCGGCCTCCTCGCCAGAGAGCGGCGGCCGGTCGAACCGACGCTGCTCCTCGATGCGTGTCTGGACGATGGAACGAACCTGATGAAGAGCCTGACGATACGCCGCCGCATTCTCGTGAGTTTTGCTGCGGTCCTGGCGGTGATGTCGGCGATGGCCGCCATCTCCTATCTCTGGTTCGTTCAGACAGAGCGCGAAGCGGCCAGGGTCGAAACCAACACGGTGCCGGCTCTCTATTTCAGCACCCGGCTGATGACGACATGGACGGAGGCCAGCAGCCTCCTGCGCGAATTCGTGCTCGAGGACGTGGCCGCGGACAAGGCCAGGATTGCCGACGCCATGCTCGCCAATCGCGATCAGCTGCGCGGCCTGCTGAAGTCCTATGAAGGCACGCTCGACTCCGAGCAGGATCGCCAGAACTATGCCCTGGTCAAACAGCTTTTCGACCAGGTCCTTCCGGCCGAAGACGCGATCGTGGCCGCAGGCAAACAGGCTGCGGCCGGCGGTCAGGCTCTTGACCAGCGCGGCGCAGTCCGGAGCGAGTTCGAGCCGATTGCTGCCAAGCTGCGGACAAGCCTGCAGGCGATGGTCGAGTACAACAAGTCGGAGGCCGATGAATCGACCCAGCGCATCGTCTCGATCGTGCGTACGGCGGAGTTGGGCCTGGCCGTCAGTTTCCTGGTCGCGCTCGCGCTCGCGGCGCTGTGCGGCTACCTGCTGTTTCGCGCCATCACCGTGCCGCTCGGAAAGCTGCTCGGCATCGTCGATCTCATGCGCCGCGGAGATTTCAGCGCGCGGCTCGAGCTCCAGCGTCGCGATGAGTTCAGCACGCTGGCCGACGGCGTCAACGCCATGGCCGACGATCTCGCCGGCCTGATCGGCCAGGTTCAGAAATCCAGCATCCAGGTCAACACCTCGATCACCGAAGTCGCTGCGACCTCGAAGGAGCAGCAGGCGACGGCCAGCGAGATCGCCGCGACGACGACGGAAATCGGCGCGACCGCCAAGGAAATCTCCGCGACCTCGAACGAGCTCGTGCGCACCATGGACGAGGTCTCTGTGGTCGCCGAGCAGACTGCGGTGCTTGCCGGAGGCGGGCAGGCCGGGTTGTCGCGCATGGAAACGACGATGCGCCACGTCATGGAGGCGGCCGGCGCGATCAATGCCAAGCTCGCGATCCTCAGCGAGAAGGCGGGCAACATCAATCAGGTCGTCACCACCATCACCAAGGTCGCCGACCAGACCAACCTGCTTTCGCTGAATGCCGCGATCGAGGCGGAAAAGGCCGGTCAGTACGGCCGGGGGTTTGCGGTCGTGGCGACGGAGATCCGCCGCCTCGCCGACCAGACAGCGGTGTCGACCTACGACATCGAGCAAATGGTCAAGGACATCCAGTCGGCCGTCGCAGCCGGCGTGATGGGCATGGACAAGTTCTCCGAGGAGGTGCGCCGCGGCATGCAGGAGGTGCAGCAGGTCGGCGGGCAGCTGTCGGAGATCATCGAACAGGTGCAGGGGCTGGTGCCGCGCTTCGAGGTGGCAAACGAGGGCATGCAGGCGCAGGCAACCGGTGCCGGCCAGATCAGCGAAGCCCTGTCGCAGCTCAGCGAAGCCGCCCAGCAGACGGTCGAGTCGCTGCAGCAATCCACGCTCGCGATCGACGAACTGAACCAGGTCTCGAGCGGGCTGCGCAGCAGCATCTCGCGTTTCAAACTTCGCGCGTAGAGCATCGGCCCGAAAAGTGGATACCGGTTTTCGTAAAAGCGGATGCAAAGACAAAGTGCGACAGCATCAGACTGGATTTGATATCCGGTCTGATGCTGTCGCAGGAGCAGGCGAGCCGAGCCCCGTCCGATGCTGTTTCTGATGTTCCGCCTGGGTCAGGACCGCTATCTGCTCGATGCCGGGCAGGTCGAAATGGTCTTGCCCCTGCTCACCGTGAAAGCCCTGCCGGCTGCGCCGGTCGGCGTCGTCGGAGCCATCAACTACCGGGGCGCACCAGTGCCCTTGATCGATCTCAGCCTGCTCGCGCTCGGGCGCGCTGCTGCGCCCCTGCTGAGCACGCGGATCATCCTCGTGCGCTATCCGGTCGGTGCAGGCGAGCACGCCTTGCTTGGTCTCGTCGCCGAGCGGGCGATCGAGACCGTCGAGCGCGATCCGGCGGATTTCGTGGCTACGGGTGTCGAGGCTGGAATGCCTCCCTATCTCGGCCCGGTCGCTTCCGACGACAGGGGGCTGATCCAGAGGATCCGGGCGGAAGCCCTGCTATCCCCGGCGATCCGTGAGATCTTGTTCCAGCAGCCCGCGACGCATTCCTGATGGACAGGGCCATGGGCACAGGGGCGTTCGAACAGCTTCTCAGGGAGATGATCGGGCTCAGCAGCGAGACGGTCGGCGCCTCGGTAATTCGTCATGCGCTCAAGCGACGGATGACCGCTTGCGAGATGCCGGACCTCCACACCTATTGGAGTTATCTCAGCGAGAACCGCACCGAGCGTCAGGAGCTGATCGATGCGGTCGTCGTGCCGGAGACCTGGTTCTTCCGGGATCGCGAGGCCTTCGCGGCGATGACGCGCCAGGCTCGCGAAAGCCGGGGTTCGGGCGCGCCGCTCAGACTTCTGAGCCTGCCATGCTCGACGGGCGAGGAGCCCTATTCCATGGCGATGGCGTTGTTCGACGCGGGCTTCGAGGCAAGGGAATTCAGCATCGACGCCGTCGATGTGAGCACGCGCAATCTCGTCTATGCCGAACGTGCCGTCTACGGGCGCAACTCCTTCCGTGGCGAGGAACTCGGCTATCGCGACCGGCATTTCGATGCGGTCGAAGGCGGCTTCCGCCCGCATGAGCGCGTCCGCCGGCAGGTTTGCTTCACGCTCGGCAACCTTTTCGGGCCGGTCCCGCAGCCGAGGCCTGAACCTTACGACGTCATCTTCTGCCGCAACCTGCTGATCTATTTCGATCGCGAGACGCAGGGGCTGGCACTGGACCGGCTCAGGCAGATGCTCGCGGACAAGGGCCTGTTGCTGGTGGGGCCGGCCGAATCCGGATTGCCGACCTTGCATGGCTTCGCTTCGGTGCGCTTCCCCAGGGCCTTCGCCTTCATCAAGGCAAGCGCTGTGCAGCAAGAGCCGGCAGCGGCTCCCGTACGGAGGTCGCGTCCGACGCCACTGCCCGCACAAGCGCCACGGCGTATCGCGCCGCCTCCGCGCGTGCGCCCCTTCGCGCAGAAGACCGCGCCAGGAGAGGCAGCTTCGCCGGCGCCCGACCCGGCAGCCAAGAGCCTTGCCACCATCGAGCACGCCGCCAATGCCGGCCGCCTCGGTGAGGTCAAGCGCGCCGCTGCGAGCCATCTCGAGGAATTCGGGCCGTCACCGGAGGTCTTCTACCTGCTTGGCCTCGCCCATGATGCGGATGATGCGCCGTCGGACGCGATCCAGAATTACCGGAAGGCACTGTATCTTGCGCCCGACCATCGTCAGGCGCTCGTCCAGCTCAAGCTCCTGCTGCAGCGGCAAGGCGACAAGGCCGGAGCCAAGGCGCTGACCGACCGGCTCGACCGGATTGCGAAGAGGAGTGACGTCTGATGTCCGTCACGGCTGGCATGCAAGCGACGGAGCAGGGACAGGGCATCAATGAGTGCTGGCGCCAGATCGGTGTCAGCGGGGACAGGTCCTGTCCGGAATTGCGGGAGCATCTGCATTGTCGGAACTGCCCGACCCATGCGGAGATCGCACGCAGTCTGCTCGATCGCCCCTTGCCTGCGGGCTATTCCGAGGAATGGGCACAGCATTTCGCGAGAGCTGCAGAACGCCCCGAGGCCGAGGGTGGGGCTCGCAGCGTCGTTCTCTTTCGTCTGGGAGAGGAATGGCTCGGTCTCCCGACGACGACCTGTCACGAGATCGCGGAACCGCGCCGCATCCATTCGCTGCCCCATCGCCGGACCGGCGCAGTGCTGGGGATCGTCAATGTCCGGGGCGAACTGCTGATCTGCATGTCGCTGCCGGAGCTCCTCGGCATCAACACGGGCGGGCAGAGTTCAGGCGGTGGCAAGATCGCCGTGTTTCGCCGTCTGATCGTGATTGGCAGGGATGAGAGGCGCGTCGCCTTCGAGGTCGACGAGGTGCACGGTATGCATTCCTATGGGGAGCGCGACCTGATCGCGGTGCCGGCAACGATCGGCAAATCGGCCTCGACCGTCATCCTGGCCATGCTGTCCTGGCACGGGCGCACGGTCGGCTGCCTCGATGAGGCGCCGCTGCTCGCCATGATCGACCGGAGTATCGCATGAGCGGCGAGGATTTCAGCCAGCTCTCGATGCTGGACCTGTTTCGTGCCGAACTCGACTCGCAGTCGCAGGCGCTGACCGCGGGCCTGCTGGCGCTTGAGCGCGATCCTGTCGCGGCCGTTCATCTCGAAGCCTGCATGCGCGCCGCCCATTCGCTCAAGGGCGCGGCCCGGATCATCGATCTGACGCCTGCGGTGCAGGTGGCGCATGAGATGGAGGAGTGCTTCGTTGCTGCCCAGCGCGGGCAGGTCAGGCTCAATCACGCCCATATCGATGCGCTTCTGAAGGGCGTCGATCTGCTGGCCGCGATCGCCACTGAGCCGGGACCTGGCGAAGAGGAGATCCAGCGCAGAATCGCAGGCTTCGCGCAGGCGCTTCAGCAGCCTGGCTCCTCGGCTTCGGGGCCGGACGTGAATGACGAGCTCCCTGCGGCGGCTCCGGAGAGAGATCATTCCAGCGAAGCTCCGCCCGCTCGAGCCCAGGAGCCGGCTGCCGGATCCGCGCCGGCGCTATCCCAGACGCCGGGAAGCCCGGGGTCGGACCGCATGGTGCGCGTCACGGCAGAAAGCCTGAACCGGCTGCTCGGGCTCGCGGGCGAGTCCCTGATGTCGGCCCGGCGCCTCAGACCGTTCAACGATGGGCTCTTGCGCCTCAGGCGCGTCCAGACCGATCTTGCCAAGAGCTTTGACGCGCTGCGCGCCGCGATGCCGGCGGTGACGACGGATGTCAGGGCCCTGCAGGCGCTCGCCGAGGCTCAGCTCAAGCTCGGGGAAAGCCAGGCTATTCTGGCGCAGCGCCTCGACGAGCTCGATGCCGTCGACCGGCGCGCCACCGATCTCGCCAATCGGCTCTATGACGAGACGCTCGCCAGCCGGATGCGCCCCTTCGACGATGGCGTCCGGCATTTTTCGCGGACCGTCCGCGATATCGGGCGAACCCTGGGCAAGAAGGTCCGCCTCGAGATCGTCGGCGGCTCGACGAGCATCGACCGCGACATCCTCGAGGAACTCGATGCCCCGCTCGGGCACCTCCTGCGCAACGCCGTCGATCACGGGCTCGAACCTCCCGAGGAGCGGCGGGCCGCAGGAAAGGCGGAAGAAGGCCTGATCAAGCTCGAGGCCCGGCACAATGCCGGGCTGTTGCAGATCATCGTTGTCGACGATGGCCGCGGGATCGATCTCGACGCGCTGCGCCTTGCGACCAGCAGGCGCGGGCTGACGACGGCCGAGACGGCGCAGAGCCTGAGCGAGGCCGAACTCCTGGAGTTCCTGTTCCTGCCTGGCTTTTCGATGAAGGGTAGCGTCAGTGACATTTCCGGACGCGGCGTTGGCCTCGATGCCGTGCAGGCGATGGCACGCCAGGTCCGGGGGCAGGTGACCGTCTCGTCGGAGCTCGGCGCCGGGACGCGTTTCCAGCTCCAGTTGCCGCTGACGCTCTCGGTGATCCGCGCCCTGCTCGTCGAGATCGATGGCGAACCCTATGCGTTTCCGCTGGCCGGGATCACGCGGACGCTGATGCTGCCGCGGGAGCGGATCGAGATCCTCGAGGGCAGGCCGCATTTCCGCTTCGAGGAGCGGCAGGTCGGACTGGTCACGGCGCATGAGGTCCTGGGGCGTGACGAACCGCAATCGGGTTCGGTCGATCTCGCTGTCGTCGTGATCGGGGAGGGGGGCGGGGCCTATGGGCTGGTCGTCGACCGCTTCCTTGGTGAGCGCGATCTCGTCGTCCGTCCGCTCGATCCACGGCTCGCCAAGGTCAAGGACATCAGCGCTGCGGCCCTGATGGAGGATGGTTCACCCGTCCTGATCCTCGACGTCGATGATCTGATCCGCTCGATGGAAAAGCTCGCCTCGACCGGCAAGCTCAAGACCCTGGAGCGCGTGGTCGCCAGCGTGGGCCAGAAGCGGCGCAAGCGCGTCCTGGTCGTCGACGATTCACTCACCGTGCGCGAACTGGAGCGCAAGCTGCTCGATCATCACGGCTACGAGGTCGAGGTCGCGGTCGACGGCATCGATGGCTGGAACGCCGTCCGATCCGAGCCGTTCGATCTCGTGGTCACCGATATCGACATGCCCCGCATGGACGGCATCGAGCTCGTGACACTGATCAAGAAGGATAGCGGGCTTCGGAGCCTGCCGGTCATGATCGTGTCATACAAGGACCGGGAAGAAGACCGCCGCCGCGGGCTCGACGCCGGTGCGGACTATTATTTGACCAAGGGCAGTTTCCACGACGAGACTTTGATCCATGCCGTTGCCGACCTGATCGGTGAACCATGGGGCTGAGCGGCAGCACGGAGAGAGGTTCATGAGGATCGGCCTCGTCAATGATCTGCCGATGGCGGTCGAGCTGCTCCGGCGCATCGTTGTTTCGACAACCGAGCATGCGGTCGCCTGGATCGCGGTGAACGGGCTCGAGGCGGTGGAGGCGTGCCGACGCGACAGGCCGGATCTGATCCTGATGGATCTGAACATGCCCGAGATGGATGGCGTCGCGGCCACCCAGCGGATCATGGCAGAGACGCCCTGTCCCATTCTGCTGGTGACCGCGAGCGTCGATGCCAATGTCTCCGGCGTCTATGACGCCATGGGCCATGGCGCATTGGACGCGGTCGACATTCCCTCCGTGGGGGCCGACGGCAATGGCCAGGCTCAATCGGCGGCGCTGCTTGCCAGGATCGCGATGATCGGCCGGCTCTCGCGTGATGTCGCGCCCGTCGTCCGGACGCCGGCGCCGGCCCGCACCGCTGCACCGTCGGCGCAGCAGTTGATCGCGATCGGTGCGTCGGCGGGGGGGCCCGCTGCCGTGGCCACACTCCTGGCCGGACTGCCGCGCGGCTTTCGCGCTGCTCTCATTCTCGTCCAGCATCTCGATGCCCAATTCGTGCCGGGCTTCGCCAGCTGGCTGGGCCAGCACACCGCTCTTTCCGTGCGCCCCGCCATCGAAGGCGACAGGCCCGAACCCGGGACCGTGCTGATCGCGGCAAGTGGCGATCACCTGGTCTTCAAATCGGGCCATGACCTCGGCTATAGGTCCGAACCGCGCGACTACGTCTACCGGCCATCGGTCGATGTGTTCTTCGAGAGTGTTGCGCAATGGTGGCAGGGAGATCTGGTGGGCGTGTTGCTGACCGGCATGGGCAGGGACGGCGCCCGCGGGTTGAAGCTCCTGCGCGACAGGAAATACTTGACCCTGGCACAGGACAGGGCGACGAGCGCCGTTTACGGAATGCCCAAGGCGGCCGCTGCGATCGATGCAGCTTCCGAAATTCTACCACTTGCCGCGATTGCGCCACGCCTTGTCGAGGCGTGCCGTCAGTCGTTCTGAAGAGGTTGTCTTGATGACAGGCGAACCGACCCTCACCATGTCTTCCGTGCCCCCGCCGGCGGACAGTTACATGTCCATGATCCTGCTCGTCGATGACCAGGTCATGGTCTGCGAAGCCGTGCGGCGGGCGCTGGCCAACCAGCCCGATCTCGATTTCCACTACTGCACCGACCCCTTGGCGGCGATCAAGGTGGCCGAACAGGTGAAGCCGACCGTGATCCTGCAGGATCTCGTGATGCCGGGCGTCGACGGGCTGGACTTGGTGCGGCAGTATCGCAAGCACCCCTCGATCCACAATGTTCCCGTCATCGTTCTCTCGACCAAGGAAGATCCCGCGACCAAGAGCGAGGCCTTCCAGGCGGGCGCGAACGACTATCTCGTCAAGCTCCCCGACAAGCTCGAGCTGATCGCGCGGGTGCGCTACCACACCCGCGCCTATCTCGATCATGTCCAGCGCGACGAGGCCTATCGGGCGCTGCGCGAAAGCCAGCGCGAGCTGATGCGGGTCAATCTCGAGCTCGAGCGCCTGACGCGGATCGACGGGCTGACCGGACTGGGTAACCGCCGCTATTTCGACGAGTACCTTGCGGCGGAGTGGAGACGTTGCCTGCGCACGCAGCATCCGCTGTCTGTCCTGATGATCGATGTCGATCACTTCAAGCGCTACAATGACGCCTATGGCCATCTCGCCGGCGATGAGGTGCTGAAGCAGGTCGCCAGCGTGATCCAGGGCGGCTGCACTCGCTCGACCGATCTGGCGGCGCGCTTCGGCGGCGAGGAGTTCGTCGTCATTCTGACGGATGTGCCGCAGGAAGGCGCGAGATATGTGGCGGAACGGCTGGTTCAGGGCGTACGGGATCTGAACATCGCGCACGGCACGGGCCGGGTCACGATCAGTGTGGGCATGGCAACGACGATGCCTCACGAAGGCGGAGAGCCGGCGAAACTGGTCAATGCCGCCGATCTCGCGCTCTTCCGCGCCAAGAACGAGGGGCGCGATCGTTCGGTCTCGTCGGAAATCTCCGCGGTGCCGTAGCGTCGTCGCCCCGGCACTTTCCGGGGCCGACACTGTCGGACTGACGCGCGCTGCTCACCCGGTATTGCGCAGCCCGGCAGCGATGCCGTTGATCGAGATCAGGATGCCGCGGCGGGCCTTCTCGTCGATCTGGCCCGAGCGCCAGCGGCGCAGGAGCTCGACCTGGAGATGGTTGAGCGGGGCGATATAGGGGAAGCGGTGGATGATGGAGAGCGCCAGGGCCGGGTTATCGGCCAGGCGCTGGGTTTCGCCGGTAATGGTCGTGATCGCCTGAACCGTCCGGGTCCATTCTGCCTCGATCTCGGTGAAGATGCGCTGGGCAAGCTCGCGATCCGGGACGAGATCGCAGTAGCGCCGGGCGATGCCGAGATCGGCCTTGGCCAGGACCATGTCCATGTTGGACAGAAGCGTGCGAAAGAACGGCCACTGCGCGCTCATGCGCTGCAGCAGCGCGATGCGCTCGGCCGGCGCGGCGGCGATGAAGCCCTCGACCGCGGAGCCGAAACCGAACCAGCCGGGCAGGGCCAAGCGACTCTGGCCCCATGAGAAACCCCAGGGGATCGCGCGCAAATCCTCGATCGAGCGCGTCGCCTTTCGCGACGCCGGGCGCGAACCGATATTCAGCTCCGCAATCTCGGTGATCGGCGTGGCTGAATAGAAGTAGTCGGTGAAGCCGGCGGTTCCATAGACCAGCGCCCGATAGGCGGCCATGCTGCGCACGGAGAGTTCGGCTGCGGTGTCGAGGAATTCAGGCGCCGCCTCGTTGCGCGGCTGCAGCAGGGTGGCCTCCAGCGTCGCTGCCAGCAGGGTTTCCAGGTTGCGCCGTCCGATCTCCGGGTTGGCATATTTGGCATTGATCACTTCGCCCTGCTCGGTCAGGCGGATCTGCCCCTTCACGGTGCCGGAAGGCTGGGCGAGGATGGCCTGGTAGCTCGGCCCGCCACCACGCCCGACAGTGCCGCCGCGGCCATGGAACAGCCGCAGTGTCAGCCCCGGCTTGGCCTCGTAAAAGCGAACCAGAGCCGTCGACGCGCGATAGAGTTCCCAGTTGGAAGTGAAGTAGCCGCCATCCTTGTTGCTGTCGGAGTAGCCGAGCATGATGTCCTGCTCGCCGCCGGAATTGCGGATCAGCGCCTCGATGCCGGGCTGGTCGTAGAAGCCGCGCATGATCGGCTCGGCCGCGCGCAGATCGCCGATGGTCTCGAACAGCGGTACCACGATCAGCTCGACACGGGCCTGGGTCGCCTCGCCGGGCGCAAGCGTGCCCGCCATCAGGCCGCATTCCTTCTGCAGCAGCACGACCTCCAGCAGATCGCTGACCGTTTCGGTGTGGCTGATGATGTAGTGGCGGATGGCATCGCTGCCGAAATCGGCGCGGACCTGTTTTGCCGCCTCGAAGATCGCAAGCTCTCCCTCGGTCTGCGGGGTGTAGGCGGCGTTGCGCACACGCAGCGGGCGCGGATCGGCCAGCAGGGAGAGCAGCAAGGTGCGCTTGGCGTCCTCGTCGAGCGAGCCATAGCGTGGCTCGATGCGGGCCACGGCCAGGAGCTCGGCCATGACCGCCTCGTGCTTGTCCGAGCTCTGGCGCAAATCGATGCTCGCCAGATGAAAGCCGAAAACCTCCGCCGCGCGCAGCAGGGGCGAGAGCCGCGCTCCCAGGAGCAGGCCGCCATGGTGGGATCGCAGGCTATCGGCAATGATGCGTAGCTCCGCCACGAACTCCGAGGGCGCCGAATAGGGCGCGCTCGGCGCCACCGCATGACGGAGCGCCTCGGTGCCGGTCAGCTTGCGCAGGGTCGCAGCCAGCCGGGCGTAGATGCCGATCAGGGCGCGGCGATAGGGTTCATCGGTGCGGTGGGGATTGTCGTCGCCCGAGCGATCGGCGAGGTCCCGCAGCGCCTGCGTGCAGCCGACCAGCGCGTAGGAAACCGGCAGCTCGGCACCGAGCTCATGAACCTCGGTCAGGTAGTGGCGCAGCGCCGTCTCGGCCTGGAGGCGAACCGCCATCAGCAGGGTTTCGGCGGTGACATTGGGATTGCCGTCGCGATCGCCACCGATCCAGCTTCCCATCCGGAAGAAGCTCGGCACGCGGGCGCCGAGCAGGTCCTCGAGTTCGGCATAGAGGCGCGGGATCTCGTGCAGGAACGTCGCGCGATAATAGCTCAGCACGTTCTCGATTTCGTCGCGCACGGCGAGCTTGGAGTAACGCAGCAGCCGCGTCTGCCAGAGCTGGGCGATGCTAGCCCGCAGCGCCGTCTCGTTGCGGGCGCGTGCGCGCGCGCCGCGCAGAGTCGGCCGGGCGGCGAGCAGCTCGGCAATGGTGCGCTCGGCGTCGAGAATGCTCTTTCGCTGAACCTCTGTCGGATGCGCGGTGAGCACGGGCGACACCAGGCTGCGCGAGAGGGCGCGTTCGATCGCCGGCGCCCTGACCCCGGCCTGCGCGAACAGGTCGAAACTATGCGCCAGGCTGCCATCGGGATGAGCGTCAATCGCCTCGAGATCGGCTTGCCGGCGGAGTTGGTGGCAATCCTCGGCGAGATTGGCGAGATGCGAAAAATAGGTGAAGGCGCGAATGACCGAAACGGTCTCGTTCGGACTCAATCGCGCCAGCAGCGTATCGAGATCGCGACCGGCCTCGACATCGGCCTTGCGCTGGAAGGTGACCGAGAGTCGCCTGATCGCCTCGATCAGCTCGAAGGTCTGCTCGCCCTCCTGCTGCCGGACGGTGTCGCCGAGGATCTGTCCGAGCAGCCGGATATCCTCGAACAGGGGCTGGGCGTCGGCGGGGCCGGCGATTGGATTTGGCCGCGGATCGATGGCGGTGACAGGCACGGGCGCCTCGCGAGGAAAAGGGCCGACAGGTGGCGTTCGCGGCCATGGCAGCATGACTCATGCTGCCTTGCCAAGCTTTCATTGTGCAGTGCACCCGGGCTCATCGAGCCCAAAGGCGGTGATCGCGCGGCGGCGTTGCGCCGTTCGCGGATTCGTCCGGGTCCGCTGCCTGAAACTTAGGCAGCCGCACCTGCCGCCCGCATGGGTCTCGCACTGTCGGTGGCGGTCACGGGATAGCGTCGAAGGTCATGAATACTCTGCGCATTGCAGAAGTACCGTAGGGGCGGGTCGATGTTGGCTTGCATGTAATCTATTGCTTGATTGCTTCGCCAGTGATGTGCGTATATTTGCGTATAAATTTTAACATATGTATGTTTACATGTAATTTATAGGTAATTTGTGGTGGTAATTACCGAGGCGAAATTCCCGCTCTCGACCGTTGTGATTGAGTGACAGTTCGGGTTGGTTCATTTTGATCGATAGGCGTATCTCAGTGAATTGATGTGATGCGACGCAATAAGGCGCCAAGGACTAGGGACTTTGGTTGCATACTTGGTCAGACCTTTTCCGCTTACTGAACCGCGTCTGGCCGAACTAAAGGTTAGCGTCGAGGCGCGCCTTGGTTCAGTCCGGAAAAGGGGAAGAGGTATGTATCTCTCGCGCGAGACCACTGGCATCCGGTTGAAGGAAGCTGAGAGGGCTCTGGAGAACCGGCTCGATATCGTGAAGGCCCTTTCGGTGGGGCAGATCACCAAACGTGACCTGTTGCGGTGGGGATACTTTACCGCCGGCGGGTTGTTGGTCGCGAAAAATGGGCTCAGCCCCTTCGCCAAGAGCGCATATGCCCAGGTGCCGACCGGTGCCCCGCGCAGCCCGAACTTCGGCGCTGTCAAATTCCATGACCCGATGCCGCGGCCAGACGTCCAGAAGCCGGTTCCGCTTCAGCGCCTGTCGAATGGCGATGCGGCCTGGCAGTTTGCTGGGGGAGGCCAGGAACTGCCGGCGAAGAACTTTTCCTACCATACCGATTTCAGCAACTCCGGCGGTGCGGCCTATCGCAACCCGGTCACCTGGGTTGGACCGATGGAAGGGCGCCCGCCCGGCGAGTTCTTCGCGCATCAGCGCTGGGAGGAACTCTATCCGAAAAAGGGCTACCTATTGTCCCTCGGGCAGATTGGCACGGGCAGCCGCTATTGCGGGGAAATGCCCGAGCAGGACGCGACTGCGATGTGGACCTTCGGTCCGCGCCAGCCCGGACAGGCGGGGAGCAAGGATGGCCTGCGCACGGGCCTCGGCCGTCCGATCCTAATCAAGGCACGTTATGGCGAACCGGTTCTGAGCCGGATCTACAATGATCTCCCGGTCGACCGGACCAAGAACGGCGGCTTCGGACGGAACGAGATCTCGATCCATTTCCACAACGCCCATAACGGCGCCGAAAGCGATGGTGCCTGCAACGCCTATCATTTCCCCGGAACCTTCTATGATTATCACTGGGGCATGGCGATGGCCCGGCGCGACATGCCGAGCCTGTGGCCGACGGGCGATCGCGACTATTCGCGCAAATGCTCGGGGCCCGACGATGACGAAGGCTATGTCCCGGTCGCCGGCGACTACCGGGAGATCCAGGGCAGCCTCTGGTTCCACGATCACCGCTTCTTCTTCACCGCCGAGAATGTGCACAAGGGCATCTTCGCGCTCTGCAACATCTATAGCGGGCCCGACAGGGGACGCGAGGATCTCAATGACGGCATCAACCTGCGGCTGCCGAGCGGCTCGCAGCTGAAATGGGGTAATCTCGATTTCGACGTGAATCTCGCGATCTCGAATCCCGCCTTCGATGCCAGGGGCCAGTGCCGCTTCGATATCTTCGATACCGATGGTTTCCTCGGCGACATGCTCTGCGTCAACGGTGCCTATTATCCTTATTTCGAGGTGCTGCCGCGACGCTACCGCTTCCGCATCCTCAACGCCGCCATGGCCCGCTTCGTCAAGCTTGCGCTTGCGGTCAACAAGAGCAGGCGCTTTTCGCAGGGCACGAAGGTGCCCTTCTATTTCATCGCCAATGACGGCAACCTGGTGGTCAATCCGATTCTGCTGACCGAGACCGACGAGATGGGCGTGGCAGAGCGCTACGATATCGTCGTCGATTTCTCCGCCTTTGCGCCGGGCGACAGCGTCTACATCATGAACCTGCTGGAACAGACCGACGGGCGAAAGCCCAAGGGCGCCGTCTCGATCGAGAAGGCGTTCAAGGGACGGGACGATGACCCGTGCGTCGGCCCCATCCTTGAGTTCAGGGTCGTGAGCCAGGTCCAGAGCGTCGACAATCCCGGCAAGGTCTACAATGCCAGCAACCCGCTCGATGCCGATCGCAGTGCCAATTTCGCCGATCCCGACTGGAAATCAGGGGTCAAGACGCTGACCACGCAGATCCCGATCGTAGCCCCGGTGCGTGAGCGGGTGATCGAGTTCGGCAGGTCGGGAGAGGGGGATTCACGCGCTACGGCGGACGGGCAGTGCATACCCGAATGCGGAGACATCAAGTCCTTCCCCTGGACGATCAAGATCAACGGCGAGAAGGCGCATTCGCTCAACGCCAATCGCATCTCCCTGCTGATGCCCAAGCCGGGCGAGGTGGAGCATTGGACCCTGATCAATGGCGGGGGTGGCTGGGACCATCCCATCCACCTCCACTTCGAGGAGGGCGTCACCATGGACCGGGGCAGCGCGCCCATTCCCGCAACGGAGCGGCTCGTCCGCAAGGATGTCTGGCGCTTGCGGCCGTCCGGGAGGGTGAGGTTCCAGGTGCGGTTCGGGGAGTTCGGTGGCGCCTATGTCAGCCATTGCCACAACACCACCCATGAGGATTTCGCGATGCTGCTGCGCTACCAGCTCCAGACGCCGCCCCCCGGCGACCCGGACTACAAGGGGCAACCACAGTACCAGGTGACGATGACGCCGATCCCGACACCGAACGGTGTCGTCTGGAAACAACCCGAGGTTCTGCCCGAGGGCGACCCGAACAAACTCAGGGTCGCAACGCGCAGCTGACGCTGTGGTGCAGCTTTCGACGCCGGGCAGGCTCAGCTCTGCCCGGCGTCTGCGTGAGGGGCAGGCGGCGTTGGCCTGATCCGGAATGGCCGATTCGCGACCGCACAGCCGGGCTCGCGGCCTTGCCAGGCGTGGCCGGCGCGACGGCTCATAGCTCCTGGGCCGTTCACGCACCCTGCTCGCTCCATACCGATCAGCACCAAGCTCGCCCTGGAGCCGTGGCACGGGAGCGCAAATCCCGAAAACCCCTGCTATCCCGACCATTCCTTGTGCGGGGGGCGCGGCATGCGCGGCGGCGCCTACCCCCATCCCGCGCACGAACGAGGCTATGGGTTAGCCATCGCTGGCGACTCGCCCCGCAAGCCCTTCATCCCAGTCTGCAATCACCGCTGACCACCTCGCAGCTGTTGGATGAGGGGGCATGGACCCCCTCTATAGGCAGGCGGCGAGGGCAAGAGGCCGCGTCCCGGAATGGCTTCGGGGGAACCGGTCCGGCAGGTCGGCATCGCCGAGGCAGCAGGAGCTAGGGACCTTGGTCGGTAGTGTAGGGAATTAGGTCTGGAAGAACGACCAGACCAAACTCCGTCGCGCGCCCCAGACGCTGGTCGGGAAATAACGTCCGACATAGTCCTCTAACGACCAGTAGTGCCGACAGGCATCATGCTGTCACTGCGATAGGCCCATGACGGGCTGAAGCGCTGTCCGATCAAGTTCTGGCAAACGATGCAACCAGCGTCGTGCCTCTTTGGCGCGAGCGGCGGAGCATTGTCCCAGGCAAGGCCAACACGGGGTCCTGGACACCCCAGGAGGGCATCATGGTACAGTACATTCGCTCCGATCTTGAATTCATCCTCGAGCAGATCAGGATTGCGGAGCGGAATGCTCAGGGCGAGAGCCTTACTGACATCCTGCCCAGCGTCCAGGTGCCCTTCGGTCTGCGGACCGTCGATGGTACATTCAACAACCTGGCCCACCCGGAATTCGGGGCCGCGGACCTGGCGTTTGCGCGCCTGACTGACCCGTCCTTCCAGGCGGCCGAGGCCGGAACCAATTATGGTGTTCCAGGCGGGGTCGTGGACTCCGAGCCGCGCACGATCAGCAACCTGATCGTCGACCAGACCAACAACAATCCGGCGGCCGTCGCGGCTGCTGCGCAGAACCCCGGATCAGGCACCGTCACCAGCCCCGGGCTGGACGGGATTTTCGGCACCGCGGATGACAAGCCAGTCAACTTCATCCCGAACATCACCCCGGATGTCGGCCTCTCCGCTCCGTTCAACGCCTGGATGACGTTCTTCGGCCAGTTCTTCGACCACGGCCTCGACCTGGTCACCAAATCCACGAGTCAGACCGAAGTCGTCTTCATTCCGCTGAACGCGGACGACCCATTGTTCACCCCGGGCGGGCTGAACTTCATGGTCCTGAGCCGCGCTGCAGGTGGCCAGGCTGCGACCAACACGACCTCGCCTTTCGTCGACCAGAGCCAGACCTACGCCTCGAACCCCTCGCACCAGGTGTTCCTGCGTGCCTATGAGTTGAATGCCAGTGGCGATCCGGTGGCGACCGGCGAGCTGATCACCAACCGCAATCTCGGTGCCGACGGCAAATTCGGCACCGCCGATGATGTCGAGATCGGTGGGATGGCGACCTGGGCCGTGGTCAAGGCCCAGGCGCGCGACGTTCTCGGCATCAATCTCACCGATGCCGATGTCGGCAATGTGCCGGTGCTGGCCGTCGACGCCTATGGCAATTTCATCAAGGGCCCCGGCGGGATGCCGCTGGTCATGATGACCGACGGCAGCTTCACCGAGGGCAATCTGGCAGCGCCGATCAGCCTGGCTGGCGCTGCCCGCACCGGCCATGCCTTCCTGAACGACATCGCGCATGCAGCTGACCCGACCGGCGGCAAGGTGGCGGATGGCGACAGCGGCATCGGCGTAGCGACGTTCACTGATAACTTCGAGTCGGTCGACCTGAGCAATGGTGCGCCTGGCGTCAATGTTGACCCTCTTGGCAACTACAGGTTTGGCAATCCCCCCGGCTGGCAGGTTTCGGGTTTCGGTGGGGTCTATGATCCCATCCCATCCATTTCTCCAGATGCCGGGCACGGCGGCGGCAAGGTCGTGTTCCTGGACAACGGGGCGGTGTTGAGCCGTGATACCGGGATCGACCTGCAAGCTGGCCGGACCTATTCCCTGACGTTCAATGTTGGTGATCGTACCGACCAGGGGTTCGGCGGTGGCACCGTGCGACTCATCGCCGTGGACGATCTGGGGAATACGACAGTGCTATCGACGGCGTCCCTCCCGACGCCTTTGGACGGCGCATGGGCGCCGGTGACCTTGAGCTCCGGCGCCGTCCCAGGCGGTGCCAACGGACAGCACCTGCGCATTGAAGTCATCCACACCGGGAGCGGCCAAGTCCTCGTCGATGACGTCACGCTGACCTCAAACGTTTCGCAATACGACAATGAGCTCCTCGACGCGCATTACATTGCCGGCGACGGCCGCGTGAACGAGAATATCGGCCTCACCGCCGTCCACGCCGTGTTCCATTCCGAGCATAACCGCCTGGTCCAGCAGACCAAGGACGTGGCGCTGGCGACCGGCGATCTCGCCTTCCTCAACCAGTGGCTCGATACGCCGGCCACGACCTTCCCGGTGACTCAAGCCCAGATCGATGCGCTCGACTGGAACGGCGAACGCCTGTTCCAGTCCGCCAAGTTCGGCACGGAGATGCAGTATCAGCATCTGGTGTTCGAGGAGTTCGCCCGCACGGTCCAGCCGCAGGTCGACGAATTCCTGGCGCCTAACGGCTACGACACCACGATCAACCCAGCCATCCTCGCGGAGTTCGCACACACGGTCTATCGCTTCGGTCACTCGATGCTGACCGAGACGGTCGATCGCTTCGACCCGAACTTCAACACCGTCGGGGGCGACCCGCAGCTCGGCCTGATTGCAGCCTTCCTCAATCCGCTCGCCTATGCCGCAAGCGGCCTGACGCCCGAGCAGGCGACGGGTGCGATCGTGCGCGGCGTGACCCGCCAGGTCGGCAACGAGATCGACGAATTCGTCACCGAGGCCCTTCGCAACAACCTGCTCGGCCTGCCGCTCGACCTGCCGGCGCTGAACATTGCACGCGGCCGTGACACTGGCATTCCCTCGCTCAACAACGCGCGGTCCGAATTCTTCGCGATGACCGGCGACAGCCAGCTCAAGCCCTATATCAGCTGGACCGACTTTGCCGGGCATCTCAAGCATGCGGAATCCTTGATCAATTTCATCGCGGCCTACGGCACGCATCTGTCGATCACCGGCGCGACCACGATGGCCGACAAGCGCGCGGCTGCGACGCTGATCGTCCTGGGCGGAGCCGGAGCGCCCGCAGACCGCCTCGACTTCCTGAACGCCACCGGTGCGTATGCCGGCGGCTCGCTTGGCGGTCTCAACGATGTCGATTTCTGGATCGGCGGCCTTGCGGAAGAGAAGATGCCGTTTGGCGGCATGCTTGGCTCGTCCTTCAACTTCGTCTTCGAGACCCAGCTTGAATCGCTGCAGAACGGCGACCGCTTCTACTACCTGTCGCGCACGGCCGGCATGAATTTCGGCACCGAGCTCGAGAACAACTCCTTCGCCAAGCTGGTGATGCTGAACAGCGACGCGACGCATCTGCCGAACGCGATCTTCACCACGCCGACCTTCACGCTCGAAGTCGATCCGACCAAGCAGCATACCGGGCTCGGCCCGGATGGCCGTGCCGATCCGACCGGCGGCATCGAGATCAACGGCGTCGAGGTCGTTGCCCTCGTCGTTCGCGACAATCCGGCGACCGCCGGCGCGGACACGAACTACCTCCAGTACAACGGTGAGGACCATGTCGTCCTCGGCGGCACCACAGGCAATGACGTCATCATCTCCGGCGACGGCGACGACACGCTCTATGGCGATGGCGGCAATGACTACCTGCAGGGCGGCTACGGCAACGACACTATCCTGGGTGGCGCTGGCGATGACATCATCCAGGACCTGGGTGGCGACGACCGGCTCGAGGGCGGTGATGGCAACGACGTCATCCACGCCGGCAACATGATGGTCGGCGGCGTCGGGAACCTGATCCTGGGCGGCGCCGGCAAGGACTACATCGTCACGATGGAGGACATCTCGACCACATTCGGTGGCCGCGGCGACGACTTCATCTACAGCTCCAAGACCAGCCTGCCGCCGACCGGCAACGAGGGCGACGACTGGATCGAGAAGGGCACGCAGGATGGCGCGCCTGGCGATAATTTCGCGCCTCTTCTGGCCGACAACGTCATCGGCAACGACATCTTCATCGGTGGCGGCGGCTTCGACGAGTTCATCGGCGAGGGCGGCGACGACATCTTCGTCGGCAGCGATGCCCAGGACAAGATGGACGGCATGTCCGGCTTCGACTGGGTCACCTACAAGAACGACAATCAGGGCGTCACGGTCGACCTGACGCTCGCCGCGCTGGCCCAGCCCCATGGCGAGACGCCTGCCTCAAACACCGGCATCGTCCAGCCCGTGGCCGCCTCCCCGGCATCGATCCTCGACCGCTTCGCCGAGGTCGAGGGCCTGTCCGGCTCGCGCTTTGCCGACATCCTGCGCGGCGACAATGTCGACGCGGTCACGATCCTCAATCATGGCGGCGCCACGGGCGGCGCCTTGACCAATGTCGGCCTGATCACTGGGCTGGAGGCGCTCCTTAACCAGGCGGGCCTCTCGACCACGGGTTTTGCCACCGGCAACATCATGCTCGGCGGCGCCGGCAGCGACCTGCTCGAGGGCCGCGGCGGCGACGATCTGATCGATGGCGACCGCTGGCTGAACGTGCGCATCAGCGTGCGGGCCAATGCCGATGGAAGCGGTGGGGAGATTGCGACCTTCGACAGCATGGTCGCGCCACAACTGCTGCAGAACATGCTGAACGGGGTCTGGAACCCTGGTCAGCTGGTGGCGGTGCGCGAACTCAAGGATGACGATAACGCCTTCGACACGGCAATCTTCTCCGGTGCCAGGGCCGACTACACGGTCACCACGAACGCCAATGGCATCACCACCGTCACCGACAATGTCGGCACGGACGGCACCGATACTCTCGTCAATGTCGAGCGACTGCAATTTGCGGATCAGAGCGTGACGCTTCCAAATGGCGTCGGCCTCAACCTCAACCCGAGCGGCACACTTGCCATTCTCGATGCGACAAACGCGCCTGACAATACGCCGACCTCAGGTCAGCTTCTGCACGTCTCAATCGCCGGCGTGACCGACGGCAATACAAGCGCCGCTGCCCCCAATGGCATCCTGCCCGGCTCGATCTCCTATCTCTGGCAGTTCGAGGCGGATCCCGGTTCCGGTATCTTCGAGGACATCATCCTGCTTCCGCTCGGGGATCTCGCCTTCCAGAGCGCCGACGGTACGACCTTCAAGGTCACGCCCGATCTCGTCGGCTCGTCCTTGCGCGTGAAGGCGATCTTCACCGACGGCCACGGCGTCACCGAAACAGTGTTCTCGGCGCCTACCGTGGCAGTCGCGGCGGGGGCGCCGCTTCCCCCGCCGGTCGCGCCGACCCCGGTTGTCGATGCGACAGCAGGTGGCGAGGGCATCATGCTGGTGCGCTCGGACCTCAACTTCATCCTCGACCAGATCAAGATCGCAGAATTGAATGCGGCCGGTACGCCGCTGACCTCGCTGCTGCCGAATGTGCGCGTGCCGCTTGGCCTGCGCACGGTCGATGGATCCGGAAACAACCTGCTCAATCAGCAGCAGAGCGACACGTTCGGCGCTGCCGACAACGTCTTCCCGCGCGTCACGACGCCTGTGTTCAATAGTGCACAGGGGGGCACCACTTATCAGCAGACGAACGGGCTGGTGATCGACTCGCAACCGCGCACGATCAGCAACCTGATCGTCGACCAGACCATGAACAACCCTGCTGCGATCGCGGCGGCGCTGCGCAATGCCGGATCGGAGAATATCGCGGCGGATTCCGCAGCGGTCACGGCTGCCTTCCAGGCACTCACCCTGGCGAAGGCCGGCGGCGATCCAGTGGCGATTGCAGCAGCGCAAACCAACTTCAACGGAGTTGCCGAGGGCCTCGGCCTGACCGTTGTGACCAGCCCCGGTCTCGACGGCCAGTTCGGAACGGCGGACGACAAGCAGGTCTTCGAAATCCCGAACATTGCGCCGGATGCCGGCCTGTCCGCGCCCTTCAACGCCTGGATGACCTTCTTCGGCCAGTTCTTCGATCATGGTCTCGATCTCGTGACCAAGGGCGGCTCCGGGACGGTCTTCATCCCACTTCAGCCGGATGATCCGCTCTTTGTTCCGGGTAGCCCGACCAACTTCATGGTCCTGACCCGCGCCACCAATCAGCCAGGTCCGGACGGGATCCTCGGCAATGCCGACGACATCCACGAGCACACGAACACGACCTCGCCCTTCGTCGACCAGAACCAGACCTATTCCTCGCATCCCTCGCACCAGGTCTTCCTGCGCGGCTATCAGCTCAACGCTGCCGGCGATCCGGTTGCGACGGGCCAGCTGATCACCAATCGCGATCTGGGCACCGATGGGAAGTTTGGAACGACCGACGACACCGAAATCGGTGGCATGGCGACCTGGAAGGTGGTCAAGGCCCAGGCGCGCGACATCCTCGGCATCAATCTCACCGACGCCGATATCGACAGCGGTCCGCTGCTGGCGACCGACGCCTACGGCAATTTCATCAAGGGGCCGAATGGCTTCCCGCAGGTTGTTATGCGGGTCAACAATGGGCCGGACGGCATTGCGGGCAACGCCGATGACGTCACCACGCTTGTCGAAGGCAATCCGGCAGCTCCGATCAGCCTCGCGAACGCGGTGCGCACCGGCCATGCTTTCCTCAACGACATCGCGCACAACGCCGTACCGGTGTTCAACGCCGGTGTCCTTGCGCCCGACGCCGATACGGATACCGGAAATGCCGTCCCCGTCGGTCCGGGAGGCAACAACCTCTCCTATGACAACGAGCTTCTCGACGCGCATTACATCGCCGGCGACGGCCGCGTGAACGAGAATATCGGCCTCACCGCCGTCCACGCGATCTTCCACTCCGAGCATAACCGGCTGGTCGAGCAGACCAAGAACACGGTGCTGACCTCAGGCGACCTGACCTTCCTCAAGGAATGGCTGATTTCCGGCACCGAGCCGGCGACCTTCCCGGCGACACCCGCAGAGATCGCGGCCCTGCAGTGGAATGGCGAGCGCCTGTTCCAGACCGCGAAATTCGGCACCGAGATGCAGTATCAGCATCTGGTCTTCGAGGAGTTCGCGAGGACGATCCAGCCGAACGTCGATCTCTTCTTCGCACCGACCCAGGTCTATGACGTCGACCTGGATCCCTCGATCGTCGCGGAGTTCGCGCACACGGTCTATCGTTTCGGCCACTCGATGCTGACCGAGACGGTCGACCGCTTCACTGCGGATTTCGACGTCGTCTCGTCCGATCCCAGCAATCCCGACCAGCAGATGGGCCTGATCGCTGCCTTCCTGAACCCGCTCGCCTTCGCTGCCAGCGGCGCCAATCCGGAAGACGCAGTCAGCGCGATCGTCCGCGGCGTGACCCGCCAGGCCGGCAACGAAATCGACGAATTCGTCACCGAGGCGCTGCGCAACAACCTGCTCGGCCTGCCGCTCGACCTTCCCGCGATCAACCTCGCGCGCGGCCGGGACGTCGGTATTCCCTCGCTGAACGAAGTCCGTCGGCAAATCTATACGTCGACCGGCGAAGTCCAGCTCAAGCCATACACCAGCTGGGCGGATCTCGTTCAGAGCCTGAAGCACCCGGATTCGCTGATCAACTTCATCGCCGCCTACGGCACGCATTCGTCGATCACGGGCGCGGCCACACTTGTGGACAAGCGTGCGGCCGCCATGTCGCTGGTACTCGGTGGAGCCGGCGCACCTGCCGACCGTCTCGACTTCCTGAACGGTACGGGGGCCTGGGCCAGCGGCGCCAATGGTGTCACCATCACCGGCGTCGATGCCATCGATCTCTGGATCGGCGGTCTCGCCGAGGAGAAGATGCCCTTCGGCGGCATGCTGGGCTCGACCTTCAACTTCATCTTCGAGAACCAGCTCGAAAAGCTGCAGGATGGCGACCGCTTCTACTATCTCGAGCGCACGTCCGGCCTGAGCTTCAATGCGGAGCTCGAGAGCAACTCCTTCGCCAAGCTGATCATGGCGAATTCGTCGGCGACCCATCTCCCCGGCGTGGTCTTCACGACACCCGGTTTCACGCTCGAGGTCGATCCGACCAAGCAGCACACCGGGCTCGGCGCGACCGGCAACGACGACCCCACAAACGGCGATCCGTTGCTTCCGCTCGTCATTCGCGACAACCCGAATACGGCCGGGCCCGACAGCAACTATCTGCAGTATACCGGTGACGAGCATGTCGTTCTCGGCGGTACCGCCGGCAATGACATCCTGATTGCGAGCGAAGGCGACGATACCGTCTGGGGCGATGGCGGCAACGACCGCATCGAGGGCGGCGACGGCAACGACCAACTGCGTGGCGGCGCCGGCGACGACATCATCACGGACACCGGTGGTGACGACAATATCCAGGGTGGCGACGGCAACGACGTTCTCCATGGCGGCAACGGCGTCAACCTGATCATTGGCGGTTTCGGCAGCGATTTCATCGTCACCGGCGAGGACGCATCGGAGGCGATCGGCGGCCAGGGGAACGACTTCATCCTCGGCAGCAAGGCCAATGAACAGGATATGGGCAACGAGGGCGACGACTGGATCGAGAAGGGCACCTCCGACGGCGCACCTGGCGACAATTTCGATCCGCTCGGCAACGACCCGGTCATCGGCAATGACGTCTTCATCGGCGATGGCGAGAACGACAAGTTCAACGGCGAAGGCGGCGACGACATCATGGCCGGCAAGACCGGCTTCGGTGACCGCTATATCGGCGGCTCCGGCTATGACTGGGCGACCTACAAGCCCAACACCACCGGCGTCTATATCGACATCTCCGATCGCTTCTTCGATCAACCGCCGGTTCCCGGTGGGTCGACCTCGCTCAGCCGCTTCGACTTCGTCGAAGGCATTTCCGGCTCGGATTTCGGCGATGTTCTCAACGGCGATGACTCCGATGCCACCACCCTGCCAACGGCGGGTGCGACCGGCAGCGTGATGACCAATCTCGACCTGATCACCGGCTTGCGGGCCCTGCTTCCGCTCGCCCCCGGCGCTACTTTCTTCGATGGTGGCAACATCATCCTCGGCGGCAAGGGCAGCGACATCATCCAGGGGCGCGGCGGCGACGACGTCATCGACGGTGACCGCTACTTGAACGTCCGCATCAGCGTACGGCAGAATCTGGACGGATCCGGTCCTGAGATCGCCTCGTTCGACAGCATGGAGCCGATGGTCCCGTTCATGCTGAACGGTACCTACAATCCCAGCCAGCTCAGGATCGTTCGCGAGATCCTGACCTCGGATACCACCGATTTCGATACGGCCAAATTCTCCGGCCCGCGAGGTAACTACACGATCACGATCAATGCCGACGGCTCCGTGACGGTCACGGACACTGTCGGGACGGATGGGACGGATACGCTCCGGAACATCGAGCGGCTGCAGTTTACCGATCAGTCTCTCGTGCGTAGCGGTGCGGTTTTTGTCGATCAGTCGCTCGTGGTCGTCGCTGGAAACAACGCTCCCGTGGGGCGGCCGGTCATCGTTGATAGCACAACCACCAACATCGGCATTCAGGTCGGTGATGTCCTGAAAGCGAACCTGGACACTCTGTTCGACGCCGACAACATCAGCGTCAGCAATCCCCTAGGCCATATTCCAGTTCCGGTTTCCTACTTCTGGCAGGTCGATGACGGCACCGGTTTCGCCGATATCGAAACCTTCGGCGCCGGCGAGGTGGAGCGCGCGCATGGCCCGAGCTTCACGGTCACCGATGGCGAGAACGGACTGCCGATCAGGCTGCGGGTGGTCTATCAGGACGCCCATGGCGTGCTCGAGGAGGTGTTCTCCGCCCCGACAGCGACCGTCGGCACCAATATCCCGCCGCTGCCGGCAACCACCATCGTCGGCACGCGTGCCAACGATGTCCTCGTGGGAACGGCGGGAGACGATACGATCACGGGCGACCGTGGCGACGACACCATCACCGGCCTTGGCGGCAATGACACGATCGATGCAGGCCGCGGGGCCGATACGGTCGATGGCGGCGACGGCGACGACACCATTCTTGGCGATCGCGACAACGACATCCTCAATGGCGGGGCCGGGAACGACACGATTGATGGCGGCCGTGGTGACGACACCATCAACGGCGGCCCGGGCAATGACACGATCCTTGGCGATCGCGGCGATGATCTGATCATCGTCGGGTCCACCGAAGGGCGTGACATCATCGACGGCGGCCGTGACACCGACACCGTTCGGATCGTGGGCGACGCGAGCCAAGAGGCTTTCCGGATCTACGCCCGGGCCGATGCAATCGCTGCCGGCATTGCTGTCACGGCGGCAGCCACCGAGATCGTCATCACACGCGGTGCCGCGGTCGTCGCGGAATTGGCGAATATCGAGGAGATCCAGATCACCGGTGGCGGTGGCGGCGATACTTTCCAGGTCATCGGCAATTTCGCGGCGACCACATTGTTCACCAACACCATCACGATCGATGGTTCGACGGGCGACGACACCGTCAATATCTCGGCGCTAACCTCGGCACATCGCATCGTCTTCAAGTCGATCGGCGGTCACGACACGATCATCGGGACCTTGCGGCCTCAGGATGTCATCGAGCTGGCGCCCGGTTCGACGCTCGCCAACTACACGAGCACGAACAACGGCAACGGCACGACGACCCTGACGAATGGCGGCCATACCATCACCTTCGCAACGCTGGCGGGCGGCGCGTCGCCGACCTTCGCGAATTCCGGCAGTAGCGGTGGCAACGGCGGCGGCAACGGCGGCGGCGATGGTGGCGGAAATGGCGGCGGAGATGGTGGAGGCGACGGCGTCACCGGCGCGTTCGAACTCACCGCCGGCGACCTTTCCGGGCTGAAGCACCTGGTCAACGGCCAGGAAGTCCCCGGCGATGACGACACGGTGCCCGGCGTCCGCGATCTCAGCGGCCACGGCAACAATCTCGCCCATCCCGATTACGGCGCGGCGGACGAGCACTTCATCCGGCTGACAGAAGCCCGCTATGGCGAATACGACGCGGCGACCGGCAACAACAAGATCAACCCGATCTTCGAAGGGCTCGATCCACGCAACATCAGCAATATCCTCGGAGTGCAGGAAGCAGACCTGCCGAAGAACAGCAACGACGCCAATATATTCTTCATGGCCTTCGGCCAGTATTTCGACCACGGCCTCGACTTCCTGCCGAAGGGTGGCAACGGCACGGTTCAGATCGGGGCTCCCGGGAGCGGCGCGCCCGGATCAGGCAACCCGGCCGATCTCACCCGGGGCACGGTCGACGAAATCGTCGACGGCGTTCCCCAGCATATCAACCGCACTTCGCCCTTCGCGGACCAGAACCAGGCCTATGGCTCGAACGGGCTCGTCGGCCAGTTCCTCCGCGAAGGCGACGGCGATGGCGGTCTCGGCTCCATGCTGCTGGCGGGAGGGCCGGATCCGTCTGACCCGAACTTCCGGTTGCTGCCGACGCTGCGCGAGCTGATCCTCGAGCATTGGGAGAACAACACCGTCTTCACCGGCCTGCCCGGCGGCCCGGTCGCCTTCCAGACCTATTTCGCCGGGCTGGTCAACGGCGGCGTGATCAACACCACGATGGCAGCGAGCATGGCGTCCAACTTCATGGGCACCGGACATGCGCTGCTSCTCGATGCCAATCCGTTCATCAGCGTGCTCGACCACTACATCGCTGGTGACGGCCGGGCGAACGAGAACTTCTCCCTGACCGCGATGCACACGATCTGGGCGCGCAATCACAACTTCCACGTCCAGAATCTGGTGGAGGCCGGCTTCCAGGGTACGCAGGAGGAACTCTTCCAGGCGGCCAAGATCATCAACGAGTCCGAGTACCAGCGCGTCGTCTTCGACGAGTTCGCCGATCATCTCATCGGCGGCATCAAGGGCGATGGCAGCCACGGCCACGGCGACTACAATCCGGATGCGACAGCCGCCATCTCGCATGAGTTCGCGGCGGCCGTGTACCGGGTCGGTCACTCCCTGATCGGCCAGACCATGACCGTGCTCGATGCCGACGGTCAGCCGAAGCAGGTGGCGCTGTTCGACGCCTTCCTGAATCCGACGAACGACGCCGGCGC
>NZ_JBFRGS010000021.1:0-89327 GCF_052115465.1 Allobosea sp. 2RAB26 | reverse complement strand
GCCTCACCGGCAAGGCGCAGGCACTCGCCGGCGAAGAAGGCGAAGATCTGGCCGGCGCGGGTCGCCTCGCCAATGCCTTCCGGCAGCGTCTTGCCCTCTTCACGGGACAGCAGGCGGCCGAGTTCCTCCTTGCGGGCGAGGATCTCGTCCGAGGCCTTCTTCAGGATCTCGTAGCGCTCCTGCGGGGTCGTGCGGCTCCACGCCGGGAACGCCGCCTTGGCAGCAGCAACGGCGTTGTTCAGGTCATCGACCGAACCCTGCGCATATTCGCCCACAACGTCATTGGTATTGGAGGGATTGATATTGCGCGAGGCGTTCGAGCCGCTCACCCGTTCACCGGCGATCAGGTTCTTGAAAATCTCAGTCATGATCTGGCTTTCGCGGGACTTCGAGGCCACGCGCCCAGCGCGGAGCCATCCGGGTCAAGTGTCGTTTTCACCCCGCAGAACGGGGGCAGCCTGCGGCCGCCCGCCTGATCGGATGCCATGCGGGACCCGCTTACGCACATCTGGCGACAAGCTGCGCCAGAATTTCTTCTTCTTCGACCGTCAGATCGGTGAGCGGCGGCCGAACAGCGCCGGCCTTGAAGCCCTGCTGTCGAACCCCTGCCTTGATCGCGGAAACCGCGTAGCCCTTGCTGCGGCTGCGGAGCGCCATGAAGGGATAGAAGAAGTCGCGCAGAATCTGCTCACACCGCGCGCGATTACCTGCGCGCAGCGCCTTGTAGAACTCGACAGCCAAGGCCGGAACGAAGTTGAATACGGCCGAAGAATAGGTGGAGAAGCCGGCGCCGAGATAGGCCTCTGCGAAAAGCTCCGCTGTCGGCATGCCGCCCAGATAAGTCAGTCGGTTTCCCAAAGTCGCCGTGATCTGCCTTACCAGGCCGATGTCACCGGAGCCGTCCTTGAAGCCGATCAAGTTGGGGCAGGCCTCGGCGAGCCGCGCGATCGTATCGGCCTGCAGGATGGAATTGTCGCGATTATAGACCATCACGCCAATCCCGACGCTGTCGCAGACAGCTTTCACATGCGCGAAGAGGCCAGCCTGGGGCGCGTCGATCAGATAGTGGGGCAGCAGCAGGATCCCATCGGCGCCGGCCTTTTCGGCCGAGCGGGCGATCTCGACCGCGATGCGCGGACCATAGCCACAGCCTGCAACGATCGGCGTCTTGCCTGCCGCCTCCTTCGCTGCGGAAACGATCCCCGGAATCTCCGATGGGGCGAGCGAGAAGAACTCGCCCGTGCCGCCGGCGGCGAAGAGTGCTGCGGCTTCGAAGCCTGAAAGCCATTCGACATGGCGACGATAAGGTTCGCTGGCAAACTCCCCTGCCGCATCGAACGCGGTGACAGGGAAAGACAGCAGGCCCGCGCCCAGCGCCGACTTCAACTCGATTGGGTTCATCTCACAGCCCTCAGCCGATCGTGGATAGGTTCTCGACGAGACGTAGCGAGGGAGAGGGCTTCAGTCAACAACTTGTATGATAAATTCTATAACTGTCTGAGAAGTTGTCGATAGCGCTGCTGACTGCCGTTGAGATGAACACGCATCGCGTCCTTCGCCTCATCGACATCCCCATTCGAGATCGCCGCCACGATTCGCCCATGCTCTTCCACGAGACGGCGGAGATAATCGCCGCTCGACCGCTCGGCATCAGGCTGGCGAAGGGCCGAGCGCGGGATCATCCCCTCGCCCATGATCCGCAGGAATTCGACGAAACGCGGGTTGTTTGTCGCCTCGGCGATCGCAAGATGAAGCTCGAAGTCAGCCTCGATCGTCGGTTGCTCATTCTGGATACAGGCGATGATCGCACGATGCCGCTCGACGATCACCTCTTCCTGGGCGGGGGAGCGGCGCTGGGCTGCCAGCCCGGCCGCCTCGACCTCCACCGGCGAGCGCAGCTCCAGAAGCTCGATCACCGAGGAAACCCGCGCATTATCGACATTCTGGAAGGGTAGCACCGGCGCCAGAATGGGCTCCAGGACAAACACCCCCGCGCCCTGTCGCGGATCGACAAGCCCGTCGGCGCGCAAAGCCGCGATGGCCTCGCGAATGACCGTGCGGCTGACGCCATGCTCTGCCGTCAGCTTGGCCTCGCTCGGCAACTTCTCGCCTGGGCGGAATCGGCCAGACCGGATCGCATCTCGCAGGGCCTGACTGATAACCGCCGCCAGCGTGCCGCTCCCCCGCCTCGCATCACCTGCTCCTTCGCGCCGCGCCGCCATTCTGCCCCTCGTTTTCCCGACCTGCCGACGAAGCAGACTCTCTGCATGATAGGCGATCAAGATACATGTTGCCTGATATTTATTTAGTCATTTGACAGGATTGCCAAACTTGTCATACGAGATCGTCAGCGCTAGCAGTGGTCCGGTGGCCGCCGGCATCCAGGGTGGCACTTAATGCTCAGCGGACGCGCCAGAGGCTCGATGCCAACCGGCGCAGTGAGGGAGGGGTTTCAACCATGTCCGACATGGCGATCGAAATGGCCGGCGTCGACAAGTGGTTCGGCAGCCATCAGGTCCTGACGAAGATCGACCTCACCGTGGCCAGGGGCGAGCACATTGTCCTGTGCGGCCCTTCAGGCTCCGGCAAGTCCACGCTCATCCGCTGCATCAATCATCTCGAAGGCACCCAGTCCGGCACAATCCGGGTCAACGGGGTCGAGCTCGGCCGCGACGGCGACAATGTCGATCAGATCCGCCGCAATGTCGGAATGGTCTTCCAGCAGTTCAATCTCTTCCCGCATCTGACGGTGCTGGAGAACTGCACGCTCGCCCAGCGCCGCGTGCGCAACACCAGCGCAGACGAGGCCAAGGCGCGCGCCATGCGGTTCCTGGAACGCGTGCGCATCGCTGAGCAGGCGCACAAATATCCGGCTCAGCTCTCCGGCGGGCAACAGCAACGCGTCGCAATCGCCCGGGCTCTGTGCATGGGCCCCGAGATCATGCTGTTCGACGAACCGACTTCGGCCCTCGACCCCGAAATGGTCAAGGAAGTGCTGGATACGATGATCTCGCTCGCCGATGACGGCATCACCATGATCTGCGTCACCCACGAGATGGGCTTCGCCCGGGCCGTCGCGCACCGGGTGGTCTTCATGGATCAGGGACAGATCGTCGAGAACGCGCCTCCGGCCTCCTTCTTCGACAATCCGAGACACGAGCGCACCCGCGCCTTTCTCGGCCAGATCCTGAACCATTGAGGGGCTCCGAATGCTCGTGCTCTCGCAGCCCGGAAAACATGGGTCCCTGCCGGTCGAGGTGCGGACATGAACTACGCTCTTGATTTCGGCCCTGTTCTGGCGGCTTGGCCCGAACTCGCGAAAGGCGCGCTCCAGACGCTGAAGCTCTCGGGCATCTCCATCGCGCTGGGGCTGGTCATGGGCGTGGCGCTCATGTTGATGCGCGCGAGTTCCTGGGCAGCGCTCAAGGGGTTTGCACTCGGCTATATTGAAATCGTTCGGAACACTCCCTTCCTCGTCCAAGTCTTCTTCATCTTCTTCGGCCTGCCGGCACTGGGCTATCGGCTTGGTACGGACCAGGCAGCGATCCTGGCGCTCTCTCTCAATTGCGCGGCCTACACGGCCGAGATCATCCGCGGCGGACTGGATTCCATCCATAAAGGCCAGTTCGAAGCGGGCCGAGCTCTCGGGCTGAACGGCGTCGACATCTTCCGCTTTGTTATCTTTCGCCCGGCGGTGCGCGCCGTCTATCCCGCGCTGTGCAGCCAGTTCGTCCTGCTGATGCTGACCTCCAGCATCGTGGCCTCGATTTCCGCCGAGGACCTGACCTACGCCGCCCAGACGATCGACGCCCAGACATTCCGAAGCACCGAAGTCTATTTCGTCGTCGGCGCGATCTACCTCGCGCTCTCTCAGCTGTTGTCGATCGCCTTGCAGGCGATCGGGCGCGTCTATTTCTCCTATCCGGTGAAGTGAGGTTCGAATGATCCGTCCGTTCGGCTTCAACGAATTCCTGTTCGTCCTCTCCCACGCGCAGTGGACGATCCTGCTCTCACTGGTGTCGCTCGTGACGGGCGGCGTTGCGGGGCTCGCCATTGCGCTCGCGCGCACCAGCAAATCGGGCTGGCTGCGATGGGCCGCGGCCACGTATATCCAGATTTTCCAGGGCACGCCGCTGCTGGTGCAGCTCTTCTTCTTCTATTTCGGCCTCCAGCTCGCTGGCCTTTCCCTTGGCATCTGGGGCGCGCTGATCGTCGGCTTCTCGCTGCACGCCAGCGCATTCCTCGGCGAAATCTGGCGCGGCAGCATCGAGGCCGTGCCGAAGGGACAGACCGAGGCCGCCAACGCACTCGGCATCGGCTACGTCTCTCGCATGGTCGACATCGTGCTGCCGCAGGCGTTTCGGATCGCGCTGCCCGCAACGGTCGGCTTCCTGGTCAATCTGATCAAGGGCACGGCGCTCGCCGCGCTGGTCGGGCTGACCGAACTCACGCGCTCCGGCCAGCTTATGGCCAACATCACCTTCCAGCCGCTCCAGACCTACGGCGCGGTCGCCCTCATCTACTTTCTGATCTGCTTCCCGCTGACCTTCGCCAGCGCCCGGATCGAGAAGCGCCTTCAAGCCGGTTGCTAGCGGCGAGACATGCCGGGGTCGGCCCGGCTTACGAGAAAAAGGGGATTTGCGATGAAGAGAGTTGAACTCACCCGCGCTGGCGTGCTCGGGCTCGCAGCAAGCGCAATCGCTGCGCTGGCGCTAGGTATTGCACCGGCCAGGGCCCTCACGCCCGATGAGATCAAGGCCAAGGGCAAGATCATCATCGGCGTGCAGATGGACCAGTTCCCATGGGGCTTCATCAACGCCGCCGGCAAGAACGAAGGCTTCGATATCGAGATCTCGGAGCTCGTCGCCAAGGACCTCGGCGTCAAGCCGGAATATGCCCGCATCACCGGGCAGAACCGCATCCCGTTGCTGACCGGGGGCACCGCCGACATCCTGGTCCCCTCGATGACCATCACGGAAGAGCGGGCCAAGGTCATCCAGTTCGTACTGCCCTACTCCGCCAACGACATCACCCTCTGGGCCAAGAAGGACGCGCCGATCAAGGGCAACGAAGACCTCGGCAAATATGTCATCGGGGTGAACCGCGGAAGCGTCTTTGACCCGATCCTCGTCAAGGCGGCTCCGGCGGGCACGCAGATCCGCCGTTTCGATGACGATGCCTCGACCGTTCAGGCGCTGCTGGCCGGCCAGGTCGACGCGATCCTGGGGAGCATCACCTACGGCCTGGTCATCGCCAGCACGGGCAACGCCGACAAATACGAGCGCAAGTACAAGGTCGCCGACAACTATCAGGGCATGGCCGTCCGCAAGGGCGACAAGCAGATGCTGGACTGGCTGAACGACTTCGTGAAGCGCCGCAGCGCCGACGGCACGCTCGACGCACTCTACAAGAAGTGGATCGGCGCTGAACGCCCGGCCCTGCCGACCACGCTGCCGGGCGTCAATTTCACCGGCGAATAGCACGATCGACATGCGCGCGCGGGACGTCCCGCGCGGTTCCCAGACAGGCAGCACGGCAATCTGGATCTCCTGGATCCGGGCAGGCTTCGTGTTGCCGCAAGCGATCCCGCATCAGAGTCACGCGAACGCGTCCAAGGAATGAAGTGGCACGGACATGACGATAGACGGCAAGCAGATCAGGGTCGGCGTCGATATCGGTGGTACCTTCACCGACGTCGCCATGGAGGTGGGTGAGACGCTGTTCTCGACCAAGGTCCTCACCAACTACTCCTTCCCGGAACAGGCGATTGTCGACGGCATCCGCCAGGTGGCCGAGATCGCCAGGGTGTCGCTTGGGCAGATCGACACTGTGATCCATGGCACGACCCTCGCCACCAACGCGCTGATCGAGCGCCGCGGCGCGCGTACCGCCTTCATCACCACCAAGGGCTTCCGCGACGTCATCGAGATGAGGACCGAAAGCCGGTTCGAGCAATATGATCTCGACATCATCCTGCCGGCGCCGCTGGTGCCGCGCGACGAGCGCTTCGTGCTGGACGAGCGTCTCGGCGCCGACGGATCGGTGCTGAAGCCGATCGATCCGGCCGAGCTCGACGCCTTGTGCGATCGCATTGCGGCCGGCGGGTTCGAAAGCGTCGCTGTCGGGCTGATTCATTCCTATATCGACGGCAAGCACGAGCGCCAGGTGCGCGACAGGCTGCGCGAGCGCCTGCCGAAGATCTCGGTTTCGATCTCGTCCGAGGTCTCGCCGCAGATGCGCGAATTCCAGCGCTTCAACACGGTCTGCGCCAACGCCTATGTGAAGCCGCTGATGGCCTCCTATCTCAACCGCCTCGTCGGCCGGCTGCACGAGGAAGGCCTGACCTGCCCAGTCTTCATGATCCATTCCGGCGGCGGTATCATCAGCGTCGAGAGCGCGATTGAGTTTCCGGTGCGCCTGCTCGAATCTGGCCCTGCCGGCGGGGCGATCTTTGCGGCCCATATCGCGGCGCGCTACGGGCTCGACAAGGTGCTCTCCTACGACATGGGCGGGACAACCGCGAAGATCTGCCTCATCGAGGGGCAGGTGCCGAAGACGGCCAAGACCTTCGAGGTCGCCCGCACCTATCGCTTCAAGAAGGGCTCGGGCATGCCGATCTCGATCCCGGTGATCGAGATGGTTGAGATCGGCGCCGGTGGCGGCTCGATCGCCAGCGTCGATTCCATGCGCCAGATCCGCGTCGGCCCCCACAGCGCCGGCTCCGAACCCGGCCCGGCCTGCTATGGCCGCGGCGGCGACCGGCCGACCGTGACCGATGCCGACCTCGTCCTCGGCCGGCTCGATCCGGACGCGTTCGCCGGTGGCGCGATCAAGCTCTCGACCGAAGCCTCGACCGCCGCGCTCGACCGCGATGTCGCCGGCAAGCTCGCCATCGACACGACGACCGCAGCCTTCGGCCTCAGCGAGGTCGTCGACGAGAACATGAGCAACGCGGCCCGCATGCATGCGGTCGAGAACGGCAAGGAACTGGCCGAGTTCACCATGATCGCCTTCGGCGGCGCCGCCCCGATTCATGCCGCGCGGCTGTGCGAGAAGCTCGGCGTCGGCGAGCTGATCATTCCGCCCGGAGCCGGCGTCGGCTCGGCGATCGGCTTCCTGCGCGCACCCTTCGGCTTCGAATCCGTGCGCAGCGCCTATCTCAAGCTCACGCGCTTCGATGCGCAAACGGTCAACGCGTTGATCAGCGACCTCTCGGAGGAAGCGACGGCCTTCGTGCGCAGCGGCGCCCCCGATGCGTCGCCCACGCTCGAATGCACCGCCTATATGCGCTATGTCGGCCAAGGCTGGGAGGTGCCGGTCACGGTCGAGGTCCGCGACTACGCGCAAGCCGATGGCGCCCATTTCCGGGCCCTCTTCGACGAGGCCTATGAGCGCTTCTTCGGCCGCCTGATCGATGGTCTCGATGTCGAGATCGTCAGCTGGTCGCTGCGCGCGACCTCGGAGGTCCCGCCGGCCCAGCCGGTCGCCTGGGCCGAAAATCCGGCGGCCCTCGCGGCCGCCGCCCGGCGGCGCATTTTCGACGCGCAAACCGGAGCTTTCCTCGATGCCGCAGTGGTGGGGCGAGAGGTCATGAAGCCGGGCGACGTCGTCACCGGGCCTGCCGTCATCACCGAGCGCGAGACCTCGACAATCGTTACAGCCAGCCGCGAGGCGATCATGCAGGCCGACGGGTGCCTGCTCCTGCGCAGCAAGCGCGCAGCCTGAGGGAGGCCAGCATGAGCACCAACGCACTCTCCAACGTCCACATGCAGATCATGTGGAACCGCCTGATCTCCGTCGTGGAGGAACAGGCCATCACCCTGATCCGCACCGCCTTCTCGACCTCGGTACGGGAATCGGGCGACCTTTCGGCCGGAGTGTTCAACCAGGCCGGGCAGATGATCGCCCAGGCCGTCACCGGCACGCCTGGCCACGTCAACGCCATGGCGGAAGCCGTCGGACATTTCATCCGCGACATCGGCCGCGAGGAGATATTCGAGGGCGACGTCTACATCACCAACGACCCCTGGAAGGGCACAGGCCATCTTCACGACTTCACCGTCGTCTCTCCCTCGTTCCGCGACGGATCGCTGATCGGCTTCTTCGCCTGCACGGCTCACGTCGTCGATGTCGGGGGGCGCGGCTTCGGCCCGGATGCCAACGAGGTCTATGAAGAGGGCATCTTCGTCCCGATCATGAAGTTCGCCGAGCGCGGCAAGGTGAACAAGGATCTCGTCAACATCCTGCGCAACAATGTCCGCGAGGCGCATCAGGTCGTCGGTGACGTCTATTCGCTCGCCGCCTGCAACGAGATCGGCCATCGCCGGCTCATGGACATGATGGGCGAGTTCAAGCTCTCCGACCTGGAGGGACTGAGTGCGTTCATCTTCGATCGCAGCCTCGAAGCGACGCTCGAACGGCTGAAGGCTCTGCCGCATGGCAGCTACGACAACGTCATGCGCGTCGACGGCTATGGTTCGCCCATCGACATTGCCGTGCGCATGGACGTGGCGAGCGACCACATCCTTGTCGATTTCGCGGGGACCTCGCCGCCGAGCCCGCTCGGCATCAACTGCCCGATCATCTATTCGGCGGCCTATGCCTGCTATGCGCTGAAATGCTCGCTGGTGCCGGAAGTCCCGAACAACTACGCCTCGCTCCTGCCCTTCAGGGTGTCGGCACCAACCGACTGCATCCTGAACGCCCAGCGACCGGCGCCGGTCGCGGTGCGCCATGTGCTCGGCCATCTCGTGCCCGACGCTGTGCTCGGCGCCGTGCACAAGATGCTGCCCGGTACGGTTCCGGCGGAGGGCTCCGGGGCGCTCTGGAATCTCCATGTCAGCGTCCGCCCGCTCAAGGGCGCGGAAGCTCCCGCCGATGGCGGCCAGCGCGCCGAGGTGCTGCTATTCAACTCCGGCGGCACCGGAGCCCGTCCGACCCTCGACGGATTGTCAGCCACCGCCTTCCCCAGCGGCGTGCATTCGATGTCGATCGAGGCGACGGAGCATGTCGGGCCCGTCGTGTTCTGGCGCAAGGAACTGCGCGACGACTCGGGCGGCAATGGACGCTATCGCGGCGGACTTGGCCAGGTCGTCGAGATTGCGCCCAAGGCAGGGCATGAAATTTCGTTCAATGCCATGTTCGACCGCATCGAGCACCCGGCGCGCGGCCGCGAGGGCGGCGAGGATGGTCAGCCCGGCGCCGTTCACCTCGACGACGGCACGAAACTGCGGGCCAAGGGCCGCCAGCACGTGCCCGCCGGGCGCAGGCTCATCCTCGAGCTGCCGGGCGGCGGCGGCTACGGCCCAGCTGCGGAGCGCGATCCGGACTCACGCAGCCGCGACCAGCGCCTTGATTACGTGCGGAACGGCTGACCGCGCTTCAGCAGCAGGATCATTGAGACCATGAACTACGAGAACAGCATCATCCGGCAGGTGAAGCCGTCGCCCTCCATGGCGATCTCGCTCCAGGCTCGCAAAATGGTCGCCGAGGGCCGGCCGGTGATCGACCTCAGCCTCGGCGAGCCGGAGTTCGACACGCCGGCGCATATCATCGACGCCGCCTACGCCGCGGCGCGTGCCGGCCAGACGCGCTATACCGCGGCCGACGGCACTCCCGAGCTGAAGAAGGCGATCGCTGACAAGTTCGCCCGCGAAAACGGGCTCGACTACAAGCCGAGCGAGATCTCGGTCGCCAACGGCGCCAAGCAGGTCATCTTCAACGCGCTGATGGTGACGCTCGAAGAGGGGGACGAGGTGCTGGTCCCGGCCCCCTACTGGGTGTCCTATACCGACATGGTGCTGCTGATGCGCGGCACACCGAAGGTCGTCGCCTGTACGGCGGAGACCGGCTTCAAGATCTCACCCGAGGTGCTGCGCGCCTCACTGACGCCAAGGACGCGCTGGCTCATCCTCAACGCACCGTCGAACCCGAGCGGCGCGACCTACGGCGAGGCGGAGCTGAAGGCGTTGGGCACAGTTCTCGCCGATTTCCCGAACGTGCTCGTGATGTCGGACGAGATCTACGAGCACATCCTCTATGATGGCCACCGCTTCACCTCTTTCGCCAAGGCCTGCCCGCAGCTGCGCGACCGCACCATGATCGTCAACGGTGTCTCCAAGGCCTATGCCATGACAGGCTGGCGCATCGGCTACGCGGCCGGCCCGGAAGGGCTGATCAAGGCGATCGGCAAGCTGCAGTCGCAGAGCTCCAGTAACCCGTCCTCGGTCTCGCAGGCCGCGGCACTGGCGGCGTTGACCGGACCACAGGATTTCGTTGGCCAGGCCGGCGCAGAATATGCGAAGCGGCGCGACCTCGTCGCCGCCGCTCTCGAAGCCGTGCCCGGCCTGCGCATCATCCGTCCCGAGGGCGCGTTCTACGTCTTCATTGATATCTCCAGCCTGGTCGGCAAGACCACACCGCAGGAAAAGCGCATTTCGAATGACGCTGACCTTGCGACTTACCTGCTGGAGCAAGGCGAAGTCGCGGGCGTTCCAGGAAGTGCTTTCGGCCTGGATGGACATATCCGCATTTCCTTCGCTGCTTCCGAGCAATTGCTGAAACAAGCATGTCAGCGGATCGCAACCGCAGTTGCTGCCCTTTGACCGGATCACGCCGATAGCCTCGGTCGCGCAGAGGCTACAGGGCGAGGCTTGAAGTGGCTCGCCATTGAAGGAATGCGGCGGGTTTTTGGTGTCGCCGTTTGCTGCAAGCGTCACTCCCGCTCATCGCCCGCATGGGCAAGTGTAGGTGGCAAGGCGGCCTGTCGCGATGTCCGCTTCCGAGCAATCGCCAATGTCCGGGAATGGCGACCCAAGTCGGACACTCGCCGCCCGTTGGGGCGGCGACCGAAATTGGCCCGTAGCCGACTTGTCGAAGGTCTGCTTCAGGGGCAATTGACTAGGTGGCAGACTGTGGGTTGATCCCAGCATCAACCCACTCACGCGTCTGTTCCAAGATCTCATCCGAAAGCGCTGGGTCGTCGATCGCGCGGGCGAGGATTACGGCCCCCACCATCGCTGCAAAGCTTCCGATCGCCGCGCGGCGGCTGCCTGCCGCATCCAGCACCGGGAGCGCCTTGCCGATACGGGCGATCTGCGAGCGAAGGCCTGCGGTCATGGCCGCGCGTGCCGCGGGGGTCTGAAGGCGGATGGCCGCTGCAAGTCCCGCCGTCGGGCACCCCCCGGCGCAGTCGTCGCGATGACGGGGCGACAGATAGGCATCCACATAAGCGCGGAAATCGCCTCCTTCGCCTGTGTCCGCGGCGAGGACATGGGCAAGGGTCTGCGCGATCAGGTCGTCCTTCGAATTGAAATGGCCATAGAAGCCGCCATGGGTGAGCCCGGCGGCTTTCATCACCTCCGCCACGCTGACCGCGTCGAACCCCTTGTCGCGAAACAGCCGGCTGGCAACCTCCAGAATCCGGCGACGGTTCTCCGCCATCTGGTCTCGACTGACCTTCATTTCAAAATTCTCCGCCGGCTCCGTTGACATTTACATGATGATCATCATATTAAATCTCAATCATGATAGCTGTCATGAATATAGGCTTCAGCAAAGAAAAGAGCAATGCCATGACCGCCAGTCCGTCAGTCCTCATCACAGGCGCCTCCACCGGCATCGGAGCCGCCTATGCCGAGCGCTTCGCGCGCCGCGGACACGACCTCGTGCTGGTTGCCCGTGACACGGAACGCATGGAGGCTCTGGCGGCTCGTCTCCGTCAGGAAAATCGCGTGGCGATCGACATCATCTCGGCTGACCTCACCAAGGCCGACGAGCTTGCAACGGTAGAGACGCGGCTGCGCGATGACGACCGCATCGGGGTCCTCGTCAACAATGCCGGAACGGCGATCGGCGGAAGCTTCATCGAGCAGAGCACCGAAGATGTCGCGCGGCTGGTTGCGCTCAACACGACAGCGCTTCTGCGGCTTGCCAGCGCCATCGCCCCGCGTCTTGCGAAGGCCGGCGAAGGAGCGATCGTCAACATCGGCTCCGTGGTCGGCCTGGCGCCGGAGTTCGGCATGACGGTCTACGGCGCAACCAAAGCCTTCGTGCTGTTCCTGTCGCAGGGACTCAGCCTCGAGCTCGGGCCGAAGGGTGTTTACGTCCAGGCCGTGCTGCCCGCCACGACGCGAACCGAGATCTGGGGGCATGTTGGCGCCGACGTCGACACGCTGTCCAATGTGATGGAGGTGGGCGATCTGGTCGATGCGGCGCTGGTCGGCTTTGACCGCCGCGAGCCGGTCACCATCCCGCCGCTTCCCGATGCCGGGCAGTGGGACGCGCTTCAGGCCGCGCGCCAGGCCATGCTTCCGAACTATCGGAACGAACATCCCGCCGAGCGATACCGCGGGGTCGCCTGAGCACCAACCAAGCCATCTCGACAAACGATCCCGCTACTACGGGGGGACAAGCAAAGGTGACCCATGACGAGCAAAACCCTATTTGAGCCCTATATTCTCGGGTCGCTGATCCTCTCCAATCGGATCGTGATGGCGCCTCTGACACGTAACCGCGCCGGCCCGGGCTTCGTTCCGGGCGATCTCGCCGCGGAGTATTACGGCCAGCGCGCATCGGCTGGCCTGCTGATATCCGAGGCCACGCAGATCTCGCAGCAGGGACAGGGTTACCAGGACACGCCCGGCATCTACTCCCAGGCTCAGATCGACGGCTGGCGCAAGGTCACGGACGCAGTGCATGCCAAGGACGGCCGAATTTTCCTGCAGCTCTGGCATGTCGGCCGCGTCAGCCATGTCGACCTCCAGGAGAACGGGGCAGCTCCGGTCGCGCCGTCGGCGATCCGGGCTGCGACCAAGACGTTTGTGAACAACGGCTTCTTCGATGTCTCGGAGCCGCGCGCCTTGGCCCTCGACGAGCTGCCAGGGATCGTGAGCGATTTCCGGCAGGCTGCCGCGAACGGGATCGCGGCCGGATTCGATGGCGTGGAAGTCCACGGCGCCAACGGCTATCTGCTCGACCAGTTCGCCAAGGACGGGGCCAATGTCAGGACGGACGCCTATGGCGGATCGATCGAGAACCGGGCCCGGCTGATGCTGGAGGTTACGGCTGCGGTGGCCGAGGAGATCGGCGCTGCGCGCACGGGTATCCGGATTTCGCCGGTCTCGCCCGCCAACGGTGTCTCGAGCAGCGCCCCCCAGGCCCAGTTCGACTACATCGTCGATCAACTCGATGCCTTGGGCATCGTCTACATCCATGTCGTCGAGGGCGCCACGGGTGGACCGCGCGATGTCGCGCCGTTCGATTTCGGCTCGCTCCGCCGCCGCTTCAAGAATGCCTATATCGCCAATAACGGCTATGATCTCGACCTCGCGACGTCGCGGCTGGCCGAGGACAAGGCCGACCTGTTCGCCTTCGGCCGGCCCTTCATCGCCAATCCCGACCTGGTGGAGAGGCTGGAGACCCGCGCACCGCTAGCGGCTGTCGACCCGGCTACGATCTATGGCGGAGGTGCGGCGGGATACACGGATTATCCCGCCATCGCTGCAAGCAGCTCCTGACCCTTCGGGTCGCTCTGTCGGCGAGATTGGAGAACGGATACCATGAAGGCCTTCATCCTCGACAAATACAAGAAGAAGGGTGGCGCGCTGCGGCTGGGCGAGATGCCGGAGCCGACGTTGCGGGATGACGATGTGATGGTCGAGATCCGCGCAGCCGGGCTCAACATGCTGGATTCCAAGATCCGGGATGGAGAGTTCAAGCTCATCCTACCCTATCGCACGCCTTTCATCCTTGGACACGACCTTGCCGGAACCGTCGTTCGGATCGGACCCAAGGTGCGGAGATTCAAGCCGGGTGACGAGGTCTATGCAAGGCCGCGTGATGGGCGGATCGGGACGTTCGCGGAGTTTATCGCCATGAACGAAGCCGATCTGGCGCTGAAGCCCAAGAACCTCACCATGGAGGAAGCCGCTTCCATCCCCCTGGTGGGGCTGACGGCCTGGCAGGTGCTGGTCGAGCGAGCCGGCCTGCGGAAAGGGCAGAAGGTCCTCATACACGCCGGCTCCGGCGGCGTGGGCACCTTCGCCATCCAACTGGCGAAGCATCTCGGCGCGACGGTCGCGACGACGACGAGCACGGCGAATGTCGAGCTGGTCAGAAGCCTCGGCGCCGATGTCGTCATTGATTACAAGAAGGAGGACTTCGAGAAGGTTCTGTCCGGCTACGACGTGGTGTTGAACAGCCTGGATAGCGACACGCTTCAAAAATCCCTGAATGTGCTGAAGCCCGGCGGCAAGTTGATCTCGATCTCCGGCCCCCCGGATCCCGAATTCGCCAAGGAACAAGGACTGAACTGGGTCCTGCGTCAGGTTTTGCGCCTTCTGAGTTTCGGCATCCGAAGCAAGGCCAAGCGCCGTCGTGTCAGCTATTCTTTCCTGTTCATGCGCGCGAACGGCGAGCAGTTGGGCCAGATCGCATCGCTGATCGAAGATGGGGTCATTCGTCCCGTCCTGGATCGGATTTTCCCGTTCGAAGGAACCAACGAGGCCATGGGCTACATCGAAACCGGACGGTCGAAGGGCAAGGTCGTCGTCAAGCTGAGGTGAAGGCGGTGCCGCTTTTGCCTGAAGGCCCAAGGGTGGCGCCAAAGCATCGCGCGCATCCAAAGAAACGATCTTAAACATGCCCCATCCATCACAAGCCAGCTCCATGAAGTGGAAAGACGCGCCGACCAGGAGCATTGACGTTGCAGGCACGAAGTTCGTCTACCGGCAACTCGGCCCCGCAGCCGGTGTCCCGGTGCTGCTCCTGAACCATTGGGGGGCGGTGCTGGACAATTTCGATCCGCGTATTGTCGACGGGCTCGCCGCGGCGAGGCCCGTAATCGCCGTCGGTTATCGAGGCGTCGGCGCATCGGGCGGCGAGGCGCCGGTCACGGTGGCGGAGATGGCCGAGGACACGATTGCCTTCATCCGTTCGCTGGGCCTCGGCCAAGTTGATCTGCTCGGCTTCTCGCTTGGCGGTTTCGTTGCGCAGGACGTCGCGTTGAAACAGCCCGACCTCGTTCGCAAGATCATTCTGACCGGCACCGGCCCGGCAGGTGGCGAAGGCATCGAAAAAGTAGGGTCTGTATCCTGGCCGCTCATCATCAAAGGGCTGCTGACCTTCCGGGACCCGAAATTTTACCTCTTTTTCACCTCGACCGCGAATGGCCGCGGCGCCGCGAAAGAGTTCCTCGAACGGTTGAAGGAGCGCAAGTCGGATCGCGACAAGCCGATCACGATGGCCGCGTTCCTGAGGCAACTCAAGGCGATCAAGGCCTGGGGCATGCAGGCGAGGCAGGATCTTGGCGCTGTTCGCAAACCCGTTCTCGTGGCGAACGGGGATCAGGACAAAATGGTGCCCAGCAGCAACTCGGTCGATCTGTCTCGCCGCCTGCCGAATGCCGAACTCGTCCTCTACGAGGATGCCGGACATGGGGGCATCTTCCAGTATCACGAGACCTTCGTGCAGAACGCCCTGGAGTTCCTCGTGCGCTGATGTCCTCTGGATAGTCCCACTCTGCTTTGGCACTTGAAATCGGTGGACAGAACTGGGTCATACACAGCGGGGCGACCGCGCGAACGAACGCCCGCTCTGGGGCAGACACATCGTGTCTGCTTGTGGCCCGTGTCCTACGTCGCCTCAGCGCGCGGCGGCCTGGTCCCTCCAGCGCCGGAACAGCACGCTGGCGTTGACGCCGCCAAAGCCGAAGCCGTTAGCGATAGCGTAGTCCATCGCGACCGACCTGGCCTCGCATCTGACGAGATCAATTCCGTCGCCGGCCGGATCGGGCGTGTTCAGATTGAGGGTCGGCGGTGCTACCTGATGCTTCAGAGCCAGGATCGCGAAGATGGCTCCAACTCCGCCGGCGGCCCCGTCCGTCGCATCTAGCCTCCAGTAGATTCTGGCACGCCGGCAAAACCGCTGGGCTCCATCCGGCTCCGGCGCAGGAAGACGGGAAGAAAGGCTGCGATCGCCAGAACCGAAGCCGTAGTCAGAACGACGGCGAGGGACGCAGGCGGCGAAAACGGCAAGGCACTGGCGAAAGACGAGCCGATGGCGGCGCAGCTCATCTGAAGGAAACCGAGCAGCGAGGATGCCGACCCGGCCTGCCGCCCGAAGGGATGGAGAGCGATCGCCGTCCCGAGCGGATTGATCAGGCCCATGCCGAATAGGTACAGGGCGATCGCGATGGTGAAGGTCGTGAAGCTCGGCGATCCGGCGAACCCGAACATGGCAAGGCTGCCAGCAAGTGCGATGATGAGGCCCAGCATGCTGCTCGCGCGCTCGCCACGGCGCCGTGCAAGGCGCGGTGCGAGAAAACTCGCGGCAAAGACGATCAGAACCGTCGAAGCGAAGTACAGGCCGAGCTGGATGGCGCTCAGACCCAGAGCGTTCATCAGCACGCCCGGCGCGGCCGCGAAGAAGCTGTACAACCCGCCGATGACCAAGCTCACGGCAAGGGCCGGCATTAAGAACCGCTGATCGGCGGCAAGGTGCCGGTACGTGGATGCCACCGATGAGAACGCTAAGAGCGTTCGACGCTCGACAGGGTGTGTCTCGCCGACGGGGCCGACATAGGGCCAGGCGAGCGCGAACTTCAATCAGCAAGTCATCTTGGTCGGCCAGGCAGCGGCTGAGTTCGCCGTATCCGCGAAAATGAACCCTGCCTCCGAGCGTCTGGTTTCGGGCGGCAGTCCAACCTCAGCAATTGGCGGATTGCGTGGAAAAAGTCCGCGGCAATACTTGGTGCGGGTTCGGCCCTCCGAAATGGAGATATTCCATCTTTGCGCGGGCGTAATCGGCTGCCAAAAGAGGCGCTCTAGGAACTAGCGGGGAACAATATTCTCCGTCGAATGCTGGAGTGACTTCCATTTCGGTTGGGTCGGACTTTTTCAACACAATCGGCGCTGTCCAGCGGTGGGATTCTGCCGAACCGAATAGCGCGCTGCTGCGGAAGGTCTATGTGGTTGGTCATCGGATGCTCATTGCGCGGCCGCAGCGGCCGTGAAGGTGTAACCGACGCCGTAGACGACTTTGATTGGTGCTGGCAGGCTGGTGCGTTCCTCAATTTTGCGGCGCAAGCGGCTGACGATGGCGTCGAGATGACGGTTGCCGAAGCTTGATCTGGGACGGGCGAGCGTCTCCATCAGATCCTCGCGTTGACAGATGTCGCCACCCTTGCTGCACAACACGCTCATGAAGGCAAATTCAGTCGCCGTTAGCTTGAGCGAACGGTGATTGGGCGCGACCAGCATCCAGTTCGTGCTGTCTAGCACCCACTGATCACCGTTACCGTTTGCAGGGTTGGACAAGCTAGCGCTTCGTCGCAGCAGGCTGCGAATTGCTGCTTCGATCTCGCGCAATGTGCTGTGCTTGACGAGATAGATGTCGGCGCCGCTCTCAAATCCCCGGATGCGATCGTCGCTGTCGCCAAGCGCCGTCAGCATGATGATGCCGCAGCGGTGGGTTTCACGAATCTGGCTTGCGAGCTCAAAGCCGTTGCCGTCCGGCAAGCCGACATCGAGAATGATGACGTCTGGTGCATGGCCATCCGCGAGCGCCTGACGCAGCTCATGCGCTGTTGCGACTCCGCTGGCCGTGAACCCGCATAGCCCGAGAAAATCGGCCAGATCCTTGCGCAACCTCGTTTCGTCCTCGACGATCAGAATCTGCGTCACGCCGTCGTCTCCTCAGGCAACTCGGCACTGGACACCTCGCCCGACGAAGACAGGCGCACGATGGCTGTCGTTCCCCCTTCATCGTTGGAAAGCAGCTGCAGCGTCCCTCCATGGTAGGCTAGGAGCTTTCGCGCCGAGTAGAGCCCAAGACCGGTACCGGTACTGGCCTTGGCATTGGATGCTCGGAAGAAGCGACGTCCGATCTTGCTCAGCTCGGCACCGGGGATGCCTATGCCGCTGTCCTGGACCTGGATCACAATGGATCCGTGCTCCGCCCAGGCCGCTATGCGGATCGGCAGGTCGTCCGGCGAATATTTCAAGGCGTTATCGATCAGGTTGATGATGACCGTCGCGAGCATCTCCGGGTCGGCGTCGAAAGAGACTGTTTCGTCTTCCATGATGAATTGCAGGCGATTGCCGCGTGCAGTTATCTCGAAATGCAGCCGTACATCCCCGATCAGGGAGCCGAGCTGTAGCGGTTCCGGCTGAAAGCCATTCTCTCGATCATCCGCCATGAACCTGTCGATCAGGGAAAAGAGTCGGTTGAGCGCCTCGCCGATGCCGGAGAGGCGCTCTCGGGTCGCGTCGGGCGATCTGTCGCCAACGAGGCCGATCATGTCGGCGGCATTGCGGATGATCGCGAGCGGCGTGCGGAATTCATGGCTCACGACGCGCATGAAGTCCGCCTGCTCGTCGCGCAATGCGCGCTCGGCCTCCAGGCTGGCGCTGAGCCGGCTTTCGAGCTTTCGCCGCTCCTCCACTTCCCGCAGCAGAGCATCGTGATTCCTGCGCAGGTCGGCGGAGAGCCTCGCGCTGACCATGAAGAGCAGGCAGGCGAAAAGCGCGATCAGGAAAAGCGTGCCCTGCAACAGGTACCAGGCGTTGCGGTCCGCCAGGATCGGGCCGCTGTCGAACTCGGCCGGCAGGCTATACTCGATAGCGCTCTGCAGGATGCTGGCCGCCATGTACTCGGCGAGGAGCCCAATGGTGATCCAGCGCAGGAGCGGAGGCTGCGTCCTGTCTCGCGCGAGACCCCGGCACATCACCGACATCATGACCACGGTGAAGACGGTCGAGCTGTGAATGCGGATCGCCAGGTTGTCGGGGTCGATCACCACGGCAGCACTCCAGACGACGATCTGGAAGACGAGGAGCGAGACGCCGATCCATGTGTAGCGTGGCTGCCCCAGGAAGCGCGCGAGTCCCTCGGCGAGCAGCACGAGTCCCAGCTTGATGACCGTGTTGTGCAGCACGATGGCAAAAGCGGCTGGCTCCGCGCCGCGAACGAGCATCAGGAGAAGGCCGACGGCAATGGCTCCGAAGCCTGCTGCGAGGAATTTGAGTTCGTAGAGATGGCGCCAGGCCCGCCACACAAAGATCCAGGCGACTGCCTGCAAGCTGGCCGTCGCCAGCGCCACGACCAGAACGGTTTTGAGATCAAGCATTCCTATGCAGCTTCATGGGCAACATCTCCAAGTTTACACTTCGCAGGAGTTGAGGAGGCGTGCAAGAGCGATCCATAATGCTAAGCATTTGCCAGAATTGATTGGCGATCACTGGTGGAGAAGTCGAATTCATTAAAATGTGCATCCGAAATACTGCTTGTGCACCCGGAGAGAATTGGCCGTGCGCGGCAATTCCGGAGCCTCTGCGCCAAATGAATGGCAGAGTGATGCGGCCATTTTGGAATGGCAAGTGGCAACCATCTTCGCAATTTGTGTAAAAACCGCGCGAGAAGCGCGGCGGTCCGCATCTTCGCTGCTCCGGCGGAAGCCCTGCAAGAATTGGTCAGAATTCAGCAGAATTGATTGATGGCGCTGCCGGGAGCCGGGGATTTATCCTGCTTCGAATCCGCCTCGCTGTCCGCCGGACGGCTTGTGAGGACGCTGTTGCGGTGTCGGGTGCGTGGCAGTCGCGTTCGACCAACTCGGCTGCAAGGCAGGACGTGGCGCTCCCGAGAGGGGCGCGCGATCGGAGCGGTGCTGAAAAGGCCGCCGGCCCGCTCGCGCCACAGGAGGGGGGATTTTTGATGACGGATCGCGGCCATCGTGCGCAGGCGCGCCCAATTGCATCTCGGCGCGTCGCCGTGCCGATGATCTCGCTGCCGGGGTCGGCCTCGTGCGCTGTTGACGCTGCTGCCGGCGAGATCCGCATGCATGCCGGCGCCTGGAGGCGGCGGAAAAACCTGCGCATGACGACCTCCCGGACTTGCCTGACCCTCGCCCTGTCGCTCGGTGCGGGATTGCCGTTGTGGCCGCAAGGGGCCGTTGCACAACAGATCATCCAAGGTGGCGGTGACGGCAGGGGCTATTTCTTCGGGGCCGGCGGCATCGCGGGCGGCGGCGGCGGCCTTGGCGGCGGCGGCCCTTTTTACGGCGGCGCTGGCGGCTCGGCAGCACAGACGCCCGGCGGATCGGCCTCGGCCGGGGCAGCCGGCATCGACGACGCCGGGGCGCTCGGCGGGGCAGGTGGGGCGCCCGGCGCTCCCAATGATCTGGCCGCCGGCGGTGGCGGCGGCGGCGGCGCTGGCTTCGTTGACCCCGGTTACCCCGGTTTTCCTTACAATGGCGGAGTGGGCGGGGCGGGCGGGGCGGGCCTCATCAGCGCTGTGACCGGGACATCCCAGCTCACCACGAATAGCGCCGGCTCTGCGGGAACCGTCGGTTCTTCTGGAGGTGTTTATGCTGGCGGCAGTGGCGGTGGCGGTGGCGGCCTGGTCCTCACCGGCACTGGCGTCGCCATGAATACGAATGGCTTCAGCGTCACGGGCGGCGCCGGTGGCGCCAGCGTCGGCCTTGGAGATTCCGGTGGCGGTGGCGCCGGGCTGGTGCTGCTCAATGCCGGGACCGTCACGGTTGTCGCGGGCGCGGGTGGGGCCAGCGCGATCACGGGCGGGAGCGGGGGAGATGGCTATAATGGCGGGAACGGGGGCGCCGGGTTGTTCCTGTACAATGGCGGTGCCTTGTCTCACCAGGCTGGCACCATCACAGGCGGAGCCGGTGGCGGAAGCGGTGCCAATGGAGGCCGCGGCGGCGCGGGCGTGCTCAGCAATCGGGGCGCCATCGTCAACCGGGCCTCGATCACGGGCGGCAAGGGAGGCGACTCCATCGGGGACGGTCATGCAGGCGCGGGGATTGAAGCCTGGGGCGGGACCGTGGCCAATGCCGCGACGGGTCTGATCGCGGGCGGAGCAGGCGGAGCCGCGACGAACAGCAACCCTGTCTATTCTGCCGGAAACGGTGGCACCGGCGTCCTGTTCCGGGAGGGCCAGACCGCGAGCCTGGACAATGCCGGAACGATCCGCGGCGGCAATGGCGGCACGGTCGTTGCCGGCAGTAATTTTGGCCGCGGCGGGGTCGGCATCGTCGGCGCAGCGAGCGGCGGCATCTCGATCGTCAATTCCGGCTCGATCTCGGGCGGGCTTTCCGGCGACGGCGTGCGCGCCAATGCAGTCGAGCTCTACGGCAGCAACAACCGCTTCGAGGTGCAGGCTGGATCGAACATCGTCGGGAATGTCGTGGTCGCGGGGGGCGGCACGAACAATGTGTTCGCGCTCGGAGGCACCGGTTCCAACAGCTTCAACGTCGTCGATCTAACCTCGACCTACACCGGCTTCACGGCTTTCGAGAAGACCGGCGCGGGCACCTGGGTGCTGAGCAGCAGCACAGCGGCGGTGACGCCCTGGACCGTGACCCACGGCACGTTGTCGGTGTCGTCCGACGCCAGTCTCGGTGACACGGCGGGCGCCCTGACCCTCAACGGCGGCACACTGCAGGTGACCGGGTCGGCATTCACCAGCACGACACGCAACGTCGTCCTGGGCGGCGACGGCGGTGGCTTCGATATTGCCACCGCCAACGACGTGTTCGTCCTCTTCGGAAGCGTCACGGGCCCCGGCCGCCTGAGCAAGACCGGCGCAGGCTGGCTGAGCCTGAATGGCGTCAACAGCTACAGCGGCGGCACGACGGTTTCGGAGGGGACCTTGGTCGTCCAGGCCACGGGCGCGCTCGGCACGGGGTCGGTCACCATCGATGCCGCCGGCGCCGGCTCTGCCAGCATGATTTTTGGGACTTCGGCGAGCGCCGGGACATTGCCGATCAGCCTTGCCAATGCGAACAGCTTTCTGACCTTTGCCGATAGCTCTTCCGCCGGCGGCGCGGAGATCGACAATAACGGCACGGTCGCTTTCAATGACGATTCAAGCGCAGGCAATGCCAGGATTGCCAATGACCGCCGGCTCTATTTCGGGGGCAATGCGACGGCGGGTCATGCCGTCATCACCGCAACAAGTGCTGCCACGCACTTTAGCGACAATAGCACTGCGGGCGGCGCCACGCTCATCAACAATGCCGGTTCATTCCTGCGTTTCTTCGACAGCAGCACGGCCGGCAGCGCCACGATCAACAACAATGCCGGCCTGGCTTTCCTCGGTGGCAGCACGGCAGGCAGCGCCACGATCACCAACAATGCATCTGTAAATTTTGCCGGCACCAGCACGGCCAGCAGCGCCATGATCACCAATAATGCCGGTTCAAGTGTGAACTTCCTCGACCGCAGCACGGCCGGCAGCGCGACGATCATCAACAATGCATCTTTGGATTTTTACGACACCAGCACGGCCGGGGACGCGCGGCTGATCACCGCGGCTGCTGGTTCAACCTCGTTCAACGGCACGGGGCCGCTCGGGGACGGCCGGGTCTCGGCCGGCTCGATCGAGGGAGCAGGCTCCTACAGTCTCCGCAGCTTAGAGTTGACGGTGGGCAGCAACGGCCTGTCGACCGAGGTCAGTGGCGTCATCAGCGGAGCCGGCGGCTCCTTGATCAAGACCGGCGCGGGGACCCTGGCGCTGTCGGGCACCAACACCTATTCGGGCGCGACGCTGGTCAACGCCGGCTCGCTGATCGTGAACGGCTCGATCGCCTCCTCCACGGTCTCGGTCGGCAGCGGCGCGACGCTCGGTGGCTCCGGCACGATCGCCGGGGCTGTGACGATTGGCTCGGGTGGCACATTATCGGCCGGCAACAGCCCCGGCACGCTGACGGTCCGCTCACTGACGCTGAACAGCGGCTCGAACACGGTGTTCGAGCTGAACACGCCGGGCGTGGTCGGCGGCGCCACGAACGACCGCATCATCGTCAATGGCGCAGGCCCGTCCGGCAACCTGCAGCTAGGTGGCACGGTGACCGCGAATGTCGCCTCCGCAGGCTATTACCGGCTGTTCGACGTCACCCGCGGCGGCACGATCAGCGGCAGCTTCGACACGCTGGCGCTGTCGGCGCCCTCGGTCTCGGGAGCGGCGGGCACGCTTTACAATGCCCCTTCTGGCAGCCCGACGCAGGTCAATCTGGCGGTGGTCGGGGCCGGCCAGAATCTGCAGTTCTGGGATGGCGCGGACCGGATCGGCAACGGCGCGGTCGATGGCGGTAGCGGAACCTGGAATGCTGGCAACACCAACTGGACCAAGACTCCCGGCGAGGCCGGGGTCAACGCGACCTGGGCTTCCTCGGTCGGCGTCTTTCAGGGCGTGGCCGGGGCGGTCACGGTCGCGGGGACGCAGGATTTCGACACGTTGCAGTTCAACAGCAGCGGTTATGTGCTGAACGGCGACGCGCTCCGCTTCGGGGCCGTCGGCGGCGGCACGCTCAACACCGCGGCCGGCGTCACCACGACGATCGGCTCGGCACTGGTCGACGGCATCGGCACCGACCTGAGAAAGGTCGGCGCCGGAACGCTCGTGCTCTCCGGAACCAGCCGCTATACCGGCGCGACCCTGGTCAGTGCCGGGGCGCTGATCGTCGACGGCTCGATCGCGTCCTCTTCCGACCTAACGGTCGCTGCCGGCGCGACCCTGGCCGGCTCCGGCCAGCTGCCCTCGACCACGGTGAACGGCACGCTCTCGCCGGGCAATTCGCCGGGCATGCTGACGGTCAACGGCAATCTCGTGATGGGCGCGAGCTCGGTCTATCTCGCCGAGATCCAGGGCGCGATCGCGGATCGGGTGAACGTCACGGGCATCGTTTCGCTCGCAGGCACGTTGCAACTGGCGCCGCTCGGCGGTGCCTACGCCTTCTCCACGCCCTACACATTGCTCTCGGCGGCGAGAGGGCTAGGCGGCACTGCCTTCGGGACGGTCGATACGACCGGCACCTTCGGCGACGGCGTGGCCACGACGGTCAGCTACACGAACAACGACGTGCTGCTGACGCTGACGCCGAAGCCGTTGACGCCGGACCCCAAGCCGCCCGGGTCGCCTGAGCTCGGCGTGAAGGCGCCACGCAACGCCGTGGCTGTCGCGGCCGGCATTGACCGCGCGGTGGCGAATGGTGGCGATCCGTCCTCGCTGTTCGGGATCTACAACCTGCCGGCGGCCTCGATTCCAGCTGCGGTGAACAGCCTGTCGGGCGAGGCGGACACCGCTGCGCCTGCGATGGCGAATGTCGCGTCCGACCAGTTCCTGCGGGTGATGCTCGATCCGACGGCCATGGGTCGGCTCGGCGATGCCGGGGCGGCCGGGCCGGGCACGGCAGTGTTCTCCGGCCTCGTGCGCAAGGATGCGGATCGGCCCGTCGGCCCCTCGCGCCTCGACATGCGGTTCTATTCGGTCTGGGGCTCGGCCTATGGCTCCTATGGCCGCACCGACGGCAATGTCGGCATCGGCTCGGCGAAGCGCACGATCGACGACGCGCATCTGGCGACGGGCATCGATGTCCGGCTGCAGCCGGGGACGATCGCGGGTGTTGCGGTTTCGGGCGGCAAGGCGCGGGCTTCGCTGCCGGGCGTGCTCGGCAAGGTCGATGCGGAGGTGTTCCAGGCCGGCCTCTATGGCGTGACGCAACTCGGCCCGGTCAGGCTCGGTGGGGCGCTGAGCTATGCCAGGCTCGATAACGATGTCAGCCGCAGCATCCCGGCACTGGGCTCGAGCCTGTCATCCTCCTACGCGACGACGGCGTGGAGCGGGCGGCTGCAGGCGAGCGCGGCGCTGCTCCACTGGAACGGGCTCTCGCTTTCGCCGCTGGCGGCAATCCAGGCGACGCGGGCGCGCAGTCCGGCCGTGATCGAGGCGAACTGGGCAGGGGCCAATGCCGGGGCGCTCGCGCTGGCCAGGCGCAGCGACATCACCGCCCGCAGCGAGCTAGGCCTGCAGCTCGATGCCGATACCGTGCTCGGCGGTGTAGCCATCACCGGCTATGCCCGGGCGGCCTGGGCGCATTATTTCCGGCGGGATGCCGACTTGACCGCGAGCCTGATCGGGCTGCCCGGCGCGAGCTTCAGCGCGACCGGCGCCCAGGCCGACCGCAACAGCGCGCTTCTCAGCACCGGCGTCATGGCCAGGCTCAGCGAGCGCGTCTCGCTCGGCCTCAATCTCGACGGCGAGCTCTCGGCCAACAGCACCCGCCTCGGTGGCTCGGCGCAGCTCAGGGTCAGCTTCTGAGGGTGGATGATGATCCGCAGCAAAGGCACAGGATAGTCGCCCCAGCCGTGGCGGCCGCAGCCGACGCATGGGGCGGCAATATGTCGACCTCAGGACGTTGGAAACCGACGTCGCTTGCGCCAGCGACGAATGTCCGATTCCGGGCAACCACCCAACGTCTGGAGTTGTGAAGGGTTTCGAACGCCGGCCCTCAGCCCGTCCGAACCCGCTCGCAGGGGCCGGCATCCGAAACCCTTCACACAACCGGACATTGGCACGGTGCCCAGGACCGGACGCCAATCTCCGAAGTCTGCCCTATCTTGAAGCATCGCGTGGCATCTCGCCGGTCTGGACGCTGATCGCGCGGCCTGCTTCGACTTGTTACTCAGTAGTTGTCCGATCGAACGGGCATGATCTTCAGCCAGTGATCCGCAGGGCAGAACGCGGCCGAGGCCCACTCCCTCATCGAGCTGCGATGAGCTCCCGACGGGCGCCATCTTAACCGCGGATGGGGGGGCGCTAGCCTGAGTGAGCGGACTTGATCCTGGCCGATTGGCCGAACGGGCGTTCCAAGATGAATCCAGCGCCGCAAAGCAATGGTCGAGGATTGCAAGCACCGACCCCGGTTCAGCCCCTCACGCCAAAGCCCTGCTTTCGCCGGACCGAGTTGGCGTCCGCGCTCGCTGCAACGGGCGCGGCCACCGCTTCGGCAAATGCGCGGCCTGTCAATGTCGTGAGCGGACAACGAGGTCGATGCAGCCCGCCCCGGGGGGACAAGGCGCACAGGGCCCGCCGCTATCGTCGCCGAGCGTTCTAATAGCCACCTGATGGGGCGACCATCGTATTCACCTCTTCACGGGGAGAGTACGGTTGTCTGCATGCGACTCAACTGAGCAAGACGCTACTCGCTAGCAGGCCAGCGAAGGCGCCGTTTCGCCAGAAGGGACAATAGCGGAAGCCGCTCAATCGATGATGGCGGTGACGCGGATCTCGAAGCGCATCTGCGGCAGGCCCAAGGCCTCGACCCCGACCTGTGTCCAGACCGGCGCGTGGTTTGGCATATACTGGCGGTACAGTTTCACGATCGTTTCGTTCACGACCGGCGGAAAGCCGCCGACATGATAGGTGTTGACGTGGATCACATGCGTCCACGTCGCGCCGGCCGCCGCCAGAACGCGCTCGATATTGGCAAAGGCAGCGGCGATCTCATCCTCGATGGCCTCCGGAATTTGCAGATCATCATTCCAACCACCCTGGCCGGACGTCTCCACCCGGCTCCCGATCTTGACGGCTGTCGAGAAATGCAAGGCTTGGCGGAAGCGTTCGCCAAAGCCCGATGTGACGATGAATTCGGGCTTGCTCATCTTTTCTTTCTCCTGGCCGGATCCTGGCCGATTTCCTTGTTTGTCTGGTTCGCTGTTTCGGCCGGCATGGTGATCATCTGACCGATGATGCTCATTGCCGGGTTGGGACGAGGACGACGCGCCCGAGGATGGAATTGCTTTGGGCATAAGCGTGAGCCTCAGCAGCGGCCGTGAGCGGAAACGTCTTGTCCACGATCACCTTGAGATGCCCAGTCGCCGCCTGCTGCAGCATGTGGGAAACAGTGCTGTAGACTTCCGGCTTTCCGAATTGCGTTCCCATGAATACGCCGAAAAGCGACCGGTTCGCCTGCAGCGCGGGCCAAAGATCAATGGTGAGCTGCGAACCGCCGGCGTTGCCAACGAAGACCAAACGTCCCTCGGGGCGGAGCGCCGCTAGGGAAGTTTGCAAGGTGGTTCCTACCGGGTCCACCACAAGATCCGCGCCACGACCGTCAGTCAGACGCATAACCGTATCGACGACGTCAACAGAACGATGATCGATCGCATGATCGAGGCCAAGCCCGGCAAGGCGTTCGGCCCGCGCCCCCCCGGAGACAGTTGCCAGCACAGTCGCGCCTGCCTGATGCGCAAGCTGGATGGCGGCGAGCCCAACGCCTCCGGCGCCTGCCTGGATGAGGACAGTCTCGCCATGTTTCAAACCACCCCGTGCGAATAGGCAGTGATGAGCTGTCCCGAAGGCGATCGGCAGCGCAGCGGCGGCGGCCATGTCGAGTCCCTCCGGCATAGGCCAAGTCCGGCTGGCGGCGACGGCGCGCAGTTCCGCGTGCGACCCGGCGAGATCGAAGCTCGTCACCTTCTGGCCCACATGGCGATCCGCTACGTTCTCTCCTCCCGCGACGATTGTTCCAGCGGCCGCATAGCCGACGACGAAGGCTGGATGGGGTGGCGACGTAGATGCGCGATTGATCAGGTCGCCGCCCTCGATCGCGGCAGCCTCGACGCGGATCAGGACCCCGTCGCTTCGGCAAACTGGATCGGGGACATCCGCGTAGCGAAGGACATCCGGCGGGCCCGGGTGATCGTAGATGGCTGCTTTCATGATTCCCTCACGCCGCAGTCACTCACTTGGGAGGACTGCGCCCGCAGCTACGTCAGTTCGTGACGAACTTCAGAAGGTCGGCGTTCAGCACATCAGCATTCACCGTCAGCATCCCGTGCGAGAAACCGGGATAGGTCTTCAACGAGCCGTTCGGCAGCAGCTTGACCGCCTTCAAACCCGATGCGGCGATCGGAACGATTTGATCGTCTTCGCCGTGCATCACCAGCGTCGGCACAGTGATCGCCTGGAGGTCCTCGGTCTGGTTGGTCTCCGAGAAGGCCTTGATCCCGTCGTAGTGCGCCTTGGCGCTGCCTGTCATGCCCTGCCGCCACCAGTTCTGGATCACACCTTCATGGACCGTCGCGCCCGCGCGGTTGAAGCCGTAGAACGGGCCTGACGGAACGTCGCGGAAGAATTGCGCGCGGTTGCTGGCCAGTGCCGTCCGAAAGCCATCGAAAACCGCCATCGGCGTGCCTTCGGGGTTGTCGCCGGTTTTCAGCATGAGCGGTGGAATGGCGGCGACGAAAACGGCCTTGGTCACCCGACCTGCAGGTCCACCATGTCGCGCCACGTACCGCGCTACTTCGCCACCACCGGTGGAATGGCCAATGTGAACCGCGTTCTTCAAGTCCAGCGTCTTGGCGACCGCAAACGCGTCGGCCGCGTAGCGATCGATGTCGTGACCATCGGGGACCTGCTCCGAGCGTCCGTGGCCGCGCCTGTCATGCGCCACGACACGATATCCCCTCGACAGGAAGAACAGCATCTGCGCGTCCCAGTCATCGGAGCTGAGCGGCCAGCCATGATGGAAAACGATCGGCTGGGCGTCCTTGGAGCCCCAGTCCTTGTAGAAAATCTGAACGTCGTCGTCGGGCGTGACAAAGCCCATGGCATCTTTCCCTTCTTGAACATTGTGGGTGGTGGGCCCTGCCGCGCATGCGGGGCTCCTCAGAAAGGTGAAGCTCACGGTGAGCGCCGAGGCCAGGACCAGGGCATCGCGGCGACTGAGCGGCATCGAGGAGTCTCCGCGAGTTATTCAAAAGGCGGCGCGTGGGATCTTACGTCGCCGATGAGTGGTCTGTGACGGCGGGTAGATCGAGCCGCGCCGAGGTATGCGCCAGGGGGGTGACGCTGTCCGACGCAACTTGCCGTTCCTTGCGATGATGAGGTAGTGCCATACTCAGGCACACTGTGTCGCGAAACCAGGAACGCCGAATTGGACATCGAAGATTTACAGACATTCGTCGCAGTGGCCGATGCCGGGGGGGTATCGGCGGCCGCGCGACGGCTCGGCATCGCAAAATCGATCGTCAGTCGTCGGCTCCTCCGCATCGAGGCAGAAATCGGCGTTCAGCTTCTTGCGCGCACGACGCGGGGCGCCGCTCTTACAGAAGCGGGAGCGACCTTCAGGGATCATGCGGCCCGAGCCAGCGCCGAGATCGATACGGCAAGGGAAGCGATCCTCCCCACCGGCGAGTTGCGCGGTCGCCTGCGGGTCGCCATGCCGCTGACTTTCGGCCCGACCCACTTCGCTCCCGTGCTCGCGGAAATGGCGCGCCAGCATCCGCAGCTCAATGTCCATACTGCCTACAGCGATCGCTTCGTCGATCTGATCGCCGAAGGTTTCGATTGCGCGATCCGGGGCGCCTACCTTCCTGACTCCAATCTGATCGCGAAGCGCGTCGGGCCGATCCGAGGGAAGCTTGTCGCGAGCCCCGATTATATCAAAGCATACGGGGCGCCTGAGTCTCTGGACGAGCTCGTTACCCATCAGGCCCTTATGCAGGGAACGGAAACCTGGCAGTTTCTGGATGGCGACAAGATCGTCTCGGTTCAGCCGCAGGGCAGGTTCAAGGCCGACAGCGCCACAGCGCTCGCCGCGGCGGCGGCGGCGGGTCTCGGCATCGCCTGGCTCCCCGATTGCATCACATATGGACATGTGGCCTCCGGCGCGCTGGTGCCAATCATGACACGCTATCCGGTACCTCCGGGGGCCGCCTATGTGGTCCGCCCGCCGGGTCAGCACCCCACGCGAAAAGTGCGGGTGCTCACCGAAATGCTGATTGAGTACTTTGCACGAAATCCGGACGTTTGGGGGCTCGACCGCTAGAGCACGCACAGACGGATGCCTTATCGAAAAAACTTGGACGGGCGATCTGCTGTGAACCGCCGAGCTCGGCGACACTGCCGGCACGTTCCCCTTACTGCGACACAGCTCGACGTTTACGGGGCTATTTCGGTGGCCGGTTGCGCGCCACTCTCAACATTCCGGACTGACCGGCGCCCATGACGCAATCGCCGGACAAGGCTCGGGCGGTCAAGGACGACATGAACAAGACCGTGCTGAAGACTTCGCGTAGGCACGCAGGAGTTCAGGCCAGCCACTCGACCACATCGGCTAGAAGGAGCTGATCCCATGAAGGTTCGTAAGTTCACCATTACCGACGCAGTGCTGGAGCGCTCCCCGGGACAGGACGGGGACGTGTTTGTGGGCAATCTGGTCGACCAGCGGCATGGCTCCCCGATCACCATCGGCTATGGACGCTATGGGCCGAACCAGACACTCGACGAGACAATGGCCGTCGATGATGTGATGGTCGTCCTCGAGGGGCGGCTGTCGGTGTCGGGAAACTCAGGCAGCGTCACCGCAGGGCCGGGCGAGATCGTCCATATGCCGAAGGGCCAGAAGGTCACGATCCGCTCGCACGAGCAAGGGGCGCTCACCGCCTATGTCACTTATCCCCACTGGCAGGAGGCCCCCGAGTAAGTCCTCCAGGCAACGGCGGCTCGATGTCCGCGCGTTTCATGCATGACGCGCAATCCGGCCTCCTCCGGCGTCGGGCTCGCACGACTTTGCGCCTTGGCGCGCAGGGGTTTCCATGGCCTTTGTTGGCCAGCGCAATAGCGAGCTCGTCTTGATCGCCGCCTTGCCCACCGGCGTTATTGCAGTAGCCAAGAAGGCCGTGCCTCCGGTAGACCTTTGTGACGGGTACCGTCGCGAGCACGACGCATGGGCCGGCCTCTTTCAGCTACCCGCGGCCGAAAAAATGATCCGTGGCGGGCTCGAGGCGGGGCACAGACCAGGGATGGCGAGCGTAATCTGGAAGGCTTGCTGCGGGCGTTGGAGATCTAGGTCGTGAACCCATTGATTAGGATTTTTCAAGATTGATGGTTAGCTCCCGGTCCGCTTCCGCGAAAGAAGCTCGCCGAAGCGGTCGTTCGATCATTGCGTCACGCTGGACACTTTACACCAGAACTGAAGCTGTGCTTGCGGCGCTATCCGCGATGGCGCGCTCGTGCTGGCGAGCATAGGTCGTCGGGGAAATACCCACTTGGCGCGCGAACGCGACGCTGAACGTGCTAGAAGAACTGTAGCCGACACGCCGCGCGACTTCACCCACGCTGACGCTGTCGCCGCGTAATAAGTCCTTGGCAATCGCCATGCGCCAGCCAAGTAGATACTCCATCGGAGCAACGCCGACTTCCCGACGAAACCGTTCGAAGAAGGTGGAACGCGACAGCGCAGCCTCCTTTGCCAGATCACCAATCGTCCAAGAGCGGGTCGGCTCGCCATGCATCCGGCGCAGCGCCGCCGCCAACCTCTCGTCCGCAAGCCCGCGCAGCAGCCCGGGCGCGGCAGTCGGACCCGTCGTTGCGCGAAACGCTTCGATCAGTAGCACCTCCAGAAGGCGCGCAAGCACTACATCGCGGCCAGGCCGGCCGGCGCGGGCTTCTTCGCTCAGCAGCTCGACCAGAGTCGTCAGCCGCCGCTCGCCGCGCACGACCACCAGTTTGGGCAACAGGGAAACCAGCAGCGCCGTGTCGTCCGACCTGAACGTGCAATGGCCAACCAGCAGCCGCGTGTCGGGTACGCCGGGGTCTCCAAGGTGGAAGACGCCCGGGCGGAGCTCAGCCGGTTCGGTCAAGCGTCCGCCCGGCGGCGGTGTCAGGCTGACCATCGTGAAATCATGCGCTGCGGGAATCAGGACGAAATCGCCCCTGCACAGCCTTACCGGCACACACCCGGTGATCGACATCTCACAGTCGCCGTCAAGCACGGCGGCATAAAAGGGCTGTGTACCGGGCGGGCGTACGGCCCAGCGGCCGGTTGCAGTGACCAGCTTGGAGAAGGACGCGCTGGGCTGGAGCAAGCCAATCATTTGGGCGAGCGGATCGTTCAAGGTCGGACTATCTCGAATGATGTACGGACTCCTGAACGTAGCGCGTCCGGCGATGGCGATCTATGCCTCTGCCATCACCTCAAGGAGCTAATTCCCCCATGAATACCGTCCTCATCACTGGCTGCTCGACCGGCTTCGGCCGCGAGACCGCCGCCCATTTCCTCGCCCAAGGCTGGAGTGTCGTGGCGACGATGCGTGATCCCTCGGCAAGCACCTTGCCAGCGTCAGACCGTCTACGCGTGCTGGCGCTAGACGTAACCGCTGCGGACAGCATTGCGGCCGCGATGGCCGAGGCTGGCGCGATCGACGTGCTAGTCAACAATGCCGGCATCGGTTGGCTCAACGCCGTGGAGGGCACCTCGATGGAGACGGTACGCCGGGTTTTTGAGACCAATACGTTTTCAACGGTGGCGATGATGCAGGCGGTGCTGCCCGGCATGCGCGAGCGGAAGGCTGGCGTGATCGTCAACGTCAGCTCCAGCACGACCATCAAGCCGCTGCCGCTTCTGTCGATCTACCGCGCCAGCAAGGCGGCAGTTAACGCGCTGACCGAGTGTGCGGCGCTGGAGCTCGCGGAGTTCGGCATCCGGGCGCGGGTGGTCGTGCCCGGCGCAGCGCCCGGGACCAGCTTCGGCAGCACCGCGCGGGCGCAGATCGCGGCGAGCGGCGGCTTCCCCGGCGCCTATGCCGGCTTCGTTCAACAGACAATGGGTGGCATGCGGCAGCATGCCGCGAGCGGTGAGGTGACGACGGCGCAGGACGTCGCCGAGGCGGTTTTCCGCGCGGCGACCGATCCCGACTGCCCGATGATCCTGCCGGCCGGTGCCGACGCGATCGGCTGGTCGGAAGGCCGCTAGAGTTGCTTTTGGGCGCGGCACGCACGCGCCCAAACACCAAAGTTGGGCGATTTGCCGGCAGGCGACCTTTAGATCATTCCGACGTCGACATGAGCAGATATGACATGACTGACTTCGAATGGCGATCGAACCGCTCTTGCCAACAAGCCGCGAGGTGTTCCTCGCGTCGATGACCGTCGCGTGTTGAACAGCATTTTCTGGGTACGCGATCCGGTGCGCCCTGGCGAGACCTGCCAGAGAGCTATGGCCCACGCACCATCTGCTACAATCGCTTCGTGCGATGGCGAAAGGCGGGCGCTTGGGATCGACTGTTGAAAGCTATCAGTGCTGCGCACTACGGCACTATTCAGATGATCGACAGCACTTCCATCCGGGCGCACCAGCAGGCCGCGACAGCAAAAAGCGGAGGCGCTGATCACTGTCTCGGCAGATCGCGTGGCGGGCTTACAACCAAAATCCACGTCGTTGTCGACACGCAAGGCCTTCCAATCAGGCTCGGTCTAACCGCCGGACAGATTCACGACGGCCAGATCGTCGATACCCTGCTCGACCACCTCGACCCACGGACAATCGTATTGGCGGATAAGGCCTACGATGCCGATCGCATCCGGGAGTTGATCCAGAATCAAGGTGGCCACGCCCAACATTCCGCCAAAGAAAAACCGCTGCTGGAAACCATCCTTCAGCAAGCGCCTCTACCGCGAGCGCAACTTGATCGAGCGCTTCTTCTCCAAGCTGAAGCATTTCCGCCGGGTCGCCACCCGTTACGACAAGCTCGTCGCTAACTTCCTCGCCATGGTCCATCTCGCTTCAATGCGGCTCTGGCTCCGTGTTTATGAGTCTACCGCCTAGTCTCCTCTCTGAGCGAAGAGGTCCCAGGAGTCTGAGATTCTCAAGGCAACCTGCCTTGGCTTCGTCGATGCCCCGTCTGCTAAAATGCAAGGGCAGATCGGTTCTCTTGGTTCCCGCCACGTCGATCTCGCTGCAGGCTCTGGCTGCGTAGTCTCGAAACAAGACCCCGGCTTCGATGAGGGCGGCGCCGCAGCCGTTCGCGCGACAAGCTCAACGCCAAGTTCCACTTCAAGGCTGAGGAGCCGGCGAGTGACGATGGACTTGGAGTGGCCGAGCCGACGTACGTCCGCCAACGTCGTCAGATCGTCGATATCCCACGCGGTGTTCCCCATTCTGCGACACAGTTTTACGGATCACGCAGCTACCGTCACTTCTCCAAAAGCGGCAATACAAGACATCGTTTCCGAAGTTTAGATTTCCCGGAAATTGAAAAGAGAAGAGGATAGTCATGACATTTCGCAATGGCCTTAAGTCACTCCTTCGTCCTGAGGATTCGGTTCTTGTCCTGATCGACCACCAGCCCTACCAGCTGGCAAACCTAAACAGCCACGACCCTCATATGGTCGTCAACAATACGACGGCTCTTGCGAAGCTAGCAAAAGCCTTCAATGTTCCGACCATTCTCACCAGCGTGATCGCGGCGCGCGGTGGACTTCTCTTTAAGCAGATCACCGACGTATTTCCGGGCCAGGAAGTCATCGATCGCACCTGGGTGAACACCTGGCAGGACGAGAATGTGGTGAGCGTCGTCAAGGCGACTGGCCGCAAGCAGCTGATCATCGCCGGCCTGTGGACCGAGGTCTGCGTCGCAATGCCTGTCATCCAGGCCGCCGGCGAAGGCTGGGACGTGACCGTGATTACCGACGCGTCAGGCGGCATTTCAAAGGAATCTCACGAAGTTGCCATCCAGCGAATGATCGCGGCCGGCGCGAACGTGATGACCGTGATGGCGCTCGCTGGCGAATGGCAACGCGATTGGGCGCGCACCGAGCATGTCGAGGAGCTGACCGAGATTCTGATCCAGCACTTCGGCGGCAGCGGCATCGCGTATCTTTGGGAGCAGCAGTTGCTCAACACGCCGGTGCCGAAAGCGGCCGGCTGATCGAAGCGGGATGACGAGAATCCTGCGCGATGCATTCCGCTGGAACTGAATGCTTGTCGGGATCCGTCATCCCATCTCAACGCTCGGCCGGGAGTGGGCACGCCCAGCAACAATCGCGTCGCTCCAGCGGGAGCGGCTGGCGACTGCGGGTGACGTCGATCCGGGGCTTCGTCGTCGCGATTATCGTCGGTGCTACACAGGTCGAGGCACAGGCACAGGTCGGGACCGATATCGGCCGCGCGCCGACCTTGACGATCGAGCGTTACCCCGAAAGCTGGTCTTATCTGGCAGACCCCGCCCGGCGGACAGGGCGGTGGACGGAGCCGTTCAAATACATCCCTTTGAGCACGGATGGATCGACCTATCTCACGACAGGCCTCGAAGTCCGATCGCGCTACGAAGGCTATGCCAATGTTCGCTGGGGTGAAGCGCCGGACGACGGCTATGTCTGGCATCGCTTCATGCCCTATGCCGATTTCCATGTGGGAAAGCTGCGCCTGTTCGCTCAGCCTATCGTCTCCGGGATCTCGGGTGTCCGCCGCGCGAAGCGGCCCGTCGATACGACCGGTGCGGATATGCTGCAGGCATTCGTCGAGGTGGAGACGGTTGTCGCGGAGGCGACCTCGCTGCGGACGTCGGCAGGTCGCAAGCTGATCTCGCTGGGCGCGGGACGCTTCGTCGACACGCGCTACGGTCCCAATATCCCTCAGGCCTTCGACGGCTTCGACATGTCTCTGACGGGCAAGGCCTGGCGGGTGACGGCGCTCTATTTCCGCCCGGTCGACAACAGGCTGGACGATTTCGACGATCGGACATCGACCCAGAAGACCCTCTGGGGCGCCTATGCGACGCGGTGGTTTGGAGATAGTCGGGCGAACGGCTTCGACGTCTATTATTTGGGGCTGCGTGACCGAAATGCGGTCTACGATCAGGGCGCCGGTAGAGAGCTGGTCCATACAATTGGAACCCGCATATTCGGAGATACCGGCAGCACATACTGGAACCTCGAGGCCGCCGTTCAGAACGGAACGTTCGCGGGCCACCGGAGGGCGGCATGGGGAATCGGCGGCGAGATCGGCTATCGCTTTGCCCGGACTCCGCTGCAGCCAGACATCAGGCTCGCCGCTGATGTGATTTCGGGCGACGACGATCTGGACGATCCAAGACTGGGAACGCTCAATCCCCTCTTTCCAAGGGGCAAGTACTTTGTGTCCCAGTCACCGATCGGGCCGCGCAACCTGATGCAGCTTCGGCCTTCCCTTACGATCCATCCGCGCAAGGATGTCGAGCTGTCGCTGTCGGGTTCGGCCTATTGGCGACAGAGCACCGACGACGGCATCTACGCGATCTCGGGCGCCCTCGTGCGCAGCGGCAGGGACAGCGATGCGCGCTTCATCGGAACACAGGCCGAGATCGCCGTCGCCTGGCAGGCCTCGCCGGAGCTCAACCTGGCGGCCTCGGTAGGCGTCTTCGATCCGGGAACGTTCATTCGGGAGACCGGCCCGGCTCACGTCATCAAGCTAATCGGCGTCATGGCGAACTATCGGTTCTGACCATGCGCTGCTCTCGAACCCATATTCCCACGCCGCGCCGCTGAATGAGCTGAAGGATCACCTATGGAAATCGGAATCGACAGTTTTGCGGCGATCCTCCCCGATCCGGCGACGGGCAAGTCTCCCTCGCCGACCGATCGCATGGCCGATCTCCTCGATGAGATCGAGGTCGCCGACCAGGCCGGGCTCGATGTCTTCGGCATCGGCGAGCACCATCGCGCCGAATTCCTCGATTCTGCGCCGGCGATCATCTTGGCCGCGGCCGCGGCCCGCACCCGCAAGATCCGACTGACGAGCGCCGTTACGGTGCTGAGCGCCGCCGACCCGGTCCGGATCTTCCAGGAATTCGCGACGCTGGACCTGATCGCCAGCGGGCGGGCCGAGATGGTCGTCGGCCGCGGCTCGTTCGGCGAGGCTTATGCGCTGTTCGGCGCGGACCCGCGGGATTATGACGAGCTCTTCGCGGAGAAGCTCGGCCTGCTCCTGCGGCTCAACGAGACGACCTATCCGATCTGGAAGGGTCGCTTCCGCGCGCCACTGGAGGGACAGGGCGTCTATCCGCGTCCCCACCAGCCGCGCCTGCCGCTCTGGATCGGCGTCGGGGGCACACCGCAATCCTTCGCTCGCGCCGGCACGCTCGGGCTGCCGCTGATGGTGGCGATCATCGGTGGCACCTTCGAGCGCTTCCGGCCGCTCGTCGATCTCTATCGCGAGGCCGGCACGAGTGCCGGGCATAGCCCTGACAAGCTCAAGGTGGGCGTCCATGCGATGGGCTTTGTTGGCGAGATCGACATGGCGGCCAGGGAGGCGTTCTTCCCCGGTTGGGCGCATCTGACGGAAAAGATCGGCCGCGAGCGCGGCTGGCCGCCGCCGTCGCGCCAGCAGTTCGACGCCATGGCGGGTCCGGAAGGCGCGTTCCTGATCGGCGATCCGGCGACGGTCGCAGCCAAGATGCTTCAGGCGAGCGAGGTGCTGGGCGGTGTTTCGCGCATCACCTTCCAGATGAGCACCGCCTCGCTCGAAACGGCGGCGATGAAGCGTTCGATCGAACTTCTGGGCACTGAAGTTGCGCCGATCGTCCGGGCGGCCGCGCACGAAACCGAGAAGGCGACCTGATGGCTGAAGCGAGCTTGGGGCAGACGATCGCTCCTGCGATTGTCCTGATGGGAGCGGCCGTGGTTGCCGTGCCGCTGTTCCGACGGCTCGGCCTCGGATCGGTCCTCGGTTACTTCGCCGCCGGCGTGCTGGTGGGCCCATCGGTGCTCCGCCTGTTCACCGATGCCCAGTCCATCCTGCATTTCTCGGAGCTCGGGGTGGTGATGTTCCTGTTCGTGATCGGACTGGAGCTGCGCCCGCCCAAGCTCTGGGCCATGCGTGGCCAGATCTTCGGGCTGGGGCTTGCCCAGGTCGCCGGGGCGATCGCGGTCCTCGCGCTGACGGGCGCGGTGGTGTTCGGGCTGTCCGGTCCTGTCGCCTTCATCGCCGGGGCGGGCTTCGTCCTGTCCTCGACCGCTGTCATCATGTCGGTGCTGCAGGACCGCGGCGAGATGTCGAGCGCGGAGGGCCAGAAATCGGTCGCGATCCTCCTGTTCGAGGATCTGATGATCGTGCCACTTCTGGCGGTGGTCGCCTTTCTGTCGCCCCTCTCAGACGGCCAAGCGGGATGGACCGGCATTCTGGTGGCATCGGCAGCATTGTCTGTGCTCCTGGCGGTGTCGCGCTGGGGTCTGAACCCGTTCTTCGCCCTGTTGGCGCGGGCGCGGACACGCGAGGTCTTGACGGCGGGCGCGCTGTTGGTGGTCCTCGGCGCGGCACTGCTCATGGAGGTCGCCGGGCTCTCCATGGCGATGGGCGCTTTCCTCGCCGGGGTGATGCTGTCGAGTTCGAGCTATCGGCACCAGATCGAAAGCGACATCGAGCCGTTCCGTGGCCTGCTCATGGGGCTGTTCTTCCTGGCCGTCGGCATGTCGCTCGACCTTTCCGTCGTCGCGGCCGAATGGCGGCTTCTGCTGTCCATGCTGGTCGCCTTCACGGTCGCGAAGGGGGCCGTCGTCTATGCGGTCGCGCGGCTGTTCGGCGGCTCCAGCCGCCAGGCATTGCACCGAACTTCGATGTTCCTGCAGGGCGGCGAGTTCGCCTTCGTGCTCTACGCCGCGGCAACGTCCGGCGGCGTGATCGATGCACGCGAGAACGCGCTGTTCTCCACGGTCGTGATCCTCTCCATGGCCCTGACCCCGCTGCTCATGATCGCGACTGACAAGCTGCTTCGTGCGCACGCATCGATGGACGGCGTCGACGTCGCCCGCGACCTGAAGGGGCGGGTCCTCCTCATCGGCTTCGGCCGCTTCGGCCAGATCGCATCGCAGGCTCTGCTGTCCAGGGGCGTCGACCTTGCCGTCATCGACAAGGACGCCGACCGGATCCGCGACGCGGGACGATACGGATTCAAGGTCTTTTTCGGGGACGGCGCCCGGCTCGACGTCCTGCGCCACTCCGGCGCGGGACAGGCCGATGCGATGATGATCTGCATCGATGACCCGAAAGCAGCGGTGCAGATCGTGGAACTGGCGCAGCACGAATTTCCTCAGGCCACGCTCCTGGTGCGCAGCTACGACCGTGGCCATGCCGTGGACCTGATCCGCGCCGGTGTCGACTATCAGATCCGCGAGACGGTTGAGTCCGCCTACCTGATGGGGGCGGAGGGCCTTCGGACGCTGGGCTTTGCCGAGGTCGACATCGAGGAAGCCGCCGAGGACATCCGCCGGCGCGATACGGAGAGGCTGGCCGAGCAGGTTCAGGGTAACGCCATGTCGGGCAGCGACAGGTTGCTCCTCCAGCCCGTCCCGGAACCGCTAAGTGGAACGTCGGGTCAAAGTGGCCCTCACCGCTGACGAACTCCACGACATGCCGGATCCGACGGGAGCGTGTCGGCTCGCCTCGGCGCTGACCGCGCTATCAACAAGAGCAAGGAGGTCGAAAACATCGGAGCTCGGACTGAGGCTGAGTCCGGTGCGGCTGCGCTTGCCGGAGACGGTCGCAGCGCTCGTCTGGCACGCCTCCTACGACCATGACCTAGCGCATATCTGGCTACGAGCGTCGCGAGCGCGCGGTCGTCACCGAACCGACCAGGAGCGAATGTCCGACCTTTCAAGAAATGGCGCCAGAAGCCAAGCCATCTCTCCAAGACAGGTTCCGAGCGCTTCAGAACCTCATGGCGAGATTGGCCTTGAAACTGTGATCCTGCGCGTCCGCGGCAAGCTGGCCGGTATAGGAGGCGCCGATGCGGATGGCGTCGCTCAGCGCGAGATCGATTCCGGCCTCCACGAGAGCGCTGTTTGCGGCGATCGGCGCACCGGTGACGCTGAAGACATTCGAGCCGGCGAAGGCGAGGCTCGCCAGGGGGGCGGTGTCCCCGAAGGCATGACGCCAGCCGATCATGCCCTTGGCGCTGGCTTGCATGCCGCCGATGGTGAAGTCCATCTGGGCCCGCAGGCCGAGCGTCGAGAATGTCACCGCCGTGACCTTGCCCAATCCGGAGAGCGCAGCTTCGCCGCCGAGCTCGCGGAAACCGTCATTGCGCAGGCTGACGAAGGCCAGGTTCGCGAAGGGCTCGAGCGCGACCTGTCCCGACCGCAGGCCATAGCCCAGCTCGCCGAAGACCTGTGCCGTGCCGGCGCGGTAGCCGCTGGTCAAGCGATCGGAGAAGCCGGGGAAGGTGACCGAGCGCGCGGTGTCGATATCATGCCAGCTATAGGCTGCGCCGGTCCTGAAGCTGAGGCTGCCCCATTGCCGGCCGGCATAGAGGCCGAGATGATAATTGTCGCTCTCGCCCGAAGACAGCCGTCCTTTCGCATCGAAACGCGTCCGGCTGTAGCCGCCGAGGAGGCCGAGGCGCCGGTCGCCGAACCGCGTATCGCCGCCGATGAGCAGCCCCCCGGTGGAGCTGCCGATTCCCGCGGTATTGGTGGTGCCGTCGATGCGGCCCCAGCTGCCGAAGCCGTTCCCCCAGAAGACCGGTCCGTCGGCGGAGGCGGAGACGAGCCTGGACAGTCCGTCCGGCGTATAGGCCATCACCGGCAGGCGGGAGGCGCCGGCGGTCTCGAAGGCGGCGCGCATCCGCTCATTGGCGGCGTCGCGTAGGATGCGGCTCTCCTCGACCAGCACGGTTTTCGCCGAGGCATGGATTTCGCCGGAGAGAAGGTCATAGCCGCGACGCGTCTGGTCGGGATCGGTGGACAGGGCGATGGCCTTCCAGAGCGCGCCCGTATTCGGCAGGCGGTCGACCGCCCGGCTCGTCGCGGTCTGGTTGCGCGTCAGGGCGACCTGGGCGAAGGCGACGTCGTTGCGGGCGAGCAGGAGCGTGACCTCATTGCCGTCGCCGCCGGCATAGTCGAGGGTCGGATCGAGGAAGAGCAGCGGATTGGTGATCGAGACGAAACGTCCGGTTACCGCCCCGGCGCTTTGCTTGTCGATGATGGTGAGGGGACCGTTGCGCGGGTTCCAGCCATCGATGACCGGCGGTGACAATTGCAGGTCGAGCGTCGCGCCAGTGATGTCGACGGCGCCGGCCACCACGAGCTTGTCGGCCGTCGCTGGCGTCGCCTCGATCCGCAGCGTGCCGTGATTGGCGTAGTTGCCGGCGATCACCTGCGTGCCGATCGAGTTGCCGGGCGCATGGACGGCGCCGGCTGCAATGGTGACGGTCGCGCCCGGGCTGCTGATCGTCCCGGTTCCACCGAGCAGGCCGCCGGCCGCAATGGTGAGAGCGCCGCCGAGCTTGCCGGATCCGCCCTTGCCGACGATCAGGTTGCCGCCCGTCACGGTGGTCGCGCCGGCAAAGCCGGAGCTGTCAGCGGTCAGCGTCACTGTCCCCGTTCCCGTCTTGGCGAAAACGCCAGCGCCCGCGAATGTCCCGGCAAAGACCCCGTCGGTTGCCTGCGCGAACTCGAAACCAGCCCCGGCCGTGATCGTCACATTGCCGGCGAAGCGACTGGAAGCCGAAATCAGGCGGCCCGCCACGACCGTCCAGTCGAGCGAGGAGGAGCCGGTCAGCGTCAGCGCGGCGGTGCCGCGCTTGACCATCACGCCGCTGGTTCCGGCAAGCCCGCCAATGGTGCCGGCGAAGCCGGCATCGCTCACCTGATCGAACACGACCGTGCCGGCATTGCCGATGGCACCGCGGATCGTTGCCGTCGTGCCCACCAGCGTTCCCGCCTGCACCAAGGTGTTGCCATAGCTATTGGCGCCGGTGAGCGTCAGCGTGCCCGCGCCCTGCTTGAGCAGGTCGCCGGCCCCGGTGATCGCGCCGTGCAGGCCGAGCGTCGTGCCGCTCGCGACATCGATGCGGCCGGTCGAGGTCAAGGCGAGGGAGCGCGTGGTGTCGAAGCTCGCCGTCGTGGCGAGCGTGCCGCCCGCGAAGGTCAACTCGCCCGATGCCGCGCCGAGATTGGCATCGGCGGAAACCGACAGCGTGCCGCCGCCCAGCATCGTCCCGCCGGAATAGGTGTTCAGCCCGGTCAAGGTCAGCACGCCGCCGCCGACGATGTTGAGCCGTGTTCCGGCTCCGTCCTGGATCACCGAGTCGATCGTCGCGCTGACGCCGTTCACATTGATGATCGAGCCGGTCAGCGCGGCATTGCCCGCATTCGCGCCGGCGACACCGATCGAGAGCTCGCCCCCGGTGAGCAGATAGCCGGCCGTGTTGAACTGGATGGTGTCGAAGCTTGGCGCCTGGGCCGCGCTGCCGACGAACACGGTTCCGGCCGCCCCCTGGAAGACCGCGACCGAGCCGCGCCACTGGTCGTTGACGACGCCGGCGGCCGGATCGCCGGTCCAGCCTGTGGTTGCGTTGTTCCAGCTGCCACTGCCACCGCTGGCGCCTGCAGTGGCGCCGGTCGTGTCGCCTCCGTCCCAGAACTGCATCTGCTGCCCGGCATTGCGCAGCGCCAGGTTCACCTGTCCGGGGACATTGGTCAGCACATCGGAGCTCGTGAAGCCCGTCGCATTCACCGTTCCGAACGAGCCTGCGACCGCGCCGCCGTAATCGAACAGGCGATAATAGCCGGCCGACGGCGCGCCCTGGATGTTGAGCGTGCCACCGAGCGTCAGGTTGCCGGTGACGATGACGCGGTCATTGGTCGTGCCGCCGGCCACGTTCGGCATGTTCAGTTCGAAGTTCGAGATCGCGCCGGAGTTCAACGTCAGCGCACCGACTCTTAGCGTTCCCGGGCTCTGGCCGGCGGCGAGTGTGCCGCCGGCGTTCACCGTCACCGCGCCGGCGATCGTTCCGGTGCCCGACAATGTGCCGCCGTTATTGACCGCGACGCCGCCCAGGCTGCTGTCGATCGAGCCGGTCACCCGCAGCTCACCGCCATTGATCGTCGTGGCGCCGGTATAGGTGTTGGCGCCGGTCAGATCGAGCCGTCCGGTTCCGGTCTTGGCCAGGCCGCCGGCCCCTGACATCAAGCCGGAATAGGTGGTGGTCGTGTTGGCCCCGCCAATGGTCAAGGTGACCACCCCGGAATTGAGCACGACCTTGCCGGCGCCGGACAGCGAGCCGATCGTCTCCGAACCGTTGACCTGAAACGTGCCCGGCGCGGTGACGACGACCGCGCCGCTATCGGCGATGGCCTGGCCACCCAGGACGTGAAGGATGCCGTTATTGACGGTGGTCGCGCCGGTATAGGTGTTCGCGCCCGATAGCGAGGTTTCACCAGCACCATCCTTGGTCACGCTGCCTGTCCCGGTTGCAATCGCACCAGTGACATTGACGATGCCGGCTCCGCCGAAGATGAGATTCTGGTTTGTCCCTGCGATGCCGCCGGAAATCTCGAATTGGTCCGCATCGGCATTGATACGCGAAGCCGAAGTCAGCGTGATCGCGCCACTGTATCTATTTAAGCCGGAAACGCTTCGCAGTGCCCCAGTGCCGGAGACACCCGTCCCGGCCAGTGACAGCGCATTACCTACAACGATTGTGCCCTGAAGCTCCAGCGCCGCGCCGCTCGTGACGAATGCCCCGCCTGCGGTCGCTCCGAGGGCCAAGTCATTCTGGATCCTGAGGACGCCGTCGCCGATCGAGGTCCCGCCGCCGTAAGTGTTGACGCCGGACAGCGTCCAGGTTCCAAAACCCAATTTGACCAGCGCAGTCGTGGCAATGGCATTGGTGGAGATGCCGTCGCCGTCGCCGCCCAACATCAGCGCATATCCGCCGCCGATCGTATCCGACAAAGTGAGCAAACCCGAGCGTGAGATGATGCTCGAGACGCTCGTCAGCGTGATTGGGCCGCCGTAGCTATTGTTGCCAAAACTGACAAGCGCACCAGCGCCGGCGCCGGCAAGGCTCAGCGCCTCGGAACCGATACTGAGATTGCCGGAAAGCTGAAGCGTTGCGCCGTTTGCCACCGTGGTTCCAGCAGCAGTCGTTCCGAGCGCGCTGCTATTGGCGATGACAAGTGTGCCGTTGCTTACGACGATGGATCCAGTGAGCGTATTTGCGCCCCTCAGTGTCAACGAACCAGTGCCAGCCTTGGTCAGTGCGCCGGCGCCGGTGATCTGACCGTCAATGGCGATCGTGGCCCCGTTGCTGTCGATCATTCCGCCGCTCGCGTTGACGGACACGTTGCGTGTCGGTGGCGAGAAGAATGTGCCGCCTGCGCTGACGCGCAATATGCCCCCGTCGAAGATCAGGGTGTTCGTGGCCGAGCCGTTACCCAACGCTGCCGATGAGGCAGCTTCGAGAACGCCGCCGCTGATCGTCGTCGTGCCGCTGTACGTGCTCGTGCCTGTGAGTGACAGCGTGCCGCTTCCGACCTTGGTAATGCCGAGCAGTCCGCCAGCGCCGCCGGAAGAAATATCGCCCGAGAAGGTAGTGGATTCGTTCAAGCCGCCGATGATCAACGTGGCGGCACCTGGGGCGAAGTTGCGGATAAGTCCCGAGCCGCTGAGTGATCCCAAGGCTACGGCATTTGCCGTCTCGAATATCCCGACCTGGGAGCCGCCCCCAACATTGAAGCGCGACAAACCACCGACCGAGCTACCCCTGAATTGAATCTCGCCGCCGGAAGAGACGTTGTAATTTACATTTTGCCCAGAATTTGCGTCGTAGAAATAAATAGCGTTTCCGCCCACGCTTATCGCCTGGGTTGCGCTCGAGTTGTTGGTGACGTTCCCGTACAGCTGGAGATTATCTCCCAGCATTATCGTGTATGGGCTGCCACCCGAATTATAGGTGATCCCGCTTAGAGACGTGTTCAAGGAAGTGCTGAGGTCGTTGTTCGGTGTCGTCCCATCAAAGATGGCGACGTTACCGAATCCCGGCACGGTGCTTGGCGTCCAGTTCGCACTGGCGTTGAAATCCGATCCCGTGCCGTTCCAGGTTTGCGCCTGCGCTTGCGGAGCCATTGCCGCCAGCACGCCGACCAATGCGGTGCTTCCAAGCAGTCGAATGACGCGACGATTCCCGGGAACGCATCCCCCCTCCGGTAGCCGCGCCATCTTGCCCCTCAACCGTTCTTGAGCGCGGTTTCACTCGCAGACTCAACTGCTCTCCAGGTTATTTTACTCTCCAGATTATTTCCATACCGTAAGGGGAGAGGCGCAGTCTGACAAACAGTGGTCCCGCATTCGGCATAGGGCAGGTCCTGGCTAGCCGGCCATTTCGGATCGCCGGCCTGGAGGCGTTCCTCCCATGTCACGAAAGCCAGTTCCCGGTTGTTCAGAACCATGATCACGAGACGAGGATCGGCCCAGCGCTTCCAGTATTTGGCGATTGTGATGAGCTCGGTGATGCCATTCATCTGCATCGCTCCGGTCCGCCCCGAAGCATCAGCCGGACTCGGGGCTTGATCGAAATGTTCCTGTTCGAAGGAACACATCGTGCTCGCGAGCCGTTGTCGTCGAGATGAACTTGCGCGCCCGCGCCCCCAGAACCACGCCCAGAACCATGCGCCCAAGGAGATCGCCGTGACACTCCGCACGCTCGCTCCCGACGAAAAAATCGAGATCACCCTCGGCCTAAATGGCCGGCCCGTTCACATCGAGGTCGATGCTGCAACGACCTTGCTCGATCTCCTGCGCAACCATCTCGCGCTGACCGGGACCAAGAAGGGCTGCGATCACGGTCAATGCGGCGCGTGCACGGTGCTGATCGATGGCGAGCGAATGAATTCGTGCCTGAAGCTCGCGGTGATGCTGGACGGCAGCGATATCACCACGATCGAGGGCTTGGCAGAGGATGGCGCGTTGCATCCCATGCAGCGCGCCTTCATCGAGCGCGATGCATTCCAGTGCGGCTATTGCACGCCGGGACAGATCTGCTCGGCCGTGGCGCTCGTCGCCGAAGGCCGGGCCCATAGCCGCGACGAGATCCGCGAGCTGATGAGCGGGAATATCTGCCGCTGTGGCGCCTATCCGAACATCGTCGACGCCATCGAGGACGTCATCGCCCAGCAGACAGGGCACATGCGGGAGGCCGCAGAATGAACCGCTTCTCCTATCTCCAGGCCGAGAGCCTCGAAGGCGCGCTCGCCGCGCTGGCAGCCGACCCCGGCGCCAGGCTGATTGCCGGCGGCACGAACCTGCTCGATCTGATGAAATATGATGTTGAGCAGCCGGACCGCCTGATCGACATCACCCGCCTCAGGGATCTCGATACGATCGCCGAGACCGCGGACGGCGGCATCCTGATGGGGGCGCTCGTCTCGAATACGACGATCGCCTATCACCCGTTGGTCGCCGGGACTTTCCCGCTGCTGTCGAGCGCGATCTTGGCGGGCGCGACGCCACAACTTCGTAACGCCGCGACGGCCGGCGGCAACCTCAACCAGCGCACTCGCTGCCATTATTTTTACGATGCCGCATTGCCCTGCAACAAGCGCGAACCTGGCAGCGGCTGCCCGGCGATCAAGGGCGTGAATCGCAATCATGCCATTCTCGGCGCGAGCACCGATTGCATCGCAACCCATCCCTCCGACATGTGCGTCGCGCTTGCCGCCCTCTCGGCGAGCGTCCATGTCGCCGGGCCGCAGGGCACCCGGACGATCGCGATGGCGGATTATCATCGGCTGCCGAACGGTTCACCGGATCGCGACACGACGCTCGGCGCGGGCGAGATCGTCACCGGCATCGAGTTGCCCGCCGAGGCGCAACGTTTTGCCGAGCACCGCAGCTATCTCAAGCTGCGCGACCGGCTCTCTTATGCCTTCGCGTTGGTTTCCGTCGCGGCCTGTCTGGAAATGGGCAGTGGCGGTGCGATCCGCGATGCGCGGCTGGCACTTGGCGGCGTTGCTCACAAGCCTTGGCGTCGGCCGCAGGCAGAAGAGGTGCTGATTGGCCGTAAGCCCGACGATGCGAGCTTCGCCGCGGCGGCGGACGTTCTGCTGGAAGGAGCACAGGGCCGCGAGCACAATGCCTTCAAGATCGAGTTCGCGCGCCGCGCCATCATTCGCGCACTGACCCAAGCCGCAGCCGGGACGCCGCAATCGCAATCCGACAAGCGCATCGCCTGAGGGAGCACGGCCATGATCAGCAACGATCCCCATGTCGGCTCGCCGCGGAGCCGGGTCGACGGCGTAGCCAAGGTCACCGGCCGCGCGACCTATGCAGCCGAGTTCGTTGCTCCGGACCTGCTTCATGGCTGCATCGTCGGCAGCGCGATTCCGCGCGGCAAGATCCGCGATTTCGATCTCACGGCGGCGCTTGCAGTGGCGGGTGTGGTGACGATCTTCACCCATGAGAACCGCGCTCACACCGCCTGGTTCGACAGCAGCTACCGGGACCAGGTCGCCCCGCCCGGCAAGCCGCTCCGCCCGCTCCACGACGCCACCATCCAGCACAGCGACCAGCCGATAGCCTTGGTCGTCGCGTCGAGCTTCGAGGCCGCCCGTGACGCAGCCTCCCTGGTCGGCGTGTCCTATGAACGAGAACCGCACGAAACCGATCTCGAGCGCGCCCGCCAGGACAGCTATGAGCCGCCGAAGAAGCGCGCAGGCATCGCGCGGCCGCCCGATCCGAAAGGCGACGCGGAAACTGCCTTCGCAGACGCCCCGATCAAGGTCACGGCCGAGTACCGCGTCCCGACCGAGCACCATAATCCGATGGAATTGCACGGGACGACGGTGGTCTGGGAGGGCGACGGCAAGATCACCGTCCACGACAAGACGCAGGGCGCGCTCAACACCCAAGGCTATGTTACGTCGGTCTTCGGCCTGGCAACCGAGGATGTCCGCGTGGTTTCTCCCTTCGTCGGTGGCGCCTTTGGCTCCGCGCTGCGGCCGCACCACCAATTGTTCCTCGCGGTGATGGCTTCGCTCGCACTTGAGCGCTCCGTGCGCGTCGAGATGACCCGCGCCCAGATGTTCAGCCATGCGCATCGTCCGCAGACGATCAATTCTGTCGCGATCGGCGCCGATGCCGAGGGGCATATTCGCGCGCTACGGCATCATGCGGTCGCCGCGACCTCAGCCTACGAGGACTATCAGGAGAACGTCGTCAACTGGTCGGGCATGCTCTACCACAGCGAGACGACGAAGCTCGCCTACGAACTCGCCAAGCTAGACATTCCTACGCCCGGCGACATGCGGGCGCCCGGTGCGCCGACAGGCCTGTTCGCGCTGGAAAGTGCCATGGACGAATTGTCCTGTGCCGCCGGCATCGACCCGATTGAGCTCAGGCTCAGGAACTACACCACACGGGACGAGAACGACGACAAGCCGCTGACCTCCAAGGAACTGCGCGCCTGCTATGCCGAAGGCGCCGCTCGCTTCGGCTGGCACAGGCGTACGCCGGCGCCGCGCTCGATGAGAAGCGGCAAGGAGTTGGTGGGCTGGGGCATGGCCAGCGGCGTCTGGGAAGCGATGATGATGAAATCCTCCGCCCGCGCGACGCTGACGCGCAACGGCAGGCTTGAGATCGCCTGCGCCGCATCCGATATCGGAACGGGCACCTACACGATCCTCAGCCAGATCGGGGCCGATGCACTGGGGCTCGATCTCGATGCCGTCACTGTGAAACTCGGCGATTCATCGCTTCCACCGGCCCCGATCCAGGGCGGCTCCTGGACGGCGGCCTCCTCTGGGAGCGCGGTAACGGTGGCCTGCCGAAGCCTGTGCGAGATCCTGCTGAAACACGCAAAGTCCATCGAAGGATCGCCACTGTCCGGCGCCAGGATCGATGACGTCGTCTTCAATGGCGGCTTCGTTCGGTTGCGCCAGGAGCAATCAAGCGCCGTCTCTATCGTCGATGCCCTGAGTGCGGCGCAGGTCGAGCGGATCGAGGCAGAGGAAACCGCCAGCCCCGGTCTGATCGCGCCGCTGCGCCGCGCCTCCTATACGCATTCTGCCGTCTTCGCCGAGGTCCATGTCGACGAGCAGCTCAACATCGTGCGCGTTACCCGGGTGGTGAGCGCCATCGCCGCCGGGCGCATTCTCAACCCCAAGACGGCGCGCAGCCAGATCATCGGCGGCGTGGTCTGGGGCATCGGCATGGCCTTGCACGAGGAGACGCTGACCGACCATCGCTTCGGCCGATTCATGAACAGGAACCTTGGCGAGTATCATGTACCAGCCAATGCCGACATCGGCGGGATCGAGGTCCTCTTTGTCGAGGAGCATGACGACCTGATCAATCCGATCGGCGTGAAGGGGCTGGGCGAGATCGGCGTCGTCGGCACGGCGGCGGCCATCGCCAACGCCATTCATCACGCGACCGGCAAACGCATCCGCAGCCTGCCAATCACCGTCGACAAGCTGCTCGCGGCGTGAAGGAGCAGCATAGACCCCCTTCAGTGATCTTCCACGTCAGGAGAGCAGCGGCACGCGTCCGTCGATTGCGTCACATCGCGAAGCTTGCGCGGGTCCAAGGCAAAAGCCTCAGCAAAAGCCCGGGCGAAGTCCTCGTCTGTGAAACGGATCACGATTCCGGAGCCAACAATAATCTTCACCTGATGGGCGACATCCCCTTCAGTGAGCCACGCATCAATTTCGTCAAGGCGAGATAGAAAACCTGGCCCACCGATGGGGATGAGGATCTCGTATTTCCACACTCGGGAGCCTTCAGCCGGGAATGCACTCATCACATTGCCAAGCCTCTGTCGTCGCTGCCTGCCCGCCCTCGTCGTCTGAGCAAAGATGCGCGTGATGTCCAGTCCCGAACGAAGCCAGGACCCGCAGGAGCTATCGAAGGGCGCCTCGGTGACCGCACCTGCAAACCCGCCCGTTCAGTGCCCGCCTCCGGGGGCGGGCGTGACTCCGCAAATGCTAGCACCGGAGGGAAAATGGGCAAACCCCAGCGACGCACGCGGGCCGAGGGAACATATTGCTCACTCCCGATTTTTGGGGGCGTCTATAACGGTTTAATGACGGCGTGGCGGCGCTTGGGAACAGGGGGACGTCGCATGAGTTTTATCTTGCAGAGCGTCGGAAAATTGGGGGCTGCCACAGACAATATGAGGCTGGGCTAAATCGATGATCACAAGGAAGGCTGAAGCCTGGAGCGCAGCAGCAGTCGATCAACAGGAGGGCGCAACATCGCACCACAGGGGCCACTGCGTTGTGCCCTTGAGCATGCTCGACCGCCTCGGTTGTGGTTACCTCGCCATAGAGGATCACCGGCACATCATCGAGGCAAATCCCACGGCCCGATTGATCCTCGGCGGCGAGACGGGCTCAGTTCAGAGTCTCACGGAGCTGATGGGCGCGTTGAAGCGATTGATCGCGCGGGCGCCGAACCGACCGGCCCTCGGATCGATGAGCTGGATCGTCATCGGGAACAAGGACGATGCGCCGTTCATATTAAACCAGGCTCAGCCCGCAGATGTTGTTACACCCGGTATCAGCGTGGTGATGCTGGTCGATCTTGATGCTCACCTGCAACCCAATCGTTACATGCTTCAGCGCATGTTCGGGCTCACCTTGGCAGAGACCCGAATTGCACTTCAATTGGCGCGCGGCGATCAGCCCGCCGATGTCGCCCGAAGCTGCAACGTCAGCCGAACTACCATTCGCTCGCAACTGGCCTCGGTCTTCGCCAAGACCAGTACTCGGCGTCAGGCGGAGTTGGTGAAGTTGCTGGCTCTGCTGGCTCTCCTTCCCTGAGAAGTCGTGAGGGATGGCGTTTATTGTTGGCTGGTAGGAAAACTCGTGCCCCCTTGCATCGTCCGCAGCGATGAACGCATGCGCGAAGAGTTCGGTTGGAAACCGGATCAATAGTGCGGAATTATCAAATGAAGAAAGGACCTCGTAAGGGATTTCCCACTCGCTCAGCCAGCTATCCATTACATCGAGATAGGAAACTGGCTATCCCCGATCCGAATTACGACGTAGTAAATCCACGTCTCTGAGACTTCGGAACGGTCCATCCTCCTGCTCCCCGGGGAGGGCAGCGCCCGAGGGTGCGGGCCCTCAGATAAAAACAGAAATCCCCTCGCTGTTCCATCAAATGACAAGAGGAACAAAAAACGCCCGCGACGTCCTCGCGCTGCGGGCCAAGTCAGGGGTCATGGGCAGTCCTTCTGGGAAACGTATTTGGAAAGCCGAGGTTCCGCGCAACCGCGAAAGGACCCGCCCCCGCGCCGCGAGCAGCAACCTGCTCAAACCGCCAGAGAGTACAGAGAACTCTTCCCGCGAGCCCGGTGATCCGCCGGAGAATTCAGATCGGGCCAATTCTACCCTGAGTGGTTAGGAACAAATCCGCCTCGGGCCGACACGAGTTGAAGTGGCATAGCCTCGCCGTCATGCAGGCGGATCATTCTGTCTAAGGTGTTCCATGCGAAGCCGCCGACGTCATGCCCTCCGCGGCCTGTCCGTTGCACGCAGCCTCCCGATGGTGTCCGGACGCTAGCACCTGTCGACGTCCCTGGAACAAGTGCCCGAGCGCGCGGTTTGATTGTGCATATATGGCAACTGTTTCAGGGAGATATCGATGAAACGGACGATCATCGCGGCGGTGTTTTGCGGGGCGACGATCCTGGCAGCTCAGGCGCAAACGTCGACGACTGCACCTACTCCTTCGCCAAATGCTCCAGCCGATGCGAACGCGCCGCTGCCCGGTGCCAACAGCTTCACGGAAGGCCAGGCGAAGAGCCGGCTCGAGGCCAACGGCTACACCGCGGTGTCCGAACTCAAGAAGGACGACAACGGCGTCTGGAAGGGCAGGGCGACGCACGACGGCCAGCCGGTCAACGTGAGCGTCGATTACCGCGGCAACATTACGCGCAACTGAGGATCTCGCAGATGACCCAGACCATCACGCGTTCGTACGATACCTATCAGCAGGCTGAATCCGTGGTGCGAAAGCTGAAGGACGCCGGCGTCGCCGATTCCGATATCAGCCTTGTCGGCCGTCACGCCGATGCCGATGAAAGCCACGCGGGCGAGGGAGCAGGAGTCGGCGGCTTGATCGGCGGTGCAGCCGGGCTGCTGGCGGGCCTCGGCCTGATTGCGATCCCCGGCATCGGCCCTGTGGTGGCCGCTGGCTGGCTTGCTGCTACCGCCGCGGGAGCCGCGACCGGCGCGGTCGCGGGGGGGCTTGTGGGCGCCCTGACAGGTTCGGGCGTCGATGAAAATGACGCCCACTACTTTGCAGAGACGGTGAGGCGAGGTGGCAGCGTTGTCGCTGTTCGGGCAACCGACGAACAGGCGCCTACGGTCGTGGCAATCATGGACGGCGCGACACCCATCAACACAATCGACCGCCGTGCTGCCTATGAGAGGGAGGGCTGGACAGAATTCGATCCCGAAGCTCCGCCGTATGTGCGGCCCTCGATTTAACTGACCAGGAGGCTCCGACAGCAATGACGGGGCCTCCATCCGCAACTTTGCTTGCGGCTGACTAGGAGTTGGCCCCACCCGCCTGCCACCGGCCGCTATCTCAATCGATCACCTTCCCAGCGGTGGGCGCTATGCGACGAATTGTGCGCGCCGAGGGGATCGGGAACTTGGCGACGTCGCCACGGATGAAAATGCATGGCCCAGTATTTTTTCGACATCGAAATCAACACCGAACTGGTTGTAGACGACGAAGGAATAGACCTTGAAGATCACGTCGCCGCGCGTCTTTCGGCGCTTTCAAGTCTCGGCGACATTATCGCCGAGCATATCCAGACCAGCGACGATCTGAGAGTGGATATGAGAATCCGCTACGCCGATGGAACCCCCATTTTTGCAGCAAAGCTGACGCTCAATAGCCAATGGCTAACGCCAGTTCCCCCCTCTCAACTTCGGCAACCGGTGCCCCGCTAAACGGGACCGTGAGATAAAATCATGGACGGCTGCCTGCTGGAAACTGCGGTCTCCAACCGGAAGCACAACCAGGATGCCGAGGCGACGCCAAGCACATTCCAAGATGACCCGGACCCTCACGCGGCCATGAGCCTGCCGATCGTGATCGGCAGGCTGCGCACGCGTTTGCCTGATCGCGTGAAAGATCGTGTGGCCGACGGCGGCTGGTTCTCACGATGCCTATTTCACCTGAGCCCTTGCCCCGATCGGGCGTCGATATCTGTGACGTTCCCTCGACGGGAAGAGAATGGGGCGGCGCTGGCCCATGAGGCGGGCCGTGGCCGCGAGCCACTCCGCGTATGGGGCACGCGTCGGATGAACTCGAATTTCTCCTCACAATCGTCAATGCTGCCCGCGAGTTGCTCACGCTCTAACGACCGTTATCCTGGGTCAGCCCGGTGGTGATACATAGGATCTCGTAGTCATTTCTGCTTGCTCGGGCCGTGGAACCAGGGGCATGCCGAGCGCGTTTATGCCAAACACGGGCATGGGCAGCACAATCATGAAAGCCGTTCTTCCGGTTGTGCTTATCGGGGCGGTTCTGAGCGTCGCCGTCGCGGCGACGCCTGCGGATGCCGCCCGAAGAAAGAAGACCCGGACTCTTACCGCCGCCCCTCCCGGAGCGACCGCCGCGCAGCCTCCCGCAGACAGATTCCTGGCCTGCGACGTGCGGGTTCGGGACTATCTTCGCGAGGGCGGAGCGGTGATCCTGGCCACGAAGATCGAAGTGGATGACGCGCGACTCCAGTTGAACATTCACCATGAGTACGGAGAGGCCGGAAAATCCGCCCGAAAGTACCTGCGCGGGGAAACTGAAGAAGAAATGCGCAAGAGTCTGCGCGCAATCCTGGACGAGTATGCGGCAGCGGCAAAGGCCGCAGCGGATAATCGCGCGTGGTATGTGATCGTTCCCCGGAAGGTCATGCCCGACGCTCGCCCCGACTCCCGCGACAGTTCGGGCGAAACCACGGGTCCGTGGACGGCCATTGTCCTGGCGGATGTCGAGGGGCGATGCAGACCTGTGGCGTTCTATCAGTCGGTCGATCGAAACAAGCTCGATCCTGAGCTGAACAAGAAATTGGACGAGGACCAATAAGCTGCCGCGGATTCAGCAGTGGGGGCATGTATCGGTGGCTCAACCGCTCATTCCCGATCCAGCATGTCGGCGATCGCCTTGATACGGGCTCTTGCGTATTTCGGTAGACCGGCGCTCAGCGAGTTGCCGCTGTTGAAGGAGCTGTTGCCCATGAGCAGTTGGCCGGGCACGAGGTTCCGAAGGACCGGTGTCTTGCTGTATTCCCTTTGCTTGTTCAGCACGTCGTTCCTGACCGCGACCACGATGTAGACCGTCGCAATGGCGGCGTTCGGCTCGGTTGGATGCTGTTGCACCACGGCGAGAAGTTTGCCGAACTGCATGACCTGGTTGGCCCAAAAGATGTTTTGCTCAAGCGCACTGGTAACCTGCGAATCGAGTCCGGTTAGGCTCGGCAGTTCGGCGAGGTCCGGTCCGGCGAGGATCCTGATCTCGCTCTGGAACTCGACGAAATCCGGAATGGGCTTCTTGCTCTCCTCGCGCAGCTTGTTGGCGAGTTGAATGCCAGCCGGGATTTTTCCTTCGAACACATAGCGAGACTGTGTGCAGGTCGCCGTAGCCTCCTCGCACCAGCGGCGATCGGGCGGGCGGCTGCGTGCGGCGCCCGCGGCTTTATTGGGAATGGCGTCGGCTGCCGCGATCGGCTGGTGCTTGACCGCCGGATCGACACGCTCGAGGAACGCGATATTGGCATAGCGCGACAGATCCAGCGCCGCCGCCGGTCTCGTTAGTCGAAAGCGGGCTTCCGCCAGGTAAATCGAAAGCCTGAGTTTTGCCTGCTCGTTGCCGGTGGGCTCGAGGAAGTTCGGGAAAAGCGAGAGGAAGCGCTGCTGAACCGGGCGCGCGCGCGCCCACGCTTCGAATGCAATGAGACCGGTCGAGGGATCGGCGAGCTTGGCGTCGCCCTGGTCGGCAAAGATAACGCTGCGCGGCTTGATCTGAGCAATTGGAACGCCGGCGACGGCCGGTACATCCTCCAGCCGTAACTCCTGCGCGTCTGCGCCCGTGTGCGCGAGCAGCCAGGCGGTAAGGAGAAGAGCGGTGCGGCTGGTTCTCATGGCAATGCTCACTGGAACCGCCGCCAGAAATAGTCGGGATCAACGCGCCGCGGCGGTTGCGGAAGCCGGTCATCATCATCGAAGTATCCGCCCCAAGGGGGATTTTCGCGTGGAACAAGACGCCAGGGCGCGATCGGGAACGGGCGGTTGTCGCCGTAGCGAGGCCTGTCGAGAGACCATTGCTCGAATGGCTCATGGTCTTCGCCGTCGTCGCTGCGATGTCGGGCGTAGCTCTCTGCGCGGGAGACGATCTGGAATTGCGTGTCACCGATTCTGCCTGACGCGTCTCTCCTGAGATACTCGGTGAAAGCGTGCTTGGAGCCGGCCGGCGCCGGATCACCAGTGTAAGGGTCGATCGCAAAGGTAGCGAGCTGACGCATGGCGTCGCGCGATGGTCCCCGCAACGGCATCTTGGGGGCCTGCACCTCCCAGGCCGCCTGCATGATCGGCTCGAATATCGGCAGCGCCACTTTGCCCCCGGTCTGACCCCGCCCGAGCGTGCGGCGTTCGCCGTCGCCGTTGTCGTAGCCTACCCAGATGGCGATAGTTATGTCGTTGCTGAAGCCGACGAACCAAGCATCGGCCGTGTCGTCGGTGGTCCCGGTCTTGCCGCCGACATAGGGTGAGAGATGCTTCACTACGCGCGCAGTTCCACGTGCGAGGACGCCCTGCAACATCGATTTCAACTGGTAGAACGAGGCCCGATCGGCGGAGCCGATCCAGGTCGGGGCATTCGAATCGTGCCGGTAGATCGGGCGGCCGCCCTGTTCGATGCTTTCGATGGCATATGGACGGGGCAGGGCGCCTTCATTGGCGATTGCCGCATAGAACGCAGCAAGATCAATAAGCCGTACGGCCTGGGCACCAAGCACGAACGGATAGTAGCGCATGCAGTCCTTGTAGAGCTGCGCTTCCATTGCAAGCGCGCAGACGCGGTCGAGGCCGTGCTCGGCGCTGTCGTCGAGGCCGGTGGCGAGCAGTTGCACGGTAGCGAGATTGCGGGAATTTTCCAGCGCGCCGCGCAGCGTGATGGCGCCCAAAGCGCCGCCATCGTAGTTCTTCGGCGACCAGAAACCGCGCTGGCGAGCGTCGGCCGTTGCGCCAATCGGCGCCAGCGTGATGGGTGCGTCCATCACCAGCGTATTGGGTTGCAAGCCTTTTTGCAGAGCGGCGAGATAGGTCAGGGGCTTCACGGTCGAGCCGGGTTGCCGCGCGCTCTGAACGACACGGTTGAGCTGACTTGCCGGATAGGAAAAGCCGCCGGCCATCGCGAGAATACGGCCGGTCTGATTCTCAAGCACGAGCACCGCCCCCTGCACACCCGGTCGAACGCGAAGATCGGCCCGTGCCGTTTGCTTGCCCCTGGCGTCGGGCACCTGCACGTAGACGACGTCGTACGGTTTGAGATTGCGCCGAATCGCGGCGCTCCAGGTGTTCAGCGGCAGGATGCGTCCGTCGATCAGGCCGATCGTGATCGCGTTGCCGCGTTTGCCGTACGTATTGTCCAGCACGACCGCCGATTCCCAGTGAACATCGTAGAGCGGCAGTCTTGTCGTCTTCAGCGTCGCGAGCCAGGCCGGCTCCACGAGCGTCGGATCCGCCGCGACAAGACGGACGGCTTCGGAGATGTTCGCCTCGGGTCCCGTGAATTTGGAACGAACGGTGCTCAACTCGTACCGCGCGAGGCCTTCCTGCAACACTGACTCCGTGACACGCTGCAAGGCCGGATTGATGGTCGCGCGCACCGTGTAGGACGACTGTGTGAGCGTATCGAGCTTGGCGGCCGCCTTTGCCTCCCGGGCGACGTAGTCGACAAAGTGGAACCCCAGGTCCCGCCGCATCGGCCTGTATGCGACAAGTTGCGGCAAGTCCGCCTGCGCCGTGGCGGCGTCGATCATGCCGTCCTCGTGCATGCGCCCTAGCACGTAAGCCATGCGCGCGTGAGCACGCGCGGGGTGACGATCGGGATTGAAGGCGTTCGGTCCCTTGGCGAGCCCGGCGATCAGCGCACCCTCGACTGCGGATAGCGCCTTCGCCGGTTTACCGAAATAGCTCTGCGCAGCCAATTCGATACCCCATGCTCCGCGACCGAGATAGATCGAGTTGAGATAGAGCTCGAGAATCTCCGCCTTGGTCAGGGCGCGCTCCATGCGGGAGGCGACGATCATCTCGCGCAATTTTCTTTCGTAGGTGACGTCGTTCCCGACAAGCAGGTTCTTGGCGACCTGCTGCGTAATGGTCGAGCCGCCCTGCGGCCGTCCCGGCTGCGCCAAATTACCGATGAACGCGCGCACCAGCCCGCGCTCGTCGATGCCTGCGTGCTGATAGAAGCGCTTGTCTTCGGCGGCGATGAAGGCGTTGCGGACTACGTCCGGGATCTCGACGAGCGGCACCGGGAGACGGCGGTTGTTCGGCGTGTAAACCTCCGCAAAGCGCTCGCCCTTGCTGCCGAGGATCACGCTCATGCCCGGCTGAAGATGCTTGAGTTGCGCAACGTCGGGCAGGTCCTTGACCGAGTCGTTGTAGAAGGTGATGACCTGACCGAGATCGACGGACGAGTTCTCCACGTTCTCGAGCTTGCAGAACTGCCGATAGGCCCCGTGCAGGTCGGCCAGTTTCAAGCCCTTGAGCGCTTTGATCTCCGCGCTCAGGTCCTCCTTGTCATCCGTCGCGGTGGCGATCAAATCGTCGAGGTTGATGTCCTCGATGTCAAAAGCCTTGCGCATGTGGACGCAGCCGGCATTCAGGAGCTGCGCCACCTCGGCGCGGCCGCTCACGGTGTCGAACTCGGTCTTCACCGCATCCGGCCGGGTAGTAACCTGGCTGAACGTAAGCGCCGTGGCGAAGATCTTGATGAGGATCGTGTCCATTCTGCTGACGCGCGAACAGCCGGCTCGTAAGTCCGCTCATGGCGAACAGATCAATACCAACAACCGGTTGAGGAGAAGGTTCCCGTCGCGGCGGACGTCTTACCGAAGTCGCCGAATTTCACTTGGTCATCCTACCAACGTAGTTGCTGCGTTGCCTCGCGCCATTCGGTCATGCGCAAGGAGCTCCAGGAGCTGACTCTGGCTCGCCGCTCGAAGGCGGACCCACGCGGCGTAGCTGTCCTAAGGATCGACATCGACCCTACGCGGACTGGACCCGACCACGCCGGGCATTCGTTGCCCTCCTCGCCGAAGCCGCGCGAGGCATCGGACGAGTTCTTGGCATCAACACGGCTAGAGGCCTGCCTTGAAGGATAGATAGTTCCTAGAATCGCAAATCTGCCACCATATGGTCGCTAAATTATCAGATCAGCTTCAGTCTCTGACCGCATTCGCATTGTGGAATTATTCGACTATCCACCGCTCATGGAAAGAAATCCGATGCGAAAGTTCATAACAGCTATGGTCGGCGCTACATTCATTCTGGCAGGGAGCGCGAATGCGCAGGGTCTGTCACAATCCACGCCTCCAACCACATCACCGCAGCGGGACGGTGCAACTATCAAGACGGTGAGCGTCGTCGATCTCGATGCACTCCCGGCTGCGGCCCAAGTGCAGGTGAATCAGGTCGTGACCAACCGTTCGGCAGACGAGATCCAGAAAATGCGAGCGGCTATAGAGAATGAGCCGGAGCTGAAATCGGCGCTTGCGGCGAAGGGCTTCACTTCACGGGACGTGGTCGTTGCCCAGCTCGATGAAGACGGCGAGCTGACCATCGTTGCGAAACGGGCGAGCTGACCGCCGTATGGCGCGCATCCTGGCTATGCGGCGTCGCGAGCCGCATAGCCATTTCGGAAAGGGACTATCCGAACGGTGACAATCTGAAGCGCCGGCCCTCTTGCGGGCTACGCATTCATGATTGCCACATGCGGGGCCGCAATACGGCACAGGACTCGCGAAAACACCTCAGAAACTCCGAAGAATGGTCATGCTGCGCCGTTTGCATGGGTCTGCGTCGCTCGTTCCGACCTAGTGCGGCGGTCCAATTGTTCGAGGCGAGTGGCGTTTGAGATTGCCCGATACCGTCGCGCACTCAGACTAGGAGAAGCCTATGAATGGCGTGAAACTGTCCGCGGTTGTACTTGCGATGTCTGCCGCACTTGCGGTGCCTGCTCTGGCGCAGGGCCTCTCGGTCGATACCCAGACTCGCGGCAAGGCACAGGGCACAACCGGCGGTCCCGCGACCTCAGCCAGCGGAAATGCCGATGTCGATGCTAAGGTCGTGGCCCCACGCACCAAGCCAGGCGCCACTGGGAATGGCAGTGCTGGAGCCAAGGCTGGGAAGAAGGCCAATGGTGCTGCTGGCGCATCTGGAAACACGAAAGCCGACACACTCGACTAGTCCGTTTATCATCGAGCCCAAGTCGGGTTCGGCAGGGTAGGCCTGCCAACCGAACAAGGAGTGAGGCGCGCGGTCTGGCCCGGCCTCACTCGGCAATTTAGCCAGTCACTCCATCATTTTGGCTTTGGCCTTCGCCGCGCCGGCCTGACGCTATCATCGGTACGCTGCCCGGTTCTGTTGAACTTGGAACAAGTTTCTGAGCTGAACGTTCGCGCGGCAGCGGCAATCGCGGAGCGATCGCAATGCTTATGGTCTGGGTGGGAGCGCCATTCGCCGATCACTCACTGAGGATGTTCGGTGAATGTGGTCCTAAGCGTTCTGTGCGGCAATCTTTCGTCCGAAATGGCGCTTAATCCTCTTCACTTCCAACGATTTTCGCGAATTCTTCGGAATCCATCGGCCTGCCGAACAGGTACCCCTGTCCCAGTTCACAGCCCATGTCCCTCAGCCGAATACGCTCCTCCTGGGTCTCGATTCCTTCGGCGACGATCTTGAAGCCAAGTTCCTGCGAGAGACGAACGATAGCCTCGACAATGATGGTTTTGGACCGGCTCTGATCCAGGCCCTGAACAAAGCTGCGATCGATCTTAAGCTCCGTGATCGGGAAGTCCTCCAGATACCGCAAATTCGCGTAACCAGTCCCGAAATCATCGATCGACAGGCCGACGCCAAGCTCGCGTAGGCGCTTCATGACCGTGATCATGGCTGGGGAATTTTCCGTCATCTGATCTTCGGTCAGCTCCAGGGTGAGCCAGCTAGGGTCGATGCCACTGGCCGCGATGATCTCAGCGACGAAGGTTGGCATGTCGCGCAACTTGAACTCGACCGGGGAGACATTGACTGAAAAATGGAGCTTTTCGGCACGGCGCTCGTTCATCTGCGCGGCAAGCGCCGCCACGTCACCCAGGCCTCGGGCGCTGATCTCAAGGATCAGGCCGGTGTCCTCGGCATGGTTGATGAAGCGGCCAGGCAACTGCGTGCCGAACAATCCGTGCCGCCAGCGCAGCAAGGCTTCTGCGCCAACGACCGCACCTGTGCAAAGATCAACCTTGGGCTGATACTGAAATCCGAACTCGTCGTTCGCCAGCGCCTTTTGCATTTCGTTCGTCAGGCGAATGCGGTTGCGACTCTGAATTTCGTCCTCGGCCCTGAACTCGCACGCCTCGCGGGATGGAGAGGATTTCGAGCGCCGGAGGGCGGCTCCGGCCCGACCGAGCACCAACCTCGTGTCGAAGCCGGCCTCGGCGACCACGAAGCCGGTGGCAAACCGAATGGTGATCGTCGCTCCGGAAACGACGAAGGTGGCCGACAATGCAGAGATCACCCTCTTGATGATTTCAGGGCCTTCATCGGAGCTCACGAGCGGCTTTACCAGCGCAAATTCATTCGAGTCGATGCGTCCCACGACGCCGATGCCGGCGCTGCCTATGCGTTCGGCGATTTGGACGAGAACCTGATCGCCGACGTCGAAGCCATAGCCGGAGTTGATGTCATGAAAGCCCGCGACATCCAGCTTTGCGATCAGCACAGGACCTTTGCCCGTGGCAGCGAGGCCTGCCACCTCCTCGGCGTAAGCATTGCGGTTCAGCGATCCGGTCAGCAGATCGAAGCGCGCGCTGCGCTCGATCTTGTCCAGGGCTCGCTTGCGCGTTGTCACATCACGCATCAGGCCGAGATAATGTGTCGGCTGGCCGTTTGCGGCACTGATCGGTTCGAGCCTCAACTCATTCCAGAACGGCGTACCGTCCTTGTGGTAGTTGCGAAGAGTCACGCAAATGCTGCGACGACGTTCGATTGCCCGGCGGATGTCCCGGATCTCGGGCTGTAGGCGATCGCCGCCCTGTAGGTAGCGGCAGTTCTTTCCAATCGCTTCGCTGCTGGAGTAGCCGGTGATGCGCTCGAATGCCCGATTGACATAGGTCAACCCGCAGTCCTTATCCCCCAGATCGCTGACGAGGACGCCATCCGGCGACAGATCAATCACGCTCCTGACCACCGCCCAGGGGATCTTTTGGTTGGACGAGGGGCTCGGCACTTCGTTAACCAACGCCGATCGAATGAGTTTGCCGAAGTAGATTAGCGGTGAATGGCTCATGCGGACCTGTTCTCGCCGGATCGTTCGCTCCGGACCTTAGCCGCGAGAGGTTCCGGGCAATCGGCTTGGCAGGCACTGATGATCGGCAATTCGGCATTGCCGGGAGATACGAATGAAGCTGGTCTTCTCGACGACGGACGTCCCCGGTCGCGATCGCTTTGACTACTGGCACAGCGTTGCATGCCAGAACGTGACCAATCACGATTCAAGTCCCAGTTGCCGGCCGAGATTTCACGCCGAACTGCGAGCGGGCGAGCTTGCTGACTTCAAGCTCGTGGAATTCAGCAATGCTGCGATGACCGTCGCCCATAATGCCGGCCATGCAGCGCAGGCGGATCCTGAAGAGGTTCTGATCTGTAGACAGGGCGCGGGCCGCTTGATTGTGGAGCAGGAAGGTCGTCAGGTCTTGCTGGAACCAGGGGACATCACGCTTCTCGATCCGCGCTCGCCCTATGTCGCGGAATTCTCGCCCAACTCGCACCTGCTGGTCGTCAAGGCGCCGCGACGTGAACTCGAGGGGCGCATCGGTTCGATGCGGTCCATTGTTGCGTACAATCTCCGCTCAACGGAGCCGACGGTCGGTTTGACCGGGGAATTTCTTGCCGCGGTGCCCAATTATGTGGGGCGGCTTGATTCGCTGGCGGAGGGGCTGGTCAGAAATCAGGCCCTTGACCTCGTTGCACTGTCTATCGGCACGGCAATGGGCGACCTGCCTCCGAATGCCTCTACGGCACGATTGCTCGCCCGCATGCGAGTGCGCGCGGCCATAGAAGCGGGTCTGCAAAATCCACGGCTCAACGCGTCAGCGATCGCCTCGACCGCAGGCGTGAGTGTGCGATATGCCAATTCCGTCCTGGCTGACGAACATACCTCCATCTCGCGCCTGATCCAGGAGAGGCGACTTGAGCGCTGCCGAAAGGCGCTGGAAGATCCGGCCCAAGCCCATCGCTCGGTGAGCGAGATTGCCTACGCATGGGGGTTCTCAGACATGACTCATTTTGGTCGGAAGTTCAGGCACGCCTTTGGTCCGTTGCCGAGCGAGTATCGTCGCGCTCGGGCCGCCCGCACCCCATAGCCGAAGGTGTCGGCTAATCCCGATAGGGGGTGACTGCGAGCCATTCGACGTGACGATGAGGCCGTCGCGCCAGACGAAGCCTGATGCCTGCGTGCGATGGGATATGACCGAAACGAGGCTCGGCGCCAGACGCTGGACGATTCCTTCCAGCGCCGTGGAAACATCCTGGATGTCTGTGCTCATGGGGCCTCCGCAATGCATGCTGGCGAAAGGGCATGGAATAGAGATGCGCCGGGACCTGGATCTCGTCCACTAGCCACATGGGCAGGCGAGGGCGGGAGCGGGCGGCTTACCGGTTGGGCGTGCGAACGGAGCCGCCTGCTGGTGAGATTGCATTGATTTTCCGTTCGGCTGGTCCGGGCGGAAAGTAAGAATTCACGCAGTATCGCTCCATGGTTCCTCGTGTCCGGGACCTGGCCGGGCTCAGCCCTTTTGCGGCGGGGGCCGCGTCGCCATATCCTGGCAAACAACGCAGGGCGGTTCCACCAATGCTCGACGTTACACCTCGCTTCGTCCTCAACGAGGACGACTTCGATTCGTCCACGCCTCCGCTCTCACCAGCAAGCGATGGCGCGCTGCTCGATGCTTATTCGCTTGCCGTCACCGACGTGGTGGAGCGGGTGGGCCCGGCCGTCGTCAGGCTTGATGTCCGCAGGCACGGGCGCCCCTCCGGCTCCGGCTCGGGCGTGATCCTGTCGCCGGACGGGCTCATTCTCACCAACAGCCATGTCGTGCAAGGCTCGGCGCGGGTCGGGGTGCAGATGCCAGACGGACGGCATTTCGATGCGCGTCTGATCGGCGATGACCCGGATACCGATCTGGCGCTCGTCCATGCCGAACCGCCCGTGAGCCTGCCGACGGGCCGTCTCGGTGACGGCGGGCTGCTGAAGCGAGGACAGATCGCCGTCGCCATCGGCAACCCGCTCGGGTTCGAGGCGACGGTGACGGTCGGCGTGATCTCAGCGCTCGGCCGTTCGCTGCGCGCCAAGAACGGCCGGCTGATCGACGATGTGATCCAGACCGATGCGTCGCTCAATCCGGGCAATTCGGGCGGCGCGCTGGTGTCATCGCGGGGCGAGGTCATCGGCATCAACAGCGCCATGATCATGGGCGCGCAAGGCATCAGCTTCGCGGTGGCGTCGAACACGGCGAGCTTCGTGATGGGCGGCCTCATCCGCCACGGCCGGGTCCGCCGGGCCTCGATCGGCATCGCGGCGCACCCGGCCGTGATCGCCCGTCGCATCCAGGTTGCGGCTGACGTGGATCAGGCGGCGGGCGTCATGGTCGACTCCGTGGAGGGCGGAGGCGCGGCTGATGTGGCCGGCATACGGGGAGGAGACATCATCGTGGCGGTCGACGGCACCCGTGTCTCCGGTGCCGACGATCTCGTCCGCCTGCTGGCCGAGGACAAGATCGGCCGGCCCACCGCCTTCGGACTACTGCGCAATGGCCGCAGGCAGGTCATTGAGGTCACCCCACGCGAGAGGCGGGGGACATGAAGGCCGTTCCCCGTGACTGCTTCAGCCGCATGGGCTCACGCAGCAAAACGGATGGACGCGAACTCATTGAAGTCGTTGACGAAGCGGTGCTCGTTCGCGAGGCCCCTTTCATCTCAGGAAACACGGGAGGCTCACATGGGACCCTCAGAGGCAGTTGCTTCCGGCCAGGATCTTGCGCTGCGCATGAATGCAGCGTTCCCGCGCCGCGATTGGGTTGCTCTCCTGGCGGAACGATCAGGAGAGAGTCGTGAGTTCGTCGAATGGCATCTTCAGGAAGACATCGCACCTCCGGAGACGCTGTTGCGCGCAGCATCAGGCCTGCTCGACGAGAATGCCGCCAGCGACAACCCTCAAGTGGATTCCCGGACATGACGCTCAGAAACCACGAGGAGTATGAGGCTGCCGTACAGCGCGCCGCCGCGTTGAGCGATGCGCCCGAAGGATCTCCGCAGGCGGCCAAGTTCCGTCAGATCACCGCTGAGATCCGCCGCTGGAATGAGGCGGACGAGGACGAGAACAGTCACGGGCCGGCCCCGTCCCACAGCTTGCTCACGCCGGACGATCTTCCCTTTTCGGGGCTGCCGGGCAATCTCGGGAAGCTCAGGAAGGACTGAGCCGTTCTCAGCCAAATGATCGGATGACCACCGGTCACAGGGATGGTGGCACCCGAGACGTGGCTCCAACGCGGATTGGCCAGCGATATCCCGTCATTTCGGCAAGCCCGCGCGCCTGCTCAACGATGCCGAGGTACAGGGTTTGGGAATCATCGCCGGACGAGGTTCTCGAAGTGGTCCTGACGCTTGGCACGGGCATCGGCAGCGCGGTGTTCAGGGACGGCGCGCTTACTCCCCATCTGGAGCTCGCCCAGCATCCGATCCGCAAGGACATGACCTATAATGACTATGTCGGAGACGCGGCGCGTCACGACCTGTCCAAGAAGAAATGGAACATGCGTGAAGCTGCGGAGTGACTTAAGCGCGGCTCTGTCGCCTGCATGCTCACCATTTCCGCGAGGTATGAGCGCACGGGGAACAACACTCCGGCTTTGGCCTTCAAACTCGAAAATGAAGGACGCCCGTTGGATTTTGCGCTCGGCGTCCCGGGGCCGGGTTCGTTAGCTCCGGAACTCCGATTTCCAATTCAAAAGCAAGGATCGGAGCGCATGTGATCCTGTTGCCGTCTACCTCCTCGTGTTGGAAGCTACGAAGGCAAACAACATGCATGAAATCATCCGCTTTGCGTGGGGGAACGGTTCCCTCGGCGACTTTATCCTCGCCATGTCCGACAAGGGTATCGTGGCGCTGGAATTCGGCGCATCGCGCAGCCTGATGGAAGATGCGCTGCGAGATCGGTTTCCGGACGCCGATTTGCAGGCTCATCAGGACAAGCTGGCTGACGCGATCAAGACAGTGACGGGCGTCATCGACGATCCCGCACGTAATTGCGATCTCCCGCTCGACATCCGGGGAACGCCCTTTGAAGTGACTGTCTGGACGATGCTGCGGGAGATTTTCGCGGGTCAGACGACCAGCTACGGTGCGCTGGCAGCCAAGCTCGGCACGCGGGACCCGCGAGACCTCACACAGGCCATCGCCAACAACCCGATCGCGGTCATCGTCCCATGCCATCGCGTCATCAAGAAGGACGGCTCGATCTCCGGCTATCGCTGGGGCGTCCGGCGCAAGCGCGTATTGTTGGCTCGCGAGCAGCGGTCAGGGGAACAATGACATGTCCGGCGTGCCGGCCCTCGGCCATCTGGAATTCGAAGCCGAGGGCTCGAGTTTGTGTTCACCCACCACCAGAACCATGAAAAGAAGTGCGGGCCGCGGATGGGGCCACCGGAGCACAGGAGTGGGCTCCCTTCACCTTAAGCACCCTTTCCAATGGCCTTCTTCGACGTTTTCGCCGGCGCCGCTGGCAACACGGTTATGGTCACCTTCTTCGAGATGAGCATTGGTTTGAATGGCCTGTGGTCGGGGTCGCCGAGCACCAATTGGAGGGTATGTTTTCCAGGCGGCAACTCAAGCCTCGCCTCCGTCTGCCCCGCACCGAAATGAAGATGCTTGTTGTCTGACGGAAGCGGCTCGTCCGGAACAATTTCATCGCTGACATCGACCAGAAGGTGGTGATGTCCGGCATTCGGAGCGGAGCTGCCGGCCTGCGTGACGCCCATATTTCGTAGGCCGAACCGCACCCAGAATTCGCCGCGGATCTGCGCTCCGTCCCAAGGATAGATGATGTACAGGCGCGCATCCGGAGATGGCGCCCGTTGCGGTGTGGAGGGCGTTGGGCCCGGCGCTGTCTGCGCCAAGGTTTCGAGCGGGAAAAGGCTGACTACAGCAAAAGCGAGAAAGATGCCGCTGGCGGATCGGTCCATGGAACCCTCCTGTCAGAGCGAGCGAGCTATCCTGAATCCGTGTGCAGGGTAACGGACGCCCGTATCGTAATGGGTCCGGCTCGCTGGCCTCACCGAGTCAGCGTTGCTTCGCCAGGAGCCGCCTCTCAAGACATTCTCGCGGCAATTCCCAGCCGTCCGAGGGGAGCCCTCCAACGGCGCATCCCGGTAGTTGGGCAGCCAGCAATCGGCCACCCACTGCGCGACCCCGCCTCCGAAATCGGCACCACCGAATGCATTCCGTTGGAAACTGCCGACCGGCATCGGAACCTTCGGATCTTGAGGCCCGCCGCAGTCCCTGCAATTGGCCTTGCCGGGTTCGAGCTCCCGCCCCCACCAAAAGCGGGTCGAGGTGCCTGCCCTTGCGGCGTATTCCCACTCCGCTTCGCTCGGCAAACGGTATGCCTTACCGGTCAATTGCGCGAGCCAGTCCACATATTGCTTGGCATCGAGCCAGCTCAGATTGCGGGCTGGTGTTGTGTCGCTTCCGTCGAGCGAGAAGTTGCAGCCCTTTGCGGCCGCGCATCGGTTCCACTCGGCGACGGAGATCGGAGACAGACCGATTGCAAACGGCGAGATGGTCACGGTCCGGATCGGTTGTTCCGAGGGGTCTTCGTCGCTACCCATCCGAAAAGTCCCGCCGGGTATGCGGATCATTTCGGGGCAGGTTTCGCAGTCGCGGAAGCCGGAAGCGGTTTGGATCATCCGTGCAGCAGGAAGGTTCGGAGTCAAAATCGCGATCTGCGGATCTGAAGCTGGGGCGCCAGGCGTGGGATCCGCCGATGTCGCCAAAGGTCTGGCCGCATCCGCATTGTTGCTTGCCGGCGGCTCAACCCGTGGGGCACGGGTAGGTTGGTTTGTCACGGTGACGAGCGGGACGGGCACCCATTGCGGGCGCTGTTCGACCGACACCAGACTTGGCTTTCCGCCGACCAAATAGCCGGCGGAGTAGAGGCCTGCGCCAAGCAGCGCAAATGCTGCCGCGATCCCTGCAGGTATCAAAAATAGGCGTCTTTTTTTCGTCGCGCGAGTGAAGGAAGCTGGATCGGGAAGCACACGATAGATGCGAACCGGATCGGTGATGTTCTTCAGCTTCTCGTCGCCAAGCGACTGATATCCGCAGACCAGCTTATTCTTGATCTGTTCGTAGACGCCGCCTGAGATATAGACGCCGCCGGGCGTCGCTAGCGCCTCCAGGCGGGCGGCGATGTTGACGCCATCGCCGAAGACATCGTCCGGCTCAACGATAACGTCGCCTAGGTTCACCCCTATCCGGTATTGAAGCCTGTGTTCACGCGGAAGATCGGTATTCCTTGCCGTCACGGACTGCTGAATGACAATCGCGCATCTCACGGCTTCGAGCGGACTCTCGAACATGGCGAGGAAGCCATCGCCGGTGTTCTTTATGAGCCTCCCGTAGTGCTCTTCAAGTGTGGGATCGACGATCTCGCGGCGAACCTGCTTCAGCCGGCGAACCGTTCCTTCCTCGTCGTGACCCATCATCTGGCTGTAACCAACGATGTCCGCCGCGAGGATAGCCGCAAGCCTGCGATGAGGGTGCGGATGAGCTGGAAACTCTTCGCGCATCACGACCACCACTGTGGATCACACAGCCCCGCCTTATCCATATCAGGTAGCCCATCCAGCGTCGCGAACTTTCCGCTGATCGACGAGCGCTGGGCGTCGCCCTGGCGCTCCGGCAGCGGGCCACGCTCGGCCCGACCTTCCCCCGGATCATCCGCGAGGGAGACCGGAACGCAGCGGACCGGCGGACCGCTAAGGGAAACGCGTGGGAGGCTGCCGTGGAGAGTCGGTATGAAGGAACTCTACCGGGTGGAATGCCGCGATGGGTGAGGGCGGTTGCACATCGTCATCGTCAGGCGAAAGCTTCCACTCCTAACCCGCTTATTGAAAAGCGATGGCGCTGAGCGGGCCACATATCATACGGCTTGGCCGATGGACGGGACGTGCGTCTCGTTGAGGATCACACCTTTGAAATCACTGAAGATGGAACGACCTTGACCCGCGAGACGTAACGGCCAAGAGCGTTTCGGAACTTTCGTGGCCCAATCCGCGGTAGCCGTCACCCCTTGTTATCCGCTGCGTCAGCGCCTCGAAATCCGATTGGCTCAGGCGGGCCCTTGGTCGTGTCCCGCAAGGTCTGGCGTTCGGCTTCTGAATTCAGTTCAGCTCCGACCAGTACGATCGTCGCTGACAGCCACATCCACATCAGCAGCGCGACGACTGCGCCGAGCGTGCCATAGGTCTTGTTGTAATCCTCGAAAGTCGCGACGTACCAGGAGAACGCGAGCGAGCCGACCAGCCAGGTCACGCTGGCCAGAATGGCACCGGGACTGACCCATTTCCACTGTGCGTTGTCGCGGCTGGGTCCAAACCGATAGAGAGCGGAAAGCCCGAGCATCAGGACGAGGATCAGGGCCGGCCAGCGCCCGAGCCAGAGAAGCCATTCTGCTGCCGGACCCAGGTACAGGAAGTCCAGCAACACGGGCACGGCGGCGATGGCGCCGAGTGCCAGCAAGGCGAAGAGGAGGATTGCAAGTGTGAAGCCGAGCGTGGTCAAGTTTAGGCGGAGGAAGCTGCGCTTCTCCTCCTCGCCGTAGGCGACGTTCAACGCATCGAAGAGCGCCTTCACACCAGCATTCGCGCTCCATGCCGACAGACCGAGGCTGATCAGCAACGCTATTCCGAGCTTCGTTTCATCGCCTGTGGCGATCCGGGTGATCTGATCGCGAACGACCTCGAGGGCGCCGGATGGCAACAGGCCTTCTGCCATTGCCAATTGGCCCGCGACAGTGGCCGGATCGGCAATGATCCCATACAGCGAAACGAAGGCGGTGATGGCCGGAAACAGCGCAAGCAGCCCATAGAAGGTGACACCGGCGGCCACGGCCAGCACCCGGTCTTTCCCGACCTCGTCATAGGTCCGTCGGAGGATCGCTGCCCAGCCCCAAGGGGGAATCTCGGTCGGTGTCTTCGCATCTCCCCCGTCGCGAAATCCCGTGTGTCCGCCACCCTTTGCGGGCCCCTTCGCGCCCCCCTTGGCGCGCCCCTCGAACTGCCTGACGATGATCGATCCCCCAACTCCGATCAGGGCCGCCAATGACAATTGGGCAAGCAGACGTTGAGCGCGCAATTCGGTCACTCCCAAAGCGAGGGAACTTCGGGCACTCAAAAAAGTTGCCGAACGCCGCGACAGTCGAGGACGATGCCGGAACAGGTCGGAATTAGGAGCGCTGGCTCGTTTCACTCCCATAGGCGCCGCGCAGAACTCGGGTCAATATATGCGACGGCCTATGAACAATTGACATTGAGACCAGCCGAATTTGATGTTCGAATGATTGGCTCGCCAGACGGGATCTCTCGTTGTGAGATGATCTGAACTGGCTATGCTGCGAGGCCGCCGATGGTGCGAAGAAGCCCTGACCGTCATCCCAGCGCCGCGGTTTGGAGCAAAACCACGGACGCCGCGAACGACCTGGCGCGCCAGGTCCGGGAACAGACCACACTCTTCCACTTCACCGATCGCTTGTTTCGCGCTCGCACGCTCGTCGATATCTATGAAGCGGCCCTCGACGCCATTTGCTCAGGGCTCGCGAGCCCCCGTGCCTCCATCCTGCGCTTCGACGAGGGCGGAACGATGCGTTTCGTCGCCTGGCGCGGACTTTCAGACGGATATCGTTCGGCCATCGACGGCCACTCGCCCTGGCAGCGTCAGGACCGCGAGGCCGACCCGATCTTCGTTTCGGACGTCGCTCTCAGCGGAGAGCCTCAGAAGTTGATTGAGACCATCATCGGCGAAGGCATTCATGCCCTGGCCTTCATTCCGCTCGCCGGGGCCGATAAGCTGGTCGGCAAGTTCATGGTCTATTACGATACGCCGCGGGTCTTTACCGATCACGAGCGCGATCTCGCGCTGATCATTGCGCGCCAGCTTGGCTTTGCTATCGAACGCCATAGCAACGATGCCTCGACCCGGCGTCTGACGGCGCTCGTCGAATCGTCTGAAGACGCGATCATCGCCAAGGATCTCGACGGCCTTATTACCGACTGGAATCCGGGCGCCGAGCGGCTTTTCGGGTATCGCCCCGAGGAGGTCCTAGGCCAGTCGGTGCTATTGCTCATTCCCGAGGACCGCCGGGACGAGGAGCCAGAAATTCTGGCGCGCATTCGCGCTGGAGAGCGAATCGAGCATTTTGAGACGATCCGCCGGCGCAAGGACGGAACGCCTGTCGCGATCTCGCTCACCATCTCGCCGATCAAGGACGCTCGGGGCGAGATCGTGGGTGCGTCCAAGATCGCCCGCGACATTTCCGATCAACAGCGCGCGCAGGAGCAGCAGCAAATGCTCCTGCGCGAGATGAACCACCGGGTCAAAAATGTCTTCGCGCTCACGAGCGGTATCGTTAACCTCAGCGCGCGTTCGGCCTCCAGCCCGGCTGAGCTCGCCGCAACGGTATCTGAGCGACTCGCGACCTTGTCACGCGCCCACGCGCTTACGATGTCAGCCATGGCCGCTGGCGGCGAACCGGCGGCCACCACGCTGCACGCCCTGATCGCGGCAATACTCGCGCCGTATGACGTCGGTGAACGGCCACGCAGCGAGGTTAGCGGTGCCGATATTCCAGTGCCCTCCGCTCTGGTCACATCGCTCTCGCTGCTGCTCCACGAGTTTGCAACCAACGCTGCAAAGTACGGCAGTCTTTCCACCGCGGATGGCAAGGTTGAGATCACATGCTCGGATCGATCGTCCGAATTCGTACTCGTCTGGCGTGAGCGCGGGGGACCATCGCCGACGATCACACGAAGCGACGGCTTCGGCAGCCGGTTGATCAAGGCGACGGCCAGTCAGCTTGGTCGGGTCAGCAGGGATTGGGACCCGCTGGGTGTTGTCATCGAGCTTGTCATCCAGCGCGACAGGCTCGGAACCTGACGCGAAGAGTTTGAATGGCCCGGCCGCGGAACGGAAGAGTGCGCCGCTGGTCGCGGACGCGGCGGCCTTGAAAGGACAGCGTGAGCGGGCGCGTGGGCCTTACCTATCGGTCCCGTGCCGGAATGCTCATCGCTGAAAAGAGCGAAGTGGGCTCAGTTCGGCCGCATGACTGACTTGAGGTTCATGAACTCGTGCAGACCGTGAGTGCCAAGCTCTCGGCCGTGACCAGACGTCTTCATCCCGCCGAATGGCACCTCGGGCGAGGAGGCGAGCATCTGGTTGATCGCAGTCATGCCAGCCTCGATCTCGCGCACGAACCGCTCCTGTTCCTGGGAATCATTCGTCCAGACGGACGAGCCCAGTCCATAGGGAATGGCATTCGCGATCCGGATCGCGTCGCCGATGTCCTCAGCCTTGAACAGCATGGCAATGGGGCCGAAGATCTCCTCTTTCATGAGATCGCCCTCGAGAGGCACGTCGACCAATATCCCCGCTGACATGTAGGCGCCCTTGCCGGGCAGCGCCTGGCCGCCGAACAGTAGTTTGGCGCCGACCGCCTTCGCCGCGGCGAGTTGGTCGAGGACCGTTTCGCGCTGTTCGAAACTCGAAAGTGGGCCCATGTTCGAAGCCGGATCCATCGGGTCGCCGGCCTTCACGGCCTGCATCGCCGCCGAGAATTTCTCCCGGAATGCTTCGTAGATGTCGGCATGGACGATCATCCGCTTGCCGCAAATGCACGACTGGCCGCTGTTCTGGATGCGAGCCGTCACGGCTTGCCTCACTGCTGTGTCGAGATCGGCTGAGGGCATGACTATGAAGGGGTCGGATCCCCCGAGTTCCAGCACGACCTTCTTCAACGCCGCGCCCGCCTGCTCGGCCACTGCGCGTCCGGCTGCCTCGCTGCCCGTTAGCGTAACCGCGACGATGCGCCTGTCCGCAATGAGGCCGGCGACGGCGGAGGACTTGATGGCAAGATTCTGGAACACGCCGTCGGGTGCGCCGGCGGCGATCACCATCGCCTCCATCAGCCCGGCGACGCCCTGGACGATGCTGGCATGCTTTAGCAAGCCGACATTGCCCGCCAGGATCGTTGGCGCAAGGAAGCGGACGGCCTGCCAGTAGGGGAAGTTCCAAGGCATGATCGCCAACACAGGCCCCTGCGGCAGGTAGCGCACCTCTGCGCGGCCGCCGCTCGCCATAGCGATCTCGGTCGGCTCAAGCATCGCGGGGCCGTTCTGCGCGTAGTGACGGAAGGCCGCGGCGCTCTTCTGCACCTCGGCGATGGCCGACGCATGGGTCTTGCCCATCTCCCGGACTGCCATCACAGCAAGTTTCTCGCTGTTAGCCTCGTATTGCTCGGCGATCTTCTCCAGCAATGCGGCGCGCTCCGCGATCGGCCTCGCACGCCAGTGCCGGAAGGCCGCCTCCGCCTTGACGATCTTGCTCTCCAACTCCGGCGCGGTCAGTTCGGGATAGGTGGCGATCTCGTCGCCGGTTGCAGGATTGACGCTGCGAAACATGTTGGCTCCTTCGCAAGGGTGCTTCTCGGGGCGCGCTAATCGGATCGGGCAGGAACTCACGCTCCGGCGCGGCCCGCTCCGTCATTTTCGACGAAGCCTCCCGGCCGGGCAGGGGTGGGGCAGATTCCAGCCGAAGTAGACCTCCGTCCTGACGATCCGGCCAGCGCGTACGGCATGCAGCTCGACGTTGCGAAAGCTGCGGCCAGTGATTGGTGAACGTCGCGTTGGCGAGGGGGTTCCCTGCATCTCGTAGGATCGCCGCCTCAAGGGGCTCCGCCCCGCACGCAGATCATCGGGAGGTGGATTCCGCCAGCGAACTGCGAGCGCGGTAGAGCCGCGGGCAGACAAGCTCTCAGGTGTCCTCATTGCCCGGGCCAATAGGCGTCTGTTGCCCGCGCTCCTCTGGCTCGCGTCTGCACACGCCTCGCGTATGAGTTTCGATTGCGGCGAGCGCTGCGTCTAACGAGGAATATGGCCCCGGCGAGAGTGTTGCCATAGTACCCACCGCTCGGCCCGACGGAATTATGCGGAAGCACCCGGACAAGGCCAGCTCGACATGCCCCGCGTTACGGCCGAGCAAGTCGATCAGGTCCCACCTTGTCGAGCTCGATTGCTTGATGATGAGATCCATGAAGGCTTCTCCCCTCCAACGGTCGCCTACCGTTAACAATCCAAGCTCGAACAGGTTGCGCGGACGGTCCGCGGTTTTCGGGTTTACGGGCGCGGGAAGCGATCGCAGTGGCAAGGGTGGTCGCCGGCAGACAGATGCGCGGAGACCCGCAGTGTCTCTGAACAAAAACACAGCCCGTGCGTTCTTTCGCTATCCCATTCACGCCAACGGAGAGGTCCCATGGATTGGAATCGCGTCGAAGGAAACTGGAAGCAGCTCAAGGGCAAGGTGAAAGAGCAGTGGGGCAAACTCACTGACGATGACCTCGACGTGATCGCGGGAAAGCGTGATCAGCTCGAGGGAAAAATCCAGGAGCGATACGGTCTCGCGAAGGATCAGGTTCGGTCGGACGTCGATAACTGGTACGGCCGTCAGACTTGGCAGTAGCTATTGCAGTGAAGAAGCCCCGCCGGCCTGAGCCGACGGGGCACCCACTCGATGATCCTCTAATGCCGAGAGTGCGTCATTTTGCTTGCGGACGACGCGCATTTTGCCGGAACGAACCTTGGGGCAGGTCCATCCAATCGTTTGAGGCCACTGGCTGAGGTTGGGGCGAGTCGTGGAGGTCCGCTATGTCTCTGACATTTGAAGCCGACCCGGTGGACGCACCGGTGACCGCCGCGGATTATTCGGGTGATCCGCGTATCCAGAGAATTGCTAGGGCGATGTGTCGCGCCGCGCGGATAGACCCCGACCAGCCAGCCGGAGGGGTTGCGATCTTCAAGGTCATGCACTGCCAAGTCGGACGGTCGGAGAATGATCCGGCATGGACGTTGTTTCAGCGTCAGGCTGAACTCTTTGTCGCCATGAACCCGGATGTGGTCGGACCACTCTGATCCGTCAGCGAGGCGGCTATCGCATTGATGCCCTCATCTTGACTCCCGGGCATTGAAGTAGGAACAAAAGAGGAACATGGCGGCCCGCCCATTTTCAGAGGACACCAACAATTGTGCGGCCCGAGCTCGCCATACACTCTCTGCGCGCGCAGATCGCAAGGATCGAAGGCACGAACCGGCGCGCGAAATCGGTGCTTCCTTTCGGAATCGCCGAGGTGGACTCGCGCCTCCCCGGCGGCGGATTGGCGCTCGGGGCGCTGCATGAAGTGGCTGGCGGCGGCAACGGTGCGATCGACGGTGCCGCGGCCGCGCTGTTCAGCGCGGGGGTCGCAGCCCGCACCCGGGGGAGGGTCCTGTGGTGCATCACGCGGCCGGATCTCTTCGCGCCCGCCATCGCGCAAGCGGGACTAGCCGCCGATCGGGTGATCTATGTGGAAGCCTGCGACGACAAGACCGTGCTTTCCTGCATGGAGGAAGGGCTGCGGCACGGTGGGCTTGGATCCGTCGTCGGGGAAGTTGCCCGCCTATCCATGACCGCCTCTCGTCGGCTGCAACTGGCCGCGGAGGGGACCGGGTCGGTCGGAATTGCCCTTCGCCGTTGGCGGCGTCAGACGGAGGCCGCCGATTTCGGTCAGCCAACAGCCGCCATGACGCGCTGGCGCGTCTCGGTGATGCCATCCTCAGCGCTGCCGGTCCCCGGCGTCGGTCGGCCTCGCTGGCTGGTCGAGCTCATCCGGGCCCGCGCCGGCGATAGTGCAGATTTCGAGTTGGAGGCGTGCGATGACACGGGTTGTCTCACTCTTCCTGCCGACCTGGTCCACCGACCGGGCGCGGCGGAAGGCTGGCGACGCAGCGCCTCCGCCTGAGGTGCCGCTCGTCCTGATCGAACGCGACGGAAACAGGCGAGTGGTGCTGGGAGCGGATGCTGCGGCTCAGGCCGCCGGTCTTTGCATCGGCATGCCCGCGACAAAGGCGCAGGTACTCGTTCCGGGTCTGATCGTCGAGGATGCCGATCCAGCCGCTGACGCCGAAGGACTCGATCGGCTGGCTGTCTGGATTCTGGAGCGTATCGCACCGGTCGTCGCACCCGATCCGCCGGACGGCATCGTCATCGACTCGACCGGGGCGGACCATTTACACGGCGGCGAGAACGCTATGCTCGACGGGGTGATCGGTCGCCTTGCCATGTCGGGGATCGTGGCTCGGGCGGCGATCGCTGATACGTGGGGCGCCGCTCACGCACTGGCTCGTTACAGGACACGTTCGACGATCGTCGCCGCTCCAGGGCATGAACCATCCATCATCGCTCCGTTGCCGCTGGAGGCCCTGCGGCTTCCGTCCTCGGTTAGTGCCGGGCTGCGCACCTTGGGCTTCGAGCGGATCGGTGACTTGCTGGCGCAGCCGCGGGCTCCTCTGGCTCTGCGCTTTGGTCCGGAGCTTGGCCGCCGCATCGACCAGGCGCTTGGAGACCTCGCCGAGCCGATCAAGGCCATTCGGCCGCCCGACCTGATCGAGGTTCGCCAAGCTTTCGCCGAGCCCATCGGCGCCGCGGAGACGATCGCGCGCTATATCGCCAAGCTCGTCGGGCAACTTTGCGAGCGCCTGGAGGAATGTGGGTTCGGCGCACGTCGTCTCGACCTCATCTGCCATCGCGTCGACAATCGTGCAGAGGCGGTTCGGGTCGGATTGGCCACGCCGGTTCGCGACGTCAAGCGACTGACGCGGCTCCTCTGCGAGAAGATCGATACGATCGAGCCGGGTTTCGGAATTGAGGTGTTGACGCTGGCCGCGACCATCGCCGAACCGCTGGAACGCAAGGAGACCCACAACTCGCTTGTCGAAGCGAGCTTCCCGGACGTGTCTGACCTGGTCGACACCCTGGCGAACCGGGTCGGGGAGCGCGCCGTCTATCGTCTGGCTCCGGTCGCAAGCGACGTGCCTGAACGTTCCGTCTGCCGAATCCCGGCCATGGCGGCCGAGACGGGGGCGAGTTGGCCGGGTCATTGGCCGCGGCCATCCCGTCTGTTGCCTCAACCCGAACCGGTCGAGACCATGGCGCTGCTGCCTGACCAGCCCCCGGTTTCGTTCACCTGGCGGGGGATCCGTAGGCGAGTGAAGCGCGCCGATGGCCCCGAGCGCGTGTTCGGCGAATGGTGGAAGCGCGATGCAGAGCTTGTGGCGGTCCGCGACTATTTCCGGGTCGAGGATGATGCAGGCGAGCGCTATTGGCTCTATCGGGCCGGTGACGGTGAGCACGCAGCGACCGGCTCACATCGCTGGTTTCTGCACGGGGTATTCGGATGAGCCGCCCGCGCTACGCCGAGCTTCAGGTCACCTCGCATTTCAGTTTCCTGCGCGGGGCCTCTTCGTGTGAGCAACTGTTCGCACAGGCCGCCGCGGCTGGCATAGATGCAGTGGCGGTTGTCGATCACAATTCGCTGGCGGGGATCGTCCGCGCCCATGAGGCGGCCAAGGCAACCGGTGTCCGCCTCATCGTCGGCTGCCGCCTTGACCTCGTCGATGGCATGTCGATGCTCGTCTACCCGATTGACCGACCGGCGTATTCGCGGCTGTGTCGACTGCTCTCGCTCGGCAAGCAGCGCGGCGGCAAGGCAAAGTGCCATCTCGAGTGGCCTGATCTTGTCGCCTATGGCGAGGGGCTGATCGCTGTCCTCGTGCCTGATCAGGCCGATGCGGAATGCGCCTTCCGCCTTCGGCGCCTTCGCGATGCGTTCGGCAACCGTGCCTATCTCGCGCTGACGCTGCGCCGACGTCCGACCGACCAGCTCCGGCTTCACGAGCTGTCGAACCTCGCGACCCGGATGGGCGTGCCGACCGTCGTCACCAACGACGTGCTGTTCCATGAGCCCGCGCGGCGCATTCTCCAGGACGTGGTGACCTGCATCCGTCACAACGTCACGATCGACGCCCTCGGCGGCCGGCGTGAACGGCATGCCGATCGCTACATCAAGCCGCCGGAAGAGATGCATCGGCTGTTCAGCCGCTACCCCGAGGCGTTGGCGCGGACGCTACAGATTGCTGATCGATGCCGCTTTTCGCTTGGTGAGCTGGCCTATCAGTATCCGGAGGAGCGAGACCATCCGGCGCTCACACCCCAGCAGACCCTGGACAAACTGACCTGGGAAGGCGCCGCCGAACGCTATCCCGAAGGCATTCCCGAGAGCGTCGATGCGGCGCTTCAGCACGAGCTTTGGTTGATCGAGAAGCTGGGCTACGCGCCATATTTCCTGACGGTGAACTCGATCGTTCGCTTCGCCCGATCTAAGGACATTCTGTGCCAAGGCCGCGGCTCGGCGGCGAACTCGGCTGTCTGCTACGTGCTCGGCATTACGTCGATCGACCCGGGCCGCAATGATTTGCTGTTCGAGCGTTTCGTTTCCGAGGAACGCCGAGAGCCGCCGGACATCGACGTCGATTTCGAGCATGAGCGGCGCGAGATCGTCATGCAGTGGATTTTCGACACCTATGGTCGCGATCACGCTGCGTTGTGCTCGACCGTCATCCGCTATCGCACCAAGGGCGCGCTGCGGGATGTGGGAAAGGCCCTTGGCCTGCCGGACGACTTGATCGGCACGCTGTCCTCGCAGGTCTGGGCCTGGTCGGAAGGTGGCGTAGAGCCGCGCCATGTCGAAGAGCTGAACCTCAATCTCAAGGACCGTCGGCTTCGGCTGACACTCGACCTCGCGCGTCAACTCATGGGCGCGCCCCGGCACCTCAGCCAGCATCCCGGTGGATTTGTCCTCACCCATGACCGGCTCGACGATCTCGTGCCGATCGAGCCTGCCGCCATGGCTGATCGCCAGGTTATCGAGTGGGACAAGGACGATATCGATGCCCTGAAGTTCATGAAGGTCGACGTGCTGGCACTTGGCATGCTGACCTGCATGAAGAAGGGGCTCAATCTTCTCGCCGAACACAAGGGCATCAATCTCGACCTCGCAACGATCCCCGCCGAGGATCCGCGCACCTACGCCATGATCCGCAAGGCAGACACGCTCGGCACTTTTCAGATCGAGAGCCGCGCGCAAATGTCGATGCTGCCGAGGTTGAAGCCGCGGACCTTCTACGACCTCGTGGTCCAAGTCGCGATCGTTCGCCCTGGCCCGATCCAGGGAGACATGGTCCACCCGTACCTTCGACGGCGTGAAGGACTGGAGCCGGTCCACTATCCCAAGCCCGAATTGGAGAAGGTGCTGGGCAAGACCCTTGGTGTGCCCCTGTTCCAGGAACAGGCCATGCGCGTGGCGATCGAATGCGCCGGCTTTACCCCGGGCGAGGCCGACATGCTCCGGAAGTCAATGGCGACCTTCAAGTTCTCCGGAGGCGTATCGTCCTTCAAGGACAAGCTGATCGCGGGCATGGTCGCCAACGGCTACGAGGAGGAGTTCGCCGAGCAGACCTTCAAGCAGCTCGAAGGATTTGGCAGCTATGGCTTCCCTGAAAGCCACGCAGCATCATTCGCCCTGATCGCCTACGCTTCGGCGTGGCTCAAATGCTGGCATCCCGACATCTTCTGCGCCGCACTCCTCAACAGCCAGCCCATGGGCTTCTATGCTCCGGCCCAGATCGTCCGGGACGCGCAAGCACATGGGATCGAGGTTCGTCCCGTCTGCGCCAACGCCTCAAGGTGGGACTCGACGCTGGAGCCGACCCGCGACGACGGCCGATTCGCGGTCCGGTTGGGTCTGTGCATGGTGAAGGGCCTCGCCAACGCACATGGCGCAGCCATCGTCACGGCCCGGACTGATCAGCCCTTTGCTTCGGTCGATGACCTCTGGCGGCGTGCCGGAGTTCCTGTGGTTGCGCTCACGCACATAGCCGAGGCCGATGGCTTCCGACCGTGCTTTGACCTAGCTCGTCGAGAAGCGCTGTGGGCGATCAAAGCACTGCGCGATGAGCCGCTACCGCTTTTCGCGGCGGCGTCTGCTCGGCAGAGCGAGATCATCCCCGAAGTGGATGAGCCGGCTGTTTCCCTCCGGCCGATGACGGCCGGTAGCGAGGTGGTCGAAGACTACCGCCATGTCAGCCTGTCGCTGCGCAGCCACCCGGTTTCCTTCCTCCGACGGGATCTGCGAAGGCGACGGATCGTTACCTGCGCCGAGGCGATGGAAGCTCGTGATGGCCGCTGGCTTGAGGCTGCTGGGATCGTCCTCGTCCGCCAGCGGCCAGGCAGCGCCAAGGGCGTTATGTTCATCACCCTCGAGGATGAGAGCGGCATCGCCAACCTCGTGGTCTGGCAAAAGGTGTTCGAGCAAAATCGCCGCACCATCCTCTCCGCCGGTATGATTGCGGTGCGTGGCCGCGTCCAGCGCGAGGGCGAGGTCGTTCATCTGGTCGCGCAGCGTCTAACCGATCTGTCGGCAGAACTCGCCAGCGTCGGAGAGCGCGACGATGCCTTCCCGCTGCCTCATGGCCGGGGGGACGAGTTCCACCATGGTTCGCCGGCGCCGGATCCGCGTGGGCTTCCTCCGAAGGGGCTTCGAACCCGCGACATCTACATTCCCGACCTGCATCTCGATACAATCAAGGTGAAGACGCGTGATTTCCGGTGAACCCAACGGTGCACCGTCGGTCGCGAGCCGACGGCCGACGGCGGACGTCGCCGTGCCGCTATCTCTCGGTCGTGGGAACAAAGAAACCGCCGCAGGGTTTCGGACGGGTGCAAGGACGCCGCGAACGCTCTTGCACGGCCTAACGCCCCGTCGCTCTTTCGCGAGCGGCGGGCAGCACATGGGTCATTGCGATTGAGTAGCGGGCGGTCGGAAGCCTCAGAAGGCATGCGGCGATAGGTAATCGCTTTAGCATCATCCACCGTCAGGAGGGACATCCATGGCGACGGGAACTGTGAAGTGGTTCAATCCCAGCAAGGGATTTGGTTTTATCCAACCTGATGACGGCGGTCAGGACGTGTTCGTCCACATCAGCGCCTTGGAGCGTGCGGGATTGCGAGAACTGCGCGACGGACAAAAAATCTTCTACGAGGTCGTCCCGGACCAACGCTCGGGAAAAGCCTGTGCCGAGAACCTTAAGGCGGAATAAGGGGCTGACTACGGATTCACTCGTTTTGTCGGCGTGCTGGCCTTCTCCACCCGGGTTCGTCAATCAGGAGGACGGGAATGTGCCAGGCCGATGCACTCGTTCACCCCACCCGTTGTCGTTCGAGCCGACCGGCCTGAAGTGACCTATTCTGTCACTCACGTCGAGCGGGCCGCAGAGTTCTTGCTTGCCTGGAAAGCGATAGGGGCGGGCCCGAAGTGGCAGGACGCTGTTCGCGCCTGCACGGCAGTGCTGAATGGTGCCGGGACCGTTGATGAGGCGCGGGAGGCGTTCGAGGAGGCAGCGCGGGAGTGTGGCCGCCTCATTGGCTAGCGGGGTAGTGCGCCACTCCCGGTAGGGGTGGCGCTAAGCCATTCCTCTCGGAATGCAACGAGCGCGATCAGCTCAGCTTCCTCTGGCGTATCCTGCGCGCACCGGCTCCCGAGCCTCATAGACGGCGATTGCGGCCTTGAGCATTTCCAGTTCGAGGGCGTCCACCGAATTAGGCTTCGCGTCCTCGATTTCACCGATGCGCTGAAGCGCATACCGGTAATCCTCGTGGCATTTGACGCAGGCAGTGGGCGTATCCGGTTTGAGTTCGGCCACCGCGGTCATTGGATTTCTCCTTCCGTGGCTGATGCCGGAAACTTATCCCTAGGATTGCCGGATTCAAGAGGTTTAACATCACCCAAAATGGCCGGCCACCCTTTCGGAGCCGCGGGCAATTTAGTGTTTAGAGTGGGCGTACTGGCTTTGACGGCGGCTCGTATTCCCGCGCGGCGAGCCTTAGGATTTTTCGCTCGAGGGACCGCACTGAGCCAGGCCTGGCCCCTTCGAGCTCTCTGATACGCTGCCAAGTTCTCCGATAGTCAGCAGAGGTCTTAATCGTAATGATTGGCGCCTTAGGCCCAGCGTGAGAATTGGGCATTATGCGGCCTCCATATTGGTAGAGTTCAGTCACCGGAGCGCAACGGTGTCAGGCGAGGTCACCCCTCCGGGACGTTCATTGCATTGCTCCATACCGTGCCACCAAGACAGGATTGCGGCGCACGCCCGCCGGTCGAAGTTCAGTCGCCCGCCGGTTCAGTGTCGTTGACGGCCTTCGGCTGATTGGTGTCGCAGATGGTCAGTCGGCAACGCGAACAAGTGTGACCCGGACTTTCACCCCTGGAGCGTCTGGCGACTCGCCTAGTAGCGAAATCGTGCCCTCGATGGCCACTCCCGTAAGGCTGACAGATACGTCATCTTTCCCAAACACGCTTTCGACAGCCAGAGTCGGGGTATGCCGGGTTACACGGATCTCGGCGCTAAAGGCATCTCGATCCTCTTGGTAGCTTCCGACGTACAGCATTGCCGAGTTGCCTCCGCGCACCTTGCCGCCGCAGATCACTACGACACCGCTGCCGATACCGAGGACGGTCCCAAATTCCGCTTTATAGGTGCCTTCTTGGACGGCCATGTTTGGTCTCCCCTGAACGAGCAATTCCGACCTCGTCCGCTCACAAGCTCGGAGACAACGATGCGGCGATGGCTGCGCCGTTCAAGGAGACGCTATTCTTGCCAAAGCGCCCCGTGAACTACGCCCGCGCCCGAACGGCTATCTGCTGGAGGGGCCGTAACTGGGGCGCATGTTGTCAGTCGACAGGGGTACATTCCATGCGCACGCGCTGACCGGGCTCGTTTTGCGTATGGCAGGAGACGAAAGCGGGCCCGCCTTTAACCGGTGCTTCCGACACCGCAGCCGGCACCACACGGGGTGCCAGCGGGGCGGCTGGTTTCGGTGCGCTTGCGACGATGGGCGCGGGCTTGGGAGCTGCCCTCGTAACTTTGACCTGCGCGGGGCTGATCGACATCGGCTTGCTCGCTTCCGTCGGAGCATCAGAGAGCACGATGGGAACCGGCTCAGGCTTCTCCTGTTGAGCCGATTGCCAAGGCCGCCAACTCCCCAGCCGGGCAAACGTTTCGAACGTCGGCTTCGTGATCAACTCGACCGTTGGCACCGATTGGGCAGAGCAGCCAGCCACAAACAGGCCGGCGAAGCCGGCGCGACAAAGCAGGTTCGCCATACTAACCCCTTGTAATACTCGTGGCGAAGTCGTGGCACTAAGGAGGAGGAATGTAGCCTTTTTGTGCCCGGGGAGTTTACGCGCTCGCCTACGCTGGATGCGAAGAGGGTGGCCCGGGCGCGGTCCGGCCGTCAGGCTGCATGCCTTCCCCCTTCCACCTATGCCGGCTCGCTCGCGGGCGTCTGCCGAATCCACCAAAGGGGCGCGCCGGTTTCGAGTGGCGCTCACGGCAAGACCGCGATCCGGGCCAGCAATTTGACGAGTTCCGCCTGACGCTTGGTTTGGGTCTTGGCAAAGACCGATGCCAGTTGCGTGCGAACGGTGGTACGGCTGATGTGCCGACTGCGGGCGACGTCCGCTGGGATATCGCCGCGCGCCAAACCAAGCGCGAGGCGTGTCTCGGCCAAGGTCAGCCCAAACATGCGCTGAAGCATGAAGGGATTTGGCTCCAGTTGCGCGTCAAGATCGAGGAACATGACGACGTTTGTATTAAGCGGGATGTCGCCCCCAGACTGATTGAGGACGAAAGGCGCATCGGTTTGATTCCAGGTAACGATCCAGGTCAGGGGTGCAAGCGGACGGCGGTTGCGGGACCGCGCGATCAGTCGCCTGAAGGCATTCGTCAGTTGGTCGAGATCTTGAGCCGAGCCGTCCTCGTGACGAAGAATTAGTCGGGCCGTGGCGTTTGCCTCGACGATCTTCTGGCGTTCGAGGAGAAGATAGCCACAGCCGAGGCGGTCGAGCATGCCCAGAAAAACAGCGTCGCGAACATTGTGCGAAGTCCCGCGCTCGTCTTGGTCGACCGCTGCCGTGTTAGAAGTTTCATCGGGCCTTGAGATCATCGGTTTTAGCCCAGCCGTTTTGCGGTTTGGCAGCCCCCGTTTTCCGATGCTCGGTGACTTAAACTGATAGGACCGCTCGCGTGTTCCCTTTGCTCCGGATGTCGCGGATCGCGCGCCGGGCGGCGCCTTTTTGCCTGGCACGTGTGGTTTCCGACGGGTTCCCCCGCGCCGCTGCGGGCCTGATTGCCTTTCGCCGTTCCGCCATGAACGGGATGAAGCTCAGAAGAAACGGCCCGTAACTTTCACTGTCTCTTTGCCTGCTAAGCGGTCGAGCTCTGATCGACCACGCCCTTGCAGGTTCCGGCAGGCGGGCGCCTTCGCTTTCGGCTTCCAAGAGGGCAGGGGGGATGAAATGATCGCGTATCCAGCGGTCGAGGTAGGGGAATAGCCATCGGCGTGGATCGGTCGCTGCTTCGGCTCCTGAAACCCCTGGTCCATACCGGTAATGACGAGAGGTCCCGAGACGTGGATAGAAATCAGATTTCATCGGAAACGCCATTCGCTCCTGGGAAGGTGGCTGTCATTACCGGGGCCGCCAGCGGCATCGGACGCGCCGCTGCCGAGCGATTCTCTGGGATCGGCATGCGCATCGTCCCCCGGGTGCGGCAACTCGCGTTTCCGGCAAACATCCATGACGCCGATCTTGAACGCGGCGTTCAGCAGCGCCCTTACACCCTTGCCGTTGGCGTTACGCTGCTACGAGTGTGCTGACCAGAGTTCCGCTCTCGACCCTTAACGGGACCCCGCCAATATCCGCTCTCAGGATTTCTGGCTCGTCAGCGGCGCGACGATAGCGGGTACCAATTCAGCCCAATTTGCGAAGGTCTGTGCGGAGGGCCATCACGGTCCGATGTCATACATCACGAGACGTGAGCGGCAGCTGATCCACGCAGCACTGCTATCCCGCGAAAAGCCAATCGCACATTCGCTCATCCCAGGGCTGGGTATCTCTTGAAGCACCTCGCCCGTTTCCATGGAAATGAGGGCAGCGGTTGGTCCTCGATCTTCTGTGAGCATCAAGATCAGCGCGTATCGGCCATCCCGGCTGATCGCAGGCTCGCCGTAGCTCGACGATGCCTTTGCTGCCCCACTGACGGACCAGATCAGCCTTCCGCTTGGCAATTCACGCAGTTCGGCGCTGGTGCCTGTGTCAGGCGTCCATTGGGAACAGTCCGAGCCGCTGCGATCGCAGTTTCCGCCGAATGCGCGCAAATTCTTCATCACAAGCACGTTGCGGCCGTCGGGACTGAGCGCGAACTCTGTCCGCCAGATCGTGACGCCGACAGGGACGATCTGGGGCCGCTCACCTTGAACCCACAGGACCCATTGATTGGGTGAGAAGGCGATCAGGCATGGATACGGCCATCGGCGCCCAGAACCGAGGCGATCGCATTGGTTCTGGCATTCCCGGTGAGGCCGGGCACAGCATTCTTCTCGATTGATTGTATGACTTGCCCGGTGCGCGCATTCACGAACGCGATGGTCGGTTGTGGATCAGCATGCTCTGGTTGGTAGTAGGCGCCCCTGGTCCCGAAAGCGGCGACGGCCATTCCAGCTTGCCCCGCCCAGTATAGCTCGTCTAGGGGGCCGGCCGGGCTCAGGAGGTCCGGCAGTTGCCGCGTCGTGCCGTCCACCGAAAAGAGGAAAGGCTTGAGCGGCCCCAGGGCGAAGCCGCCAGGGTTCGAGGTCTCCTGTCTGACACCCAGGACCGAGCGCGCGTCCTCCGACCACGCGAACGGCAGGTCGCCACCGGGAATGAGGCCGGTCACGCGCCCATCGAAGCGGTGGAGAACGGGCTCATCCTCCATAGCAGCGAGCCATAAACCATTGACGCTGTCGAAAACGAAGACAGCGCTCCCGTCCAGCGACAGTGTCGGCGGAGACACGGGATAATTGCTTAGCGGAAATCGGAGGCAATGGACCTTCGCAAGCGTCAGCGGGCCGGCGCCGAAAGGTGCATAGACCGCGACAGGATCAGTGGCCCCGCTGCCGCATCCAACGACCACCGGAGTGGCCGCTCCCGCCCCACAAGCCGTGAATGTCGCCCACAGAAGCAGAGTTAGCACTGGGAAACGATAGCGCATGATGCCCCGCGCAAAGTTGGGTCCTAGTGTGAGGCAAACCTGACGGTTTTGCTATTCTGGCGGCAGCGACCGGTTTTCGGTAGTCGCTACATATCCGGAAGCCACCCATCTCGATCTATCGAACCGAGCGTCCGCTCGTCGATGACGAGGGCATGATGCGTTACCGCGCCAGCAAGTTCGACTGCGACGCCTGCTCGCTGAAGCCGCAGTGCTCACCCAACATGCCGGCCCGCAAGATCCTGCGCTCGATCCATGAGGGCGCCCGCGACATGGCCAGGGACATCGCCGAGACCGATGCCTATGTCACCTCGCGGCGCGAGCGGAAGAAGGTCGAGATGCTGTTTGCACACCTCAAGCGCATCTCGCGGCTCGACCGGTTGCGACTGCGCGGACCGAATGGCGCCAGAGACGAGTTCCACCTCGCCGCAGCAGCCCAGAACCTCCGGAAGCTCGCCAAGCTCAAGCCAAACGGGCCGCAGGTCAGGCCTGCCTGACCGAGCGAAGCCCCGCTCCGCTAAATCCGTTCCGCGCCAGCGGCGATCTCAGGGCGGACTTTTTCCTTGTCAAGGCCGCAGACCCCTTATCGGCTTCGAGACGCGGTTCGTTTTCACGTACGGGTGGACGTCAACAGCTTCGCCGCTCCGAGCGGCGAAGGCCGTAGGTGAGTGCAGGCGCTCACATCCAAACGATCCGAGGGGAACTCGCCATTTTGGCGCGGTTCGGCGCCACAAACTTGTATTCGGTCGATCCTGGAGGATCGCGACCATGATGCAGTCATGCGCATCGACGGCGAAGTTCCGAGGCGGCGGGCCCATCCTAAGCCGCGGCGCAAAGGCCAAGTCCACTATCGGGTTACCACCACCTCGGCTCGTTATCCGCAGTCAGCCCGAAGGTGACCGCGGTTCTCCGGTCCCGTTACGGACCAGAGAACTCATGCAGCGCGCAGCGCCATACCTTCTGGCACGACACCACTTGTCGCGAGCCGCCAGAGCGCGATGAGCAACTTGCGCGCCAAGGCCACGACCATTGTCTTGCGTGTGCCACCGCGAGCGTCGGCCGTGCGTTTCCTGTACCAAGCGGCCAACGGACTATTCTGCTGGTGCACCAGGTGGCCCCACGCCAGCTGGATCATCGCTCGACGCACGCGAGCATTGCCTCCCTTGGCAAGCCCTCGCTCACGGCGTTTCTGACCGCTTTCGTCAGGAGCGCCGGTCAGTCCGGCATAGCGCGCCACCGCCTTGCGATCCCGGAGTGGGCGCAAGAACACCTCCTGTACCAGCATATCGGCGCTTTCTACGCCGATGCCGACAACCTGTATCAACTGCCGCACCATGGTGCCGCGGTCCGTGTCGCTCGTCTGTTCGAGATGAGTCACGCGGACAGTTTCAATCTCCTTGATCTGCTGTTTGAGGCTCTCCAGGCGAGCGAATGCCCGCTTCATCTCTGCCATTGTGTTGACCGGTACTGCGGTGCCTTCCGGAGTTCGCAGGGTTTCGAGCCGATCCGCCACCCGCCTGAGAGTGACCTTGAACCCGCGAATGCCGAGACGCGCGAGATTGCTCTTGATCCGGTTCACGATGCGCGTGCACTCGCTTACGAGGGCTTCCCGTTCGCGGCTCGGTCGGCGAGCATCTTCATCCTCCTGCGACGGGATTGCCGCCATGCTGCAGTGGTTCGGCTCGCCGCGCAGCCATCCGAGGAAGGCGCGCTTGAGCAACTCAGTGTCCAGCCGATCCGTCTTGGCGCGGTGATGCTCGCGAGAAACGGGGACGCTGGAGGCATGGATGACATAAGCCTCGACATTGTGGGCTCGCAACCATCGGGCGAGCCAGAAGCCATCGCGCCCGGCCTCAAAGGCTACGACGATCCGCTGGATCGGGCGCCCGTTTCGTTCGGCCTCCACTCGCCAGCGATGCAGCAATTGCAGCAGGCCGTGCTGATCGACGGGCAGCTTCTTCAACGGCTGGCGCTCCACGCCTGGGACGAGGCCGGCGACCAACCAACTCGCCTGGCCCATCTCGATCACGGCGACCAGGGTCGCGCCTTGATCGAGCGGAATCGAACATCTGCTCGCATCGATGCTGTGTGCCATAAAGGTGCTCCATCGCTGATTGCGGCAACGATGGTACCGGCCTCGTTGCGCCGCCCATAGCTTCTAAGCCGCTCTCGCGGCAGGGTGCTGCAGGACTGTCAGCACTGAGATTTCGCCATGTGAGGCGCTGCATCCCAGGATTTCGGGGTTTCCCCTGATCCTCGGAGAGCCCCATGACCGAGCTTGCCGCCGTCAGCCCGCTACGCCAGCGGATGATCGAGGACATGACCATCCGCCAGTTCGGCGAGCACACGCAGCGCGACTATGTCCGGCAGGTCCGCGCGTTCACGGCCTTCCTCGGCCTGCCGCCGGATCGGGCCGAGCCGGAGGATCTGCGGCGCTACCAGCTCCATCTGGCCTCGCTGGGAGCAAGCTACGCCCGAATGAACCTGGCCTGCACCGCGCTGCGCTTCTTCTTCCACATCACGCTCGGCCGGGCCGGCTTCGGTGACCGCATGGCGCGGATCCCGACGCCGGAGCGCCTGCCGGTGGTGCTGGGGACCGAAGAGGTCGCGCTGCTGCTGGCGCATGCGCGGAGCCTGAAGGACCAGGCGGCGCTCAGCATCGCCAATGGCTGCGGCCTGCGCGTCTCCGAGATCGCCCACCTCAAGGTCGCCGACATCGACAGCGCACGCATGCTGATCCGGGTCGAGCAGGGCAAGGGGCGCAAGGACCGCTATGTCATGCTCGCGCCCGACCTGCTCGACCTGCTGCGGCAATGGTGGCGGGTGAAGCGCCCGCGCGGCTGGCTCTTCCCCGGCCAGCAGCCGGGCCAGCCGATCACATCGGTGCGATCCGGGCCTGCCGTACGGCGGCGCTGGGCGGCCATGTCATGCGCTGCGGCGACTGGACGCACCTGAAACCAGCATCTCAGGGGAAGACGGGGCTTGGGTCGTATCCGGACGGTATGGTGGAGCTGGACGGACTTGTTGGGCAGCTTCTGAAGAAGCTCGACGATCTCGGCGTCGCCGACAACACCATCGTACTGTTCACCTCCGACAACGGCGCTGAAGTGATGTCGTGGCCGGATGGCGGCACAACACCCTTCCGCGGCGAAAAAGCGACCAACTGGGAAGGTGGCTATCGCGTGCCGATGGTCAGTCGCTGGCCGGGCTCCATCCCAGCCAGCACAACCTACAATGAGGCCTTCTCGCACTGCGACCTGGTTCCAACTTTTGCCGCCGCCGGAGGCGACCCGGATATCGTCGCCAAATGCCTCAAGGGCACGCAACTCGGCAGCAAGAATGTAAAAGTCCATCTCGACGGCTACAACCTCATGCCGTTCTTCAAGGGCGAAGCGAAGGAGACACCCCGCAAGGAGTTCATCTTCTGGAACGACGACGGGCAGCTTGTCGCGATCCGCTACGAGCAGTGGAAAGCGGTGTTCCTCGAACAGAATAACAAGGGTATAGGCGTGTGGTCGGGACAGTTCACCCCCCTGCGATTGCCGAAGCTGTTCAACCTGCGCTCAGATCCATTCGAGAGAGGGGATGAGTCGATCTTGTATAACAAGTGGATGGCCGACCGGGCGTTCGTGCAGGTGCCTATGCAGGCCTTCGCCGCGAATTGGCTCCAGAGCTTCAAGGAATTTCCACCGCGTCAGAAGCCGGCCAGCTTCAATCCCGACGAGGTGATGCGAAAGGTCGAAGCCATGGGAGAAGGTGGCAACTAGGCTGTGAGCCCATAAAGCGCAGACGGTTGGCAGCTGCGGAGCTGCCGACTGCGGGGCTGGGGAAGAAAATGCGTAGGATTTTGCTAATCGGGGCGGCCTGCCTCGGGCTGGCTGGCTGCAACTCGACTGGAGCGACGGCGCCAAACGCATCGTTGCCCAATATGAACGTCTCATTCCGCTGGTGCGGTGCGTCGCCGGAATTTAAGGTCGGCAATGTGCCGGCGGCGACGAAGACGCTGCGCTTCAAGATGGTCGATCGTCAGGCCCCGAACTATCAGCACGGCGGCGGCGAAGTCGCCTTCTTCGGCAAGGCCAGCGCCTCGATCCCCTGCGGCGCCCTAACGGGCGGCTACAACGGGCCGTCCCCTCCGCCTCCGCAAGTCCACGACTACGAGTGGACGGTTACGGCCCTTGATGCCAGCGGCACCGCTATCGCAGCCGGCACCGCCACTCGGAAATTCCCCGAATAAGCAAGCAACCGGATGCCCCCGCACCTAAGATTGGTGGGGGCGATCTCGCGCAGACGCCCTCCCGACGGACCTGGCGCTGCACCAATCTGCCGACCCAAGGAGCAGTATTGGATCATCCTTTCGGTTGATAGGTGCCCCGAAAGACGGCGTTGAATCTCTTCGGATTTTGGCGCTCTCATTAGACA
>NZ_JBFRGS010000020.1:0-91518 GCF_052115465.1 Allobosea sp. 2RAB26 | reverse complement strand
CACTATCTCAAGCGCGTGAAGATCCCCGAGCAGGCGCTGAAATACCCGGGCCAGCTCTCGGGCGGCCAGCAGCAGCGCGTCGCGATCGCGCGCTCGCTCTGCATGAGCCCGAAGATCATGCTGTTCGACGAGCCGACCTCGGCGCTCGATCCCGAGATGGTCAAGGAGGTGCTCGACACCATGGTGAGCCTGGCCGAGGAGGGCATGACCATGCTCTGCGTCACCCACGAAATGGGCTTTGCCCGCCAGGTCGCCGACCGCGTCATCTTCATGGATGCCGGCCAGGTCGTCGAGATGAACGAGCCCAACGCGTTCTTCAAGAACCCGCAGCACGAACGCACCAAGCTCTTCCTGTCGCAGATTCTCCATTGAGGGCGCGCAGCCTTGCATCCACCGGAGGCCCGGCGCGTTCGAACGCGCCTCGCCATGGGGCGCGGCCGGTGTAATCTGCCGGCCCCCTGCCGAGGTGCCATGACTTGAATCACCGCCAGCTTGAGACGTTTGCCGCCGTGATGAAGTCCGGCACCGTCTCGCGCGCAGCCGAGTTGCTCGGCATCACGCAGCCGGCGGTCAGCCGCACCATCGCCGAACTGGAGCGCTCGGTCGGCTTCCTGCTGTTCGACCGGGTGCGCAACCGCATCATCCCGACGCCCGAGGCCAAGCTGTTCTATGCGCAGGTCGAGGCCTCGTTTCGCGGCATGGACACGCTGAGGGCCACGGCAGCCCGCATCCGCGACCATGGCTCGGGACAATTGCGGATCGGCTCGCTCTCGGCGCTCGGCTCGTCGCTGGTGCCCCGCGCCGTCCGGCGCTTCCGCGAGGGCCATCCCGATATCGGCGTCACCCTGATGGTGCTGCCCTCGCGCGACGTGCGCGACGGCGTCGTCTCCGGCCAGTTCGATATCGGGCTCGCCGCCGACGAGATCGATGTCAGCGGCGTGCTGCACCAGCCCTTCGTCTCGCCGCGCGTGCTCTGCGCGATCCCGCGCGAGCATCCGCTGGCCGAGCGCGACCTGATCACGCCGCATGACCTGCACCGCCAGCCCTTCGTCGCCTATGTGCCGGAGGACCGGACCCGCCAGCGGCTCGACCTGGTCTTTCACCAGGCCGAAGTCAGCCCGCATGTCGTGGTCGAGACGATCTATGCCGCGACCGTCTGTGCGCTCGTCGCCGAAGGGGTCGGCATCGGCCTGGTCAGCCCCTATGCGGTCGCCGGCGCCGATATGAGCCGGATCGTGCTGAAGCCGTTCGAGCCGGCAGTGCACAGCAAGAGCCTGCTGATCCTGCCGCTCGACCGGCCGAAATCGCAGCTGGTGCGCGATTTCATCGACTGCCTGCTCGCCTCGCGCTAGTTCGCCGTGCGTCCGTTCGGACGCAAGATGGGCGATCTAGCCCATTGTTTAAGCGTCGGATTTTCCGAAAACCGGATTCCACTTTTCGGTCCGATGCTCTGGGTCGCATCGAGCATGCTCTGAACGACGTGACCTGAGCCTGGGAGACATGAGGCCGGGATTGCGGCATCAAGCCGGTCAATCGCCTGCCTGAACCCGATAGGGATGAGAGATCACCGGATGCCTGCGATACCATTGCCCTTCGTGGTGGCGCTGTTGCTGACGATCCTGCTCATCCGGGTCTTCCTTCAGGACAGGACCCTCCTCAAACCGGTCACTCTCTTCATCGGCACCTGCATTCTGCTGGTGGTCACGGTCGGCTTGCGCTGGACGATCGATGCCCCCTGGGTCCGGTTCCTGCAGCCCGTCATGGCGGCATTGCTGCCGCCCATCGCCTGGCTCTGCTTTGCAAGGCTGCGGCAGCCTCCCGCACTGCGATCCTGGCCGCATGTTCTGGCTCCGGTCGCGATCCTCATTCTGTCCTGCCTGTGGCAGCGCTGGCAGGCGCCGATCGACCTCATTCTCGCCCTGCTCTTTTTCGGCTATGGCGCGGCCCTGGTTCGCCACGGCCATGCCGGGCCCGATCAGTTCGAGAGCGTGCGTCTCTCCGATGCCCAGGGCGCGCGCAGGGCGGTTTCCGTCATAGGCCTGCTCCTGATCTGCTCAGGGATCATCGATCTTCTGATCGCCGCGGATTTCGGGTCCCATCAGGGCAGCCACGCGGCCGTGATCGTGGCAGTCGGCAACCTCCTCCTCCTTCCCGTCATCGCCTATGCGATCGCGGTGATCGGCCGCAGCGTCCCGGACGACGAGCCCCTCGATCGATCCGGCCGGGCCCGCACCGTGGAGCCCGAGCATCAGCCGAACGAGGCGGCGTCGGCCTCCCCGACGGAGGAGGACGTCGGGATCATGGCGATGGTCGAGACCGCGATGCGCCAGAAGACGATCTATCGCGATCCGGACCTGACCCTGAACCGCCTCGCGCGCCGCCTCGGGCTGCCTTCAAGGTCCGTGTCGAACGCGATCAACCGCACGCTTGGCCGCAATGTGCCGCAACTCGTCAATGAATATCGGGTTCGCGAAGCCATGCGCTTGCTCGGAGAAACCGACCTGCCAGTCACGGGGGTGATGTTCGAGTGCGGTTTCCAGACGAAATCGAATTTCAATCGGGAATTCGCGCGCGTGACCGGCACGACCCCGAGCGAGTATCGCCGCGCGGGCGGTGCGCCTGCCGGCGAGACCAGCGGTTCTACGGCCTGACCGGAATGGACCTGGCGAGAAAGCCGATCACGAGAAAGGCGATCTCGCGGTGGATCTCGTCGCGGCCGCGCGGTCCGTCATCCCTGCAGATCATGCCGCTGCCGGGCTCGACCTTTTCGATGAGGGCGACGGCATCCGGCTTGCAGAGCCCGACAAAAGCGAAATGCGTCGCGTCCGGAATGGTGACCGAGGTCGCGGACGGCTTCGGCAGATGCTCCGCGAGATAGCCGGATTCAAACTTCGCGGGTAACCCGTCGATATCGATCCCTGCGCCGATCACAAGCGCCGGCATGTCGAGGCTCGCCAGGCTTTCGGGCGTAAAGCCTCTTGCAAGGCCGAGGTCGAGGGACACGAACGCCTTGAGGCGCGGGTCGGCCAGGTTGCCTTCGAGTTCGCGCTTGTCCAGGCCGAGCTCACCCCTGAGGACACAGACACGCGGGCTGGTATTGGCCTTGCAATCGGTCTCGAACCGTTTCGTGTCGAAGCGTGCCCCGGCCAGCTCCGCAACCGTCCAGCCTCCCAGGGAGTGGCCGATCGCGGCGACCCGGCTGATATCGACCTTGCCCGCGAGCGTTGAATCGCGCTCCACGGCGTCGATGACCCGGCTCAGATCACGCGGGCGCTCCCACAGCATCGCCGCCTGCGCGGGCGGCATGTCGAATGTCGTCGTGCCCGGATGGTCCGGAGCCGCGACGATGCTGCCGCGTGCGGCCAGCTCCGCAGCAAGCCAGGCGAGATTGCGCCAGCTCCCGCCATAGCCATGCGACAGGACGACAAGCGGCAGATGACCCGAGAGCGGCGCGGCACCGCGAATGACGGGAACCCCATGGAAGGCGGGATTGTCTCCGACGATCTCGGTCCTGGCCTCCTGTTTCGTCGGATACCAGAGGCTGACCTGAAGCGGCCGCTTTCCCGCCATGTCGAGCGTCGTCTGCCGGAACCCAATGGCGTCGGCGGAATGGGCAAGGACCGTGGTCAGCAGCCATGCCCCGGCCATCAGGAGTGAGCGTTGAAGGAGTGAGCGTTGAGACATGGCAGCCCTCGTTGGAATGAGTGGCCTTCATGATTCACAATCGGCTCCCCGGAGACCTCGAACGCGATCGAGAACGCCGCTTTCCGCCAGGTTCCGGCTTCGCCCCGCCTCTCGCCTGCGCGCGGAGCAACGAGGACAGCGGGCGCGCTCGCGGATACGGCCCGGCTGGAATGGACCAGCAGGTATAAGATTTAGGCATCAAGCTATTTCCCCAGCCTGATTGTCGCGAACCGACCCGCCGCTATCGTGCCTCGCAGCAGGCTTGGCCTGCAGGGATGACCGGGGCCGCGCTGCAAACGGCCGCAGAGCGTGGCGCAGCCTCAGCCAATGACAGGGGATTTACCGATGAGCTTTCTTTCCCGGCGCCTGGCGCTCGGTGTCGCCGCCCTCGGACTGGCTGCGTTGAGCGGCTGGACCGCTCAGGCCCAGCAGCCGGATCTCAAGACCCTCTCGGGCAAGACCATCACCATCGGCATCCATAACCGCTCACCCTGGGGCTATCGTGACAAGGACGGCAATGTCGTCGGCTATCACCCCGACCTCGTGCGCGCCGCGCTTGCCCCGCTCGGCGTCAAGGCGATCGAGTTCACCGTTGCCGATTTCGGCGCGCTGATCCCCGGCCTGCTCGCCAGCCGCTTCGACATCATCGCGTCGGGCGTCGCGATCACCCCGGCGCGCTGCCAGCAGGTGCTGTTCAGCGAGCCCGACCTCTCGGCCGGCGACGGCCTGCTCGTGCTCAAGGGCAACCCGCTCAAGCTGCACAGCTACGAGGACATCGTGAAGAACCCGAACGTCAAGCTCGGCGGCGGGCGCGGCACGGAGAATGCGAAGAACGCGTTGGCCGCCGGCGTCCCCGAAGACCGGCTGCTGCTCTTTCCGAACAACGAGGCCGTGGTCAGCGCCATGCTGGCCGGGCGCGTCGATGCCGCCACCCTGTCGGCGCCGAGCGTCGCCGGGCTGATGGAGGCCGGTGGCATGAACGCCATCGAGCGCGCCCTGCCCTTCAAGGGCTACGTCAAGCCGGGCGGGCAGGAATACACGATGGCGACCGCCGTCGTCTTCGCGCCGAAGGACAAGGACCTGCAGGCCCTCTACAACGCCCGGCTCGCCACGCTGAAGACCGACGGGACGCTGAAGGCGATCATGGCGAAATACGGCTTCACCGATGCCGAGATGCCGCCGGAGGCCTCGACCGCCGATCTCTGCGCGGCAAAGCCGTGAGCGCCGGCACGAAAGCGTTGGCCCGATCATGAGCTTCGCCGACGTCCTTGCCGGGATCTACCAGGGCTTTGGCGTCACCGCCTCGGTGACGCTGCTCGGCATGGCCTATGCCGTGCCCTTCGCCTTCATCGCCGGCGTGCTGCAGTTCAGCACGCGCGGCTGGCCCCATGCCGCCGTCACCGCGGTGATCGAGTTCTGGCGCTCGTCGCCGGTGATCATTCTGCTCTACGCGTTCTACTACACGCTGCCGGGCTTCGGCATCCGGCTTTCCGGCCTCGCGGTCGGGGGGCTGGTGCTCGGCCTCAATATCGGCGGCTATGGCAGTCAGGCGGTGCGCGCCGCCCTGCAGTCGCTCGACCGCGGCCAGGCCGAGGCCGGACGCTCGCTCGGCTTCCGGCGCTGGCAGATCCTGCTCTTGATCGAGCTGCCGCAGGCGCTGCTGGCGATGATGCCGACCTTCGTCAACCAGTTCATCCAGCTGGTGAAGAGCACGGCGCTGGTCTCGCTGATCACGCTCAGCGACATGACCTTCCGGGCCAAGGAAATCTCGCAGCTCCATTACGACCCGGTGAAGGTCTATACCGGCCTTCTCGTCGCCTATTTCGTGCTCTGCTATCCCGCGACGATCGTCGGGCGCTGGCTCGAGCGCAAGGTCGGCGCCGGGCGGAAATTCGCCCATGACGTTTGATCCCGCCTTCGCCCTCTCGATCGTGCCGCCGATCGCGCGTGCGCTGATCACGACGCTCGCGGTCACGGTGCTGAGCTGCGTGTTTGCCGCCCTGCTCGGCTTCGGGCTGGAAATCACCCGCCGCTCCAGCAAACCGATGCGCTACGCGATGCGCTTCGTCATCGACTTCATCCGCTCCACGCCGGTGCTGGTGCAGCTCTACTTCCTCTACTATGTGCTGCCGGTCTACGGCATCAAGCTGCCGGCGCTGGTCGTCGGCGTCGCCGCGCTCAGCCTGTATTACTGCGGCTATCTCGCCGAGGTGTTCAAGGCCGGGATCGACGGGATTCCCAAGGGGCAGTTCGAGGCCGCCAAGGCGCTCGGGCTCAACCGGCTGAAGACCGTGCTGCTGGTGATCGCGCCCCAGATGCTGCGCAACATCGCCGCGCCGATGGGCAATTACTTCATCTCGATCTTTAAATCGACGCCCTATCTCGCGGTCATCGCCGTGCCGGAATCCTTCGGTTCGGCCCTCGACATCGCGTCCGACACCTTCCGCTACGGCGAACCGATGGCTGTCGTCGGCGCGCTCTTCCTCGCTATCGCCGTCACGCTCTCCTTCCTCATCCGCAAATTCGAGGCGCGTCTCGCGCTCTCGGCCCAGCGCTGAGTTCCGTCCAGGCCAAGAATCCTGCCCGAGCATTGAATCCTGGCCGGGCGCTGAATCCTGCCCGGGCATCGCCGCAACCCGCATCATCCGAGACCGATCATGGACCAGGCCTTTCTCGACCAGCTCACGCAATGGCGCCGCCAGCTGCATGCGCAGCCCGAACTGTCCGAGCACGAGCATGCCACGTCCCGCTTCGTGCTGGAGAAACTCACCGAACTGGGCATTCCCTTCGTCGCGGGCGTCGGCGGCACCGGTGTCGTCGCGACATTGTCCCGGCCGGGCTCGAACCGGACCGTCGGCTTACGCGCCGATATGGATGCGCTGCCGATCCAGGAGCTGAGCACGGCGCCCTACGCCTCGCAGGTTCCGGGCGCGATGCATGCCTGCGGCCATGACGGCCATACGGTCGCCCTGCTCGGCACGGCCGCTATGCTTGCCGCCGACGAAAGCTGGAAGGGCCAGGTCCAGTTCATCTTCCAGCCGGCCGAGGAAAACGGCGTCGGCGCCAAGGCGATGATCCAGGACGGGCTGTTCGAACGCTTTCCGATGGAGCGCGTCTTCTCCTTCCATAACTGGCCGGGGCTCGAGGCCGGCACCATTGCGGTGCATGACGGGCCGGTCATGGCGGCAGGCGGGCGCTGGAGCGTCACCCTGCACGGGCTTGCCGGCCATGCCGCGATCCCGCACCAGACCCGCGACCCGATCGTCGCCGCCGGGCACCTGATCGTCGCGCTCCAGACCATCGTCGCGCGCAATGTCGATCCGGTCGACGCGGTCGTGCTCTCGATCGGCCAGATCAGCGGCGGCGTCGTCAGCAACCAGATCCCGGAAAGCGTGACGCTGCTCGGCACCTTGCGGACCTACCGGCCCGAGGTGCGCGAGGCGGTGATCAAGCGGATGGAGAGCATCATCGCCGGCATCTGCGAGGCCTATGGCATGCAGGCCGATGTCGAGATCCTGTCGACCGGCAGGCCGATCATCAACACTCCGGCGGAAGCCGCGCTCTCGGTGCAGGCGGGACAGGCGATCGGGGCGCCGGTCCGGCGCGACGTGCGGCCGAGCACCACCGGCGACGATTTCTCCTTCCTGATCAAGGAGCGGCCGGGCGCCTATGTCTGGATCGGCAACGGCCCGGCCGGTCCGGAGGGCGAGCTCCACAATGCCCGCTACGATTTCAACGACGCGATCCTGCCGGTCTGCGTCGGCTGGATGAGCGAGGTCGCCAGGCGCGCGCTCGCGGATGCCGCGTGAGCCAGAAGGGTTACCGAGCGCCTTGTCCCTCACCGGCGGCACCGAGGCCGTGTCGCCGGGGGATTTGCGCGCCGTGGGCACAGCGTCGACCGCGCGCAAGAGCCTTCGTCAGAAGCTGACCCTGAGCTGAGCGGAGCCTCCCAGCCGACGGCTGTTTCCCGAGAGTTCGCCATCGAGATTGAGGCCGAGCGAGACGCGCTCGCTGATCCTGGCGGTGATGCCGGCCGCGACGAGGGCGCTGTTGCGCTCGGCCTGCGCGCCTGTGGCGGCGAAGCTCGCGCCCGGCAAGCCCAGCAGGCTCGCGGTCAGATCGGCATCGCGCTGAAAATAATGCGCCCAGGCCGCGCGGATATAGCCCGTCACCGGAACCCCGCCAAGGACCGTGTCGGCATCGAGCTGCACGCCAGCTTCGCTGCGGCTCGTGACATCGTTGCGCTTGCCTAGTGCCAGCGCGCCGGCATTGGCGCCGGCCCAGTTCCCCTCGATGACGGCCGGGCTGTGTGCCCGTGTCGCCTGGAGGGCCGCCAGCGGCGACAGTGAGAATCCGTTCCAGCTCAGCACGCTGGCACTCGCCTGCAGGCGCCCGCTCCAGGCGGTGGTCGCGTAGGAGGAGGACAGGGCACTGCCGAGCGCGGGGATGCTGCGGCTGACGTCATTGTCGAGCCGGGCATAGCTTGCGGCAGCGCCGAGCTTGACCAGGCCGAGCTGAGTCACGCCGTAGAGACCGGCCTGGAAGACATCCGCATCGATATTACCGAGCAGGCCCGGTAGCGAGGCGCGCGACCTGCCGCCGGAGACCGCAAGACCGGCGACGGTGCCCGGCATCGGCCGGATATCGATACCTGTCGCCAGATGGGCGTCGTCGACCTGCCGGCGCGCCGAGCCGGCGGCGGCGCTGCCGTCCGTGCGGCCATAGGAGCCGAAGCCTGCGCCCCAGACGGAATAGAGCGGCATGTCCAGCCGCGACGGGGCCGCCGAAACGTCGGCGCCCTTGCGGTTGAGCCCGGAGAACATGGCGGTACCGGGCCCGGCTGCGCCTGCGTTGGCGAGCCGCCCGGCAGCCGTGGGGTCGAGCATGGCACGCAGGAACTGGTCGGAGGCGACATTCGCCATGGCCGAAGGCGCCGTATGGATTTCGCCGGACAGGCTGTTGACCGCGGCGGGGATGGCGGCGGCGGTCTGGTTGTATACCCCGAACAGCGAGGACGGGTTGGCGCCATTGGCGACCGCGCCATCGATGGCGGACGCGATCGCGAAGGCGTTAGTCGGGGCCGCGATGCCGAGCCGCGAGGGCCCTGCCGGAGGCGCGACGATCGGAGCCAGCGGATTGGGGGTCAGGGTGAACCGGACGTCGTTGGCGGTGTAGCTCACGGCCGTGGTGACGCCGTCGCCGAAGCTGCCGGTGGTATCGACCGGGCTGAAGCTGCCGGTCCGGCCGCCCGCCGCCGAGAGCAGCGTGTAGGGGCTGTCGAAGCTATAGGCGCCGCCGAGCGGCACGATCCTGAGCGTGCCGGCGAGCGCAGCCGTGCCGGTGACGCTGATGCGGTCGGCGACCGCACCCTGCACCTCGGCGATATAGGTCGAGCCGGGATTGAACGTCAGATCGCCGTTGACCGTCAGCGTCCCCGGCGAGTTGCCGGGAGACAGCGTGCCGCTGACCTGCGTCGTCGGCAGCTGGCCCGAGCCGCCGAGCAACGCGCCGGCTGCAATGGTCACGCTGGAGGATGCCGCGATCGAGCCGTTCACGATGAGCGAGCCGCCGGTCACGGTCGTCGCGCCGGTATAGCCGTTGCTGCCGGTGACAGTCGTTCTGCCCGACAGCACGGTCACTGAGGCGGTGCCCCCGAGAGCGCTGATGGAGCCGCCCGAAGATGAGACCGCCCCGGTCAGGGCGCCATTGGTCAAGGTGCCGCCGGCGAGCGTGACGCTGTTGATCATCTGGGCGAAGCCGCCGAGATCGAGCGTGCCGCCGGCGTTGATCGTCGTGGCGCTCGTGGCGCTGAAGGCGCCCGCCCTGCCAGCCAGCAAGGTGCCGCCGTTCACGGTTGTCGTACCGCCGATGCTGATCGTGCCGACCACGTTCAGCACGCCGCCGCCATCCTTGGTGAGCCCGTTGACGCCCGTGACGAGGCCGAACAAGGTGAGCGTCGTGCCGGCTTCCGGCGAGAGGGTGCCTCCGCCGGTTCCGAGGAAGATGAGCCGCGCCGTCGAGACATCGGCGGTGGTCGCCAGCGTCCCCCCTGCGAGGCTCAGCGGGCTTGCAGGAGTCCCCAAAGCCCCGTCGGACGCAATCGAGAGGGTTCCACCGGAGACAGTCCAGGGTGTCGCCTCGGTCGTCGTGCCCGTCAGCGTCCAGGTGCCGGGGCCCGTCTTGGAGAAGGATTCGAAGCTCCGGAACTGAGCGCTCGCTCCGACCGTCGACATGTCGAATGTCGTGGCGGTGCTGGTGCCCCCCAGGATCAGAGTGTCGTTTCCGCTGCCGCCCTGGACAGTACCGCTGATCGCGGAGGCGGGCCCCTGAAGCTCCAGGCTGTTGGTGCCACCGGACAAGGTGATGGCGTTGGCCTGTACGCCGCTGCCGCCCGTGCCGCCGGTGACCGAGCCAGCAGACGTAATAATGAGCCGCGCGTTGGAGCCTGTGATGCCGATCCCGCCGGCACCACCGGTTGCGGCGGGGGTACCAGTGCCCAATGTCCCACCGTTCCCGCCGATCACCGAACCGCTAACGGTCAATTCATTGCCCGAACCGAGGACGACGCCAATTCCGCCGTCCCCCGCGACGCCGCCGGCACCGCTCGCCAGGCTGCCGCCCTTCCCTCCTCTGGCCGTTCCACTGAGCGTGACCTGGCTCGCGGCGCCAGTGAACTGGATTCCGATGCCTCCGCTGCCACCGCTTCCTTTGCCAGAACTGCCGGTGCCGCCGTCGCCGCCATTGCCACCTGCACTGTTGCCAAGGACGCCTGTCAGTCCGTTGCCTGTGACGACGGCACCGAAGCCACCTGCTCCACCGCCACCGCCGCCGCCGGTCGAGTCACCGCCTCTTCCCCCTTTGCCGCCAGTCGTGTCGGCCGCAGGAAGCACGCCGCCGACATAGCCATGAGCACCGCCCCCGCCACCGCCTGCGCCAAACGTCCCCCCATTTGAGCCATTTCCGCCATCCGCTCCCGGCGCCGCTCCTCCAGCGCCGCCAGCTCCGGTGAGATTCGAGGCGCCCTTGCCTCCTGCCCCACCTGTCGTGCCGGCACCGCCGCCTGCGCCGCCACCACCGCTCACGGTTCCCGTGCCGGCGACGCTGCTGCCGCCACCTGCAGTTCCGGCCCCCGTCGGATTATCCGTGCCGCCCGCGCCGCCGGTTCCGGCGGTCCCGTTGCCGCCCGCGCCGCCCCCCGCCAGAGCCGGGCTGGCCGCCAGCAGGGTCAAAAGCGCCGCTCCGGAGAGGAGGACGGAGACCCGCTGTGGCCAATTATGGTAGGCGCACTCCTTCCGCTTGCCTGCGGCGGAAAGGTGCGGGGTCGGCATAGGCATCGGCATATCCTCAGTCTCCGCGTCCCGTACGGGCGCCCAAACGGCAGCGTCGATCAGAAATCGCGGGAACCGCCTGTCCCGGCGGTAGCAATGATGAAGTGGACACGCGCGCCCCGGCCATCTTTGCCACGCACGCGAATCTCCATCCCTCGACGGGTAGGAAACTTACCCAACGTCATCAAGCCGGGATGGTCGCATCGCTGAACGCCCGGCTCGGCTGTGGCATCGGCGCAACCTGCCACCGGCCGAACGCGGAGACGACAACGCGAATGCGGGAAGAGGGCGGGGACTTGGGCAGAGGCGGCGCTGACCCAGACTGGACGAACCATAAGCGGCCGGCATGATCTCATGCCTCCAGGCTGATTGTCGCGCCTTGCCGAGCGCCTACAGCTTGTCCCTCGAAAGGGATCAAGCCATGCACGACCTCACCCGCTGCGTTCACCACCCGGCCGTCAACGAGGAGGGCTATGCCAGCCTCGCCGTGCCGACGCATCGCGCCTCGACCATCGTCTACAAGGATGCCGCGAGCTTCGCCGCCCGCAAATATCGCGGCTTCGACGGCTATACCTACGGGCTGCACGGCACGCCGACGACGCGCACGCTGGAAGCGCAGCTCACCGCGCTGCATGGCGGGGTGCGCACCGTGCTGGTGCCTTCGGGTCAGGCTGCGGTCACCATCGTCATGCTCTCGGTGCTCATGCCCGGCGACAAGGTGCTGATCCCCGACCATGTCTACCCGCCGGTGCGCAGCTTCTGCGAGGAATACCTGAAGCCGCGCGGCATCGACTACGGCGTCTACGACCCGCTGATCGGCGCCGGCATCGCCGCCCTGATCGACGACGCCACCAGGCTGGTCTGGGTCGAGTCGCCCGGCTCCGGCACGATGGAGGTCCAGGACGTTCCCGCCATCGTCAAGGCGGCCAAGGCCAAGGGCGTGCTCGTCGGCTGCGACAACACCTGGGCGACGCCGCTGCTCTTCAAGCCGCTGGCCCATGGCGCCGATTTCGCCTGCGAGGCGCTGACCAAATATGTCGGCGGCCATTCCGACCTGCTGCTCGGCTCCGTCACCGTCTCCGACATGGCGCTGCGCGAGAAGATGAAGGAGACGCTGCGCGCCTTCGGCGTCGGCGTCTCGCCGGATGAATGCCAGCTCGCGCTGCGCGGCATCGAGACCATGGGCCTGCGGCTCGCCCATATCGGCAAGATCTCGGAGGATTTCGCCCGGCGGCTGACGCATTCGCCGGCGGTCGAGACGGTGCTGCACCCGGCCCTGCCCTCCTGCCCCGGCCATGCCTTCTGGAAGCGCGACATGGGCCGTTCATCGGGCGTCTTCAGCGTCGTCCTCAAACCCGTTGCCGAGGCGGATCTCGAAGCGGCGCTGACCGCGCTCAAGATTTTCGCGATCGGCGCCTCCTGGGGCGGCACGCGCAGCCTGATCGCGCCGATGGCGGTCAAGGGTGACCGTACCGTCAGCCCCTGGACGGCGGAGGGCACCGTGCTGCGCATCAGCATCGGCATCGAGGATCCCGACGACCTCTGGAACGACCTCGACGCGCTGCTCGTCGCGCTCGAACGCGGGCCGGCCGCCAGGGTCGCCTGAGACAAAAGTTCCGGACCGAAGACCGACGCGGCGGGAGCAGGCTTCCGCCGCCAGGGAGAACTTTGCCCAGAACCAGCCAGCACAAAGAACAGCAAGAAGAACAGCAAGAACAAACAAACAGAGAGGGAAGCTTCAATGACACGCCCATTCATCCGGCTTGCGGCCGCCGCCCTGGTCGCGACCTGTGCTGCGGCCTCCGCCCAGGCGGCGGACACGCTCAAGACCATTCGCGATCGCGGCAGGATCATCTGCGGCACGAGCAACGGCGTTCCCGGCTTCTCGACGCAGGATGCAGCCGGGCGCTGGCAGGGTTTCGATATCGACATCTGTCGCGCGCTCGCCGTGGCGGTCTTCGACGATTCCGAGAAGGCCGGCTTCGTGCCGTTGAGTTCGAAGGACCGCCTGATCGCGCTCCAGGCCGGCGAGATCGACGTCCTGCCGCGCACCACGACCTGGACGCTCGCGCGCAATTCCGGCCAGGGCGTCACCTTCACGGCTGTGAATTATTATGACGGCCAGGGCTTCCTGGTCCACAAGAGCCTGGGCGTGACCAGCGCGACCAAGCTCGACGGCGCCTCGATCTGCGTGGCGCAGGGCACGACCAGCGAGCTCAACCTCGCCGACTTCTTCCGGCGCACCGGGATGAAATACGAGGTCGCCGCCTTCGGCACCCCCGAAGAGGCGCTGAAGGCCTATGAATCCGGACGCTGCGACGCCTACACCACCGATGTCTCGGCGCTCTCGGCCAATCTCCTCAAGTTCCGCAATCCCGACGAGCATGCCGTGCTGCCGGAAATCATCTCGAAGGAGCCGCTCGGTCCCTGGGTGCGCAGCGGCGACGATGCCTGGTTCAACCTGGTGCGCTGGACGCTGTTTGCCCTGATCAACGCCGAAGAGCTCGGCGTCACCAAGGCCAATGCCAGGGAGCTCGCCGCGAACGCGACCAATCCCGAGATCCGGCGCTTCCTCGGCCGCGACGGCAAATATGGCGAGGCGCTCGGCGTCAGCAACGACTGGGTGGTGCGCGTCGTCTCGGCCGTCGGCAATTACGGCGAGAGTTTCGAGCGCCATCTCGGCCTGAACTCGCCGATGAAGCTGCAGCGCGGGCCCAATGCGCTCTGGACCAAGGGCGGCCTGCAATACAGCCCGCCCTTCCGCTGAGCGCAGGCGTCACGCCGCCCGCAGCGGCGTGATGATAAGCCAATCACACGGCGCAAAGAGCGAGCCGCCTCGGACCTGCGCCGGCAGACGAGGCGGTCCTGCCGCTTGCGCGCCTGACCCTCTGCGACAGCGCGCGGAATGGGGTTCAGCGCGGCAACTGCTCGGCCAGCTCTTCGAGATTTGTGACCCTGCGGCCAAACCAATGCCGAATGGTCTCCCTGCTGGTCGACAGTTCGATCCCGTCCGGATCGAGGCCGCTGACGCGCCACTGGCCGGGGCCGTTTCCCGCAAGCGCAACGAGAGCGGCGAGGTCGGCGGCCGAGCCGTTCAGGCGATCGATCTCGTCTGCGGCGCGCGACATCAATGCTTCCGCCCCGGAAAGCTCCGTCTTCAAGGCGGCTGCCGTCACTTCATTGGCGTTCTGGGCCGGGCCGCCATTGATCTGCAGGGCCTCGACCTCGACGCGGTAGAGGCAGGCATCGGGCAAATCGAGATAGAGCTTCGATTTGGGGTAGCTGGCGCATAGGCCTGGACGAACGCCCCGATCGCGCCGCATGTGACGACCGGCCGACCGGGAGAGATCGACATTCAGCTGGCGGGCCATGAAGCTGCCATGCTGGCCGCCGGTGCCGGCAACCGGTATTCCCGGCGCTTCGGATATCCGCCGCCGCACAAGCCAAGGGAAACAGGCAATGGTCAGCATTCTCGGGGTTTCAGGGAGCCTGCGACGCGGCTCGTACAACAGCGCCTTGCTGCGGGCGGCCCGGGCGTCGATGCCTGACGGGGCGGAGCTGGTCGAGGGCACCATTGCCGGTATCCCGCTCTACAACGCCGATGACGAGGCCGAGACCGGCATTCCGCCCGCCGTTCAGGTCCTGAAGCGGCAACTCGCCCAGGCTGACGGGCTGATCCTGTTCACGCCGGAATACAACAACTCGATCCCCGGCGTGCTGAAGAACGCGATCGACTGGCTATCGCGCCCGGCGAGCGATATCGGCCCGCTCTTTGGTGGCCGCCCCGTCGCGTTTCTGGGAGCCTCGATGGGTGGTTTCGGCACCGTGCTCGCGCAGGAGGCCTGGCTGCCGGTGCTGCGGACGCTCGGCACCCGTCCCTGGTTCGAGGGGCGCATGCTGGTCTCGCGCGCGCAGAATCTGTTCGATGAAGCGGGTGAACTGAGCGACCCCGCCACCCGGGATCGCTTGCGCGGATTTCTGGCCGGCTTTTCTACCTTCGTGGCGTCACAGGCTGGCTGAACGCCCCCGGCGGCGGCCCCCGCGCGGGACCGTCACGCATCCCGAGCCTACAGGCAATCCAGCCGGGTGATAATCACCCCTGTCCTGGCGATCTCGAAACTGCGCCCGTCGACATAGTTCACCAGGGCGCCGGTATCGAGCGTATAGGAGGTGCTGCTCAGGCCCGGGTAAAGACGCCAGACAATCACCGTGTAGCGGTTGCCGTCACCGTCCTCGCAGGGCTCGCGATAGAGTTCGGTCGGCATGGCCGCGATCGAGCGCGGGCGTGCCGGCAGGATCGCCTTGCGACCGAAAGACCAGCTGGGCCGCCATCTCGGATGATACGCTTTCGGCAGAACACCCATCTTCGACACCGCAACGCAACGATCTGGATCAACGGAACAACCTGGATTCAACGATTGGGCGGCGCGCATGTTCCCTGCCCTTTCGGCCCTCTCGCTGCCACGGCACCGGCCTTCCCGGGAGCCAATCCAGGTGGTTGCCTGGGAAGCCCCCTTGCAGCATCCCCAGCGAAGCCGGAATGGCGCCCCGCGCTCTCGGACGAGCCGCGCCCCGTGCTGTTCCGGCAGGCAATTTCGAAGGGTTGCCAGGAAGGGATCGATGGCTGCACACTGCCCTCGTTTTGGGGATGCAGCCACGCCGGAGGCCTCGCCTATGCCCGAGATTCCTGTCTTGCTCGCCATCCGGACCGATCGCGAGTTCCGCTTGATCTGCGAGCGGATCGGACAGCTTGAAAGCAAGCCACCAAGCCCGATCAGAACGATAGAATTGCGCAGGCTCAAGGCAGCCGTGCTGCGCTATGGGCCGCCTGCCTCGCAGCAGCACTGACGGGCTGGCGCGTCCGGGGAACGCGCTGGTGCGATCCAGTTTCGCAGTGGCGCTTCAGACCCGCCTGGCTGCGGCCTTGGGCTTGATGAAGACCGAGGTCACGGCGGGTTCGGTCGCCCGGATTTGTCTTTCGATCCGTTCGACGCTCGCCTCGATCCCGCTCGTGGTCAGATCATCCTCGAACTCGAGGCTCAGCGCGACAACGATCTCGTTGGGACCGAGATGGACCGTCGTCATGCCATTGACCGTCCTGACCTCTTCGTCGGCACGGACGATCTCCAGGATGGCGCGCTGAACCTCCGGAATGGCGGCCTCGCCGAGCAGCAGCGCCTTGCTTTCACGGGCGAGAAAGATGGCGGTGGTTCCCAGAACGGCGGCGATGCCGAGCGAGGCGACGCCATCCAGGATCGGCTGATCGAACCATGCGGCCGCCGTGATGCCGACGAATGCGATGGCAAGGCCGATCAAGGCCGCGGAATCCTCGAAGAGAACGGAGAAGACGGTCGGATCCTTGCTCTGACGGACAGCGTCGAGGTAGCCGAGCCTGCCTTTGGTCTTGCGGAATTCCTTGAGTGCGACGCGCCAGGTATAGCCCTCGAAGACGAGCGACAGCCCGAGCACGACGTAGTTCACCAGGAGATTTGTCGCGTGGTGGGGCTCGAGGATGTGAAGAACACCCTCGTAGAAGGACACGCCGGCCCCGACGGCAAAGACCATCAGGGCGACGATGAAGCTCCAGAAATAAAGTTCGCGACCGTGGCCGAGCTGATGCAAGGCGTCAGGCGGGCGCGCCGCGCGCCTCAGGCCATAGAGCAGGAGCAGGCCATTGCCGGTGTCGACCAGGGAATGAATGCCCTCGGACAGCATCGCCGAGCTGCCGGTATAGGCGGCCGCCCCGAACTTCGTCACGGCGATCAGCAGATTTCCAGCGAGGGCGGCGTAGATCACCCTGTGCGAGCCGGTATGCGCTGCCATGCCGGTGATTCCCGCCTGGTTCGGTCAGCGCCGCGAAGGGCTCGCCCGGCGCCGCCCTAATGGGTCAATGTACTCACTTCTTCCTGGGTCAGCGGCTGGCCATCGGCGGTGATCTGTTCCACCCGTCCTTCGAACAGGTCCTCTGCGACGGCCTCCAGGGCGTGTTCGATCGATGGATAATCCATCCAGTAGACAGTCTCGGCTTCGCCGGCATGTTTGTCACGCGCACGGAGCAGCACGCCGATCTCGACGCCGGCGTATTTTGCGATCACGTCGACGGGTCTCATGGGGCTCACTCCTCCGTTGCGTGTCGAAACGGAACTGCCGGGGTGAGGCGCTGGTTCCGTATCGCCCGGGAGCGGGGCGCAAGCGCGCAGCGTCGAAGGCCAGCCAGGGGACGGGAGCGGACGCCAGGCCGGTCCATGAGCGACGCCGCACTGGGACCTGCTCGCAGGGGCGGAGTCCCGGTGCCGCCGCCCACCCTTCCCCTTCCATACTCCCGCCATGTTTTGGGGGCGCAGTCCGTCCTGCGATGACGCCCGATCGGCGAATATCATGCTCCGTCCCGTGCCTCTGATCAGCCAACGATTTGCCAACGCGCTGGGGAGACCGCCATGCGTGCCGATGGCTCCAGCGGTGGTTCCGGCCGCGGACTTCCGAGCCCCCGAAATTGGCATTCCCGGCGGTGTGGTGCCGGATAGACAGCTTCATCAGCACGACCAGGGCAGGCCGAGGAGGATGCGCGATGCATGATCTCACCATAAACGGCCACTCCCTCGCGGTTGATGCCCCCGACGACATGCCGCTGCTCTGGGTGATCCGGGATATTCTCGGCATGACCGGAACCAAATTCGGGTGCGGCATCGCCCAATGTGGCGCCTGTACCGTTCATATCGACGGCGAGCCGACCCGCTCCTGCATCACGGCGATCAGCGATGCCGCGGGAAAGTCCGTTACGACGATCGAAGCGATCGGTGAGACGCCAGCCGGCAAGGCGATCCAGGCAGCCTGGTTGAACCTGGAAGTCGTGCAATGCGGCTACTGCCAATCCGGGCAGATCATGTCGGCGAGCGCGCTGCTTGCCGGCAATCCAAAGCCCACGGACGCCGATATCGACGCCGCCATGTCCGGCAATATCTGTCGCTGCGGCACCTATTTGCGCATTCGCGAAGCCATCAAACAGGCCGCGGCCATCGCCGGCGCGCGGTGAGGGCCAGAGCCATGGCACATGCAGAAAATCTCGGGGATCACGTCGTTTCGCGTCGGGCATTTCTCCATGCCAGCGCTGCCGTCGGCGGCGGATTGATGATCGGTTGGCCCTTGCAGCTGGGGGCCCAGCCAGCCGATCCCGCGCAAGCGAAACCCTTTGCGCCCGGGGCCTTCATCCGCATCGACCGCATGGGAAAGGTGACCGTCATCTCCCCGATGATCGAGATGGGTCAGGGCACCTACACCTCGCTGCCGATGCTGGTCGCCGAGGAGCTCGACGTCGACATGAGCAATGTCGCGGTCGAGCCCGCCCCAGCGAATGCAAAGCTCTACGGCAATCCCCTGATCTCCGGCGTGCAGATGACGGGCGGCTCGACCTCGATCCGCGCATTCTATCTGCCGCTGCGCCAGGCTGGTGCCGCCGCCCGTTCCATGCTGATTGCCGCAGCCGCCGCGAGGCTGAAGGCGGAAGCGAGCAGTCTGACGACGCAGCCGGGCTATGTCGTCCACGCCGCGAGCAGCCGCCGGATCGGCTATGGCGAGCTCGTGGACGCCGCGGCCAAGCTTACTGTCCCGAGCGATGTCACGCTCAAAGATCCCGGCAGCTTCCGGATCATCGGTACGCCGGCCAAGCGGCTCGATGCTTCGGCCAAGGTCAACGGCACGGCGATCTACGGCATCGATGTCAGGCTGCCGGACATGAAAATCGCCACGGTCGCCGCGTCACCCGTGTTCGGCGGCACGGTCGCATCCTTCGATGAGGCGGCGGCGCTGAAGGTTCCGGGCGTCCATCAGGTCGCGAAACTCGACAACGCCATCGCCGTCATCGCCGATCACTATTGGGCGGCGAAGCAGGGCCTGGAGGCCTGCGCCGTCAGGTTCGACGATGGACCCCATGCGGCCACCTCGATGGCCGACATCGTGGCCGCCCTGGCAACGGCTTCGGAAAGACCCGGCGCCGTTGCCACGAGCGAAGGAGACGCGAGCGGCGCCCTCGCCAAGGCTGGGACCAGGGTCGCGGCGATCTACGAAGCACCGTTCCTGGCCCACGCCACGATGGAGCCGATCAACTGTACCGCCCAGGTCACGAGCGACGGCTGCGATATCTGGGTCGGTTCGCAGGTTCCCGATATCGCCCAGCTCGTCGTTTCGAAACATCTCGGACTGAAGCCGGAGCAGGTGCGGATTCACAACCACCTGCTCGGCGGCGGCTTCGGGCGCCGGCTCGAAGTCGATTTCATCGCCCAGGCGGCGCTCATCGCCAAGCAATCCAAGGGCCCGGTCAAGGTTGTCTGGAGCCGGGAAGAGGACATCCAGCACGACATGTACCGGCCCTATTACTACGACCGGATCAGTGCCGGGCTCGATGGTCAGGGCATGCCGGTCGCCTGGAGCCACCGCATCGCCGGCTCGTCGATCATGGCCCGCTACTTCCCGTCGGCCGTCAAGGACGGCGTCGATCCCGACGCGGTGGAAGGGGCAGCCGAAATCCCCTACGCCATTGCAAACATGCATGTCGATTATGTCCGGGTCGAACCGCCGGGAATTCCGACCGCATTCTGGCGCGGCGTCGGTCCGACCCATAATGTCTATGTGGTCGAGAGCTTCATCGACGAACTCGCCGCGGCCGCGAAGAAGGACCCGCTCGACTATCGACGCGCCCTTCTGGCTGGGAATCCGCGTGCGCTCCATGTGCTGGAACGTGCCGCGCAGAAGGCAGGATGGGCCACACAGCTGGGGCCACGCCAGGGGCGCGGCATCGCCTTGTCGCAATCCTTCGGCAGCTATCTCGCCGAGGTCGCCGAGGTGACGGTCTCGAAGAGCGGCGATGTCCATGTCGACCGTGTCGTCGCGGTCGTCGATTGCGGGGTCGCAGTCAATCCCAACACCATCGCGGCGCAGATCGAGAGCGGCGTCGTATTCGGCATCACCGCGGCCCTGTACGGCGAGATCACCCTCAAGGACGGCAGGGTGGAGCAGACCAATTTCGACACCTACCAGATGCTCCGCATCGATGCGGCCCCGACGATCGAGGTCGAGATCGTGGCGAGCAGCGAGGCGCCCGGCGGGCTTGGCGAGCCCGGCACGTCGGCGCTCGCGCCCGCCGTGCTGAATGCGGTCCATGCGGCAACCGGCATCCGGCTCCGCAAGCTGCCGATCAAGCCCGAGATGCTGACGGCTGGGTGATCACCAGCAGGTCCCGGCCCGACGCGCCACTGGTCGGCCGGGCCGTCGCCACGACAGCAGGGGCTGGCTGCCAACAGTCTCTCGAAAGCCACATCCCGCACGGCCTGAAGGTGCGGCGCACAAGATTAACGGTCGTGTAACGCCGGATTAACGCCCGTAAATACGCCGCCTCGATTAGAGTTTCTCCCAAAGCGCCTCGTTCCCAGCGATGGGCCAATGGGGAACCGCGGGGGGACATATGAATATCTCAAATCGACCCAGCGCAGCGCAGATCGTCCCGTCCCCATTCTCACAGGCTTCGGCACATGGCGGCGTGATCGGCCGCCCTGTCGCGGGACGCCCCTGGCCGGCGCCGCTGCCCAGGCCCGAGACCCATTCGCAGACATGCGCCTCGCGCAGCATTGCCTGGCCGTTCCCCCCGGGCATGGAGTGTTTCGCCGCCTGGAAGACGGCGCTGTCGCGCCTGGTCGACTGTGCCATACCGGCTGATGCAGACCCGGCCCAGTTCGATTTTCACGGCCGCTCCTGGCAGCTCCCCGAGGCCTTCGTGCAGATCAATGGCGGATCGGCGATGTCCATGTCCCGGAGCCAGCGCGTCATCGACGACCGGCCGATTTCCCAGATGTCGCTCTATGTGCTGACACGCGGAAGCGCAGTCGCCGATTATGACGGTCGCAAGCGCAGCCATGGTCCAGGCGATGTCGTCGCCGTCGACTATTCGCTGCCCTATGAATCCCGTACGCCCGGCTATGAGGGGATCACGCTCACCTTCGACAGGGCCAGCGCGCCGGCCGGACTTCAAGGCGATGTGCATGGCATGGTGCTGTCGGCCCATAGCAGTGCAGGCAAGCTTCTCGGCACCCTGATCCGGGCGCTGGTGGAGCATATCGACGGGCTCAGCGTCGACCAGGCGCAGTCGGCCGTCGACGGCATCCTGCGCTTTGCCGCAGCCGCCCTTCCCTCCGGCGGGCCGAGAAAGGAACGCGAGGATGTCCCCCTCTTCGATCGCGCCCATCGGCTGGCCCGAGGCAGGCTGTCCGACCCGGATTTCGGCCCCGACGACCTGATGGCCGCGCTGGGCGTCTCGCGCTCGAAACTGTTCCGGTCGTTCGAGGCCCATGGCGGCGTGCGGCGCTGGCTGGTGGGGATCCGGCTGAGTGCCAGCCTGCAGGTCATGATCAGATCTGCGGGAAGGCTGAAAATCTCGGCCGTCGCGCATCAGCACGGATTTCGCAGCGAGGCCCATTTCAGCCGCGCGTTCCGGAAGCGCTATGGCATGAGCCCAAGCGCGGCTCAGGCCTCGACCCTGCACGCCCATGGCAATCTGGCATATCTGACCTGGGCGGAGCAGGATATCGCAACCGGGGGGTCGACGGCCGAGGCCTGGCTCGCCTCCGCTCGCACCGGAGAGTGGGCAGGAGCAGGACGAGAGCTTCGCTTGCGCGCCTGATCCGGTTTCCGCCCGCAAGCGCTTCACCGTCACTGACGGGCGCTGCTTGCCATCGGTCGGCCCCGGCCCGAATTACCGCAATCCCTGCATGCTCAGGATTTCGGCCCGCAGCCTGCCGACGACGGAATCGATGAAAGCCGAAACGGCCAATGGCAGGTGGGCCCGGTTGGGGTAGACGACGCTCATCCCGAGATTGCGGCGCATATATTGGGGCAACACCGGCACCAGTCGGCCAGCCGCGAAATCGGCCGTTCCCAGGATCGGCGTCAACGCGATGCCGAGGCCTGCCATCGCCGCCCTTCGGATCGCTTGCGCGGTATTCGCCATCACGCGGCCAGTGACGGTCACCTCCTCCTCGACGCCATCGGGACCTTGAAGACGCCAGGTCGCATAGTCCCGGGCCTGCGGCACGAACAGGCAGTCATGACGGGTCAGGCCCTGCAAAGAGGCCGGCGTCCCGCGTGCAGCGAGGTAGGAGGGGCTGGCGACGAGTCCGATCGAGCGAGTCTGGATCTTGCGTACGACATAGTTCGGACCACGCGTTGCATCCCCTCGGAAGGCGACATCGATGCCCTCCTCGATCAGATCGACCGTAGCATCGCTTAACGCGAACTCGATGCGCACCTCCGGATACGCGGCCAGGAATTCGGCCACCCATTCCATCTTGTAGAAGTCGAAGAAATCGGCGGGCATCGCCACACGTATCAGCCCCCTGGGCACCCGCGCGCCGGCCATCAGGTCCTCTCCGGCCTGTTGCAGTCCGTCCACGGCCGCGGCGCTATTGCCGTAGAGTTCATGTCCGGCATCGGTGAGCTTCAGTTTCCGGGTCGATCGATGCATGAGCCGAGCGCCGAGTTGCTCCTCCAGTTCCTGGATACGCCGGCTGACCGTATTGGCGGGAATCCCCAGACGACGTCCGGCCTCCGCGAAACTGCCGAAGCGAACAACCTGCACGAACAGGCCGATGTCGTTCAGGTCGAGCATCGCCGGCATTCCTTCGAAAGACGGGGGAGTCAAACCCGATATCCCCAACTAGTCAACTAAACATGCGGCGCTCATTTTCGAAGGCGAGCGGGACCTGCACGCGGTCCCGATTGTTCGGATCAACCTGAAAGAGAGCAGCCCCCAATGACCAGGAACCCGCATATCGGCATCGTCATCGGCTCGACGCGAGAGGGCCGCTTCAGCGAGCGGGCGGCCGCGTGGTTTTACGCGATTGCGGCACGGCGCACCGATCTCAGCGTCGAAATCATCGACCTGCGCGACTATCCCCTGCCATTCTTCGATGAGCCGGCATCGCCAGCCTGGGTGCCGCCAAAGAACCCCGTTGCAGAGCGCTGGACTACGAAGCTGGCCGAGCTTGACGGGATCGTCTTCGTCACCCCCGAATATAATCACGGGTACAGCGCCGTGCTGAAGAACGCGCTGGACTATGCCTTCCAGCCCTTCAACCGCAAGCCGGCCGCCTTTGTCGGCTATGGCGGCGTTGGCGCCGCACGCGCGATTGAGCAACTGCGCATGGTTGCCGTCGAACTTCAGATGGCGCCGGTCCCCAAATCCGTGAATGTCGGTATGGCCGAGTTCCTTGGCATCTGGCAGCAGGGCAAGGATTTCGTGGATTTTCCGCATCTCGAACAGGCGGCGGTCGCTCTGCTGGATGATCTGTCCTGGTGGAGCCTCACATTGAAAACCGGGCGTCAGGCCGCGTCGGCACAGGCGTCAGCCGCCTGAACGCGTCAAGTCAGCGCTCGGTTCACCCCGGCAGGCGAGGAGCATCTGCCGGGACGGTCCAGAGCAAGGAGATTGGTCATGGATCAGAAGCTTGTCGTCGTCGTCACGGGAGCCACCGGCCAACAAGGTGGCGCGGTGGTGAAGACCCTGCTCGAACGCGGTCACGCGGTTCGCGCCGTCACGCGTAATACCGATTCCGCCAAGGCTAAAGCGCTCGCCGGCGCAGGCGTCACGCTCGTCCGGGCGTCACTCGAAGACACAGCTGCGCTGACGAAGGCGCTCGAAGGAGCGACCTCCCTTTTCGCGATGACGACGCCCTTCGAAGGAGGCCCGCAAGCCGAGACGCGACAAGGCATCTCCGCCGCCGACGCGGCCAGAGCGGCAGGCGTACATCTCGTTTTCACCTCGGTCGGCTCCGCCAATCGACAGACGGGCGTCCCGCATTTCGACAGCAAATACGAGGTCGAAAAGCACATCGCCGGGATCGGCGTGCGCGCCACGGTGCTGGCGCCCGTCTATTTCATGGAGAACCTCGCTTTCGGCAAGGAGCAGCTCGCGAAGGGCATCTACGCGACGCCGCTCCCGCCGACGAGAAAGCTCGCGCAAGTCGCCGTCGCGGATATCGGGGCCGTCGCCGTTCGCCTGCTCGAGAATCCAGGCCGGTTTGCAGGTCAGCGCTTCGATCTCGGGGGCGACGAACTGACGGGCAACGAGGTTCTCGCCATCCTCTCGCGTGTCACCGGTCGTCCGTTCACCTATGTCCAGATCCCGCTGGACGTCATCCGCGAGCGCATGGGTGAAGACTGGGCCAAGATGTACGCGTGGTTCGACCATGTCGGCTACGCCCTCGATCGCGCGGCGCTCCGCCGTGAGTTCCCCGACGTCGCCTTTCACGACTTCGCGTCGTGGGCAAAGGCACAGGATTGGAACACGCTTCTCCAGGGCAGCCAGGGCGACCGCGCCTAGAACGACCGCGCCCGGGACGACCGCGCGTCCGACGCCTTCAGCACCCCATGAACGAGGTGATACCGATGAGCCGGATCCCAACCCACATGGTCGAGGACGCCCCCGCCGCATCGCGGCTGCTCCTGCACAAGATCGTCCAGGCCAGCCCGATGGGACGCCCTGCGAACCTGCATGCCCAGATGGCGCATTCCCCGGCGGTCCTGACGGCGTACACGTCGCTACGGGCCGTGCTTGCCGAGCAGACCAGCTTCGACCCGAAGGTGGGTGCGGCCCTGACCCTCGCGGCCGCGTCCGGGGTCGGCAACGGCTATATGACCCGCATCGCCAGTCGGCTTGCCCAGATGAATGGCTGGAGCGAAGAGCAGGTCACCGCCTTGACGATGGGCACCTCGACAAACGACGCCAAAATCGATGTGCTGGCCGGCCTGGTCAGGGAAGCCGCGGCCAATGCGGGAGAGGTGACCGACGCCACCTGGACAGCAGCTCGGAAGAGCGGCTGGAGCGATCTGCAGCTCACCGACGCGTTTGCGTTCGTGGGGGCGACGGTCTTCACGGGATACTTCCTGAATTACGCGCAAACCGACCTGGACGTCTGACGTCCAGTGTCCTCCACGGAGGGCCGCTTCATCCCGCGGTAAGGGCGGCCTTGCCCGCCGATCTCATCTTGATGACTGGACGTCCCAATGCACGGCTCCTCCCGGTTCGGGGCCGTGACAGCGCGATCGATATCGCGGATCGAGCGTTGCGGATGAGATCTGAAACCTTCCGGCTGGCCCTGGAAATCGCGACGATCTGCCCGAAGACAATCAAAGCCGGCCTTCGGCAAGAAGGCCCAAGCAACAAGCACCGGGTGGGGCGCGACGATTTCATGCAAAGACCGCAAGACGGCGGAGCGCCGGGGGCGCATTCCGCGCCGACGCAGCCTTCCGCTCTGGGCCGGGTCCTACGCAAGGCCTGGGCGCTCGTGACGCTGGCGAAACGCCGCGCGCAGGAGGACGAAGCGTGGGATGGGCTGGAGGTCTTCGACATGCTCGGCGGCTGGCAGGGCACAGGCGCGAGGCGCCGCAATAGCGAGCGACGTGCGAACAGGAAACAGCCGCAGCGCCAGACGTCATGAGCCCAGGTCGGGCTCGGGATTCTAGGTTTCCATCGCGGTGGCGAACCGAATGCGGATGCGGCCGCTGAACCGGCAGTTGGACAGAAACATGTGAGGATGCCGCGACGATCGGCTCGTCACGGCGCTACGGGAATGACTAAGGCTTACTCTGTCACTTCAGGAGATTCGCCTTGTCTGCCCCTGCCCCTTCCTTCGCCTGGTCCCATCTCGCCGGGCGCGAAGTCTCGACCTCATCGGAAGAGTGGCGGCACGAATGCGAGATCGCCTATCTGCTGGCGATGCCGACCGCGAAGCGCAACACCTTCCTCGATGGCGTTCCCGGCTCGACCGATCGCGAAGAGCGCGGCATCAAGGGCGTCCGCGGCGAGGCGGCGGTGGCCAAGCTTCGCGCCGAAATCATCCGCCTGCACGGTCTCAAGAACAAGACCTGAAGCATCGGCCCGAAACGTGGATTGCGGTTTTCGGAAAAGCCGATGCAATCACAGATCGTTAGATCACGCCGCATTTGGACGAAACCGTCAAAATGCAGAAAACATGATCGACGCCAATGGTTCGGAGCATGCTCGATGCGAAAGACCGTTGCCGCTTTTTCGCAGCGTGCTCGAGCGGCGCTGCCCGTCGCCGCTCGTCTCAGCCGTCATTCGACGAGTTGAGATCCTCGGGCTTCAGTACGTCATCCCCAACGAGGCCCGCCGCCTGGCGCAGCGCGTCGTTGACGCGGTCCTGCCAGCCTGGTCCGCCGCTCTGGAAATGATCGAGGACATCGCGGTCGATCCGCAGCGTCACCATCTCCTTGGCGCCGGGAAGCGCGGGCCGCTTCTCGATCACCGGCGGCGCCTTCGGTGCAGCCGGCTTGAACAGGGCTTCCGCCTGGTCGCGGGCGCTGGTCGGCCGGCGCGGTCTGTCGTGGTTCATGATGCGTCCCTGCTCTTGCTGCGGGCTTTCCTGACGACGTCAGGCTCGTTGGTCAATCGCTCGCGGCGTTCCGTCTTCTCTGCCGTGCTTGCGTCCATCTCGCTCATGGCGTGGTCCACCGCGCGTGCGGCGCGGGCCCGCACCGTGCTGGCGCTGACCTTGAGCGAGGCATGTGACGCTGTCGGGACAGTTGTGGGCACAAAGCCCTTCCGCAGCCGCACGCCGGCCCCCTCGCCATTCTCGGCGATGAAGATGACGCCGGCTTCGGACAAGGCGGCCTGCATCTTCTCGACGCTGCTCATCCTTGCATCCTGGCCCGCCTCGAAACGGTTGACGGTATTGACGCCGACACCGGCCTTCTGCGCCAGCTCGGGCATGCTCCAGTTCAGGGCCGCACGGGCCATTCGGCATTGATATGATTTCATATGGTGATATTATCACCATATACGATTATTATCAAGTTTGTTTGAGGAGTACACTCACAACCGGTCTCTGGTTGGAAGGGACACCGTCGAAAACCAGGGAGCGCCCCGCAGGGCGCTCCCTTCTGTGTCAGTCGGGCTGTGTCCGAACCTGCCAGGCCATCGGACTTGCCGTGCCGGCATCGGCTGTCCCGAAAACCCGAAACCACTTTTCGGGCCGATGAACCTTTGCTGCCGGCATCGGCTGTCCCGAAAACCGCGAACCACTTTTCGGGCCGATGAACCTTTGTTGCCGGCATCGGCTGTCCCGAAAACCGCGAACCACTTTTCGGGCCGATGAACCTTTGCTGCCGGCATCGGCTGTCCCGAAAACCGGAAACCACTTTTCGGGCCGATGCCTTAGATAAACAGCGGATCGGTCGAGAACGGCGCGGGCGCCGGGCCGAACAGAAAATCATCCTGGTCGAGAAAAACCTCCTGCCCAAAGCTCTCGAAGAGCGTGATCTGCCCGCGCTCCGAGGTGATCGTCGTCTGGAAATCCTCGTTGACGATCGAGAGGTCGGCGAATTGCAGGCCGCTGCCGCGCAGGTCGAACAGGTCCGAGCCGTCCTGGAAGCCGGAGACCGTGTCGCCGAAGAAACTGCCCCCCGTGCTCCAGCGCCCGGTTCCGCTGTAGACGAAGAGGTCCTGCGCATTGTCGAGATCGAAGCCGAACTCGTCGCGGCCGGCCTCCATCTGGTCGTCGGCCGCACCGCTAACCAGCCGGTCGGAGCCACCTCCCCCGTTCATGCCCGAGCCGACGGCGCCGGCATGCAGTTCGTCATTGCCGGCATCGCCCTGCAGGCTGTTGTCGAAATTGCTGAAGGAGCTGTCGCTGCCGAAGAGGACGTCGTCGCCCTCGCCGCCCGAGGCGACGCCGCCGCCGTCACTGGTCGCGAGCGTCAACCGGTCGTTGCCCGCCTCGCCGAACAGATTGTCGAAGCCACCCGGGCCGCCATCGAGGATATCGTCGCCGGCGCCACCATGGATCTCGTCGCTGCCGCCAAGCCCGGTGACCTGGTCATTGCCGCCCGCGGCGAAGATCCGGTCATCGTCCGGCGTGCCAGTGATGACATCGTCGCCATTCGTGCCGGCGATGACGAAATCGGTGTTGGTGAAATCGCCGGTCGTGAAGCTCTGCAGGCCGGCAAACTCGACCGTGAAATCATCGGCATCGAGCAGGCCGTCATCATTGGTGTCGGCCACCAGGAACGTATTGCCGGCGCGCTGGATATAGCCCAGCTGCGTCAGTTCATCTCCGCCACCCGGCAGGGCCGCTCCGATCCGTGGATTGGCGTCGATCTGGCCGACCCAGGCGAATTCGCTGCCGGAGAGCTGGAGCACATCACCGTCGGCCACGCCGGCACGCTGGAAATCGGCCACGAAATCGCGCACCGAGAAGCTCGAATCCGGCTGGAAGGCACCGGCGTTGAAATTGAACTGGTCGTTGCCGCCGCCGCCCTCGATCCGGTCGGCGCCTTCTTCGCCTTCCAGCTCGTCGGCGCCCGCTCCGCCGCTCAACTGATCATTGCCCCGGCCGCCGAACAGCTCGTCGGCGCCTGCGTCGCCGAACATCGCATCGGCGCCGTCGCCGCCGAACATGTCGTCGTCGCCGATGCCGCCCGAAAGCGTGTCGGCCCCATCATCGCCGTCGACATTGTCATCGCCGGCACCGCCAGACACCGTATCGTTGCCGTCGCCACCGGCCAGCCCGCCGTCATCGCCGCCGCCGCCGTCGATCGTGTCATTGCCGGCATCGCCTGTCAGGAAGTCGCGGCCTTCGCCGCCATTGATCGTGTCGGCGCCATTTCCGCCCTGGATGAAATCATTGCCGTCCCCGCCAGTCAGCGTGTCAGCGCCGTTGCCGCCTTCGATGTTATCATCGCCGGCGCGGCCATTGATCGTGTCGTTGCCGCCGAGCCCCAGGATGGTGTCGTTCCCCTGAGTGCCGTTCAGCGTGTCCGCCCCGTTCGTGCCGGCAATGACGAAACGCGTGCTGCCGAAATCCGACTGGACGAGATTGAGCTGGCCGTTGAGGCGGATCGTGAGATCGCCCGCATCATAGCTGCCATTGTCGTTGCTGTCGGCCAGCACGAAGGTGTTGCCGCCGTTGAACGCATAGGAGACCGCCGCGAGCCCATCGCCGCTGGTCCCGATCGCGCTGCCGAGCGTGGGCATGGCGTTGAGCTGCCCGCCGAAACTGAAGCGCGCCGCGGGACTGAAGGCGTCGAATTCCAGCGTGTCGCCGACGGCGTTTCCGGCACCCTGGAAATCGGTGACGATATCGGTCAGCGCCGCGGTCGAGGTTCCGCCGAACGGATCCCATTCGAACCTGTCATTGCCGCCGCCGCCGGTCAGCATGTCGGCGCCTGCGATCTCGAAATTGGAGTCACCCGTCAGCGTGTCATTGCCGGCGCCGCCCTTCAGCACGTCGGCGCCGCCTCCGCCGGCCAGTTGATCGTCACCGCCGCCGCCGTCGAGCGTATCATTGCCGCCGAAGCCGAGAATGAAATCGGCGCCCGCCAAACCGCGAATGAGGTCGGCGTCTTCCGTTCCGAAGAGCGTGTCGTCTCCCGTTGTGCCGTCGATATTGGCCATGATCCTGCTCCGAATTGGTGGAAATGCCCCAGGAGCCCACGGACTTTTCTTGGCGGGCGGACGCTAATGCTCGGATCTCGCCGAGTCCGTCCTCCCCCGTCTCGTCTCGATCAAGCGGGCGAGGTTCGGCCCCGCTTGGGAGTGGCGCTGTCTATCAGCAGCCCTCGCGCGCGAAGCTGACAGGTCCTGTCAGCGAAATGTCAGTTTGGCGGATGTAGGATGGACCATTGACCGCGAAGAACGGCGGGTATGGCCGAATTGCGACCAGGGTACAGGTGACGCGATGATTGCGGGTGACGAAACGGCCATAAGGCCCTGGCGACATCAGGTCCTGGTCGTTACCGAGGGCGACGATTTCCTCTGCAGACTTGAGGAGATGGACGCCTGGCTCGAGCGCTGGAAGATCATGTACCGCGCCGTCTCGGTGAAGCGAGACAAGGGCGCCATACGGATCTGTTTTCGCGAGGCGAGCCTCGCCCACGCCTTCCACGAGACGCTTGGCGGCGAGCTCGTGCCGCCTGACGCGCTCGCCGTCGCCCTGGCGGCCGATCCCTTCGCCGAGACGCGAAAGCCACTGGCGCTGAGAGCACCCGAAGCCTGATCGAGCCCGCCTCCTTCACGCAGCATCTGCGCGGCGCGGAAGGCCGGCGTAGCCCGCGCAAGCCTGGCGCCTCATGCCGCGTCGCGCCGCTCAATAGCCCAGCGCGCGGAGCAGGACGATCCGGAACGGATGCGTGAACGCGTAAATCGCGAGAATGATCGCGATCATGGCCCCGATCCAGATATGCCTGCCGGATCGGGGCATCTTATCCAGCACCGCGCCGGCGCTTTCCCGTCACCGGGTCAGCGGCGCCAACACGGCTGCTGCGAGGATCACGACGATCGCTGTCCGGAACAGAACCCAGTGACAACGGGTCATCGTCAGGTCAGATCTTGATTGCGCATTCATGGGCAAACTCCCTCACGCACTCAACGACGGGGCGGAGGCTCGCGCCGTTGCCGGCAAAGGACAAGCAGAAACGCATGAATTCGGCCTGTTGAGGCGCAAGTATTCGGCAGCAGTTGCTTAAGCGCCACACCCGAAACGCGGCACCGAAATGCAATCGTAGGTCGATTTCTTGACGCTCCCTACCCCGAATGCCAGCGCGCGCCGCGAATACTGGAATGACAGCCAGACGGCTGGCGGCGGGCTTCAGGGAAGCCGGGTCAGAACCGGTGTCACGACCCAACGGTCCCTGGGCAGCCTCGGGGCGACCTCCCCTGGGCCCTTCCAACGCAAACTGGCCCCGCCCGCCAAGGGCCACCAGTAGCCGCAACGATCAGGAGACGACCTTATCCGCCAGATGCGATCCCACCCCCGCGCTCACACCCATAAAGGTCGAAAACTGTAAAGTATCACCCCAAGATTCGACATCGAACATAATGAGATACGGCAAGGCCAAAGCCATCATAAATGCGGAACCAAACAGCACCCTGAAACTCTTCTCATGAGCTATGGCAAGTTCTCTAAACCTGCTCCCATAAGCCAGGACAAGCGCTCGTAACTTAGCAAAATTCACGATGCCCCCATTTCCTGTCCGCAGAACGCTCCGCTCCATTGGTGATATCGAGGGGTTGCATCTGATCTGTCGCATCGCGCGACTTGGCGGGCCCGGCTGATCAGCCGGACGATTTCGCCGGGCATTACGGAGATGGCCTTGGCGGCATCCGCGGATCGGCTCACCCCGCATGACCCGGCGCAGTCTTCTGCGCTCCGGCCGCTTGCCCCGCCATGACCCGAGCCTCCTGCCCGCACGATGCTTCGGCCTGGACGCTGAATCGCAAGCTGCAGCTCATTCCTGCAGAATGCGCCCATGGGCTGCAATATCGACCAAAGGCGAGCCGGGGGCTTTTCCGACGAGGGGGCGTTGATGCGGCGGGGTTTGCGGCCACCTGTGCTAGGATCGGCATCGTCATGGGCCGTGGTTTCCCTGGGGGCGATACCGACGTGCACGAGGGCCATCATGTCCGGGCTTGATCCGTCGCATATCATGCAGGTCGGGATGGGGTTCTTTGCGTCGAAGACGCTGCTTTCGGCCGTCGAGCTGGGGCTTTTCACGACGCTCGCCAAACAGCCGATGACCGGCCGAGAGATCGCCGTGGCCTTGCAGCTCAGTCCCCGCGCCATCCCGGATTTTCCCGATGCGCTGGTCGCACTCCGATTTCTCGACCGTGACGGCGACGGCCCCGGGGCGCGCTATGCGAATACGCCCGACAGCGCCTTCTTCCTGGACCGGAACAGCCCGGCCTATATCGGCGGCATCCTGGAAATGGCGAATGCGCGCCTCTTCCGCTTCTGGGGCGACCTGACCGAGGCTCTGAAAACCGGCAAGCCGCAGAACGAGACCAGGCATTCCGGAGAATCCGTCTTCGCTACGCTCTATGCCGACCCGGCGCGGCTCGAGCAGTTCATGAACGCGATGTCGGGCATCTCCGCCGGCAATTTCAAACTGTTTGCGCAGGCTTTCGACTTCTCAAGATTCAGCAGCCTCTGCGATGTCGGCGGCGCGACGGGGCAGCTCTCCTGCATGGTCGCGACCGCGCATCCGCATATGCGCTGCACCAGCTTAGATCTGCCAAAGGTCGTGCCGATCGCCCTGCGCCGGATCGAGCAGGCGGGCCTGAGCGACCGGGTCGCGGCGGTCGGCGGCGACTTCTTCGCCGATGCTCTGCCCAGGGCCGATGTCATCACCATGGGGATGATCCTGCATGACTGGAACCTGGAGAAGAAGAAGGCGCTGATCCGCAAAGCCTATGACGCCCTGCCGCCTGGCGGCGCCTTCGTGGTGATCGAGTCGCTCATAGACGATGCCAGGCGCGAGAATGCCTTCGGCCTGATGATGTCCCTCAACATGCTGATCGAGTTCGGCGATGCCTTCGACTATTCCGCTGCCGACTTCGAAGGCTGGTGCCGCGAGGTCGGCTTCCGGAGGTTCGAGACCATGATGCTGGCCGGTCCGTCGAGCGCCGCGATCGCCTATAAATAGTGGGATTGCCGATCACGCTCGTCGCGAGGTGCCGTCTGCAGGGAGGACGCCCCAGCCCCGCCGGATCGGGTGACCCAGCGGGACCGGTCAGGGCGCGGGATCGGCTACGCCGCCTTGCGGTTGATCCCGGATTCGGCGAGCTTGCTGAGCTTCTTGTCGGCCGCGAATTCCTCGTCGAGATTCTGCTGCAGCAGGGTGGCGCAGTCGTTGCGGCCAAGCTGCTTGGCCCAGGCCGTCAAGGTGCCATAGCGCGTGATCTCGTAATGCTCGACGGCCTGGGCGCAGGCGATGATCGCGGCATCGACCACCTGCTTGTCGGCGACCTCACCCAGAACCTCGTCGGCTTCCTCGAGGATGCCGTCGATCGCCGGGCAATCCACGCCCTTCGCCTCCGCGCCATGTTGCTTGAAGACCTGTTCAAGCCGCTTGATATGACCTTCGGTTTCGCCGCGATGCGCGGTCAGCCCCTGCTTCAGCTGCGGGTCCGTGGCCTTGTCGATCATCTTCGGCAGCGACTTGTGGATCTGCTTCTCCGCGTAATAGATATCTTGAAGCGTGTGGACAAAGAGATCGTCCATCGTCTTGATGTCCTTGGAAAAAAGTCCCATTCCGTCCTCCTGGTTCTGATCCCCGCCGACGCCGGTTGATCGGGCGCGCTTGCTGCCTGACCAACGTATCGGCCGCCGGCCTGTTCCACGCCATGGCGGCATCAGCTCCTCCCTTTCCAACCCTCGGCCCGCGACACCAACGCGTTGGAACCTGATCTGCGATGCGACGTTTCCTGCGCAGCCGGGCCCGTCAACACGGAGGCCACCATGCGAGACGGTTACGGACGGAAGATCCCCACGACGGATGCGGCAGCCATCCTCCCCCACGGACGGGGCGAGCAGGGCAAGAACCAGGACACCCGGGGCGAGCGCATGCGCGATCGCGCCCCCTCCGGGCAGAGCCCCGAGAAGGCAGCCGAGCGCCCTCCTCCCGGCATTTGCGAAACCTGAGGTGATGACGATGACAGCCGAGAAGCATACCGACGCGCCGGTGCCCTATCGGACGGCGCAACGGCCGGGACAATCGGGCGCGCCGGAACAGCGTCGCCCGGGCCCGAGCCCCTTGTCGAAGCATCAGACCGGGCCGCATGCCCCGTTCGAGGCCGATGAGCATGACAGCGCCGCCACGATCAGACATGGGGGCCAGCCTGAGCCGAAGAAGCCGGGCTGAGGGCCTGGCCTGGGCCATGGCGGGGCTGGGCCCAGGGCTCAGTCCCGATAGATGCGTGGCGCGTCCTGGACGCTGGGCACGGTTCGGAACATCCTGACCCCGAAGCCGGCCACAAGCGCCAGTACGGTGAGCCAGATCAGGATGTCGAGAAAGCGCGAGCGCATGACAGGTTTCGCCCGGCATCGATGAGGACTGCAACTGCAACCCGGGCCGGCGCCATCCGGTTCCGCGCGATGTTGCAGAAAAGGTGATACGATCGTGTCCTCGACAGGCATACCCGGTGAGGTGTTGCTGAAGCTCGGATTTCCCGAAAACCGACTCCCTGAAGCATCGGCTTTTCGGGCCGATGCTAGTAGCCGCCGATGATCGGGAGGATCTCCCCGGTGATGTAGCTGGAGCAGTGCGGCGAGGCGAGGAAGACATAGGCCGGGGCGATTTCCTCGGGCTGGGCCGGGCACTTCATCGGTGTCTGCGCCCCGAATGTCGCGACATCCTCGGCCGTCTTGTCGGATGGATTGAGCGGCGTCCAGACGGGACCGGGCGCGACCGCATTGACCCTGATCCCGCGCGGCACGAGATGGGCGGCGAGCGAGCGGGTAAAAGCATGGATGCCGCCCTTCGTCATGGAATAGTCGATCAGCGCCTCACTGCCCATCAGCCCGGTGACGGAGCCGGAATTCACGATGGCGCCGCCGGCTTTCATATGGTCGAGGGCCGCCTGCGACATGTGGAAATAGCCGTAGAGATTGGTCTTCAGCGTCGTATCGAAATGCTCTTCGCTCAGATCCTCGAACCGTGGGGAATGGACCTGGAAGGCGGCGTTGTTGACGAGCACATCGAGCTTGCCGAAGGTCTTGACGACCTTGGCCACCGCCTTCCGGCAGAAGCCTGAATCCCGGACATCGCCGGGGATGACGAGGCAGCGCCGCCCCTCGGCCTCGATCGCCTGCCCGGTCACCTTCGCGTCCCCCGCCTCGCCGAGATGCAGGATCGCGACATCGGCACCCTCGCGCGCGAAGAGCACGGCGACCGAGCGTCCGATACCGGAATCGCCGCCCGTAATGATGGCGACCTTGCCCTCCAGCTTACCCGAGCCCTTGTAATAGGGCGCATCATACATCGGGGCCGGATCGAGCACCGCCTCAGAACCTGGCTTGGCCTGATGGTGCTTCCTGAAGGGCGGCTCGGGATAACGTCGCGCCCCTGCCTGCATCGCGCCGGATTTCGCCTTTGCCGGCTTCGCATCCGACCGCGCCACCTGTCTCTGGATCCGGCGCTGCTGCTGGATGGCGGAATCTGTCGCGCTATTCGGCTTCGCTTTCGGCGTGCTCTTGGCTTGCGGCGTGCTCTTCGCGCGCGGCGTGCTCGAGGGTTTTGCCATCATGGCCTCCGTTACAGCGAACGCCATTGTTGAACGGGCGTCGCCGGCCCGGGTTCCACTGCCAGGGCGGGATCGGCCGCTTCCGTTCGGGCCTCGATCCTGATCGGTGACGCGTTCGCCCTGCCCTCCGATCATCGGGCCGCATCAGCCTCTCCGTGAACTGCTGCTCATCCCTGTCAGCGCATGTCTGGCGGAAGCGGCCCCTCTTCGTCCTGCCGTGCAACGAAGCGGCCATTCGCGAGGCCAGGCGCGGAGCGCAGCAATGCCAGCAGATGGAGCGTGGCGGGGCTGAGATAGCCGCCTCGGCGCAGGACCGCATAAATCGGATTGGCGACGTGCAGATCCGCGACCGGAATCGTCGCGAGCGAGCCAAGCCGCCGCTCCTCGTCGATTGCGCTTTCTGGCAGCAACGCGATGCCGAGACCGGCCTCGACCAGCCGCTTCATCGCGTTCAGGCTGTCGACCGATGTCCAGCGGACCTCGCCGATGCCACGCGCCTGAAACTGCGCGAAGATGTTGTCGGCGAAGGTCTCGCGCTGATCATAGGCATTGCGGAACGCAAACCAGGGTTCATGGCATAGCGCCGCGAGCGATCCGAGCCGCTTGCCCGCAAAACGATGCTGGACGGAACAGGCCACGACCATTGTCTCCGAGGCGATATGCTCGCAGACGAGATCCGGCGCGATGTCGAGGAGATAGCGCAGCCCGATCATCGCTTCGCCGCGCCGGACCCGGTCGCTCACCTCTGCGCTGGTCGCGGTGCTGATCGAGAGATCGACCTTTGGATGATCGGCGGCGAAGCGCTTGAGAACCGCAGTGAGGTTCGTGCCGGCGAGCGTGCCTACTGCCACGATCGCGACGCGGCCGGCGACCTCCGTGCGCAGCGCCTTGATCGCGCTTTCCGCGTCGCGCAGCGCCGCAAGCACGCGTTCTGCGTGGGGCAGCAGCGCGCGGCCGGCTTCGCTGAGCACCACGCCCCCGGAGGCGCGCTCGAAGACCGGCACGCCGAGTTCATCCTCGAGCAAGGCGATGCGCCGGCTGATCGCCGGCTGCGAACGGCCGAGCACCTCCGCGGCGCTGGAAAAACCCTTGGCCTGATGGATGGTGACGAACGTCAGAAGCGCTTCGCTGTCCAGGCCCATGAAAGACACGCCCATGCAAAAAACTGATCGACCCCAGAGAAATTATGATTTCGACGGATGCGAGGGCAAGCGCTATCGAAGAGGAAGCAAATACGGCGCCGCGGCGCGAACCGGACGGAGCAGCACCATGACGGCGAGAATTTCGGCGCCCCCGGTCCCTGCTCCCCCGTTCTCTGCGGACCACTCCCCGGCCCATGTTCGCGCTGCGCCATCGCATCCCGATCCCTACCCCTATTACGGCCGGCTCGCCCGCGAACGCCCCTTCTTCCGGGACGAGGCCAATGGCTGGTGGGTGGCGGCAAGCGCTGCCGCGGTCACCGAGGTCCTGACCAGCGCGATCTGCCTGACCCGCCCCTTGAGCGAGCCCATCCCTGCGGCGCTGCAGGGCGGCGCAGCAGCGGAGATCTTTGGCCGGCTCGTGCGCCTGCGGGATGACGAGGCGCGAGGCAGGCTGAAGGAGGCGGTCACGAACGCCGTGCGCGGCCTCGATCTCGGCGAGGTCGCGGCCCTGGCACACAGGCGTGCGGCCGAGCTCGACGACGAACTCGGGCCGAGGCTCGATGAAGCGACCACGACGCAGTTCATGTTCGCACTGCCCATGCAGGTCATCGCGCTGCTGCTCGGCATTCCCCGCGAACGCTTCGGCGACGTCATGGGATGGCTCGCCGCCTATGGGACCGCGGCCGCATCTGCTGGAACCGGAATTCCCGCGATGACGCCCGACTTGCTGAGATCGGGGCATCACGGCGCGCAGGCGCTGCTCGACCTCGCCAGTGCCGTCGGGTCCGCCGACGCGCAGCGGGGCCCGTTATTCCAGGCGCTGCTGCGCGAAGCGACGCGTCTCGGCTGCGACGACGAAAGGGATGTGATCGCCAACGCCCTTGGCTACATGGTCCAGGGTTTCGCCGGAATGGCCTCGCTGATCGGGTTGACACTGCTCGCACTGGCCCGGCGGCCGGAACTCCTCCGGCAGGTCGAGGCCGATCGGACATATCTCCGCCCGCTCATCCAGGAGGTGGCGCGCTGCGACACCGTCACCAGCAGCACCTTCCGTTTCATGGCGCGCGACGGCAGGATTGCCGGACATAATCTGCGTCAGGGCGATCTGATCATCGTGCTCCTGGCAGCCGCGAACCGCGATCCCGCGCTCAATCCCGAGCCGGATCGCTTCGATATCGCGCGCAAGGAACCCAAATCCCTGGAATTCGGCGCCGGTCGCCATGCCTGCCCCGCGGACAAGGTCGCAGCTCTGATCGTCGAGATCGCGGTCGGGCATCTGCTGACGCGCGGCGTGCCACTGGAGCGCCTGGAGGCCGGCCTGTCCTATGCCGCGTCGGGGCATGTCCGCACGCCCTTGTTCAAGCGCTGAGTGGCTGCCTGCGAAACGGAACCCCTGAAAGCCGATAGGCCGTGGAGCGCCCATGCCATGCGTCCAGCGGCGGCAACGCGGCACGCACAACATCTCTCGCCGGATCACGCCCTGACGTAACGGCGCTCTTGCCGGCTCGCATGAAGCTGCTAGCATCCGCGTAAGCTCTTCCTGCGCCTACCTTCCCCCGACATTCCAGTGAATCCGACGTTTCTGCGTTCCCTGAGCGAGATGCGGCCCCATGGACAAGAAGCTTACGCCACCTTCGCTCAAGGAAATCGTATCGCAATTGCGATATGACTGGTTCGGCAAGGATGTGCAGCAGACTCCGACCGTCAGCTATGTTTGGACCGCCGATCAATTCGGTCATTTCGGCCTCGGCTTCCAGATCACCTTCCTGTTCAGCTGGATACTCGCCGCCCTCTTCACCGATCTTCCGGCCTGGAAGACTGCGATCATCGCTGCCCTGCTCAATATGCTGCTCTGGATCGTCAAGGAGGTGCTCGACATCGTCCGCGAGCGCCGGCGCCAGGGCCCGCTCTTTCCGTTCAACCGCCGCGAGCTCTGGTGGAATGTCGCGACCGCGCTGTTCTTCATCGGCGCGGGCGCGATCGTCGCCGGCGCCTCGGGGCTCGGCGGCGTCCAGGCCATCGTCGCGCTGCTGGTCATGCTCGTGCCCGCCACGCTGCTGGTGCTCTGGTGGGTGAAGCGCAAGATGACCTTCCAGCAGGTCGGCCTGCCCTTCCTGTTCCGCCTGACCAATCTCTGCTCGACCATCGAAAGGCCGGATCCCGGCTACCGCGACGCGCTGATCGCCCTGTCGGAGCCGCCGACGAAGGGCGCGAACGCGCCGCGTTTTCCGCATGTGCTGCTCACCGGCACGGTCGGCTCGGGCAAGACCTGCCTCGCCTGCGGCATCGGCACCGAATACGCCTTCCGGCTCGGGATTGCGCGCTACACCACCCTGGTGAAGCTGTTCGAGGCCGCGGTCGAGCGCAAGGAAGACGTCGATTCCGGCCACCCGCCGCTTGAGGAACAGGATGGCCGCATCCTCTGGCCCTGGCGCAATGTCGACCTGCTCATCGTCGACGATGTCGATGCGCTCCTGGTCGAGCCGCCGCTGCCGAAGCCGACCACGGCGACTGCGGCCGAGGCGACCGCCAAGCGCCCGGTCGACCAGAGCGCGCTGCGCAGGATCGTCTTCAACCAGCTCGCGATCGTCGGCATCCAGCGCTTCCGGACGCGGCGCACGGTCTGGGTCGTCAGCGATCCCAGCGAGGCGGAGGAGTGGCGCAACACCATTGCCGAGGCGCTCGGCCTGCCCGTGGGCGACGACACCGCCCTGCCCGTCATCCGCCTGCTCAGGGACGAAAAGGCGCTTGCCGCGATGGCCAAGACGCGGGCTTAGGCAAGACGAGGGCCTGGGCAAGAGGCGGGGCTGGGCAAGACCGGGGTCGGAGGGAGGCCGGAGCGAGTGGATTGAATCGGACGTCTGGCTCCCGCACGGGCGTCCTACTGGCAGGGAAGACCGACGCGGTCCAACCGGTTAGCGGGCTGCCGGAATGCCGCAGGAGGGTGGCTTCCGGACGTCGAGCGCATCGACACGGCCGGGCCGGATCGCGCCAGAGGAGACGTTCGGTCTCCTTTGCATATTCCGAGCTTTCGAGCTTACGTTCAGTGGCTGTGTCAATGCAGGCTGGTTCAATGCACGAGAACGACCAGAATGCCGGTGGGCTCCGCTTTGACGTCGTCGCGGGGCTTACGGCGGCTGCCGTCGTGCTGCCCAAGGCCATGGCATACGCTACTGTGGCGGGCCTGCCGGTGCAGGTTGGCCTCTACACATCCCTTGTGCCAATGGCCGTCTACGGATGGCTCGGCTCCTCCCGTGTGCTCAGCGTCAGTTCCACCACCACGCTCGCGATCCTGACTGGCGCCCAGCTCGGTGCAGTCGTCCCGGACGGCGACCCGGCCAAGCTGCTCACCGCGACGGCGACGCTGACCGCCCTGGTTGGCGCCTTGTTGCTGCTCGCCAGGCTCCTGCGCCTGGGCTTCCTCGCCAATTTCATCTCGGCACCGGTCCTCACCGGCTTCAAGGCCGGCATCGGCCTCGTCATCCTGCTGGACCAGGCCCCCAAGCTCTTCGGAGTGCACATCACCAAGCAGTCCTTCTTTGCCGACATTCTAAGCGTCGTGCGCGCGCTTCCGGAGACGTCGCTGCTCACTGCCGCAGTGGCGGCGGCGACCGCGATCGTTCTGATCGGGATGGAGCGTCTGAAGCCGCATTCACCCGCCCCACTCATCGCAGTGGCCACTGCCATCGCAGCGTCATGGATCTTTCACCTGGGCGCTCAGGGTGTCTCGACCGTAGGGCATATCCCGCAGGGCCTTCCCTCAGTGACGCTCCCCGATCTTGCGTTGGTGCAGCAACTGCTGCCGGGAGCGCTCGGGATTGCCCTGATGAGTTTCACCGAAACCATTGCTGCAGGCCGGGCTTTCGTTCGACCTCGCGATCCTCCGATCAATGCCAATCGCGAGCTGGTGGCGACAGGCGCAGCCAACATTGCCGGCTCCTTGCTCGGCGCGATGCCGGGCGGCGGCGGCACGTCGCAAACGGGCGTTGTTCGCGCGGCGGGCGGGCGAACCCAGGCTGCCTCGCTGGTGACAGCGGCGGCGGCCCTTGCAACCATGCTCCTGTTCGCACCTTTGCTCGGGCTCCTGCCGAATGCCACGCTGGCAGCCATCGTCATCGTCTACTCCATTCCGCTTATCCAGCCGGCGGAGTTCAACGCCATTCGCAAGGTGCGCAGGATGGAGTTCGGCTGGGCGATCGTCGCAACCATTGGCGTCCTGATCTTTGGAACCCTTCAGGGTATCGTCATCGCGGTCATCCTTTCGCTGATCGGCCTGGCCAGCCAGACATTCCATCCCCGGATTACGGTCATCGGCCGCAAGCGCGGAGCCGACGTGCTCCGCCCTCTCGATCCTGAAAACCCTGATGACGAAACCTTCGAGGGGTTGTTGATCCTGCGGCCGGAAGGGCGGCTCTTCTTCATCAATGCCCAGGATGTGGCTGACCAGATCACCGCTCTTGTTGGTCAGCATAAGCCGCGCGTCCTCGCACTCGACTTCAGCCGCGTTCCAGACATCGAGTACTCGGCCCTCCAGATGCTGCAGGAAGGCGAGAAGGGCATGACGGAACGGGGTGTCACCGTCTGGTTCGTGGGCCTCAATCCTGGCGCGCTCGAGGTCATTCGCCGTGCAGGTTTGGCCACGCTGCTCGGCCCGGACCGGTTGCTCTTCAACGCACGCGCCGCCATCGAACGCTACACGGCGTTGAACGCGCTATCGGCAAACGCTGCCGGATTGGTTCCTGACCCAAAAGCGTGAGAGGCCGATGTCCAATCGGCTTTGTCGACATACGATCCCGAGCCTGCATCCGCTCCAGCGATGCGATCCATCGGGCCACGAGCATACTGAGGAAGGCGCATTCAACGGCCGGCAATCGGAGAATTTCGAATGACCAGTTCCAACGATGTGCAGAGGACGATCATCCGCAACAAGCTCCTCGGCAGGTGGGCCGCCGAGAAATTGGCACTCACGGGCCGGGACGCCGATGCCTATTCGGATGACCTCGCCAGAAGCACGGTCGATCCCGCGCGCAGTGACGTGTTCAGCAAGATCCGCAAGGACTTTGATGCCGCGGGCGTTGCCCAATCGGACGAGCAGATTCTACGCGTCATGACCGAATTCCTGCTCAAAGCAGGGAGCCTCATGCCGACAACACGGGGCGGTTCCCGCGATGCTGCAGCGGTGAAGCTCGCACGCAATCTCCTGTCGCGCTGAGGCCGGCCGAAGATTGGCTGGCGGCGGCGGTTCCGGCCTTTGCGCGGCCCGGCGGCTCAAGCCTCCCGGACCAGGAGCACGTCCGCATCGACGCCCCGGAGCACCCCTTCGGCATGGCTGCCGATCGCATCCTGCACCAGCCCCCGGCTGCGATGGGCGCCGACGACGACGAGACTGACGCCGGTCTCCTGCACCTGGCGCTTGATCACATTGACCACGGCCCCATCGTCCAGGACCGGCTCGATGCGATCCCGCACGGCCTGCGGAAGCTCTGCGGCCGCCAGGAACTCTGCCATGTCTTCCGCAGCCTCGGCGTGCAAATGGTCCGCCGCGCCCTCGACCTTGTAGCGGCCGGTCGTCGCCTGCGGGTTGACGTGCAGCAGCACGAGACGCGCCGTCGGAAAGAGCGCGGCGGCGGCCAGCAAGGCCGCGCGCGAGCACTCGGAGAAATCCGTGGCGACGAGGATGCGGTCATAGGGGCGCTCCGCCCGCTTGCGGACGACCAGCACCGGCACGGAGGCATGGCGCACGATATGGTCGACCGCCGTCCCGGTGACATAGTCGCCGAGGCTGTTGAAGCGCGCGACGCCGGTGATGATGACGGCGCTGCCCCGCTCCACCGCCAGATCCGCCAGCACGGTCGGGGCCGAGCCGACCCGGACGACGAACTCAGCCTGCGCCGCGGCCGGCGGCAGCTCGGCGCGCAGCCGCGCCGTCGTTTCCGCCAGGTTCGGAACAGCGTCCTCGAGGACATGGGCGATGGCGAGCCTCGCCCGCCATGCCTCGGCAAGGCGCAAGGCGCGTTCGAGCGGGCGATCGGCCCTGGCCGAAAAATCGCTGGCGATCAGGACTTCAACGGGAGGCGCTTTGCTCGTTTCAGCCATGTGAACACCTCATTCCGGAATCGCGACGATCTCTTCGGCGCCTTGGATAGCATGCCGGTCTGCCGCGATCATCCGGTCGCCCCAGCCGGCGCAGGTTTGTCTCCTTCGATGCGCCGGGCGACGTGACAGCCGAGAGGGACTGCCAGGCGCCCGACCGGAGCCCGCCATCCCCTCGCCGCGGCCTTTCAGTTGCCCCAGTCGACAATAGTGAGATCAAGCGGAAGCGCGCGCCTGATCACTAGCGGAGGCACGAGCGGCGTCAGGCTGACAGGCGAGCCGGTTTCCGCCGCCCGGTCGAAATCCGCAGTGCCCGCCAGATCGACCGCCTTCACCGTGGCGGCCTCGAAGACATAGGGCAGGCCATTGGCGAGAAGTGGCGAGGGCCCGTCCATGACATGCAGGTGCAGATGCGGCTCCGAACTGTTGCCGGTATTGCCGACCGCGCCGATGACATCGCCGCGGCGCACCCTGTCGCCGGTCCTGACGCGGACGCTGCCGGGTTGCATATGGGCGTAGAGCACGAAGGCGCCACCGCCGATATCCAGCACCGCGAAATTGCCGTCGGCCTCGCCGATCGGCAGCCCGCCGGGAAGCGCTCCGGGGACCTGATCGGCAAGATCGGCACGCATATCGACGATGGTGCCGTCGCTCACCGCCAGGATAGGCTGGCCATAGATGTGATAGCTCGCGACCTGCTTCCTATCGCCCGCGAAGAGTCGGCCATCCCCGCCAAGCTTCTCCCAATCGATGGCAAAGCGCTGGGCGAGACGAAAAGCGCCGTTCAGCGGCAAAAGGGCCCGGACATGCCGGGTGGAATCGCAGCAGCCGTCGCCCGCGATATAGTTTTCGCCCCGAAGCGGCGGCCCCAGAACCGGCGGCGCCGCTGTCGTGACTGCGGTCGCGCCCAGCTGGATCGCGGCATCCGCCTTGAACTGATCGAACCAGGCATCGACCTTATGCGTCAGCCGCTGCGGTGCCGCGCGCCCCTGCGGCAGCGCGATGTGGAGAAAGGCGACCCCGTATTGATAGCCGCCCAGCTCCGCCGTCTCATTGCCGCGCCGGCCACCGGGGGAGAAACGCCGCGCGATCTCGGCCTCGTCCAGCGTCGCGAGCGGCTCCTTGTCGTCGTCGCCATAGAGCGTGAACCGCTTCATCACGACGCGCTCGCCGGTCACATTCGAGAGCTGCAACTCGTAGACGATATGCTGGCGACCATCGGAGCCGAGCACGGGCTGCGGCGCGAACAGGACCTTGCCGATGAGCCCCGTCAACGTCACGCCCTGCTGCGGGGTGGCCGCGGATTGCGCCCGGGCCGTGCCCGACAAGGACAGCGGGACCACGACGGCGATTGCCGTAAGACGCATCATTCCGGTCAATGGGTACATCGCAGCGTCCTGTTGCGGATTTCGGGGGATCAGGCGGGCGCCAACCGGTCGAGCGTCAGCTCGATATCGGTGAAATCCCTGGGGGCGGCTTCGCAAAGCGCGGAGGTCGAATGCATGCCGAGCGCGGTGAGGATGCTCGCCGCGAGGTCCCGCCTGGCGGCATCGGCGCGGTAACCCAGGCCGGTCAGCTCCTGCTCGATTCCGTCCGCGTCCGCATCGAGATAGCCCATGCGCGCGGCCAGATCCTCGATGCTGCGGCCATGCGCCCGCACGAACAGGATGCGGCAGGCGACAGCGCGGGCATTGGGATCATGGACTGCCGCGCCGCTGAGAATGCCGCCGATCAGATTGGCGGGCGGAGTGGGCACGTTCAGCGCCAGGAAAAACAGGCGGTGCGTATAGGAACATGTCAGGGCGCTTTGCGCGGTTCGCCCGTCGCTGAGCAGCTGCCCCTCCATCGCGACCGGGCGGTTGAACAGGCTTTCGCAGTAGCTGATCTGCAATTGCTGCATCGCATCGGCGTAGACCCGCATCGCGCCGATGATCAGCCGGCCCGCCTCGACACGCGACCAGGCCGGCGAAATCGCGAGATAGGTTCCGGCCAGCCAATGCTCGCCGGGCTGTCGTGCCCCCGCCCGGGTGGGAGATGGGGTGACCGGGCCCGGCGCCGGCACCGGCCGCAGACCGGCCTCGCCCCGGAGCGTCGCAAGCACGGTTTCCGGCACGCCGAAGCGGGCGCTCATCGCGTGCTGGAACTCCTCGAACGAGGACGAGGCCAGGAAGGGCGCCGTCAGCGCACCGCCGAGCACCCTCGCCCAATCCTCATAGACGCTGGAGGTGCGCGGCATCGCCTTGCCCGAGAGCCATTTGTAGGCGTTCTGGGTGACGAACAAGGTGGCGGGATTGACCGCCGCAAAGCGCGCGCAGAGTTCCTTGTTGGTCGGGCAGCCCAGGGCAAGCGCGGTGAGTTTCAGCTTCAACGCGAGGTTGAACCAGGATTTTTCGAGGGGCTGCTGGCCGATCTCCACGCCAAAATGGTTCACGGCCGCCCCCAGGGATTGCCCCGCCCTCGCGGAGTGATCCCGGCGGATGCTAGTGGACCGCCGGGCGCGACACCAGCACGGCAGGCGGAGTTGGTTTAAATTGCGCTGCGGTCCCCGACCTGTCTCCGGCTTCCCGGATCGTTCAAGGCCGGAACGTCGCTGTTCAGTGCTGTGCAGCGCCTTGGAGAGCCTGCCGGCGCGCCGCGATCATCCACTGCCCCGAGCTTGCCGGGGACGAGCCTGTCATTCCAGCGGCTGCCCCTTCAAGAGACGGCTGCCCGGCTGCGCAGGCGTTCCGTCCGGCTTCATGAAGAGGCCGAACGGAACGCCTGAGGCTGCTTACTCCGCGTAGGATTGCGTCGCCCACGCGGCCTTGAGCTTCGGTGAGACCTGGGCGCCGAAGGGGCCGAACCACTTGTTGAACAGGGTTTCGGCCTCGCCTGATTTGAACATCTTCGCCATGGCGTGATTGACGATCCAGAGAACCGTCGGGTTGAGCTTGGGCACCATGAAGCCCTGCGGCGCATAGCCGTATTCGGTGCCGACGATGGTCAGGGCGTCCGGGTTCTTCGACTGCCGGATCAAGCTGTAGAAGGCGCCGTTGTCACTGAAATAGGCGTCGGCACGCCGCGTCTCGACAGAGATCAGCGCGGCAGCGTGGTCGTCGACATTCTGGATGCGGATGTTGAGGCCCTTCTCGGCGATGAGCTTCTTCAGGTCAGGCTCGCTGCTGCCGCCGGTGGCGACTGCGACGATCTTGCCGTTCAGATCCTCGTATTTGGTGATGCCGGAATTCTTCAGGACGAGCAGCTGGCTCGACGAGACATAGGAGACCGAGGAGAAATCGACCTGCTTGTTGCGGCCGAAGGTGTTGACCGTACCGCCGCATTCGAGATCGACCGTGCCGTTGGCGACGAGCGCCTGGCGGTTCTGGATGCTGACCGGCACGTATTTGACCTTGAGGTCGGGCAGCTTCAGCTCCGCCTTGATGTCCTCGATGATGCGCTGGCAGAACTCGACGGAGTAGCCGGACGGCTTCTTGTCATTGTCGAGGAAGCCATAGGGGTAGAGCGTTTCGCGAATCCCCATGGTGATGGTGTTGGTGTCGCGCAATTTCTTGACGATCGCGTCCACCTCCTGGGCCTGGGCCGTGGCGGCCAGGCCGAAGGCCAAGAGCCCGCCGATCGCAGCGACAAGGTTCCGTCTCATGTTCTTCTCCCTTTGTAGCGATTGCCCGAGCACCGGCCGGTGTGCGGGAGTTCTAGAATCCAGTGCGGGTCCGCTCCCGCAGCTGCTCGCGGCTCATCTGCTCGAAGCCGAGCGCGGGCAGCAGGTCGTTATCCCCGACAAAGTCGCGACCATAGGCGGCAGACAGCATGGTCAGTCCAGCCTCGTGCAGCGTCGCGGGCTGCCCGGCGAGCCGCCCGAGCAGGACCGTCGGCAGCAGGCCGAAAGGCGCATCCTCGAGCACATAGCGGCTGGTCAGGGTCGCCGGGCCGAAGCCGCCATTGCCGCGCTGATGCAGCTCCGCATTCATCTCGGCGATGCTCGCGACCGGCAGCTGGTAGGAAAAGGCGTAATGCTCCTTGATCGTCCGCACCGAGACGTCGAAAGCCTGCGCGATCGCCAGGCGCTCCGCGTCGAGCAGCTCCATGACACGCCCGACCGCCGGAGTGACGTTCTCGGCCTGGCCCCAGCGTTCGCCGCGCTCCATCCGGGTGAGGTTGAACAGCGCGATCGCAAGATGGTTCTGCGGGTTGAGATTGCTGAGCGCGATCGCGAGCAGCCCGTCGCGCTTGACGAAGCGATCGCCGAACAGCGCGGTGCAGAGCGCGTGGCCCTCGTCGAGCCCGGTTTCCGGCACGGTCGCGATGTCGATCTTCGAGCGCAGCGAATTGACCGCGGCCTCGGTCGGCGAGGCCCTGCGCCCAGTCGTCAGCGTCGTGCCCCAGGCGATGATCGGCGCGCGGATGCCGCGCTCGGCCAGGAGCCGCGAGAGATAGAGCGCCCCGAAGGAGGCGTGCGAGCTGATGATGACCGGTTGCCCCTCGCGCAGATGCTCGGCCGTCGCCTCCAGCGCCATCTTGTGCGCGTTGCCCGGCATGGCCAGCATCACCACGTCGGAACCGGTCACGGCCTCCTTCGCGCTATGGGCGATGCGGGGATGGAAACTCGTCTCGATCGCGCCGCTGGCCCGCAAGGGGGCCCCCGCCGCCAGCTCGGTCGTGCCCTGGCCGGAGGGCGACCAGAGCATGGGATCATGCCCACTGACCGAAAGCTGGGCGGCAGCGCCATAGGCGGCGGCGCCTGCTCCAAGGATACTCACGCGCATGGGATTTGGGCCTTTGGATCGGGGGACGATAAGGGGCGGCGGCGAGCCGGCGCGGGAGCCGGGACCTGCGGGGGTCCAGGCCTCACGGCGGCCCGGTTGAATCCACTATAACGGAACACGCTCAAGTAGAACCTCGCTCCTGCCGGACCTTCTGGTAGAGCAGAACCATCAGGCCGCGGGCCGGCTGATCAAGCTCGTTGCAGATCGAGTGGGGCACATCCACGGGATAGCGCGCCGTCTCGCCGGCCTTGACCGGATAGCGCGAGGACCCGCTCGCAATGACGAACTGGCCCGACAGGACCGTGAAATGCTCGACCGCGCCCGGCGCATGCGCAGCGCTGTCGAGCCGGCCATGGCCGGCGATCTCGACATCGTACCATTCGACCGTGCCGGCCAGGCTCGGCGGGCTGAGGATGCGCAGCTGGCAGGAACCGTCGGCACTGCGGATCTCCGGCGTATGCTCCGGCGGGACGATCTCGATCGCGCTGCCGCCGGGCGAGGATTCGCTGCCTTGGAGGAGTGCGGAAATCTCGATCTGCAGCCCACGCGTCAGGCTCCAGAGCACCGCGAAGGTTGGATTGGCCTCGCCCCGCTCGATCTGCGACAGCATCGATTTCGACACGCCGGAGACGGCTGCGAGCTGCTGCAACGTCAACCCCCGCGCCTTGCGCTGGCGCTGGAGGATCGGTCCGATCTGGGGGGCGCTCAGCTCTGTCATGCCGGCGGCCTAGTGTGTCAGGACCTTGGTCAGGAACTGCTTGGCGCGCTCGGTCGCCGGCGCAGTGAAGAACTGCGCCTTGGGCGTGTCCTCGAGGATCTCGCCGCCATCCATGAACAGCACCCGGTCGGCCACGCGCTGCGCGAAGCCCATCTCATGCGTCACGACCATCATGGTCATGCCTTCGAGCGCCAGTTCCTGCATCACCTCCAGCACCTCGTTGATCATTTCGGGATCGAGCGCCGAGGTCGGCTCGTCGAACAGCATGGCGGCCGGGTCCATGGCGAGCGCGCGTGCGATGCCGACGCGCTGCTGCTGGCCTCCGGAGAGCTGGCTCGGTCGGCTCGTCAGCTTGTTGCCGAGCCCGACCCGCATCAGGATCTTCTCCGAGCGCTCATCGGCTTCGGCCCGGGAGCGCTTCAGGACATGGATCTGCGCCAGGCTGACATTCTCCAGCGCGGTCATGTGCGGATAGAGCTCGAAGCTCTGGAAGACCATGCCGATGCGCGAGCGCAGGGCCGGCAGGTCGGTCCTGGGATCGGACACCGAGACGCCGTTGACGGTGATCGTGCCGCGCTCGAACGGCACGAGGCCATTGACGCATTTGATCAGCGTGCTCTTGCCCGAGCCCGACGGGCCGCAGATCACCACGACCTCGCCCTGGCGAACGGTTGCCGAGCAGCCGCGCAGGATCTGCAGCTTGCCATAGGATTTGTGCACGTCCTCGACGGCGATCATGTCGTGCGGCCCTTCCTGTAGAACTCGACCGCCTTCGTCGCCGACAGGCAGATGATGAGATAGACGACGGCGACCAGCGTATACATTTCGGTCGGCCGCCCATCGCGCGAGGCGACGATGCTGGCTGTCGTCAGGAAATCATGCAGCGCCACGACATAGACCAGGGACGTGTCCTGGAAGACGATGACGATCTGGTTTAGGACCAGCGGCATCATCGCCCGCAGCGCCTGCGGCATGACGATATGGCGCATCACCTGGCTGCGACGCAGGCCGGTGGCGAGGCCGGCTTCAGCCTGCCCCTTGCGGACATTGGCGATGCCCGCGCGGATGATCTCGCAGTAGAAGGCGGCCTCGAACATCACGAAGGCGATCAGCGCCGACATCAGCGAGCCGATCGGCCGTCCGATCGCCAGCGGGATCAGGAAATAGAACCAGAACAGCACCAGCACGAGCGGCAGGGAGCGCATGACGGTGACATAGGCCGCAGCCGGCACCGCGATGAAGCGATGGGTCGACAGCCGCATCAGGGCGAGGCCGAAGCCGAGCACCAGCCCGCCCACAGTCGCGACCAGCACGAGCAGCGCGCTCAGCGCCATGCCCTCGGCGAGAAAGCTCCAGGAGCGGGCGATGACGCCCCAGTCGAAATCGTTCATGTCGCGGCCTTCCGCAGGGCCGAGCCGCCGATGCGGTCGTCGATGAGGCGCATCAGCGCCGTCACGCACAAGCCGATGACGAGATAGCCGACAGTGGCGAAGGTGAAGGCCTCGAGCCCCTGGAAGGTATAGTTCTCGACATGGCGGCTCTGCGCCGTCAGTTCGAGGACACCGATCGTCAGGCTCAGCGATGACAGCTTGATCGTGATCAGGAATTCGGAGGTCAGCGGCCCGACGATGGCGCGAAGACCGAGCGGCAGCACGACCAGCCGGAAGGCCTGGACAGGACGAAGCCCCGTTGCCAGCGCGGCCGGCAGCAGCGGATTTCCGACCGCCTCGATCCCGGCCCGGACCTGCTCGGCGACGCGCGATCCGGCGAACAGGCCGATCGCGACGACCGCCGTGACGAACTCAGGGTAAGGCAGATCGCGCTTCAGCCAGAGCCCGATGGTTTCGGGCACGATCTCGGGCAGAACGAAGAACCAGAGGAAGAGCTGGACCAGCGGCGGGATATTGCGGAAGACATCGATATAGATGCCCGCGACCAGGCGAGCGCCACGAGCCGGCAGGCTGCGCGCAATGCCAACGCCAAGACCGATCGTCAGCGCCAGGACCCAGCTGACCAAGCTGATGGCCAGCGTCCATTGCACGCCGCTCCACAGCCACTCCCAATAGGGCTCCTGCAGGAGGATGGACCAGTTCCAGCGGTAATTCATGCCGCGGATGCACGGCTAAGCCGTGATCCAGGGACCGCTGCCATCCACCGAGTCCCCATCGAATCCCTCCCAAGATTCCACTATACCGGAATGATGAGATCGGCCGTCGGGGATTGTCAACAGGCCGTCATGATATTGAGCCATGCGAAGCGCAACTGGCCATGGCAATGCCCGGCCGGCTGCCATGCAAAATCCGTGGGGCGCGGACATAGCGTCCTTCCAGTGGCCGGAGTGCCCTCCTGGACCGGCAGTTCACTGACCTCTCCCCTCATTGCACGGCGGAGGAGCCCTGTGCTGAAACCGACCGGTTCGCGATCATCGGCCTCGGACGCTTCGGGATGCGGCGCATGGCCCAGGCCGTCGGCGATCCCAGCGAGGCGCGGGACTGGCGCGACACCATCCTACCCCGGATCGACCGACTTCACGCCGCGCGGACGGAAACCACAGCCTCCGCGTCCGAACCGGGTCACGCTGAAAACTGGCGCGCGAGGCCGCTGGTGGCAGCCGCGCGCGCCTTCTGGATGGCCCCGGAACGATCGGGGCATGATCAATCGAAATTGGAAATGAATGATCGATATCGGGCGACGAAATACACTCTACTGAACCACGTTGAATATCAACAATATGATAATATAATCACAATAGTTTATGTTTCTATCAATATAGACGGTAAGTAATATGTACTATATGAAGATCTATTCTTTCTGCCCCCGTTTTGCCCCCCCCATTTGAAATTGCCGCCCAGCACCTTTGTCGAACTGTCCGAGCTCGTATGTGATGAAGATCACATACGAGCTCGGGTTTTTCAGGTGACACGGACGGGTGAGACTGAGCGGCTGAGCCTGCCTGGAATCCTGGCTACATCCTCGAGCGGGAGAGATTGCAATGTCAGGCCGGTCGCTCCAAAGGCCTCTGCTCTTGCCCTTGTTCTCGTTTGCATGCGTCGCCTTGGTGGCGGCGACCTCTGCGATCGCGGCGGACGCCCCGCAGCACAGGACATTTCAATCGCGGACCTGCCCGGTCTGGGACAAGGACCTGCATCATCTGCTCGACTGGAGCGAGGCGTTCAGCATCCACACGCCTGAACTGCGCCTGAGCATTCGCGCAGAAGCCCTCAAGCTTCGCGAGAGATGCCTGCGCGATCTCAGCATGGCCTCGCTCAATCGCTACGTCATGCTGATGAAGCTGCTTTACGATGACGAAGCGGACGAGGTGGAATCCTACAATTGAGACGCTAAGGACGCTGGAGGCGAAATACCTCCCTGGGCGCGCGCGGCATGTCCCTGGCGCGAATCGCTCGAGACGTCGCCGCCGGGGCGCCGACCGAAGGCGAGAAGGACCGCGCGGCGGGAGATTGACCTACATCACACTGTCATATGTGGGGAGCGTCGATCCCTGGCCAACAGGGACCACAACCATGCGCCATATAGCATTCGCTCTTCTGACAGCCGCCACGCTGGCTTTCTCTCCCGCCCATGCCGAGGATGCGAAACCCTTCGCGACCGGCAAGACGATCGACCTCACAGCCGTCCTGAAGCCGCCCCCGGCGCCGGACTCCGTCCAGACGAAGGCCGAGATCGGTGAGGTCCTCACCATTCAGGTTACGCGCACGCCCGAGATGGAAGCGCTGGCCCAGGCCGATGCCGTCGAGGATGTCTGGCGCTTCGCCGACGTGATGGGCCCGGCCTTCAAGACTGAGGCGCTGCCCGTCTTTTCGGCCTTCTTCGATCGGATCGTCGCGACCGAGGGCGCGGTGGTCGATCCGGCCAAGGACAGCTGGAAGCGGCCGCGGCCGCATCAGGCGAGCCCGCTGGTCAAGCCTGTGGTGAAGGTCTCGAATTCCGGCGCCTATCCCTCCGGCCACACCACCGTCGGGACCTTGATGGGCATCGTGCTGTCGAACATGGTTCCGGAAAAGCGCACCGAGATCATGGACAGGGCCTGGATCTATGGCTGGAACCGCGTGATCGGCGGAATCCATTATCGCTCCGATATCGACGCCGGCCGCATCGCAGGCTCGGTTATCGCAGCGCGCATTATGGAGCAGCAGGACTTCCAGACCGAGTTCGCCGCCGCCAAGGCGGAGCTGCGCAAGGTGCTCGGCCTCTGAGCGATCAGCGAGAGACGGGTTCGGCGGCGGGTCTCTCCCCTTCCGAACCCGCGCCAGCCGATCGGCCAGCAGACGAAGCCGTCACAGCGCCATCCAAGAAGAGCGCCAGCAGCGCGGCATCAAGCTGCCTTACGATGACGAAGCGGACGATGTGGGATTCAACGATTGAGACGGCGCCGATCTGGCTCCGTCCTGGCGACCGGCATCGCTGCGTGCCGCGTCCCGCTCGGCCGGCACGACGACCCACTCCAGTGGATCATGCTCCATCGCGCGCACGACGATCGACCAGGCAGCGCTGTTCCATCCAGCTCCCCTCCTTGTCGTTCTGGCCAACTCGGCGCCCACGAGCATCGGGTTGACGACCGGCCCTTCAAGCAGTCGCCAGACCTCGTACATCTCGCGCCACAGCGTTTGAGAACTGCTCTCGGGACCTGGTACGCTGCGACGGATCAGCTTGACCACCAGCGACCATAGTTCGTTGATCACGACGAGGGTGTAGATGCCCAACAGCCATATGCCGGTTGTTGTCCAATCAAAGTGGAAGGCCGCCCCTATCCCCAACAGAGGCACAACGATAAAAAAGGCGGCAGACGCCAATTGCAGCTGGAAGTCGGCCTTCCATTCGAGCTTCCGGAGCTTCTCGAGGTTGCCGCGGGCCCTCAAATAGCGACCCCGGCGCCATGGATCCCCCGGTTCTTCTGCTTTCTTCACCGCTTCCCCGAACCTAGACAGTTCGTGCGTCACGATCGCATCGACGAGCATCCAATCGAGGACAGGGTGCCGCATCCACGGTTGCGCCAGATAGTCTGCGACGCAGCTGTTGAACTGGTCCTCGCGGAGCCAGGTCTGATAGCGGCTTTCGTAGCCCTCCACGTATCCGCGGCCCGGATCGCGCCGCTGCCACATCACACGCTCGGCAGCCTTCCGGGCCTGGTCTTCAGCCGGGCTGCCCCACCACTGATGTTTGCCGTCGCTCAGCGCCGCCTGCGCCCTCCTGAGGACTGTGTATGACTGATGGAGACGGTCCGAGTATGCCGAGCCGTCGCCGCCTGTCTTGATCGTTTCGGCAAGCGCCCGGATGGCGAGCTGTGTCATGAGCCAGCGCATCTGATGCGCGTCGAAGTCCTCCCCGGGCGAAAGGCGGATGTCGATCCATCGCGTTGTGTAGGCGATTGCCTCCGGCACCGACAGCGCTTCGCCCCGGCCGGACGGGATCGGCACGGGCCTATATTGCGGCAGGATGTCAGCGCTCAAGTCGTTGCACCAAATCCGGGGCGACGCCGACCGTGGTCGGCGGCAGCATGTTGACGCCGCGCTCGCGGGCGACTGATCTCAACTCGCGCGGCGCCATGCCGAAACGCTCCTTGAAGGTGCGGCTGAACTGCGCCTCGCTGCGGAAGCCGAAGGAAAATGCGATGGCGCCCAGCGTCTCGCCGGCGCGATCGTCGCCGTTGATCGCCTCGTAGCAACGCTGCAGCCGGCGTACCGCTTCCGCACCCGCAAGCATCTCCTCGCTCTGCGCGACGAACGCGGCCGCCTCCTCGACAGTCATCAGCCGCCCTTGCCCGCTTTTTGCGTCGCCGGATCTGCTTCGCCGCACGCAGTATCAAGAGATTGCAGACGCGGCGTCAAGTACACCGAAATGTCCCACATTGGACTTCGTCAGCTTTGCTACGACGGTCCTCGGCGCGGCGAAACTGCCGGGGTTTCATGCGCGACCATCTGCACCGTGCCTTGCGCCGGATGTCGGCCCGGATCGAGCACGCACTCGAACGGCGCCGGGCTTGAGGCCGGGCTCGGCGTGGTGATGGCGATTGCGATTGTCCCGCCCGGGCGCAGCGGGAGGGACGATCGCGGATCTGGGTCAACACCGCCGGGGCGGCTCAAGCCCCCCACGAAGCCCCCCGTCAGGACGGCTGGCCAGCAGGCGTTCCCTGGTGAAAGACCATCTGCCAGCGGCCGTCGATGAACCGCCAGATCGAGCTTCGCAGCGTGTGCCGCTCTTCCCGGCCATGGGCGACACGAAAGCTCAGATAGGTCAGCAGGACCACGTCGTCGGCCAGGGATCGGAGAACGAAATCCCTGGCTGCCGGCACCTCGACCGTCTGGGCATTGCCCTCGGCAAGACTTCGGATCACCTCGGTCTTGTCATGGACGCCGCCGGAGCGGCAGAATTCGACAAAACCATCCGCCAGAAGCCGATCAAGGGCTTCCGGAGAGGTTCGAACCGACGGCTTGAACAGCTCTTCCTCCAGCCCCCTGATCAGGTCGAGATCCTGTTTCACCGTGCCCTCCCCGCGCCGCCCTGCCCGACCGATGTCGCATTCACGAATGCCGAGATCTGTCCGGCGTCGCGGAGATAGACCACCGGGACATTGGCGGCCGTCGCGACCCGCTCGCGCTCGATATGCGGTCGCTTGTCCCTATCGAAGGCCCAGACATATCGGAGGAAGCCGAGGAATTCCGCATCCAGCTTTTCGGTGCAGCCATCGGGGAGATCCGGCCGCGGCCGGTTCAGGATGCTGCGCCAGAGGACGCGGGCCAGGCAGGTCGTCCGCGGGGTGTCGAGCCAGATGACGATATCGGCGCGCGGCAGCCTCAGTTCGAAGGTCTGGCGGGAGTAGTTGCCCTCGCAGATCCAGGCATCGCCGGACACGGCGTCCCGCACGCGATCCCGAAAGAGCCCGGGCTCGGCCTTTGTCCAGCCGGCTTCCCAGAACAGGCGGTCGAGATGCACGACCGGCAGCGCAAGGCGCTTGCCCAGTGCTCGCGCGAGCGTCGACTTGCCGCTGCCGGCATTCCCCAGGATCACGATCCGTCGCATCGGCGCAGGCCATTCCTCTCGTTTCGACCTGCTCATACACCAGCGCGTGGACTCATCAGCGCGCAGGCGCGAAGGCTGCGAATGGTCGTGGCCGTATCCACGGCTCGCATCACCTCCCCCATCACTGCAACGCCCACAGCACCAGCCTCGATGCAGAGTGGCGCGCGGTCGCAGGTGATGCCGCCAAGGGCCACGACCGGCAGCCCGATCGCTGCCCAGCGCCGCAGCACGGTCAGGCCCAGGGCCGGGCCATAGCCGGGCTTGCTCGCCGTCGTGAAGATCGGGCTTACCGTGACATAATCGGCGCCTGCCGCTGCTGCCGCCCGGATATCGGCCTCGTCATGCGCGGAAACGCCGATCAGCGCGGAGACGCCGAGCACGGCGCGGGCCGCGGAGATCGCCCCAGCCGATTGCAGATGGACGCCCCGTGCCCCGACCCGGGCGGCGAGATCAACATCACCGCCGATCGTCAGAACCGCATCCGCCATGCTCACGAGCTCATGCAGCTGCTGCGCCAGGCTGCGGCGTTCCGGCTGATCGAGATCGCGATCGCGCAGCCAGATCCAGCGTGCCCCGCCGGCGAGCGCCGCAGAGACAAGCTGCGGCAAGGGCTTCACGGCCTGATGCCGGTCGGTGACGACGAGCAGCCGGTCGGGCAGCCTGTTCACGACCCCACAAGCCCGAGCTGCGGGCTGGACGGCTGAGCCCGCCCACGCCGCGGAATGCGCCCCGCCAGGCGGGCGTTCCAGCCGGCCTCGACGGCGTGACGCATGGCGAGTGCCATTCGCACCGGATCATCGGCCTTGGCGACGGCGGTGTTGAGCAGAACCCCGCTCGCGCCGCATTCCATGGCGATCACCGCGTCGGAGGCCGTGCCGATGCCGGCATCAACGATCACGGGCACGGGCGAGCGGGCACAGATCAGCTCGAGATTGGCCGGATTGGCGACGCCCATGCCCGAGCCGATCAGCGACCCCATCGGCATCACGGCGGCGGCCCCGAGATCAGCCAGGCGAGCGCAAATCACCGGATCGTCGTTGCAATAGGGCAGGACGACGAAGCCCTTGTCGACGAACTGGCGCGTCGCCTCCAGCAACTCACCGACATCGGGATAGAGCGTCTCGCGATCGCCGATCACCTCGAGCTTGATCCAGTTGGTGCCAAGCGCCTCGCGTGCAAGCTCGGCGGTGAGGATCGCGTCGCGCGCGGTTTCGCAGCCTGCCGTGTTGGGCAGGAAGCGGCGGCCGGCAAGCAGGCGCACCGTGTCGGAGCCATGGCCCTGCAGCGAAATGCGACGCAGGGAGAGCGTGACAAGGTCCGAACCGCTGGCCTCGATGGCATCGACCATGATGCGCTGGCTCGGATAGCCGGCCGTGCCAATGAGGAGCCGCGACGACAATGCCGTGCCCGCGATGGTAAGGGCCTCGATCGGAGAGCTCATGTCAGCCCCCTGCGAAGGCACGGATGATTTCGACGCGGTCGTTGCGCGACAGAGGCGTCTGCGCCCAGTCGACCTGCCGGACCACGGTGCCATTGAGCGCGATCGCGAAGCCCTGCGGACCCGGCAAGTCCATCTCGGCCGTCTCCTCCTGCCAAAGCGCCGCCAGATTCTCCGCTGCGCTATCGCGGTCCTTGCCATTGATGATGAGTTTCATGAGGTTGCCTCCAGACAGGGGGTGAAGCGCGCCTGGCCGAACGACGCGGCCGGTCCCGTGATGCGATCCTCGACGAGGAGTTGCTCGATCGCGGCTGCCGTGACGGGGGCGAGCAGATAGCCGTTGCGGTGATGCCCGGTCGCAACGAGCAGGCCCGCTATCCCCGTCTCACCAAGGATCGGCGCATCGTCGATCGAGGTCGGGCGGAAGCCGGACCAGATCGCCTCGACCGGCATCTCCTCGATCGAGGGCAGTGCGCGCCGGGCGCCGTCGAGCAGGGCATAGACGCCGCCAGCGGTCACGCTGTCGTCGAAGCCGCGTTCTTCCATGGTGGCGCCGACGAGGAGAGTGCCGTCGCTCTTGGGAGCGAGATGCACCTGCTCGGTCCAGACGACACGCGCGAGCGTGCCGGTCTCGGGCCTGCTGCGCAGGGCGAGTGACTGGCCCTTGAGCGGGCGGACGGGGATGTCGAGCCCCTGAAATCTGGTCCAGGCGCCGGCGGCCGCAATCACGATCGGGGCCTTGCAGAGCCCGCGCGGCGTCGAGACGCCGAGAGCGCGACCTCCGGCCAGCTCCGGCTCGGCCTCGCAGGCTTCGACCAGGTGCGCTCCGGCCGCGAGACAGGAGCGTCGCAGCGCCGCCATGACGCGCGGCGGATCGACCTGATGGTCGGCCGGGCAGAGAATGCCGGCAACGACCGAGGGCCTCAGCCCGGGCTCGCGTTCGCGGCATTGCGCCCCGCCGAGCCATGCAGCCTCAACCTCGGCGCGCCGCTGCATGTCATGGCGGAAACGCAGGCGCTCGACCTCCTCACGCCCCAGCGCGACCAGCAGGACACCGTCCCGGCGATAGTCGATGCCGAGCCCGCTATCGGCTTCGAGCTCGCGCGCAAAACCCGGCCAGAGCCTCTGGCTTTCGAGCGCCAGTGGCAGATGCTCCTCGCCGCCCGGCTCCAGCTCGGCGGCCGCGGCCAGCATGCCGGTCGCGGCAAGGCTTGCCCCTTGTCCGATCGTGCCACGCTCGAAAACGGTCACATCAAGGCCGCGCCGCGCCAGTCGCCAGGCGATGGACAGGCCGATCAGGCCACCGCCAATGATGGCGATATCGGTGGAGGCCGGCACCTCGCAGGCGACGAGCCCAGGATCGGCTCCGGATCGACGAAGGGTGGTGTGTGGCGGCCCTCGCATAGGCAAACTCCTCGCCCCGCTCGGGGAAGGAGATCTGGCAGCCTCTCGGCTGCCGGCAAGTGCCGCGACGCTCCATCCCTCCGCCGGTATCAGCCGGATCAGGTTCGAAGGATTTCCGCGCGCCTCTCCGGGGAACACCCGGTCTGCCAGCGGTTTCTCAGCCCCTTGCCGGGGATCTCCCTGGAATGCGCGCAGTCTGGAGCCGGGGCAGCAGTCAGGTCAAGAGCCAACCCGACACAAACGCCAGGGGGACCGTGGCTGGCGGGCCACGGGCCGAGAGTGTTCGCGGGGTTATCGAAGCCTCTCGCCTTGAAACGCGTGAGCCGGCTGGAGTTCGGCTCAGGCGCGGTGGCGATGCGGTATCCGCCTGGGTCGTAGCCATCAGGCTCGTCGACCCGAGCCGGCACCAAAGACACGGATCCGTGCTTGTCCGTCGTGGACGATCTTCTTCAGCACCTGCATGCGGCCCGTGCGGGACTCGGTATCGCCCTTGTGCCCGGTTTTCTGGCGGACGCAGCGATCACAGCCGGAAGCCTTTGTCCGGATCCTGCCCGAGCAGCCCATGGACCAGCTCGACGTGACGGCGTTGCAGGCGCGCTCGGTGACGCCATTGATCACCATCAAGGCGCTGCTGAAGCACCTCGCCTGACGCCAGCTCGCCGGCCGATCGCGCCCAGCGCGGCCACGCCCTGCCCTTGCGATGGCCGTCACCCCTTCAGCCAGGCGAGCGGCACCAACACGAGCGAGGGGAACAGGATCAGCAGGACTAGGACCACGACCTGCGAAACCAGGAAGGGCCAGACGCCGCGCATCACCGCCCCCATCGAGACGCCCGAGACGCCGCTGACGACGTTCAGCACGATGCCAACCGGCGGCGTGATCAGCCCGATGGCGTTGTTCATGATGAACAGCACGCCGAAATAGATCGGGTCGATGCCGGCCTGCTTCACGATCGGCATCATCACCGGGGTCAGGATCAGCACGGTGGGTGTGAAGTCCAGCGCCGTGCCGACGACGAGCACGAGCAGCATGAGCAGGATCATGATGATCGTAGGGTTGCCCATGAAGGGTTCGAGCACCCGCGACAGCTCGGCGGGGATATTGGCCTGGGTGATCAGCCAGGCCGAGACCAGCGCCGCCGCGATCAGGAACATGACGGCAGATGCGGTCTTGGCTGCATTCAGCAGGAGCCCGAACAGCATCGCGACCTTGAGCTCGCGATAGACGAACATGCCGATGATGAAGGCGTAGGCGCAGGCCAGAACGGCTGCCTCGGTCGGCGTGACGATGCCCCATTTGATGCCGCCGATGATCAGGACTGGCATGAACAGCGCGAAGAAGCCCTCGACAAGGGCACGCCCGCGTTCGCGATAGCCCTGGCGCGGGAAGGTCCGGACATCGTCCTTGCGCGCGGTGAGCCACCAGGTCACCACCAGCGCCGCGCCCATCATGAGGCCAGGCACGACGCCGGCGAGGAAGAGCTGCGAGATCGAGACATTCGCCGCGACGCCGAAGACAATGAAGCCGATCGACGGCGGAATCACCGGCGCGATGATGCCGCCGGTCGCGATCAGCCCCGCCGAGCGCGCGAGGTCGTAGCCGGCGCTGCGCATAATCGGGATCAGGATGGCGGCGAGCGCTGCCGTGTCCGCGGCGGCTGAGCCGGAGATTGCCGCAAGGATCAGCGCCGCGAGGATGGCGACATAGCCGAGCCCGCCGCGGAGATGCCCGAGGCAGGCCAGCGCGAAGTTGATGATCCGCTTCGACAGCCCGCCGGCATTCATCAGCTCGCCGGCGAGGATGAAGAAGGGAACGGCCAGAAGCTGGAAATTGTCGGCGCCGACGATGATCGTCTGGGCGACGATGATGCTGTCGAAATTGCCCATCCAGAGCATCAGCGCCAGCGCGCAGAAGATCAGCGCGAAGGCGATGGGCGCCCCGACCGCCATGGCGGCGCTGAGGGCGGTGAGGAAGACGGCGACCGTCACGGCATCTGCTCCTTGAGCTTGGCGGCTTCGGCGGTGAGCTCGCCGGCAAAGGCGGCGATCTCATCATCCGAAAGCCGGCCCGTCGCTGCGCGCCACAGCCGGGCGCAGGCGATCAGTCCGATGCCGGCGCTGCTGAAGAAACCGATGCCGTAGACCCAGAGCATCGAAATGCCGGTCACAGGCGCATAGAAGGTCGCGTTGATCTCGGCCTGTTGCCAGGTGCCCCAGAAGAACACCACACAGCAGAGCACCGTGATGAGGTCCGACAGCACGAGGCAGGCGACGCGCCCGCGGCGCCCCAGCATCGCCACCAGCGTCTCGACGCCGAGATGCATGTTCTCGCGCGCCACCACGACCGCACCGGTAAAGGTCAGCCAGACGAACAGGAAGCGCGACAATTCCTCGGAGACCACCAGGCCGGAATCGAAGACATAGCGCAGGACAACATTGCCCAGGACCATCAGCGTCATGGCCGCGAGCAGCGCGACCATGACGATTTCAAGGACCCGGAAGGTCCAGTGCTCGAGACGTTGCATGCTTCCTCCGGCCCTCATTGGGGTGCCGTTTCCTGACGGCGCCGTTCTCCGGCGCCGTTCTGACGGCGCCGGCTCGGTGCTTGTCGTCCGGCCCTCAGGCCCTGACGCTGTATTTGAGCAGTTCCGCCTCATTGACCTCGACGCCGAGCCCCGGGCCCATCGGGACGGCAATGGCGCCGTCCTGGAGCACGAAGCGCTCGACCAGCAGGTCGTCGCGCAGCGGGTTGTGGGTGCGGTCGAACTCGATCATCGGCTCGTTCTGGAGCGGCACGCCGGCAGCCGTGAACGGCACCTGCGGCGCGACCGCGATGGCCTGCAGGGCCGCGGCGACGGCGATGCCCGAGCCCCAGACATGGGGCACGGTGAGCACGCCGAAGCTGCTGGTCAGCGCCAGGATCTTCGTCCATTCGGAGAAGCCGCCGGCACAGCACAGGTCCGGCTGGGCGATGTCGATGCACTGGCCGAGCATCAGGTCCCGGAAGCCGAAGCGCGTGTATTCGCACTCGCCCCCGGCGATGGGCACGTCGATCGCATCGCGAACGCGGCGATAGCCTTCGCGGTCCTCGGGCACCACCGGCTCTTCGAACCAGAGCACATTGTGCTTTTCGAGGCTGCGCCCGATTCGGATGGCGGAGGCCGACGTATAGGCGTGGTTGGCATCGACCATGAGCCCGATCTCGGGGCCGATGGCCTCGCGCACGACCGCCAGGCGTTGGGCATCGAGATCGATCGGAAGCAGGCCGATCTTCATCTTGATCGCGGTCATCCCGGCGTCGCGGTAGCCGCGGGCCTCCTCCGCCAGTTCCCGCAGCATCCGCTGCGTATCCCTGTAGTGGTCGGGGTAGTAGCAGCCGGTGCCATAGGCCGGAACGCGCGTGCGGAAGGCACCGCCCATCAGCGCGTGGACCGGCTTGCCGAGCGACTTGCCCCACAGGTCCCAGAGCGCAATGTCGATGGCGCTGAGAGCCTCGACATAGCTGCCCTTCTGGCCGAAATCGCGGCTGAACGAATACAGCTCCTCGAAGATGCGCACGGGCTGGTCCGCCTCGCGGCCGATGAGCTTGGGCGCCAGCACCTTCTCGACGCAGGCCATCGGCGGCTCCGGAGGCCCGTACTGGCCGCCCTCGCCCCAGCCGACGAGGCCGTTCTCGGTGGTGATCTTGACCAGGAAGCTGTTGCGCTCGGGAAAGGCCGCCTGGGACGAGAAAAAGCGCTTCGCCCCCAGGGGCGTGCGCAGGATATAGGTGTCGATCGAACGGATCTTCATGTCGGCAGTTCTCTGTTTCGGCTTCAGTCGCGGGCTGCGAGGGCAGCCTCGGTACGGGCGCGTGTCGCGGCGAGATGGTCGGCCATGGCCTGTGCCGCGCGGGCGGCGTCACGCGTCAGCAGCGCCTCGCAGATCGCGATATGCTCGGCGAGCGATGGGTCGAAAGCATCGGGCACGCTGTGCTGGACCGTGTTGCGGCACCAGATGATCGAGTCGCGAAGCCCGGTCACCAGCCGCGCCAGGCGCAGATTGGGGCAATGGTTCAGGACGAGATCGTGGACGAGGTCGTCGATCTTGCGCAGCCGCTCGAGGCGCCGCGCGGGATAGACGATGCGCTCTATCGCGCGGTGCTCCTTCAAGGCCGCCTCGATCTCCTGCTCGGGGATATGCGGCGTCGCCTTTTCGGTGATGAGCGGCTCGAGCGCCTGGCGGATTTCAAAAATCTCGAACAGCGCGTTGCGGTCGATCCGGGCGACGAAGACGCCCCGCCGCGGTGAGATGGTCACCAGCCCATCGGCCTCGAGCTTCTTGGCAGCATCGCGCAGCGGCGTGATGCTGATGTCCCAGCTCGTCTTGTAGTCCTCGAGATTGAGGCGCGCGCCGGGGGCAAGCCGGCCCGACAGGATTTCGTCGCGCAGCATCCCGGCAACCCGCTCGCCCAGGGACAGCTTGTAGGCGGGGTCCATCGTCAACGGCTCGGACAACTGCGCGGCTCCATGATGCGAGGCGTTCGCCTGGTGTGAGGCAGCCCCTTGGGGTGCGAGGCCGATCTCTTGATAATGCCTGATGCATCACGTATCAAGCATCAAGAACAGCCGCCAGGAGGCGGCGCGATCGATCCTGGAGGAAACGATGAAGAAACTTGCCCTGACAGTCCTGGCCTCGACGGCCTTTGCCACCCTCGCCGGCGGACAGGCCGCAGCGCAGTTCAAGGAGCGGACGATCAAGCTTTCGGCCGCCGTGCCGCAAGACCACCCGTTCGGCGCCGGCGCTGCCGCGCTCGCCGCCTGCGTCACCGAGAAATCGGGCGGGAAGCTCAAGATCCAGAGCTTCTGGAACGCGCAGCTCGGCAGCGACCAGCAGGCGGTCCAGGCCGTGCGCTCCGGCACGCTCGACATCGTCGTGGCCTCGACCTCGCCGCTGGTCGGGCTGGTGCCGCAGCTCGGCGCCTTCGACCTGCCCTTCCTCTTCGCCAATGAGAAGGAGGCCGACGCGGTGCTCGACGGGCCGGTCGGCCAGAAGATCTCGGAGCGGTTGCTCGGCGTCGGCCTCGTGAATCTCAGCTACTGGGAGAACGGCTTCCGCAACATGACGAATTCGCGCCACCCGATCCAGAAATGGGAGGATCTGCAGGGGCTCAAGGTGCGCGTCATGCAGAACAACGTCTTCCTCGATACCTTCAGCAATATGGGCGCCAATGCAGTGCCGCTGGCCTATGGCGAGCTCTATACCGCGCTCGAGACCAAGGCGATCGACGGGCAGGAAAACCCCTACGCCAACATCTACTCCGCCAAGTTCTACGAGGCGCAGAAGTTTCTCTCGATCACGCAGCACGCCTATACGCCGGCCGTCGTGATGTATTCCAAGCGCCTCTGGGACCAACTGTCGAAAGATGAGCAGGCGACCCTCACCTCCTGCGCGACGGTTTCGCAGGGGAAGGAGCGCCAGGCCAACCGCGAGCAGGCCAATGAGGCGCTCGCCAAGCTCAAGGAACTCGGCATGACCATCAACGAGGTCGCGCCCGGCGAGCTGAAGCGCATGCGCGAGAAGGCGAATGCCGTCTATCAGAAGCATGCCGCGTCGATCGGCGGCGAAACGCTCGATGCCGTGCAGGCCCAGCTGAAGCAGTTGCGCGCCGCGAACTGAGAATCAGCGCACGACGCGGAAGGGATCAACGCGGACCGAAAGGACCTCCATCCTTCGCAAGCGGTATCCCCTCTCCCGCGCGGCGCTTGGTTGCGATCGAGCGGCCGCCGGACCCAAGATCGGTCCGGCGGCCGTTTCCATGACGAGGCCAGCCTGCCGAAAGCGTAGGTCCGTCGATCGCGGCCGCGACGCTGCTGAAGCATCTCGCCTGCCCCATTCGCCGCTATCCGCTTCCGCACTGCCCCAGCCAGCCCCACTGCAATGGTCCGCGACCGTCGCCCCGACCAAGGCATGGTGGAGCAGTCACCGCGCCTCCTCCCGCTCGTTCAGGAAAGCGAGCAAGGCCTCCGCCAGCTCTTCCGGCGCCTCTTCGGCCATGTGGTGCCCGCTCGCGATGGCGTGGCCGCGCAGGTCGGGTGCCCAGGGACGCCAGACCTCCAGGACATCTCCGTAAAGCCGCTCCAGATCATCCCGGCTGGACCACAGGCAGAGCAGCGGACAGCGCAACTGGCGGCCGTGCTTGCGATCGTCTTCGTCATGGACGCGATCGATGCCGATCCCGGCGCGGTAATCCTACAGCATCGTGTGAACCGTCTCCGGATCATGGATGGCGCGCTGGAAATCGGCGAAATTCTCGGGGCCCATGGCTTCGGCCGTGCCGCCATACCATGCGTCGGGATCAGCCAGGAGCGCCCGTTCCGGCTTGTCCGGCTGGGCGAAGAAGAACCAGTGCCACCAGGCCCGTGCGAAAGGCTCCCGGTAGCGCTCCAGGGCCTCGAGGATCGGCACGCAGTCGCGCGCCTTGGCGCGCTTCGACGAGCCGGCGTGATCGGCCCTGTCGGCAGGTTTCGACGAGCGGCCGAAGCCGCGCAGATCGGGACAGACCACCGTATGCGTCCGGGCCAGGATCGGGGCGACGCGATACCAGGTCGTATGGGTTCGGGGATGCCCGTGCAGGAGGAGCACAGGCGGCCCCACCCCGCCATGTCTCACGCGCAGCCGCGCGCCATCGACATCGATGTCGTCCAGCTTGAAATCCGCGAACATGCTTCGCTCCCGCTTGCCGGGCCCGCATCCTCGCGCTGCATTCCGCGCTGCATGGCTGCAAAGGCTCGGGCGAACCGGTCCCTGGGGAAACGCAGCACGAGGGCTGCATCATGCGGCACCGACGGAACGACCTGATAGGGGATGTTCCACTCGCCCAGCCAGCGCTCCATCGCCTCAAGCCGGGACAGGAAGTGTCGCCCCGCCATCGGGATAAGGACCTCGCTCGACCAGATCTCGGCAGCTTCACTGGGGGAAGGAACCATCGCGCGCCCCACGCTCGCAAAGAGGGGCTCCGCCGGATGGCAATCTCGGCGGAGCCCTAGGCCGCACGGCCCGCCGGAGAGCGAGAGGCAGTACGTCGACGAAACGTCTTGACCCCTCACCGGTTCCATCACACGTCGCGCTGCTTCTGCCATTGACGGGACGGGCCCGTTCAGAGCGGACCACACCCGGCCAGGCGCGATGCGGCGCAGCGCAAAGCGCTTTCCGTGACAGAACAAATATGACTGGAACCAATGGCTTAGAACGCGGTTTTCTCGCCGGCGGGGCGTGAGGGGTAGCGACCATGACGACCGAGTTCTCCCGCCGTGCGCTCGTCCCCCTTCTCACTGCTGCGGCACTTCCGGGCTGCGCCGCGCTCCGCCCCGGCGCTCTGACGGAAGGCGCGCGCGATATCCCCTATGGTCGCCATCCCAGACAGCGGATGGATATCTATGTCCCCCCGGGCGGCGGCACGGCCAGACCCTTGGTCTTCTTCATCCACGGCGGCTCCTGGGCCAATGGCGATAGAGAGACCTACGCCTTCGTCGGGGAGGCGTTTTCGTCGCGCGGTTTCGTCACCGTGATCGCGGATTATCGCCTCGTTCCCGAGGTCCGCTTCCCCGCCTTCATCGAAGACGGGGCGCTGGCGCTGCGCGTCGTCCACGACACCATCACCCGCTACGGCGGTGCGGCGCAGCGGATCCAACTCGTCGGGCATTCGGCGGGCGCCTATAACGCCATGATGCTGGCACTCGACAGGAGATATCTCGCTGCCGTGGGGCTTCGCGCGGGCACGATCCGCTCCGCCGTCGGACTCTCCGGGCCCTATGATTTCCTGCCCCTCGACATCGATGTCACCAAGGCCGCATTTGGGCATGCCCGGGATCCGGCCCAGACCCAGCCGATCAGCTTTGCCCGTCGCGATGCGCCACCGATCTTCCTGGCGACGGGCTCCGATGACACCACAGTTCTGCCGCGCAACAGCAAACGGCTCGCCGGGGCGCTGACAAAGGCAGGCGCGAAATCCGTCTCACTCAAGATCTATCCCGGCCTCGGCCATGCCGAAACCGTTCTCGCGATCGCCGCCCCGCTGCGCTGGCGCGCACCGGTCCTGGATGACATCGTCGCGTTTATCAGCGCGCGGGGTTGATCCGATGGCGCCTATCGCCGGCCGAACGCAGCGGCAGGTGGCGCAGCGGCGCTCAGTGCTTGGTCTTGTGCTCGGGTTTTCCCTTGCGCTTGGTCGAGGCCATCTTCTCGAGCTCGGTCTCGCTCATCGATGTCTCCATCGATTTCGCGGCCCCCTTGAGTTCGCTCTTCTTCATGTCTCCGCGCTTGGCCGCGAGCGCGGCACCAGCGGCTTTCTGTTGGGCGGCAGATTTGGCAGGCATGGCATCCTCCTTTCACCGGGATGAACGGGTGACGGCCTCGATCTTGTTGCCGTCGGGGTCGAAGACGAAGGCGCCGCAGTAATGGGCGTCGTATTCAGGACGCAGGCCGGGCGGCCCGGCATCGATGCCGCCATGAGCCAGGGCTGCGCGATGGAACGCGTCGACGATGGCACGCTTTCCGGCGGAAAAGGCGATATGGCTTCCGTTGCCGCTGCTCGCGGGCTGGCCGTCATGCGGTGTCTTGATGCTGAACAGGATCGAACTCACGCCATAATCGGCGGCGCGCTCGCTGCTGCTCAGCAGCCGCAGTCCAAGCTCGGCCAGCACGGCGTCATAGGAGAGGCGCGCCAAGGCGACGTCATTGGTTCCCACCGAGATGTGATCGATCATCGCGCAGCCTCCGTACGGCCGGCGAGCACGTCCTGGTATTCCGGATGGAGGCTTGCGCAGTTCGCCAGGAAGGAGCAGGCCGGCACGATCTTTTCGCCCCGGCCGCGGGCAAACTCGAACACTCCGCGTGCGAGTTGCGAGCCGAGGCCGCGACCGCGCAGAGCTGGCGGAACCTCGGTATGCGAGACCACGAGGTAGCCGTCGATGCGCCGGTAGGTCGCGAAAGCTTGGCCGCCGGGAACATCCATGACCAGGCGATTATGCCCGGGCTCATCACGGATCGATGGCGGGGTCTGGTTCATCGGTTCGCTCAGCATGGTGTCTCCAACGGCATGAACGATGCTCGCGATGAACCCTGCTCGCCGCATGGAGTTCCCTGCCCGTCTCGCAGATTGTGTCGAGACGAAAGCCGAGCAGCTGGGTTGATGCGGTCCCGCTTGAACCTGACGCCGTCGGCTCATGTCTTGCCTTCGACCCAGCGTCCGATCATCTGGTACTGGACTTTCGCCTGCTGGTACTCGCGGTAGAAGTTGAGCAGGTCGCGCAAGGGACTGGAAAGGCGCTCCAGGCCCGAGATGAAGGCGACGACGGTGCCGATCGTCGTCTGCCCCTGGATCACCATCCAGCCCCCGACGATGAGAACCATCAGCGGACCGATGGCATTCGCGACGTTCAGCAAGGTCTTCAGCCCGTATTTGAGGAAATAGAACCGGATCCGGTTGCGGAAGATCGCATGGATCGTGGCGGACTCCGTCGGAGTCGGCTTGGATTCTGGACCGCTCCGGGCCCCGCTCCCGCTCTGGGCGACGGTTTCATCGCCGAGCTTGCGCACCAGCCCGACCTGCCGCTCGACGAGCGTGTTGAGGTCGGCCTGCATGTAAAGTGCGAGGAAGACCTGCGGCAACAGGAAGACCATGCTGATCAGCGCGATCAGCGGCTGGATGTACAGCATGTAGCCGAGGATCACGCAAAGGAAGGTCAGGTTGACGACGAATTCCGAGATGCCGACCCCGACGAAGCCGCCGACACCGTCGATTTCCCGGCCGATGACATTGACCGTCTGTCCGCTCGTGTTCGCGTCGGGCGCTCCCCTCTCGGACGCAACGACCGTCAATTGGTCGCGCGACTTCTTCACGACGCTTTCGCTGACCCAACCCTGATAGACCAGAAGCGCATATTTCAGCGCCGCCTGGAGCAGGACGATGGCGAGATAGAGAGCCCCCAGGAAAAGCAAGGTCCGGACGTCCCGGTTGGCGATCGCCACATCCACGATCCGCCGTTGGAGATCGATCGGCGCGAAGTTGAGCAGCGCCACCGCCATCGCGATCAGGCCGACATAGAACTGATGGGCGCCGCTGGCGCGCCAGACAAAACTGCTCAGCGTCTGGTCGGACGCGATCGCCGGAGCCGACGTCTCGCTTGGCCTGATCCGCCTGAGAAGCGGGAGGAAGATGCTGCTCACGGAAGGGACCTTGTCGACGCCTGGACGGGAGGCAACGAACGGCCCGGCAGACAAGTTCCCCGCTTCAGGGATTTGTCAGATCATGCGCTTGCCTGAACGAGGACTCTCCAGGCTAGGCAGACCAGTTCCATCCACCGCAAGCTTCCGTTTGGAAACTGACATGGCGATCGAGAGCGACTTCACCTCTTACAATCGTCGTTGGGCGCTGGCTGAAGACGGCGAGCCGATCCTGACACGGACCAGCCGCCTCCTCCCGGTTCGTCGGAACGGCGAGCCGGCCATGCTGAAGATCGCGACCGTGCCGGAGGAAAAGCGAGGTGCGGTCCTCCTGATCTGGTGGAATGGGATCGGGGCTGCTCGCGTCATTGAACACCACGATGATGCGATCCTGCTCGAACGCGCGACCGGCAACCGCTCGCTCGCTGCGAAGGCGGAGCATGGAAGGGATGATGAAGCGAGCGTCGTGCTCTGCAGGGCCGTTGCCGAGCTTCACAAGCCGTGTGCAGCTCCTCCATCGAATCTTGTCCCGCTCTCCGACTGGTTTCGGGCGCTCCATGCTGCACCTCAGGGCGGGATCTTCGTCCGATGCGCCGAGGCCGCACGCATGCTTCTGGCCGAACCGCGCGATGTCGTCGCTCTGCATGGAGACATTCATCACGCGAATATCCTTGATTTCGCAGAACGAGGCTGGCTCGCAATCGATCCCAAGGGCCTGAAAGGCGAACGCGGCTTCGATTACGCCAATCTCTTCTGCAATCCGGATCATCCGGTCGCCACAGCGCCTGGTCGCCTCGCCCGACAGGTGGACGTCGTCGCTCATGCCGCACAGCTGGAACGCGGCCGCTTGCTTCGCTGGATTCTCGCCTGGGCGGGACTTTCGGCAACCTGGCTCATCGAGGATGGGGAAACCGACCATATCGCGCCCACCCTTCGCGTCGCGGAGATCGCCGCAGCGGAAATCGACAAGGGTTGATTTTCCAGCTCGGTGCCGCTCAGGCGGGTCGGCAAGCGGGTTGGCGGAAACCACCTTTCGTGCGGCCGTCGGCACGGGCCACTGGCCGCTGATGATCAGTGCCATTCAGCGATCAAACTGACACGCGAGCCAATCGGCAACGTTCGGGCAATCCAAGTGTTCTGATCAATGGGACTGGCCCGTCGCAGGGGCGATGGACGGACCAGTCCTCTTCGCGCGACGAGCCGGGTCGCGCGATACCCTATTCCCGCCCTCGCCCCCCTCGGCGGCACAGGGTTGTTTTTCCGTACGACCGTTCGTATATAAATTCCGCAATGCGGGCGACCCGGTTTTTCACCTTCGCCAGGGAACGATATGGGCAGACACAGAAAGCACGATCCGGAAGAGGTCCTGAACGCGGCGGAGCGGGTCGTGCTCAGCCGCGGCGCGGCTGGCCTCTCGATCGATGCCGTCGCCAAGGAGGCTGGGATCGCAAAATCCAGCGTCCTCTATGATTACAAGTCAAAGGGCGCCGTGCTGGAGGCCCTTATCGGGCGGATCATCAAGGCCGACGACAAGAAGGTGGCCGCCGCCGTGGCGGCAGCCGTCGCCACCCCGAATCCCGAACTGTTCGGCAGGATCGAGGCCACCGCCGCCGGCCAGCCCTCCGAGGACGAACGCGCCATTGCGATGGCGGTCAGCGCGGCGGCGTCCCACGAGGACGCTTTTCAGCGCAGCATGCGCGATTGGCTCTCCCGCGACCTCGCCGCGATCCAGGCCGGGACCGACAAGCCCTTCGCGTCCCTGATGGCCTATCTCGCCCTCTATGGGCTCTCGACCATCGAATATCAGGGGTTTCGCGAATTCGAGCCGTCCGAACGCGCCGCCATCCTGAACGGCATCAAAAGCATTTTTGAACGCATCTCCGAGAATCCGGCTTCCCCATGAATTCCCAATCTGCTTCTGCCCCTTCCCGCCCGTCGAAGGTCGGGGAGCAATCCCTATTGCGCCGGTTTGGCGCCGTCGCGGTCATCCTGTCCATGACGGTGGCGGCAGCGAACGCCCAGGCCCCGTCCCAGATGCCGCCGCCTGCCGTCGCCGTCCTCCAGGTCGAGCCGCGCGCCGTTCCGGTGGTCCGCGACCTGCCCGGCCGCATCGCCGCGACGCGTGTCGCGGAGGTCCGCGCCCGGGTCTCGGGCATTCTGCTGGAGCGCGTCTTCCAGCAGGGCACCCTCGTCAGGCAGGGGGACGTGCTCTACCGGATCGATCCCAAGCTCTTCGAGGTCAGGGTCGCGAGCGCGCAGGCCGCCCTCCAGAAGGCCAAGGCCGGCAAAGCCAATTCCGAACAGCAGCTCGCGCGGCAGAAGACGCTGCGCGAGCGCGAGGTGGCGAGCGGGATCAATTTCGAGAACGCGGAACTGGCCCTGGCTCAGGCCGATGCGGATGTCGGGCTGGCCGAAGCCGCGCTGGCGGAGGCCAAGATCAACCTGGATTACACCCAGGTCCGGGCCCCCATCACCGGCATCATCGGGGCCGCCCTGGTCACGGAGGGCGCGCTCGTCACCGCCGACGCCACCCAGAACCTGGCCTTGATCCAGCAGATCGACCCGGTCTACGCGGATTTCACGCAGTCGGCCCAGGAACTTCTGGCATTGAAGCGATCGGTCGACGCGGGCAAGCTCGCCAGCCCGGAGCCGGGCAAAGCCCGCGTCGAGCTGGTGTTCGACGATGGCGCGACCTATGCGCAGGCCGGTTCCCTGCTGTTCGCCAGTGCCAGCGTCGACGCGACGACCGGCCAGGTGACGCTGCGTGCCGAGTTCCCGAACGCGAAGGGCGATCTGCTGCCCGGCATGTATGTCCGCGTCCGTCTCGAGCAGGCGGTCCGGGAGGGCGCGATCACCGTGCCGCAGCGCGCCGTCGTCCGCACGCAGGAGGGGCGAGCCCAGGTCTACGTGATCTCCCCCGAGAATACCGCCGAGGCGCGCGACGTCGAGCTCGGTGAGGCGATCGACTCCAACTGGCTCGTCCTGTCCGGCCTCAAGGCCGGCGAAAAGGTCGCCGTCGACGGCGTCCAGAAACTCCAGTCCGGCGCGAAACTGGCGCCCGAGCCCTGGTCGCCCGCGACCGATAGTGCCGGCTCCAAGAGCCGATAGGTCCTGACATGGCACAGTTCTTCATTCGGCGGCCGATCCTCGCCTGGGTCTTCGCGCTGTTCATCTGCATCGCCGGCGCGCTGGCCCTGCCCTTCCTGCCGATCGCGCAGTACCCCAAGGTCGCGCCGCCGCAGCTGACGATCTCGACCGCCTATCCCGGCGCCTCGCCCCAGGAGATCTACCAGGGCGTGACCCGCCTGATCGAGGAGGAGCTGAACGGCGTCGCCGGTCTGATCTATTTCGAGTCGACCTCGGATACCTCCGGTTCGGTCTCGATCAACGCGACCTTCCAGCCCGGCACCGATATCGATCAGGCTTCGGTCAAGGTCCAGAACGCGATCAAGCGGGTCGAGTCCCGGCTTCCGCGGGCGGTCACCACGCAGGGCGTTTCCGTCGAGGAGGCATCCGCGGGCTTCCTGATGATCGTCTCGCTGACCTCGCTGGACGGACAGATGGACGAGGTCGCGCTCGGCGACTACCTCAACCGCAATGTGCTCGGCGAGCTTCGGCGCATCGAGGGTGTCGGCCGGGCCCAGCTCTTCGCGGCCCAGCGCGCCATGCGCGTCTGGATCGACCCGGTCAAGATGGTCGGCCTGAAGCTGACGGCCGACGACATCACGGCCGCGATCAGCGCGCAGAACGCCCAGGTGGCGGCCGGCCAGATCGGCGCCGCGCCGAACCCGATCAGCCAGGACCTGACCGCGACGGTGCTCGTCAAGGGTCAGCTCGCGAACACGGCCGAGTTCGGCGAAATCGTGCTGCGCGCCAATGCCGACGGCAGCACCGTTCGGCTGCGCGACGTCGCGCGCATCGAGCTCGGCGCGGAGAACTACAATTTCAGCAGCCGTCTCAACGGCAAGCCGAGCGCGGCGGTGGGCATCCAGCTCTCGTCCACCGGCAACGCGGTCGCGACCTCGCAGGCGATCCGCGACAAGCTCGCCGAGCTTTCGCGGTTCTTCCCCAAGGGCGTCGAGCAGTCGATTCCCTACGATACCAGTCCCTTCGTCTCGGCCTCGATCAAGAAGGTGCTCTTCACGCTGCTGGAAGCAGTCGGGCTCGTCTTCATCGTGATGCTGATCTTCCTTCAGAACATCCGCTACACCGTGATCCCGACACTGGTCGTGCCGGTCGCGCTGCTGGGCACCTGCGCGGTCATGTTCGCGACCGGGTTCTCGATCAACGTGCTGACGATGTTTGCGATGGTGCTCGCCATCGGCATCCTCGTCGACGACGCCATCGTCGTCGTCGAGAATGTCGAGCGCATCATGGCCGAGGAAGGCCTGTCCCCGCGCGCGGCGACGCAGAAGGCCATGGGCCAGATCACCGGCGCGATCCTCGGCATCACGCTCGTGCTCGCCAGCGTCTTCATCCCGATGGCCTTCTTCCCCGGATCGACCGGCATCATCTACCGCCAGTTCAGCCTGACCATGGTCGTCTCGATCCTGTTCTCGGCCTTCCTCGCCTTGTCGCTGACGCCGGCTTTGTGCGCGACGTTCCTGAAGCCGATCGCCAAGGGACATCACGAGAAGAAGGGGCTCGGCGGCTGGTTCAATCGCGGCTTCGACCGGGTGACCGCCGGCTACTCCCGCAGTGTCGTCGGCCTCGCGAAGCGGGCCGGTCGGGTCATGGTGGTCTATCTCGCGCTGGTCGTCGGGCTCGGCTACCTGTTCGTCAAGCTGCCCAGCGCCTTCGTGCCGAACGAGGACCAGGGCTATGTCATCGTCGATATCCAGGGCCCGCCGGAAGCCAGCGCCAACCGCACGCTCGCCTCGATCAAGCAGATCGAAGGCATCTTCCAGGCCGACCCCGCCGTCGCCAATGTCGTGGCGATCCAGGGCTTCAGCTTCTCCGGCAACGGCGCGAACGCCGCGCTCGCCTTCGTGACGCTGAAAGACTGGAGCGAGCGTGGCGCCGACAGCACGGCCCAGGCCGTGGCGGACCGCGCCAATGCCCAGCTGTTCAGCCTGAAGGACGCGACGACCTTTGCCCTGTCGCCGCCGCCGATCGAGGGATTCGGCACGACGAACGGCTTTGCCTTCCGCCTCCAGGACCGCGCCGGCGCCGGCCAGCGGGCGCTCGCCACAGCGGCCGCGGACCTGCTGGCCCGCGCCGCCAAGAGCAACGTGGTCACGGGCCTGCGCATCGAGGGCATGCCGGACGCCGCGCAGCTTCTGCTCGTCATCGACCGCGAGAAGGCCAACACGTTCGGCGTCACCTTCACCGACATCAACACCACGATCACCGCCAATCTCGGCTCGTCCTATGTCAATGACCATCCCAACGCCGGACGCATGCAGCGGGTGATCGTCCAGGGGCGCGACCGCGACCGTCTCCAGGCTGAGGACCTGCTCAAGCTCAACGTTCGCAACGCGCAAGGCGGGATGGTTCCGCTGTCGTCCTTCGCGATCGCGCAGTGGCAGAAGGGCGCTCCGCAGATCGTGGGCTATAATGGCTATCCCACCGTCCGGATCACCGGCGAGCCGGCTCCCGGCCAGTCCTCGGGCGCGGCCATCGCCGAGATGGAGCGGCTCGTTGCCGAAGTGCCGGGCGGGTTCGGGTTCGAATGGACCGGGCAATCGCTGGAGGAGATCAAGTCCGGCTCGCAAGCGCCCATGCTGTTTGCGCTCAGCATCCTCTTCGTGTTCCTGCTGCTCGCCGGTCTCTACGAAAGCTGGTCGATCCCGCTCTCGGTGATGCTGGTCGTGCCGCTCGGCATTATCGGTTGCGTGCTCGCCGTCATGCTGAGGGGGATGCCCAACGACATCTACTTCAAGGTCGGGCTGATCGCGATCATCGGCCTCTCCGCCAAGAACGCGATCCTGATCGTCGAGTTCGCCAAGGATTATTATGCCGAGGGCCGGTCGCTGCTGGATTCGGCGGCGGATGCGGCAAGGGTCCGTTTCCGGCCGATCATCATGACCTCGCTTGCCTTCGCGCTCGGCGTCGTGCCGCTGGCGATTGCGACCGGTCCGAGTGCCGCCAGCCAGAACGCGCTCGGCACCGGCGTGCTGGGCGGCATGATCTCGGCGACCGTGCTCGCGATCTTCTTCGTGCCGGTCTTCTTCGTGTTCGTGCTCAGGCTGTTCAGGGCCAGGCGGCCGGGCGACCAGCAGGAGGACGGCGCCGCAGAGGCTCCCGCAACAGAGACGCCGGCCCGGTCCCAGGAGCCAGCCGGCGGGGCCGCGATCACACCGGCACGTTCCTCTGCCTGATCTCCGAGCGAGGTCGCGCCCGGCTTCGGAGAGCCACGCCTGGCGCCCGGGGACTGCAATGAGGACGAGGCGGTTTCGTTCGCCGCCTCGTCCTCGATCGTCAACCTCGGATGAAGGCGAGGATGTCCTTGTTGACAATATTGGCGTGGGTGGTCGCCATGCCGTGCGGCAACTTGTTGTAGATATTCAACGTCGCCCGCTTCAGCAGCTTGGCCGAAAGCGGTGCGCTGGCGCCGATCGGGACGACCTGATCGTCATCGCCATGCATGACCAGAGCCGGCGCCTCGATCACCTTGAGGTCCTCGGTGAAATCGGTTTCGGAAAAGGCCTTGATGCCGTCATGCTGCGCCTTGGCAGCGCCCATCATGCCCTGGCGCCACCAGTTCTGGACGAGGCTGGGATCCGCCTCGACCCCGGCCCGATTGAAGCCATAGAACGGACCCGCCGCGAGATCGGTGTAGAACGTGCTGCGATTGGCGCCGAGGCTCCGCCGAAAGCCGTCGAAGACCTCGATCGGCAGGCCGCCGGGATTGCGGTCCGACTTGACCATGATCGGCGGGACCGCACCGATGAGGACGAGCTTTGCGGTGCGGCTCCGGCCATGGCGCGCGACATAGCGCGTCGCCTCACCCCCACCCGTGGAGTGGCCGATATGAACGGCGTTGCGCAGGTCGAGATGCTCGATGACGGCCGCGGCGTCGGCGGCGTAATGGTCCATGTCATGGCCCTCGCTGACCTGGCTGGAGCGGCCATGTCCACGCCGGTCGTGAGCGACGACCCGGAAGCCCTGCGCCAGGAAGAAGAGCATCTGGGCGTCCCAGTCGTCCGAACTGAGCGGCCAGCCATGGTGAAAGACAAGCGGCTGGGCCGATTTCGGGCCCCAGTCCTTGAAGAAGATCTCGACGCCATCCTTGGTCGTCACGTAGTTCATGCGTTGGCTCCTTCTGCTGTTGTGAGGGGGCGCGATGGCGGGTTGTGCGAAAGCAGGGAACGGAAGCGCTCCGGCCGCCGCCATGCCGGCCGTGCCGCGCAGGAGATCCCGCCGAGTGAGGTCGGGCGGGCAGGAAAAGGCTTTGTTCGGCATCGACGCCTCCAAGGCTAAAATATTCAGCGACGGCCTGAAGACTTCAGGAAGACGAATTCATCGCAGATGCCCCGAACCGTCGACCTCGAAACCGCGGAAACACTCACGCAACAAGCGGTTTTCGAGGCAATTCGATCCTGAAATTATTGTCGTTTTCGATCAATACGCCCCAGGTCGATCCACTCTATACAGAGGTATAGGATATAATACCTTTCGAATGATTTGATTTCAGCGCAGACCGGCCCAGCTTCGGATCATCCAAATGGAGGTCCACATGGGAAAACTGTCGAGCAAGATCGCCGTGATCACCGGCGGCAATAGCGGCATCGGCTTCGCGACGGCGCGCCTCTTCGCAGCCGAAGGCGCGAAGGTCGTGATCGTCGGACGGCGCGAAATCGCAGTCAACGAAGCGGTCACGGCACTGGGGCGTCAGGTCATCGGCCTTGCCGGTGACGTTGCCGATGTCGTCACGCATGAGCGTGTCGCCGCGCTGGTCGCGGAGCGGTTCGGAAAGGCCGATATCTATGTGGCGAATGCGGGCGGCATCCGCATTCAGCCCAGCTCCGCCGTGACGATGGCTGACTATGACGCGCAATTCCTCACCAACGCGCGCGGCACCTTCTTCGGTGTGCAGACGATGGCCCCCCTGCTGCGTGATGGCGGCGCGATCCTGCTGACGAGCTCGGTCGCGAGCCGCAAGGTGCTGGAGGGCCACGCGGTTTACGCCGGCAGCAAGGCCGCGATCGAGGCGTTCGCCCGCAACTGGGCGCTGGAGTTCAAGGATCGGCGCATCCGCGTGAATGTGCTCAGCCCCGGCCCGACCGACACACCGATCCTCGCAAAGCTCGGCGTCGCTCCCCAAGCGCAGCCGCAGGTCGAAGCGCAGGCCGCACGGATGATCCCATTCGGCCGGATGGGCAAGGCCGAAGAACTCGCGCAGGCAGCCCTCTTTCTCTGCTCCGCCGAGGGCGCATTCGTCACGGGCGTCAACCTCGCCGTCGATGGCGGCATCTCGCTGACCTGATCGCCGCAGAGGCCCTACGCCCTCCCCCGCGCCGAAAATCCCGATGATCGCGGCGCGGCGGCGGGATTGCCGCGCCCTCGCCTTCGTCAAGGCTGGAGCATCCCCGCCTTTCCCCCGGGAGCGGCGCTCCAACTCCGCGTCACCTAGGTGTCGTTTCCAAGAAGGTTGTTCAGTCTTGTCCATGGCGGCTTTCCGCCGAGGGCTGAGTGAGGGCGGGAGAGGTTGTAGTTGTCGGCCCATGGTCCGATGGCGGCGTGGCGCTCTGCCGAGCTCTGATAGGGTCTTGCATAGGCCCATTCGCGCAAGCTGGTCTGGATAAAGCGCTCGGCCTTGCCGTTGGTTCGCGGGGTGTAGGGCCGGGTGCGGACATGGCGGGCGCCGGCCTTTGCGAGCGCGGCTGCGAAGAGCTTCGAGCGATAGGCCGAGCCGTTATCGGTCATCACCCGTTCGACGGTGACGCCGAGACGACCGAACCAGGCGAGCGCGCGTTCGAGGAAGGCCGTCGCGTCGTCCCGGCCGAGGCTTGGCAGAACTTCGACGAAGGCCAGCCGCGAGGCATCGTCGATCGCGACATGGAGATGGTCCCAGCCGATGCCGCGATTGCGGCCTGGGCCGGTGCGGTTGCCGGTGATGCGGTGGCCGACGCCGTCGATCCGGCCCAGGCTCTTGATGTCGAGGTGGATCAACTCGCCCGGCGCGGCGCGCTCGTAACGCAGGATCTCGGGTTTCGGCTCCAGCGCCGACAATCGGTTCAATCCCAGACGGCGCAGGATCGCTCCCACGGTTGAGCGCGGCATGCCGAGCGCAGCCGCAATCTGCGGGCCGCTCAGCCGGCGACGCCTCAGCGCCTCGATCTCGGCAACACGCTGCACAGGCGTTGCATGCGGACAGTGATGCGGGGCTGAACTGCGGTCGTGAAACCTGCGCGCGCCGCCCTGCCGGTGCCGGCGAAGCCAGGCATGGGCCGTGCGGCCCGAGACGCCCGCCGCCAGTGCCGCCGCCTTGACCGACCAGCCCCCTTCGACCCGCTCTGCCAGCAGGGCTCGACCGCAAGGCGTCAAACGGGCATTCTGATGAACGTTCATCCGGGCACCTCCGGCGCAGGCGTTGGAGCTTCGCAACCCCAGCCTCTCAGCACCGGCCCGGATGAACAACCTTCATAGCTTCGACAGCTAGGCCGCCTGCGCCTCGCGCAGGCCGACGGGCAAGGCCTCCCAGGCCCGGATCAGTTCGCCGATGGAGGCGACCTCCATCTTCCGCATCAGGTTGCCCCTGTGCAGCTTGACCGTTACCTCGCTGATGCCGAGGTCGAAGGCGATCTGCTTGTTGAGACGGCCGCGCGCGACCTCCTGAATGATCTCGCGCTCCCGCGGCGTCAGGGTCCGCAGGCGCTCGGCATGGCCCTTGACCCTCGCCGCTTCCGCCCGTCGCGCCGCATCCAGCGCAATCGCGGCGCTGACGGCGTCCAGTAGCGTCTGGTCGCGGACCGGCTTCGTCAGGAAGTCGACCGCGCCGGCCTTCATGGCCTGAACGGTCATGGGGATGTCGCCATGCGCGGTCAGGAAGATGATCGGCTTGGGATGTCCATTCGCTGTCAGCTGGCGCTGGAGGTCGAGCCCGCTGGAGCCGGGCATGCGCACGTCGAGGATCAGGCACCCCGGCTTGTCGAGTGCGCCGGTCTCCAGCAAGGCCTGTGTCGATCCGAACGACACCGCCTGGAAGCCGGCCGACAGCATCAGCTCGGACAACGCTTCTCGCACCGAAGCGTCGTCATCGACGATGATGACGAGGGGCTGCTCCGCCTCGGCCGGGCGCTGGGCCGAGCGCGGCGCGGAATTTCGGGCAAGCGAGCGGTCAACGATCATGTCCACCTTCCACCTCTCTATTGACGCAAGGCTCTGGCGATCGCCGTGAGCAGGGCCTGGCCGTCGAAGGGCTTGCAGAAGAAGCTCTCCACGGCGCGCGCCCTGATCTGCCCGGCAATCTCGTGGCGCCCGGTGATGAGAAAGACCGGCAGGTTCGGGCGTTCCCGGTTTACGAGGTCACGCAGCTCGAAGCCGTCCATCCCCGGCATGCCGATATCGGTGATGAGGAGATCCAACCCGGAGAGGCCCGCCCCGATCAGCCCTGCCGCGGAGGGGAAGCTGCGAACCGCATAGCCGGCCGACTCGAGCAGGTCCTCGAGCGACTCGAGCAATCTCGGATCGTCATCGACCACGGCCACGACATGTCTCTGCTTGCTCACGCTCAGGCTCCTCCCATCCGGCGCGAATGCTGGATCGGGATTTCCAACCGCTCCGCAATTCGCACCAGGTCGGCGAGCGATGACGCCGACATTTTCTGCATGACGTTCCTTCTGTGGATCTGAAGGGTGACTTCGCTGATGCCGAGCGCGGCCGCCGCCTGCTTGTTGAGGAGCCCGCTCACCACGAGAGGCAGGACTTCGCGCTCCCGAGGGGAGAGCTCGCGATAGCGCTGCCTCAGCAGTGCGAGTTCGCCGCGCTTCGCCCTGGTTTCCAGATCCTGCGCGATCGCCGCGCGGATCGCGCTCATGAGCGCCACATCGCTGAAGGGCTTGGTCAGGAAATCGACGGCGCCATGCTTGATGGCGGCGACCGAGGACGGAATGTCGCCATGCCCCGTGATGAACACGATCGGCGGATGATTTCCCTGTGCGATCTGCCTTTGCAGCGCGAGCCCGTTGATATCGGGAAGCTCGACGTCGAGGATCAGGCAGGCCGGGAGATCAGGCTTGTCCGCGCCGATATAGTCGCCAGCCGTCTCGAACGGGATGGACCGGACGCCGTTTGCCGCCAACAGCTCGCCCAGCGCCTCCCGGAGAGCGGCGTCGTCGTCGACGATGAACACGATCATATCGTCAGCGGTCATGATCCGCCTTCGTTTCAACGGGCAGCGTGAAGATGAACGTCGCCCCGCCGGGCTGATTGTTCTCGGCCCAGAGACGTCCGCCATGGGTTTCGATGATTGTTCTAGAGATGGCCAAGCCCATGCCCATTCCATTGGGTTTCGTTGAGAAGAACGGCTCGAACACCTTTTCAGGCGCACCGATGCCCTCGCCCGTGTCCCGGACTTCGGTGCGGATGAGATCGTCGGCGCGCAGGCAGCGGATGCGAAGCACCCCGCGCTGCGCTGGCTCCATCGCCTCCAGGCCGTTGCGGATCAGGTTGACGAGAACCTGCTGGATCTGGACCCGGTCCAGGTCCAGCGGCGGAAGCCCGGCCTCGACGTCGATCTCGATGCGGATGCGGCGCCGGGCCGCCTCTTCCGTCATCAAACCCCGGGCCTCTTCGAGAATGGTGCCGAGCTGGCAGGGGTTTCGCGCCTCGCCCGTCTGCCTGAACAGGGCGCGGACCCGACCGACGACGTCGGACGCGGAATTCGCATCGCGGATGATGCGCTCGACGGTCTTCTGCGCCCGCTCCAGATTGGGCGGGTCCGAGGTGAGCCAGCGCTGGCAGGCATGGGAATTGGCGACCACGGCGGCGAGCGGCTGGTTGACCTCATGGGCAATCGAGGCGGAGAGCTCCGCAAGGCTTGCGGCCTGGGCTGCGCGCGCCAGGCGTTCCTGCGTGAATGTCAGCGCTTCCTGTGCGCGCACCTGATCTTCGATCTCGAAGCAGATGCCGTTCCACTGGACGATCTCCCCCTCGACATTTCGCATCGCCGCGGTTCGCGTCTCGACCCAGCGATACGCGCCATCCGCCCGGCGGAGGCGGTGTTTCATCGCATAGGAGGAGCCCGTCGCCAGCGAGAACCCATATTTCTCTTTGACGTCGGGGAGGTCGTCGGGATGGATGATCGTCTCCAGGGTACCGGCCAGTCGTGTCCTGCCCTCCTCATCCTTGTCCCCGAGCCCGAAGCCGAGAAATTCGCGCAGCTTCTCGCTTCGATAGATCGGCTCGCCGTTCGGTGCGGCGCAGTAGATGAGGGCCGGCAGCGTCTCGACCAGCTGACGCAGCGAACGTTCGCTCTCCCTGAGCGCCTCCTCCACCCGAAGCTGATCGTCGATGTCGTGGGACAGGCCGTGCCACTGGATGATGCTGCCGCCTTCATCGCGCAGCGGCTCCGCGCGCCCGTCCATCCAGCGATAGACACCATCATGGCGGCGCAGGCGGTAGCGCATCGAGAAAGGTTGGCCGCAGAGCAGGCATTGCTTCAATTCGGCCCATAGACGCTCGGCGTCGTCGGGATGGATGGCTGCCTTCAGGGCTGCCGCGTAAGGCTCCGTCTGGGGCTGTTCAAGACCGCCTTCGTCAAGACCCAGGAAATCGAGGAAGCGGCGGTTGAAGAAATTCGGCTCCCCGGCGGGCGTCAACCGCCAGAGGAAGCTCGGCACCAGATCGACCAGCCGCGTCAGTTCCTGCTTCCGGAAGTGCAGCTCGGTCTGCGTGGTGATCAGGTCATGGATATCGACGGATACGCCGTACCAGCGGACGATCTTGCCTGCGTCGTCACGCAGGGCTTCCGCACGCGTTTCAGTCCATCGATAGCTGCCGTCGGCTCGATGCTGAAGGTATTTGATATTGTAGGGCGTCCCCGTCGTGACGGATTTGATGAAGGTCTGTTCTGCCAGTTCCAGAAAATTGGGGTGGATCATCTTCCTCAACGAGAGAGCCCCATCCGGCGCCGTGACCGTCTCGAGCGTGGCGCCAGTCACCTCCATCATCCGCTTGTTGAGATAGGCGGGCCGGCCTTCCGCCGTCATGCTCCAGATCATGGCCGGGACCGTGTCGATCAACTGCGCGAGATGCTGCTCCCTCTCGCGCAGGGCGGCCTCGGTCTTCTTGTAGACGTCGATGTCGATCGAGGTGCCGAACCAGCCCGTGATGCGCCCCTCGCCATCCCGCGTCGGCCGCGCCGAGATGCGGTGCCAGACATAATGTCCGGTCGCGCGCAGCATCCGGTACTCGATGTTCCACGACTCTCCCGTCTTCAGACAATGGCGCAGGGTCGAGGCGGCCCTGTCGACATCCTCGGGATGGACACCGCGCATCCAGCCGGCCTCGCCGCCATCGATGAATTCGCGCTCGCCGAGGCGGCGGTTGAGATCCTCCAGGGCCATGTCGATGGCGATCTGGGCGGCGGGGGTCACATAGGTGAACTTGCCCATCGCGTCGAAAGCCCAGGCCTTGCCGTGCAGGCTCTCGATCACCTTGGCTGCGCTGACCGCGTCCACGGTCTCGCCGAGGGATTGCGCGATGGTCCAGCGGTCGCCCGGCCTGGAGACCATGGCGTCGACATTCACGCTGACGCCATAGCCCGGCTCTGCACGGAGTTCAGTCCAGCGATAGCTGCCGTCCAGTTGGCGCAGCCGATAGCTCGTCACCTGGGGCACGCCGGTCCAGAATGCGTAGGCCGCCGCCTGTGCGATCGCAGCCCTGTCCTCCGGGTGGACGGCGCTCTCGATCGCCTCGCCCGGAGCGGCTCCGATCCCGTCCGGACGGCCAGGCACCTGCCGCGATGCTGTCCCGATCCGAGCGCTGCGGCTGGTGGGCTCGGGGAAGACGAGGGCGGCGATGCAAGCGGCAACCAGGAGGAATGCCCCGAGCGACAGCGCGGCCTCCCGTATGGCGCCCGGGTATAGCAGGGCGGCGACGGTCGCACCGGCAATGGCGGTGAGCAGCGCGGCCCAGAGCGACACAAGCAGATAGCCGCGCGCATGGAGAAAGACTGCACCGAGCGGAGCCAGGAGGCCGAAAGGAGTTCCGGCCAGCCAGCATGCTGACAGACCCAGAGCCAGCGTCCCGATGATCAGGGCCGACGGCGTTCGATGAAGCGCTGCGATCATGGTCGGCTGCTCCCTCCGGAGACGGAATGCCTGGAAACCGTCACAGCTTCACTAGCACCAGTCCTCGAAGACACGGCTGGCAAACTCAGCGAAACCTAACGCTGGGACGGCTGCGCCGCACTTATGGAAATCCATGACTTGCACGTCGCCGTGCAAGCGGCCGGTCGCAGCGGGTAGCCGCCTCTCCTCCCGTTGCAACGCCACCGGGGCGTGCCGGTCCAGGCAGGGGTCCGGGACCGGGCGGGGATGAGCGCGCGCCAGCACCCGGCGCAGGATACCCGCCGCCGCTTTCCGCCTGGGCCCGTTGTGGCCTAGGCGGGCATGGCCAGCGAAAGACCGCTTGCACCGCATTGGTCATGGATCAGGTCGATGATCTCGTTCCTGGCGGATATCCCCATGGCGAGGCTCGCGACACGGAACTGCAACTCCACCTCGATTGCAGCCGCATCGATGGCCTTCAGGACAACGGCCGGCGCCGGGTCCTTGACGATCCGGGTGCTGGTTTCGAGCACGGAGCGCATGACGTCCTCGACGACGCGTGGCCTTTGCCCCGCGGCAAAGCGCAGGCTCAAGGTGATGAGATGCGACTCGTCAGGGCGGCTCAAGCTGGTCAGGCTCTGTTTGGCGAGCACGCTGTTCGGCAGCACGACGACATTGTTCACCCCGGTCAGCAGGTTGGTGGAGCGCCAGTTGGTTTCGGTGACACGTCCCGCAGTGCCGTCGCTCAACTGGACCCAGTCGCCGATCGCATAGGCCTTGCCGAGCGTCAGGGCGATGCCGGAAAAGACATCCCCGAGCGTGTTCTGCAACGCCAGGCCCAGGATGACGGCGACGACACCCGAGGTTGTCGCCAGGGTGGCTATCGGCATGCCGAAGACGAAACCCATGACCGACAGCGCCACGCCGAGATAGATGACGGCAATGGCCATGTCCAAGATGAGGTGGGCTTCCCGCGGCTTGCGATTGAGCCTGACATAGATGTGGATGAAGCCGATGATCGTCCAAGCGAGATGGGTCCACCAGAGGATCAGCGCCGATTTGGCGAGCAACGCGGCAAAACCCTCGGTGTAGATGCGATCGGGCTGATGTGGAGCGATGCCTCCAATGCCGAGCATCAGGCTCATGCCGGTGAAGAACAGGATCTGGACGATCAGGCGACCGGTCGGTCGGTTGCAGCCCTGAACGTGCCACACGACGATGCCGGCAGCACCGAGCACGTTGATCAGGACAAGCGAGAGGAAGTGGTCATCACCGAACATGGGGGATTCACCGATAGCGGTTGGTCATGTCGAAGGACGGCCAGGCACCGGATCGGGCGCCCGGATCGTGCAACCGGATCGGGAAACCGGATCGTCCACCTGGCCTGTCCCTCTATTTCTTGAGCGGGAATGTCAGCTCCTGCTGGGCGGTATCGACCACGAAGACCGCGAGGAGCTTTGCGGGTTGCGTCTTGTTGGCATTCTCGCTGACGCCGTGGCGGTCTCCCGGCAGCTCCGAAAAGCTTTCGCCGGCCCGATAGTCTTTGACGGGGCCATCATTGACCTGACTGCGGATCACCCCTTCGAGGACGGTCGCGTAGATGAAGGCGGAGGTCGGATGGGTGTGGCCCTCCGAAAAGCCGCCCGGAGCGTATTCCACGAGAACGCCCCTCATGCTCTTGCCGGGCACGTTCGGCAGGACGTGGTCATAGACCAACGTGACCTTTGCGCCCTTTCCGCCACCGGGCGTGTCATGCGCAAGGGCCGGCCCCGACAGGAGGGCCGTCAACACGACCGCAGACCCTAACAGCTTGATCATATCCAGAGTCCTTTCATGGTTCAGGCACCGGGCCGTCTCAGATGAGGCCCATGCGCAGGTGGTTACTTTCGCGGCGCTGTCGCGAACCAGCGATCGAACTCGATGCGGCCGAGGCGGGGCTTATCGTCGGAGACGAGTGAGCCGTCCTCCAATCTGGTCCCGAAATACTGGGCTTCCGGATCTGCAACGACGGCGCGGCTGTCTCCGATCGCCTTGAGGTAGCGCGCGACGAAATCGCAAAGCCGCGCGCGCTCCGGGCCGGCGATTTCGATGATGCCATTGGCTGGGGCGGCCAGAGCGGCCTCCGCCACGAAATCGGCGACATCGTCGGACGCGATCGGCTGCAGATTGCCCGTCGACAGACGGGTCGTGTCGCCGACCGTGCCGGCCTGGGCGATGCCGCCGAGGAATTCCAGGAACTGCGTGGACCGCAGGATCGTGTAGGGAATGCCGGATTCCCTGACGATCTTTTCCTGCGCGACCTTGGCGCGGAGATAGCCGCTATCGGGCAGCCGGTCGGCGCCGACGATGGAAAGCGCGACATGGTGCTTCACGCCGGCTTGCCTTGCCGCAGCCATCAGGTTCCTGCCCGAAACCTGGAAGAATTCGAGCACGGCCTTGTCCTCGAAGGACGGTGAGTTCGCGAGGTCGATCACGACCTCGGCCGCCTTGAGGGCCTCTGCCAGACCTTCCCCGGTGATCGTATTGACGCCGGTATTGGGGGCAGCCGCAATGACCTCATGCCCCTGCTTGCGCAGTCGCTCCGCGTTCTTCGATCCGATCAGTCCGGTGCCACCGATAATGATGATTTTCATGAGATGTCTCCTTTCGCGGCCGTCCATGCGGCACGCCGTTCGATAGACCCTGAGTGCGAACGGCCTCATCGAGGTCAGGCTCGTCGGCCAAACCGGGCATGGGCTTGAAGGCTGCACACCCTGGTTCGGCCCCACCCCAAAAGGTGGTCAGTAGTCCCAGAAGACCGGGACGAAGCGGAAGGCATCGCCCTCGACCGCCACGCGGCCGACAGAGGGGAACGGCAGGTGAGTGGCCACCAGCTGCTCGCCGGTCGCGGCGAGCTCCGTCAAAAGGCGGACACGAACGCGGGCCGCCTCCTCGGGGTCGTGTTCGAAACCGTTATGCCAGTCGGGGTGGTCGAACCCGACCGCGAAAACGGCATCTCCGGCGAATGTCAGGCGGTCTGCGCCGGATGCCAGGCGGACGACGCTGTGCCCGGGCGTGTGGCCGCCGGTGCGTTGGACGACTACGCCTGGCGCCACCTCGTGCTTCTCATCGAACGGCCGCAACTGCTCACGGTAATCTTCCGCGAACCGCTTGGCGGCCGACCGAAGCGCATCCGGGAAACCCGCCGGCATGTTGACGTGCGTGAAGTCGGGCGCCTCCCAAAACTTCACCTCGGCGGCCGCCACATGGATCCGCAGGTCCGGGCGCAGTCGGTCCTTCACCCCGTCGACGAGGAGCCCGCCGATATGGTCCATGTGCATATGGGTCAGCACCACGTCGGTGACCGACGCGAGATCGATGCCGGCCGCCTCCAGTCGCCTGACCAGCTGCCCGGCCCGCGGCAGGTTCAGGTTCGGGTCCAGGCCCAGCCCGGCGTCGATGAGGATGGTCTGGCTGCCACTGCGGACCACGACCACGTTCAGCGACCAGTCGAAAGCGTCGGGCGGCAGGAACATGTCGTTCAGCCAGGCTGCCCGCGCGGCCGGCTCGGCGTTGTGCCCCAGCATCTTGGTGGGAAGCGGCAGCACCCCGTCGCTGACCACCAGCACGTCAATCTCGCCGATCCGTACCGCGTAGCGCGACGGCACCAACTCTTCGGGCCCCGGCTTGGCGGGGCGTGAGGCGATGTCCAGGCTCATGTCTGTCTCCTACTGACCACCGTTCTATTCACGGTATCGACGACGCTAGGTTGAGCTGTCCAAGCGGTCGATTGGGTCTGAGGATAGGGTGAACCATACCATGTTATAGGTCCGCATCATCAGCTGACGGGTGTCGAATACTGGGCGAATTCTGCGACACGGCGGCGGACCATCGGTCGCGAATGGCGATCGCCGGAACGCAAGCCGGAGCGTCAGACGCGGCGTCGCCCCTTGGCTTCCGGGAGCGCGCCGCCAACCTTGGCTCGGCCCGGGTGATGGAGAAGGCAGGGCTCAAGCGCGAAGCCCTTCTCCGACTTTGGACCGTTCATCCGAACATCAGCGACGAGCCACGGGACTGTTTCAGTTACGCCAGGATCAGATGAGCAGCGTCCTCAGGCAAAGCTTCGCGGCAGAATTCCGATCTGAAACCGTCGCTCACCCCTGCATCATGCGCTGCCGCCTCAGATCGGCAACACGGCGTCGGGCTTCACATCGGCCACCAACGCGTCAGTATGGATCTCCCTGACGCCCGGCAAAAGGCAGGATCACCCACTCCAGACAACCCTGAAATAGCGCTAGGCTTCAGCCTCATGGACCTGCCCGATCTTCCGCCTGACTACGCCTTTCCGCGCCTGCCCCGGACCCAGGAGGCCAGCGACTTCGCCTTCGAGGCCAAGCGCGAAGCGATGGGGCCTCATATCCGTCGCCGCTGGCCCTGGGACGAGGCATTCCAACGGGGCCTTCACCAGCGCCGCGTCGAGGACAAGCCGTTCTTCCTGATCAGGCGCGCCGGCCAGTCGATCGGGACGCTATCCCTGATGGTGATGCCGGATCATGTCCGGTTCGGCGAATTCTATCTCCTGCCGGCCTTTCACGGACAGGGCTCGGGCACGGCCATTCTGCGTCATTGCCTTGCGCTCGCGGACGCGCTTGCCCTGCCCGTGCGGCTGGAACACCTCCACTGGAACCCGGTTCGCTCGCTCTATCTCAGGCATGGCTTTGCGGAGACCGGGCGTTCCGAGACCCATTGCTTCCTGGAGCGATCGGCTCCGCGCAGCCCTGCCTGAACCCGGGTTCGGCCGCACCAGTGGTGGGTACTTTTGCGGCAGGCCGGACCGCGTCAGGCCACCGGATGATCAGCTCGAATGATCAGAAACGATGGGCGCCGGACATGGTCAGCCAGCTTCGGCCATTGCTGCAATGAAGCAGGATCGGGCCCAGGTTCGAGGAGCCGATGGATGATCAAGCCAGCGTCGATTAGGGCATTTACGTAGCTGGCGACGGTACGATGTTCCCTTGGCGTGTCGGCACCGAGCCAGCGTACAAGCCGCGGTCCCTCATCAAGATAGCGATCCACCGGCCAATGCTGCCGGGTGCCGTCAGCCGCCTCGGCCCATTGCCGGGAGGCGCACGTCATAATCGGGTGCTCAACAGAGAGAATGAAGCTTCCTCCTTCTCTCAACCACCCTCTGACACGTCTCGACAGTGTCACGAAGTCATGGATGTAGTGCAGAGCAAGTCCGCTAACGACGACATCAGCGCTGCGATCGGGAAGCTCGACATCCTCGATCCGGCTTATCTCATAATACGCACGAGCGTCGCCACCGAGCTTGATCGCCTCTCGGATCATCTGCTCCGAAGCGTCGAAGGCCTTCACCGAACGCACGTCTTGTTCGAGAGCCAATCGTGCCAAGCCGCCGGTACCGCAACCCAGGTCAACGACATCCTTTCCTTGAAGCGGAGGCATCAACGATAGGAACGCGGGCTGCTCGATAACCTCATTAGGGCGCCCTGGCCGGGATCGCAGTTTGCTATAAGCAGCGCTGACCAGAGGATCATCGTAGAGCGCTCGATCGACCATGTTCAGTGCTGCTCCCGTTGTCGGAGCCCATGATGAAGGCGACGAGCCAGGCCCGCAACGGGCGATCCTGCTCTTCGATTCCGGTTCGCAAGCTGACGTCTCATCGGGCGCCAACCTGCGATAGCCCGCCCCTGGCAGATCGAGGATCAGGTTGAACCGCTTCGCAGACTTCCGACCCAATCGTCGCTTACCCTGCGCCATGCGCTGCCGCCTCGGATCGGCCGCTGGGAATCGGGCTTCACATCGGCCACCGATGCGTAGGTATGGGTTTCCGCGACGCCCCAACCCGGTCAGCCTCGGTAAAGCCGGCAGGACCTGCCGTCCTTCACAGGCGGTATCGGCTGGACGCCGGGATGCTCGCCGCAGCAACCAGCTTCTGCGCGGCGATGAGCGCCTCCAGGCGGTTATGGGCGTTCAGCTTGGCCATCAGCGTGGTCATGTGGCTCTTTACGGTCTTGTTGCTGAGCGAAAGCTCGCGCGCGATTTCGCTGTTCATCATCCCGCAAAGCAGGAGCCTGACGATCTGCTCCTCGCGGACGCTGAGCCTGTTGCAGGCCGGCTTCTGTCGTTCGAGCGCCTTGTCCTTCAAGGCGCAGATCAGCTTGGTCGCGAACGAGGGACTGACATAGACATCGTTCCGCTGCGCGCATTGAAGGGCCTGAATGAGGTCGTCTCCCGGGCCGCCTTTCAGGACATAGCCCTTCGCCCCGGCATCAAGGGCCCCGATCGCATCATCCGTGCTGGCCGAGGCCGTGAACACGATGATCTTCGTCTTGGGGGAGATCCTGGATGCCTCCGCAATCGCCTTGAAAACATCCCCTGCCATGCCCAGATCGACGATCATGTCATCGGGCTGATGGGTGCAGGTGATAGAGACGATATCGTCCGCAGCGTTCCCGGTCGCGGCGAGCGCGAAACCGCCCCGTCGTTTCAGAAACGCAGCGATCCCCTCCATCAACATCGGGTGATCATCGACTATAGCGATCGATCGGTCCGCCATGACCCTGCCCCCATAGATTTATTACCCCGAAGCAATATTGTCTATTACTGCTGTGCAATTTCATTTGAATATCGTAATATAGAGAATTATACTTATAGATTCACATCATAAGACTACCATATATCCCAAAACACCAATTGATACCTCCTCAAGCGTGAAAGTGCTTTTGGTCAGAGTGTGGCTGAAGTTCCGATTGCCGGCGAACGCCGCAAGAATACGAACTGCGGCTTGATCAGAACGACTTCACGACTCACGCGACACAGGCACCTGGCTATGAGGAGCAGGCTAGCGAACGCGAAATGACGCATCGATGACGCCCAGTTAACAGAATTGTCATTTTCGCGGGAACCGAAGAGGAGGTTTTATTCTGTCCCAGAACTGCGCTTTGAAGCCGCGCATTGCAGCCCTGAGGCAAGCGCATGGTTTTCGCAGGCGAACGACGAGACTAACCACTCCCAAAGTTCGTAAAGCGCGCGGTTCATTTTGTGCTACAGTGGCGGAGCATTTCGCAATGGGCCGCGGCAGCGTCTTCGCCAGCCTTCAGGAGTGCACAGGAGGGCTGCGCACAGTTGAAACTCCTGATCGTCGAAGATGACGTCCGCACCGCGGCGATCCTGCGCAAGGCCTTCATCGAGGAAGGCTTTGTCGCCGACATGGTGCATGATGGCCTGGACGCCGTCACGGAAGCCCCGGGTGGACGCTACGATATCGTCATCCTCGACGTGAACCTGCCCGGCATGGATGGCTGGCAGGTGCTGCAGGTGTTGAAGCAGGCCGACCAGCGCATGCCGATCCTGATGCTGACGGCGCAGGATGCGATCGAAAAGCGCGTCAAGGGCCTGACTCTGGGCGCTGACGATTACCTGACAAAGCCATTCGCCTTCGCGGAACTCCTTGCACGCGTCCGGACAGTCTTGCGCCGGGCCAGTTCCGTTCCTGCCGAGATCCTGCAATTCGATGATCTGAAGGTCGATCCCCAGCGCCACAAGGTCACTCGCGGCGGCACGCCGATCCCGGTTTCGCCCAAGGAAATCCTGCTGCTCGAACTGCTCCTGCGCCATCGCGGCGATGTGCTGTCTCGAACCTTCATTGCCGACAAGGTCTGGGACATGATGTTCGACTGCGACAGCAATGTCGTGGACGTCAACATCCGCCGCCTGCGACAGAAGATCGACGACCCCTTTCCCCGCAAGCTGATCCACACCATCCGCGGGCGCGGCTATGTCATCCAGTAGCCTGCTGAGCCGCTGCGTGCCAGCATCGATCGCAGGCCGCCTGACGGTCTGGTTCTGCGCCTCGGCCTTCACTTTGGTCCTGGTGGCCGCCTTCGTCCTGTACGATGCCGTCCGCGCGACGGTGCAGTGGACGGAGGATCAGGTTCTCGAGCAGCACCTCATCGAAATACGGTCTCTCCTGCAGACGTCCAAGCCCGACACCGCCATGATCGCGCATGAGCTGAGCGAGGCCGCCGATGGGCCCCGCCAGGTCCTGATCCGTGTGTTGACGAATCTTCCGGACCTGGTGCTGGCGACACCGGACATGGACAAGCGGCTACCGGCCACGCGCTTCCAGACGCCAGCCCCCGGTGCAACGCCCCATTATGAAACCATTACTGAAAACGGCTTCAGGTTTCGGGCGCACAGCGCGCTTGTGCCGCTGCAGGCGGAAGGCTGGCCAAAGGACACCGTCGTCCAGGTCGCCATGGATACGACACTCGATGACATGGCGATCGACCGCTTCAGGGACGTGCTCGTCACGGTGATCTTGCTGTCCGGCGCATTATGCGCCCTGGTGGGCTGGTTCATCATTCGGCGCCAGCTCTCGCCGCTGCGGCGCGTGATCCACGCAACCGCGAGCATCGAGCGCGCGACGGCGAATGAGCGCCTCGTCACGGCCGGCCTGCCGACGGAGCTGGCCCATCTCGGCCTGGAATTCAACCATATGCTCGACCGGCTCGAGGGCGCCTATTCGCGTCTCCGGCAATATGCCGACAACGTCGCCCATGAACTGCGCAGCCCCATCAATCGCATGCTGCTGAATGTCGAGGTGGCGCTCTCGAAATCGCGCGACGAGGCCTCCTATCGCGACGTTCTGGAGAACACGCGAGACGACATGCAGACTATGGCGCAGATCGTCGACAATCTTCTCTTTCTGGCCAGGGCGGACAGCGACGAGGTCCAGCTTCAGATGGAGCCCGTGCGCCTCGCCGAAGAAATCGCAAACGTGCACGAGTTCTATTCGGCGCTGGCCCAGGAGAAGGGCATCGAGCTCCAGATCAGAACCGATCCCGAGCTCGTGATCGTGGGCCACGCCATGCTGCTCAGGCGAGCCTTGAGCAATCTCTTGAGCAACGCCCTGTCGCATACGCCACCTGGCCAGTTCATCGACATCACAGCCCATCGCGACGGCGACAGCGTGGTCGTCGCTGTCGCCGATGGCGGCGACGGCATCGAGGCTGAGGACCTGCCCTATGTCTTCGATCGCTTCTTCCGCGGCGACCGCTCCCGATCGAGCTCCGAGCGACGGCTCGGCCTTGGACTGTCGATCACGAAAAGCATCGTGGCCATGCATCACGGCCTGATTGCGGTCGTCAGTACCAAAGGCGTCGGCACGCGTTTCAGCATGACGTTTCCGGCCTCGATGCGCGCGCATGGCTCGTGATCGCGGCGCTTGAGCAGAGACGTGTCCCGGTCGCCTCACCTCTCCTTGAAGATCCTGTTGGCGTGGTCGGCGAAGGGTTTCGTCAGGAACGAGAGCGCGGTGCGTTCCTCGGTGGTGATGAAGACCTCGACCGGCATTCCGGGCTGGAGCTTGCGGTCGCCGAGGGCGGCGACGAGATCGCCGT